>JAMLGZ010000001.1:1948784-2598379 GCA_023957385.1 Brumimicrobium sp. | reverse complement strand
CATAACTATCCGAAACTTTTTCAGAAAATCATATTAAAAATTAAAAAACCGAAACAGTCTTCTTAAATTTGAAAATCACGACAAAATTCAAATGAAATGGGACTGTTTCGTAGGAACAAAAATAACAATAAGCCTGTAATTCGTCAAATTATTGACTTAATTCCTCAACATTTATTAGCAAGAGTTATTCAACAGCATAATTCTGACAAGGGATGCCATAAATACAAGACTTATGACCAACTTGTTGCAAATTTGTTCGGACAGCTGTCTCGATGTAGTACTTTAGAGGATATTTCTGTTGGTATTGGTGTGTCGAAAACCTTTATTCGGGACTTAGACTTAAAACAAAGTCCTGCAAAATCAACGATGAGTGATGGGAATAAAAAACGTAGCCACAAAGTCTTTGAGAGTCTGTATATGAGTTTGTTAAGCTACTACGGTAATTTATTGAAAAGACATACTCATCGAAAAGTAGTAGAAGAAGTTAAAAATCAAACTATTCTTCTTCGTGATAGCAGTACAGTTAGCGTGTGTCTAGGGCTTTTTGATTGGGCAAAGTTTCGGACAGCAAAAGGAGGAATTAAAATCCATACGCAATGGGATGAGGCGATGATGATGCCTAACCTTGTGAATATCACTAATGCATCTATTCATGACAGAAAAGGATTTGAAGAAATTGTTTTCCCAAAGGATACGATTATTGTTGAAGATAAAGGATATTGGGATTTTAACATCATTAAAGCTAGGGTGTTGTCCCAAAATGTTTTTGTTACAAGAATAAAAGAAAACACTGTTTATGAAGTAGCTGAAGAATTAGATCTTCCAGAAAATGAGGATCAACATATTTTAATAGACGAGATTATTTATTTGACAGGACAAAAAGCAAAAGAAGTTGGGATAAATCAAATGAAATTCAGAAAGGTTGTAGCCTACCATGAAGAGAAAAATACAACGATAGAAATTATAACTAATAATCTTTCTTGGAAAGCTTCAACAATTGCAGAACTATACAGAAGGCGTTGGGATATAGAAACTTTCTTCAAGCTTTTAAAACAAAATCTCAATGTCAAAACTTTTATAGGAACTTCTGAAAATGCAGTAAAATCACAAATATTTATTGCATTAATTACCTATTTACTACTTGAACTTTTACGAAGAGTTGGGGTGTCAGGGAAAACGGCTTTTTCAAACTTTGTAGAAAAAATAAGAATTTGTCTGCCATTCTATCTTTCCTTAGATTATGTTATAAATACTATCCGACCGATTGTCCAAAAAGCAGAGAAACCTCCTCCAGAAGATGATTTGTGGACAACGGTACAACTCCAAATGTTTTAACTGTTTGACTTTTTTTCTCACATTATGATTATTGACTATTACAAATAGGACGATACAGGATGTTTTGTATCAAATTTTAAAAAACTTTCGGATGAATGTGATAATTTATAAATACAAATATGAATAAAAAAATAAGACTTTAGAAAGTTATCGAAGATTTGATGAATATAGGTTGTCTAATTTTATTCTCCCAAATGCATGAAATCCTTCTTTTTTAGAAGTTGTTCCTCTGTTTCTCGGTAATTTGGATCATCTACACAACAGTCAACAGGACAAACAGCAGCACATTGTGGCTCGTCATGGAAACCTTGACATTCTGTGCATTTATCAGGAACAATGTAATATATATCTTCTTCGATGGCTTCATTGCGTTGATCAGCATCTGTAGATATTCCATTGAGTGTTGTAATCATCCCTTTTAAGGAAGTGCCATCTGACCAAGCCCATTGAGCGCCACCTTCGTAAATTGCATTATTTGGACATTCTGGTTCACAAGCTCCACAATTAATACATTCGTCAGTAATCACTATTGCCATTTCTCCTTTTTTTAATGTTTCTTCCTTACATTTGCAAATATACAAAACCTTTGAAAAGGAAATAGTGGAATAATAGAATAAAATGTAGTATTGTCCAATGGATACAAATAAAATAATTGAAGCTTTCTTAGTAGTAGGTGATTCCTTATCTAAATGGAGTACAGGAGGTGATAAGGCTCTTTTTCATCCTATAGTTCAAGAGCGTTTTTATGATAAAATGTTAGCAAACATCGAGTTAGCAGAGATTCATAATAAATGGTTTACGAAAGAAGCGGTTAATGAAAGTTTCTTAAACTTTGGGAATATCCTGACTAAGAATAACTTGGGAGCTTGGGTGAATACTTATGTCCTTGTCAAAGAGCCTAAAGATGTAGGTCTTATTCTTGCTGGAAATATTCCACTAGTTGGTTTTCATGATATACTTTCTACCATTTTTTCAGGAAATAGAGCAATGATTAAATTGTCTCGTGATGATAAATTTTTGTTACCACTTTTATTAGAAATTGCGGTAACGATTTATCCAGAGATTGAGGAGCATTATGAAATAGTTGAAAAATTAAATAGGATTGAAGCAGTGATAGCTACAGGTAGTGATAATACTTCGCTCTATTTTGAAAAGTATTTTGGTCATTTACCTCGAATTATTAGAAAAAACAGAACTTCCGTAGCTGTACTATCAGGGAATGAAACAACAGAAGAACTTCGATTATTAGGAAAAGATATTTTTGCTTATTTCGGATTAGGCTGTCGCAATGTTTCTCATTTGATTTTGCCAAAAGGATATGATCTAAATAAATTCTTTGGAGCTATTGTAGATTATGGAGATGTTATAAATCATAATAAATACGGTAATAATTATGATTATTATCGTGCTATTTTCTTGATGAATCAAGAACCCATACTGGAAAATGGTTTTTTATTAACCCGAGAAACAAAGGATTTATTTGCACCAGTTGCTGTACTTCACTATCATTTTTACGAATCAAAAGAAGAGGTGGATGTGTATCTGTCTGAACATGAGCAGAAAATACAAGTTATAGTAGGCCACGGATACACTTCTTTTGGACAAACACAGTCACCAGGACTATGTGATTACGCAGATAATGTAGATACAATGGAATTCTTAACTCATTTATAGAAGTAGATAAAAATTTCTTCTATATTTGTTAAAAATAGAATCTAAGAAAATGGGCTTACTAAAAGATAAAGTTGTTTTAATTACAGGAGCTTCCAGAGGAATTGGTAAAGCTATCGCTCAGAAATGTGTAGAAGAAGGTGCTAAGGTAGCCTTTACGTATTTATCTTCCGAAGAGAAAGCCAATGCTTTAATTCAAGAATTGACTAAAAATGGAGGAGAAGTAAAAGGTTTTAAATCTGACGCTTCTAATTTTGAGTCTGCTCAAAAATTGGTTGATGATGTGGTTGCTTCTTTTGGAACAATCGATGTATTAGTGAATAATGCAGGAATTACGCGTGATAACTTATTGATGCGCATGACTGAGGAGATGTGGGATGAAGTAATGAATACCAACTTAAAATCTGTATTTAACTTAACCAAAGCCGTTCAACGTCCTATGTTGAAAGCTAGAAGTGGTTCTATCATTAATATGTCATCGGTTGTGGGTGTTTCTGGAAATGCTGGACAATCTAATTATGCAGCCTCTAAAGCGGGCATGATTGGATTTACCAAATCAATAGCACAAGAATTAGGCTCTCGAAATATTCGTTGTAACGCGATTGCGCCTGGATTTATCGAAACTGAGATGACAGCTGTATTAGATCCTAAAGTTGTAGAAGAATGGAGAAATAATATTCCTTTAAAACGAGGAGGAACTCCAGAAGATGTTGCAAATGCGGTTGTTTATTTAGCTTCTGACATGTCGGCTTACGTTACAGGACAAACACTTCACGTGTGTGGAGGAATGTTGATGTAATTATAAGGCAAAGTTTATCTCATAAGCAAACTGCCGTCTCCATAACTGAGAAATCGAAAGTTATTTTGCAAAGCATAGGTATATATGTCTTTCCAGTTCTTACCAACTAATGCTGCGACCAAGAGTAAGAGCGTAGATTTTGGCTGGTGGAAATTAGTAATCAAGCCTTTGATAATTTTAAACTTATAACTAGGAGCTATGATAATGCCTGTTTCAATGATAAGGTGTTGCATGTGTCGCTCTTTCATCCATTGAATAAGTGTTGATACTGCGCTTTCAGAAGAATGCAAAGTTATATCTTCGTAAGGTTCCCATTGTGTAATACAAAGTTCTTCAATTGAAATATCAGGGTTGTTACAGATTTTATTTCCCATCCAATAAATACTTTCCAAAGTTCTTGTTGAAGTAGTTCCAACACTGATAATTGTTTTATTTAGCTGTGATTCAAGTTGTTTTAAGAAATCAATAGAAATATCCATCCATTCATTATGCATAACATGATCCGCCATCTTTTCAGAACTTACAGGTTTAAATGTCCCTGCTCCCACATGGAGTGTAGTGAATAAAGTAGGGATATGTTTTTCTTTAAATCCTTGTAGCATCTCTTGAGAAAAATGGAGTCCAGCGGTTGGTGCTGCAACGGAGCCTTCATGAGAAGAATAAACTGTTTGGTATGTACTTTCATCTTCTTTCTTTGCTTCTCGTTTGATATAAGGTGGAAGTGGAGTAAGTCCTGCATTTTCAATAATTTCACCCACTGAAATTTCTTTTGGAGTCCAAGAAAATTCAACAACATTAGAATCGGGTAGTCTATCGATTAATTTTGCTGTAAGCAGCACCTCTTGATTTTGAACGGAAATTGTCTTTTCAAGAAAAGGTTCTTTCCATTTTGCTATATTACCCACTAAGCAACGCCATTGATCTTTTTCCGTTTTTTGAAAGTGAACGGCATAATCAACAAACTCTTCATTTGGTTCTAGACAGAATATTTCAATTATAGCACCAGTCTGACGTTGGAATTTAATTCTGGATTTAATAACACGTGTGTCATTAAAAACAAGTACTGCATCTTGAGGTAAATGTTGCTTTAAATTTCGGTAGATATCATCTGAAATTTTATGATTCTTATAAATCAATAGTTTAGAACTATCACGTGGTTCGACAGGCTTGTAGGCGATGTTTTCATCGGGTAACTCGTAGGTAAAATCTTCTATCTTTAAATCTTTCGGATGCATGTTGCGAAGGTATAAATTTAATTGCCTAGATGATATGCTAAACAGCTTCTTTTCCTCTTAACTGTTCATCATTTGGCATAATTGTGGATAACTTTCATTTTCAAATAGAAAATAAATTTCTATTTTAGTCAGTCCAGAAAACAAAACTATAAAATTATGATGAGAAGACTATTACTTGTGGGATTGGGCCTATTTATAACAGGAGCCCTCTTTTCTCAAGATTTAACCGACAAAGAAAAAGCCTATCAGGATTCGATAGCAGCTGTCAATCAGGAAAATGCGACGACTGCAGAGAGTCAGGAAGCTTATAACAGAGGAATTGAGTTGTTTCGAAAGAAACAATATGTTCAAGCAATTAAGGAATTTGAAAAATCAATCAGTTTAGATCCCAACTTTAAAGCAGCCTATTATAATAAAGGGGTTGCAGAAAATGAGGCTTATTCTTATGCGGCTGCTGTAACAACTTTTACACAATTATTGGAAAAGGACCCAACTTATACAAGAGCTTTACCACAAAGAGCTATTGCTTACCAAGGCGTTGGGGATTTCTCCAAAGCAGAGGCAGATTATAAACAAGCTTTGAAAGCAGATCCAAAGAATCCAGAAATTCATTATAATTATGGAACACTTCAGTTTCTACAACAAGATTACGATGGGGCAATTAAGTCCTTTACTTCTACAATTGATTTAAAAGGAAATTTAGCCTACGCGTTTAATGATAGAGGTAGCTGTTATCGAATGAAAGGAGAGTATTCTAAAGCTATTGCTGATTATGAAGAAGCAGCTCGTAAAAATCCGAGTTTAGCATTTGTTTTGAATAATATTGGCACCACCAAATTCAAGATGAAAAATTATGATGGAGCTATGGATGCATTTAATCGTGCAATTTCTATTGATAGCAAATTTCATCTAGCATTTAATAATAGAGGAGCTGTACAAATGGAAAGAGGGAAATTAGATGAAGCACTGTCTGATTTTGAAAAATGTATTGCTATAAAGAGTGATTATGCTCCAGCTTATGCAAACATTGCAGCAGTAAAGTTCAAAAAGGAAGACTATCAAGGCGCAAAGCAATCAGCAGATAAAGCCATACAGTTAGATAAAGATTATGCTTCAGCACTAGTGAATAGAGGAATGATTAAAGAAATGTTGCGTGACATGGGAGGTGCATGTGAAGATTGGGAAAGAGCACAGCAACTAGGTTCTGAAGTAGCGGGAAAATATATTTCTCAAAATTGTGGATTTTAATATTGAACAACTATGAAAATAATAAACATATATATAATGATAATTGCCCTTCTTGTAGGAGCTGTTTCTTTTGGGCAAGATGTTGAATTTAAGAAGAAGAATTTTAAAGATGGAGATGATGCTGCTTTTAAAACCGCAGTGGATGCTATTAAAGAAGCTGAACCATTTTTTACAGCAGGTTCTCAAGCTATTTTTGAAGTTAAAGACCCAGGATTAAACTTTAAGAAGGCACTCCAGAAATTTGAAATTGCCCAAAAATTCAACCCTGATAATGCGCAAAATAACTTTAGAATTGGAGTTTGCTATTTGTATTCAACTTCACCTTACAAAGGAATTCCCTATATTGAAAAAGCAAATCAGTTAAACCCAGCATGTGACCCATTTATGAGCTATTACTTTGGATATGCCATGCAATTACAAGGGAAATTTAGTGAAGCATTAGAAGCATATAAGAAATTTGAAGATGGATATAAGAAGGCAGATAACTTTAATAAATTTACTTCACAACACAAAAAAGAATGTGACTATGCAAAGAAAATGATGGCTGATCCTGTAAGATGCTGGATAGATAATGTAGAAGAAATTAACTCTGAATTTGATGAAATAGCACCAACTATTGTAACAGATGCATCTGAAATTATATTTAGCTCCAACAGACCTAACAGTAATAAGCCGAATGAGGTGGGAGATTATGATTATGATATTTATATTTCTTACAACGATGATGGAAAATGGGAGAAGGCTAAACTACTTCCGGGCTCTGTGAATTCCTCTTTAGATGATATTGTGAATAATTTATCATACGATGGAACTAGATTATTGCTACATAAGGATAATGGAGGTCAGACAGATATCTATGAATCAGAGCTAAAAGGCGCTAATTGGGGCACACCAGTAATTATGCCTATTCAGATTAGTTCATCCAAAGCAGATGATATGTATGGTTCATACAATCATGATGGATATAATATCTACTTTGCTAGAGGGAATAGAACAAATGAAAAAGGGACAAGCATTATGACTTCTGGAATGCAAAGTAAAATGCAAAAGAATTATGGCACCGCTGTATTAGTTGGTGAGGTAAGTTCATTGTTTAATGATGGACCAGTTTATCTCCATATCGATGGAAAAACAATGTATATAGCATCACAAGGACATGAATCTTTAGGGGGATATGATATTTTTATTTCTAAAAAGGTACAAGGTAGCTGGACAAAACCAGTGAATATGGGGTATCCAATTAATACAGCTTATGATGATTTCTTCTTTGCAGCTACAGCCAATGGAAAGTTTGCATACATTTCATCTAATCGACCTGGAGGTAAAGGAGGGTTTGATATCTATAAGGTTACTTTCTGGGGAGCACCTAAAAAACCTATTTTAGATATGGAAGATTACTTGCTTGCATCTATTGCAAAACCAATTAAGGATCCAAAAATTGAGGATGTGGTGGATGTAAATAAAATATCCTTAACAGTGTTTAAAGGAAAAACTATCGATGACATGACAGAGAAGCCAGTAGAAGCACAAATTGATATCATTGATAATAAAACGGGAAGTATAATAGAACAATTTACGACTAATAGTGCAACTGGTAAATTTTTATTGTCATTAACAGCTGGTAAAAACTATGGTATTGCGGTGAAAGCAAATGGATATTTATTCCACTCGGAGAACTTTGATATTCCAGATAATAGTGATTATAATTTGGTAGATAAAACTATTCGATTAAAGAATATTAAGATAGGAAGTAAAATTGCTTTACGTAATATCTTTTTTGATACGGGAAAATCTACTTTAAGGCCGGAATCTAATGCAGAGTTAGACCGTCTGGTAAAGTTATTGAAAGATGTACCAAGTTTAAAAGTAGAAATTTCAGGACATACGGATAATACAGGCTCGGCAAGTATTAATGATCAATTGTCTCAAGACAGAGCAGATGCAGTAGTGAATTACTTAAAAACAAAAGGGATTGCGGCAAATCGTTTAACAGCTAAAGGATATGGTTCTAATCGTCCAATAGCCAGCAATGCTACTCCACAAGGTAAGCAAGAAAACCGTAGAACAGAGTTTGAAATTATAGGTAACTAATAAATAGCATTAATTAATAAAAAGAAAGCCTACGATTTATTTCGTGGGCTTATTTTGATAAAAAAAATATGACAAGTCAGCATATTGAATATTTCTTAAATAAGTTTAAGGCGATTACTTTTATTGACGAAGAGTCTCTTCAAAAGTATAGCCATGATGAAACTGAGGACTTATCTTTTCCTCCTCATATTGTAGTAAAGCCTAGCACAACTGCTGAAGTAGCTGCTATTCTAAAATATTGTAACACTCATCAGATTCCTGTAACTCCATCAGGAGCCAGAACGGGCTTGAGTGGAGGTGCTTTACCTGTAAATGGGGGAGTGGCTTTGAGTTTGGAAAGGATGAATAAGATTTTAGAGATTGATGAAAATAATCATCAAGTAATTACCCAACCAGGTGTCATTACGCAAGAATTACAAGAGGCGGTAAAGACAAAAGGACTCTTTTATCCACCAGATCCTGCCTCTAAAGGGAGTTGTTTTATTGGGGGTAATATCTCAGAAAATAGTGGTGGACCCAAAGCTGTAAAATATGGTGTTACTGCTGATTATGTGTTGAATTTAGAAGTAGTTTTGCCTTCAGGAGAAGTGATATGGACAGGAGCTAATACACTCAAAAATGCTACGGGATATAATTTGACCCAATTGATAGTGGGGAGTGAAGGAACTTTGGCTGTTGTTACTAAAATTGTATTGCGACTAATTCCTCATCCTACTCATGATATGTTGATGTTAGTTCCTTTTTTCCATGCTAAAGATGCTTGTCAAGCTGTTGTTGAAATTATGAAAAATGGAATTACTCCAAGTGGATTAGAATTTATGGAACGAGATGCTATAGCTTGGACACTTGATAAAATACCATCTATTCAGATGGAGGTGGATGAACTACATGAAGCGCATCTATTGATAGAAGTGGATGGCTTTGATGAAGATAAATTGATGAAAGAATGTGAACAAATTGGATCTGTATTAGAGCAGTTTGAAATAGGAGAAATCCTTTTTGCAGATTCACAAGCACAAAAGGATAAGCTTTGGGAGGTACGAAGAAAGGTTGCTGAAGCAGTAAAATCAAATTCAATATACAAAGAAGAAGATACCGTTGTTCCCAGATATGAACTTCCTAAACTTTTGGAAGGCGTAAAACGTATTGGATTGAAATATGGTTTTAAATCTGTGTGCTATGGACATGTGGGGGATGGGAATTTACATGTAAATATTATTAAGGGGGACTTAACAGATGAGCAATGGGATAGAGAATTAACCAAAGCTATTCGTGAGATCTTTCATTTAGTTGTTAAATTAGGTGGTACAATTTCAGGAGAGCACGGAATTGGATGGGTGCAAAAATCATATATGGATATTCCTTTTTCTCCAGTGTCTCTTGATTTAATGAGAGGAATTAAAAAGATTTTTGATCCGAATGGTATTATGAATCCGAGAAAAATATTTGATTAAGATATTATTTATCTTCCTCCCAGAATTCATCTTCTGTGTTTTCTTCAAACATAAGTTCTTTATGGAATTCATCAATTTTGGCTAATTGTTCTTCAGTTGCGTGTTTTTGAATGATCATAAAGAGTTCGCGCTCTTCAAAGCGTACATGCCTTTCTAATTCCTCCTCAATGTGATGGAGAGATTTTTCAATGTCTTTAGTGTCGTTAAAAAGACGAGTTAAACGGCGGTGTTCACTCATTGCTTTCTTAATTAATTCATGATCTTCTCCCAAGATAGGAAACATATACTTTTCTTCCCCTCTGAAGTGTGGCTCAATAAAATTAACAAAAAACCAGTCTGTATATTTCTTAATGCGTTCAACAGGAATTCCATTTCCAAATCCACGTCTAATTTTCCATCCTAATAATAAACTATGGTGGTGTTCACGACTAAAAGGCTTAAGAGATTCGTGACGTTTAATTGGTTTGGTCTTATTTTCCATATTGCTACAATTATTGTGGTGTTATCATAATATGTGCGTGATAAGTTCCCGCATCCATTAACCAAGGCATTCCCGGTTTTGTAGGTTTGGTTGGAAGTCCAGTTGTTTCCTGAGTGGCATAAGGAGTATAAACCACATAACGTAGTTTACCGTCTTTTAAAATGCCTGTGTTTTTATCTAAATTATCGTCAATACCAGTAAAAACATAAAGGATACTTTCTCCTTTAGGATATTTTAATTTTCCAGATTCAACTTCTTTAGTTCTAATCTCAGCTATTTCTTTTCCATTTTTTCCAGCGCTTCTAAGATCTCTTCCTCGTTGCATATAATCATCTAAATCCTTGTGGTAACAAGAAACTTCTATTCCATTCTTTTGAGGATCATCAGCCACGCAAGTAAGATAGCCATCTGAATCTTTTAAAACGACAAGTTCATTTTTCTCATTATAGCCCAAAACTTTTGCATGGTTTTGTTCCTCATCGGTGAGGAATTGCAGAGCCATTTTAATTTGAGTCTCTTTATTTAAAATAACAACCTTTTCTTGCGTAAAAGCAAAGCTTCCAGTAATAATGATTAAAATGGATATGATGTGTTTCATATTGATATATAAAAAAGGGGAATAAATTCCCCTTCAAATTAAATGAATTTTAAAGCCTCATCATAATTTGGCTCGTCCGTAACTTCATCCACCATTTCAGAGTAAATCACATTTAGATTTTCATCTGTAATGATAACTCCACGTGCATGTAAACCTTTTAGAGGCCCGCTTTCCATGATAGAACCAAGTTTTTGAGCATCATGATATCTGAAATCAGAAGTTGTGATGGCGTTGTCAATTCCTTTAGTTGAACAAAAACGAGATTGTGCAAAAGGTAAGTCCATAGAAGTAAATACGAGCATTACATCATCTCTTCCTTTTAATTTTTCAGCAAATTTGGTTAAATGCATAGCGCATACACCTGTGTCCACACTAGGAATTGTGTTAAAAACTATCTTTTTGCCTTTTAAATCGTTTGTGTTAATTTCAGATAAATCTGATTTTACCAATTTCATTTCTGGTAATTTGTCACCTTTTTTTGGGTAATTGCCATTTGTTGTGATGGCGTCTCCGTGAAATTTTATATTCATTTTTTTAAATTTTAATAATACATTCTTTATTAAGAAACCAATAAAACACTAACTTGTTTAACAAAATTAAGAATAATTCTAAATAAGACAAATGAAATAAAAAAAAGGAGAGTAAAAACTCTCCCTTGTCATAACTATATCAAAAAGCAATTACTTTTTTAAATGTTTTGCATATCTATTCTTGAATTTATCAATACGACCAGCTGTATCAACAAATTGTTGAACTCCTGTAAAATAAGGATGTGATTTGTAAGAAATATCCAATTTTACCATTGGATACTCGTTTCCGTCTTCCCATTTCACTGTCTCGTTAGATTCAGCACAAGAACGTGATAAAAACATAAAATCGTTGGTCATGTCTTTAAAAACAACTACACGGTAATTTTCTGGATGTATATCTTTTTTCATTATAATATAAATTTCTTTTTTCTAAATCGGACGGCAAATATAATAATTAAATTTCATTCTTACAATTACAAATGAAAAAGTTTTTTTAAATAATTCATTCAATGAATTGCTAAAAGTATATTTCTTGTGCCAATCTGTAAGTATTTGCATGGGCCTCTACGATGTGTTTGATCTCTTTGGAGTATCCTCCTCCCATGCTGACTACGATTGGGACGTTTAATTCTTTAGCTAAATTCAATACAATATGGTCCCTTTGTTTACAACCATCTTGTGTTACGGCTAATCGACCTAATTTATCAGTCTCTAGAATATCTACTCCTGATTGAAAGAATATAAAATCAGGTGAAAAATGAGTTAGAATTTGATCTAACGATTTTTCTAATGTGTAAAGATAATCTTTGTCTTTAATGCCATCAACTAATGGGATGTCTAAATCAGAAACTTCTTTTTTGAGTGGATAGTTGTTTTTTCCATGCATGCTAAAGGTAAATACTTCTGGCGTATTTTGAAAAATCTCTGCAGTTCCATTTCCTTGATGAACATCTAAATCTATGACTAGAACATTTTTTGCTAATTGTTGATTTAGTAGCCATTGAATAGCAATAGCTTGATCATTCAATAAGCAAAATCCCTCGCCGTGGTCCGTGTAAGCGTGATGAGTGCCACCTGCAATATTCATGGAAATACCGTATTGTAAGGCGTATTCAGCACATTTGCGTGTTCCTTCCATGATTAATTGTTCACGGATTATTAGTTTTTCATCGTGAGGGAAGCCTGAAATACGTTGTTCTTTAGGGGTGATTTTGAGCTGTAATAAGTTGTCAAAGTATTGCTCTTGATGCACAGCTAAAACATCTTTCTTAGCGATCAAACCTGGTTGAAATAGGTTGTCCTGTTCAATCGTTCCTTCCAATAATAATTGTTGTGGTAGTAACTCATATTTTATCATAGGAAAACGGTGTCCTTCTGGTAAAGGTTGAATAAACGCATTATGGAAAGCTATCTTTAGCATTTGAAAATTAAATCAAAATCCAATATTACTTATTCCAATTGGTAACAACAAAAAAGAGGAAAGCTAATTTGTTTTATGCTTTCCTCTAATTATTACTTTGTTTTTTTATTTACACCAAATGTTCCTCTTCTTCATTAATTGGTTTTCTAAACACCACTTTTCCATCGAATAAATCTACCACCACATTTTGATTAATATCAATAGTTTGTGCAAGCAGCTCTTTCGACAATTCATTTAAGATGTTTTTTTGAATGACTCGTTTTACTGGTCGTGCACCAAAGTGAGGGTCAAAACCTACTTCAGAAATCCATTTTACAACATCATCTTTTATAACTAAGGAGATATTATTTTCTTTGAGTTGTTTCTTTAATCCAGTTAATTGTATTTCAACAATTTGGCGGATATCTGTTTCTGTCAAAGGCGTGAATAATATCTGTTCATCGATTCTATTCAAAAATTCTGGGCGGATTTGTTGTTTGAGAAACTCCAGTAATTCCTTTTTTGTTTTTTCTTCAATAAGTTGGAGATCTTTGGGTTTTGCTCCCTCAAAATTACTTTGTATAATGTCTGCTCCCATATTGGTGGTCATAATTATCAACGTGTTTTTAAAGTTAACCACTCGCCCTTTGTTATCAGTAAGTCTTCCGTCGTCTAAAACCTGTAATAAGATATTAAAAACGTCGTGATGTGCCTTTTCAATCTCATCTAGTAAAATGATAGAGTAGGGGCGTCGTCTAACAGCTTCTGTCAACTGACCACCTTCATCATATCCAACGTATCCCGGAGGCGCTCCGATTAATCGACTAACACTATGCTTTTCTTGATATTCGCTCATATCAATACGAGTCATGGCATTTTCGTCGTTAAATAAATATTCAGCTAAAGCTTTTGCAAGTTCAGTTTTACCGACACCAGTTGTACCCATGAATAAGAAAGAGCCAATCGGACGACTTGGATTCTGTAATCCTGCACGATTCCTACGTACGGCATCTGAAACAGCTTCAATGGCTTCCTCTTGTCCAACAACACGGTGACGTAATTCATCTTCTAAACGAAGGAGTTTTGCGCGTTCACTTTCCAGCATTTTAGAAACAGGGATTCCAGTCCATTTTGAAACCACGTCAGCAACTTCTTCGGCATCAACTTCTTCTTTAATCATTTTACCAGCTGATTGTAGTTCGGCCAATTTTCCTTTTCCTTGCTCCACCTTATCTTCTAATTCCTTGATTTTTCCATAACGTAATTCAGCAACTTTTTCATAGTTACCTTCACGTTCAGCTTGTTCAGCTTGTAACTTAATAATTTCAATTTCTTCTTTTGAGATTTGAATTTGATCTAATACATCTTTTTCAGCTTTCCATTTAGCCATTAGTTCATCCCTCTTTTCGGTAAGATTTGCTAATTCAGCTTTCAAGTCAGCCAATTTTTGCTCATCATTTTCACGTTTAATTGCTTCTCGCTCAATCTCAAGTTGCATGATTTTACGTTCAATTTCATCCAGTTCTTCTGGTTTTGAATTAATTTCCATTCTCAGTTTGGATGCTGCTTCATCAATTAAGTCAATTGCTTTGTCTGGTAATTGTCTGTCTGTAATATAACGCTGAGAGAGTTCCACTGCTGTAATTATTGCATCATCTTTAATCAATACCTTGTGATGATTTTCGTATTTCTCTTTGATACCTCTCAGAATTGAAATCGCATCTTCAGGAGAGGGCTCATCAATTAACACTGTTTGGAAACGACGTACCAAGGCTTTGTCCTTTTCAAAATACTTTTGATATTCATCGAGGGTTGTAGCTCCAACCGCTCTCAACTCGCCTCTTGCTAAGGCTGGTTTTAAAATATTGGCTGCATCCATAGCACCTTCACCACCGCCTCCGGCACCAACAAGTGTATGAATCTCATCTATGAAAAGGATAATCTCTCCATCCGATTTAATAACCTCGTTGATTACGGCTTTTAAGCGTTCTTCGAATTCTCCTTTGTATTTTGCACCAGCAACTAAGGCTCCCATATCGAGTGCATAAACCACCTTGCTTTTTAGATTTTCTGGTACGTCTTGTGAAACAATACGTTGTGCAATTCCTTCAGCAATTGCAGTTTTACCAACTCCGGGTTCACCTATCATAATAGGATTATTCTTAGTTCTACGAGTTAGTATCTGTAGCACTCGTCGAATTTCTTCATCTCGCCCTATGATTGGGTCTAATTTCCCTGTTTTTGCTAATTCATTTAAATTATTAGCAAATTTATCAAGGGATTTGTATGTACCATCTTTGCCTTGAGAATTAACTGTTTCTCCATCTCTTAAATTCATAATTGCTTTTTTTAGTGTGTCTTTTGTTATTCCATTGTCGTTTAGTAATTTGGAAATACTATCATTTCCATCGAGTAAAGCATAAAGAAGAATTTCTAACGAAAGGAATTCATCTTTAAAATTACGCATTTCATTCATTCCATTGTTTAGTACCTTTTGAAGGGTGTTGCTCAGATAAAGTTGACTTCCGCCTTGTACTTTTGGATAAGATTGAATAATAGCATTTAACGTTTTGGTAAATGTGTTTAAATCCTTTTTAACCTCTTGGAAAATAAAAGGTATAACGCTATCATCAACGGTTATCATTCCACGCAACACGTGTCCCGTTTCGATAGCCTGTTGACTATTTTCGGTGGCAATTTTCTGGGCTTCCATTACTGCCATTTGTGTCTTTGTTGTCCATTGATTTGTATCCATTTCTTTTTAAATTTTACTGTTCTCCGTAAATCAATTTTTTAACCAAATCAAAAAACATCATTTTTCACGACAAATTGACTTAGCCTAATTAAAATACACGACATTATGACATAAAATTGGTGTTTTGTATTCTTAGTTTTATTTGTATATCCGAGAGTGTGACTAGAATTATTTTATTTATATTTGTATTTAACATATATGTTTAATAATAATATGAAATTTAATTTACTTTTAATTTTAACAGGAATTTTTGTTTCATTTAGTTATTTAAATGCGCAGACCTATTGTGTACCTAGTTATTTTGATGGTTGTTCAGATGGATCTGACATAAATACCTTTACTTTAGTTGGTGAAAATGGAACTCAGATAGACGATCAGAATACGGGATGTTTTAGTGGAGGTTATGATGATAGGACGAGTTTAGCGCCAATTCAATTGTATCAAGGTGCGAATTATACTGTGACTGTCTCTACGGATAAGGCACCTGAAGCAGACCCTGATTTTCCAATATATGAAGCAGGAGTAGTAGGAGTGGTATGGATTGATTTTGGTGATGATGGCATTTTTGATGTTGCGGATAAAGTAGGAGAGACTCCAGGTTTTATTCAAACCAGCAATACTACTTTTACAATTTCTATCCCAGCTGCTGCTGCAACAGGTAATCATAGAATGCGAGTTGTTGTTGGATTAGGAATTAGTGTTATGGGGATGCCTCCAGGTTCGGACAATGTAGTTTCTTGTCCAGACTTTGCAGTAGATCCTATGACAGGTATATCAGGAGAGGTACATGATTACACAATTACAATATCAGAGCCTGGGGCTACAAATTGTGATAATTTTATTGTTAATTTAGGCGCAGATACAGTTATCTGTTCAAATGCTGCCATTATTTTAAATGCAGCTATTCCTGGTTCAACTTCTTATTTATGGAGTACTGGAGCAACAACCTCTACGATTAGTGTAACAACACCAGGTCTTTATACCGTTCATGTTACAGGTGGTGCTTGTGAGACTGATGGCTCAATTAATGTTAGTGTACAGAATGTTCCAAATGCGGTTGATATAAATGTAAATTCTCTAGGTAATTTGGAGTATGAGTTTTCAGTAAATGGGGCAACTGATGTAGGTACTTACTCCTGGAATTTTGGAGATGGGACAAATGGTACGGGAGCAACAGTTACTCATACTTATGCTAATAATGGTACTTACAACGTTCTTTGTATCTTAGAAAATAATTGTGGAAATAAAGTGCTTTCTAAGTCTGTAAATACAGTTGAAGCTGGCTTAAGTACACAAGCGTTAGAGAACTTAATCCAAGTATATCCAAATCCAGTTAAATCTGATTTTAAGATAACTTTAGGATTAAATGTAGTTGCTGAAAGAGTTGTCTTTATGGATATATTAGGAAATATTATTCAATTGAAAACTAGTTTCAGCGAAAACACTTATCATATGAATGCTTCCTCATTGTCTAACGGTACATATTTCGTGAAGATATATACTGATAAAGGACTTGTGACTAAGAAGCTGATACTTGTTAAATAATACTTTCCTTTTCATTGATTGGTAATGGAAGATAAGCAAAGAAAAATTAGAAGAATTGAAATGACTAAACTAACAGTTATAGTCATTTCAATTTTTTTTTATGGAGTCTCTATTATGGGGACGTCTGGAGTACAGGTTTCCAATGAATTTGTACAACAACATCATTCTCAGCAAATATATTTAGGAGAGATTTCTAAATTAATTTTTCCACAAACAATAAACACTAGTCATGAAAATGTTTCCATCTCACAAATGCTTCCAAAAACTGAGAAGGATCTTGATAATGCGGCTACAGTTTCCGTTTTCCTTGGACAGATATTTCATCAATTACTGACTAATTATGTTAGGGAATCTCAAATAATAGAGCTTTCCCTACCTATACAGGATATTATTTTTCCATTTCATTATTTCTGGTAAAATTCATTATTTATATGTGATTTGATTGTGCTTTGCATTAATCAAGGTATTTTTCTATGGTCTAAACTATAGAAATCATTAAATAATCGATTAAAATAATTAAAATGAATATTGGAAATACGGTAGTTTCAGTGCTATCAGTGATAGCATTAATATCACCTTTTGTTTATGCTTATATTAAGAATAAAAGAAAACAAAATGAGTTAATTAATAATTTAAAGAAACATGCAATTGATAACGGATTTAGTCTAGATAGATGGGAGGTGGATAATACCCTTATCTTGGGAATAGATGAGGGAAATCATATTGCCTTTTGGGGATTAAAGCAAGGAAATGAAGTGAAAACATCGCATGTTAAGCTGAGGGATTTTTCTTCTTGTAATGTGATTAGAGATAACTCTAAAACAGGTGAAGAACTGTCAACTAGTTTGCTTGAAATTTGCTTTTATCCTAGAGATAAAAAATTGGATACACAAAGTTTTATTCTATTTGATGAGCGTGATGGAGGAAGAATTAGTGGAGAGTTAATGCTTGGAAATAAATGGATAAACATATATAAAGAGTTTATTAAATAAAACGATTAACTTACTGGAATAAGTGGTTATCTCTTGATAGCCACTTATTTTTTTGTCCTAACTTTTTAAAAAGTAACATGATTTTGACTTTGTATTGACAAAGTCCTTACCTTTATTCTATGATAGAGCCAGAGAAGATTGTAGCACATCGAGGTGCATGGAAGGATTTTAATCTTCCTCAGAATTCTATTCAAGCATTCTTGAAGGCTCAGGAGTTACCTATTGGAGGAATAGAATTTGATTTGCAATATACTAAGGATGGAAAAATAATCGTCCATCATGATGATGAATATCGAGGGCGTATGATTTATCAGAAGCATTATCTGCAATTAAAAGGTTTACAGGTGTTGACTAAGGAATCTGTATTGTCTTTTAAGAAGATAATGAAATATTGGGAAGGAGAGAAATCTCTATGGATAGAACTAAAGCCATCTGGGTTAAATGATAAACAAAAAGTAAAATTTGTTCAGAAAGTGATTCAAACTATAGGGGATAGACTCACTAATATCTATTTTATAAGTTTCGATTTACTTATTTTAAAAGAATTGCAAAAACATACTGTTTTACCATGTTTATATTTAGGTTCAGATGCTACGGTTGATGTTCTATTACAGGAAGGAATAAACGGGTTGGATGTTGAGTACGTTGATTATATGAATGCTCCTGAATTATTACTTGAGGCAAAAAAGCATCAGTTGATTACAAATGCATGGACAGTGAATGATCTAGAAATTGCACAGAAGTTATCAGCAATGGGAATTGATTTTATAACTACTGATAAGCTGCTTCTACTCATAGGAAAAGAATAATTTACTTATTACTTTTGTTTTATGAAAATCCTTCGAAAGATTTTAATAGTTCCCTTTTTAATATTGATAAAGTTATATCAATGGGTAATTAGTCCTTTGCTCCCTGCAAATTGTAGATATAATCCCACTTGTTCTCACTATGCAATAGATGCGCTTAAAGAATGGGGGATAATAAAGGGGAGTTGGTTAGCCATTAAACGAATCAGTTCTTGTCACCCTTGGGGAGGATCGGGTTATGATCCTGTTCCTAAGAAGAAAGAGAAGAAATAAAAAAGAGGCTGTCTCTAAACTAAATTTGAGCAGCCTCTTTTTCTTTTAATAATTTATTATTATCGTTTCAAATAAACAAAACCTTTGATTTCTTCACCTGATTTAGGAGTATTCTCTTCACCACCTAACTTAATCAGGTAGTAATAGGTTCCTTCAGGTAGTATATCGTCTCCCAAATTCAAGCTATTTTGAGATTTTCCATCCCAGTCATTTTTATAATCTTCACTGTGATAAACTTCTAATCCCCAACGAGTATAAATCCAAATTTCTGTATTAGGATAAGCTTCTAAATTGCTAATGGTGAAATATTCGTTTACTCCATCGCCATTTGGTGAGAAAGCCTCAACGATTTCGAGATCACAAACTGTGATTTCTACCTCAATAGTTTCTACAAGACCATGACAACCAAATTCGTTTTCTGCGTATACAGTATATGTACCACTGTTTGATGTTCCAGGAGAAGATATATCATAACTATTACCACTACCGATAATATCACCATCGTACGACCAAACATAGTTAGTTCCTGCATCAGGATTTGTGATTGTTAGCGTTAAATCAGATCCAGCACAAGAGTTGATTTCTGATTCAGTTAAGCTTCCTGAATTTGGTACAGGATGAACAATTATAGTTACACTATCAATAGCAATCCCGCATCCATTAGTTGCAGTTCCGGTAATATAATATGTTCCATCATTATCATTTTCTGATGGAGTTATAGTTGGATTCTGGTCTGTACTTGTAAATCCATTAGGTCCTGTCCAAGAATATGTAACATCTGAACTAGGGTTAATTGTATCAGCAAATAAATGAATTGCATCACCTTCACAAACCTCAATTGATGAAGCCCAAGCTTCTATACTTGGTTCAGGTTTAATGATGATAGTTATGGAAGCATCACTTGAACAACCATTTATGTTTTCAGTACCTGTTACGGTATAAGTTGTATTACCCGTAGGTGAAACAATGTGAGATTCATCGTCATTTAGTCCTTCGTTCCATGAATAATCATCGGCACCACTTGCAGTTAATGTTACATCTTCTCCTAAGCAAATCTCAGTTATATCAGCTGTTAGATTTACTGTTGGATGTGGATATTGAGCATCAATAGAGAATGTTGCTATTGTTGAAGTACAACCTGATTCAGTAGATGTTACTGTATATGTTGTTCCGGCAGTAATTCCTGAGATTGCACCAGAAGCATCTATTGTTACAGAAGGATCTGAGAATGAATAGGTATTATTTGCATCATAATTATCAATAGTAGCTGACCCATCATTATCACAAGTTGCACTTGAAATATCAATTATAGGTTCATCCGGTGCATTTGGATTTATGATCGTAACAGGTCCATACGTATCTGAACAGCCTTTACTGTCAGTAACAGTTAAGGTATAATTTCCTGCAGGTACTCCATTTAAATCAGCAGAAGTACCCACAACAGTTCCACTTGTATTTTCCCAAGAATATGAGAGTGAACCTGTACCACCAGAGCTGGCAAGACCACTAATACTACCATTGTCAATATCACAGTCAGAGTCTAAGCTTATAGCCGTACCTGTAATGGAAGGATTCGGATTTACTGTGATAGTAATGGAAGTGTTATCTGTACATGTATTGCTTAATGTACCTGTAAGATTGTAAGTTGTGGTAGTACTTGGGTTAACAGTAATAGAAAGATCAGAAGAACCAGTATCCCACGAATAGGAATCAGCGCCACTTGCTGTTAACGTAACTTGTGTGCCTTCACATATTTCTGATTCTGAAGCGGTAATAGTAACAATTGGGTTTGCTAACTGTTCCTCTACTAGGAAAAACTCAGTGCCAGATGTACATCCAGCAAAAGTTGCAGTAACAGAGTAATTTGTTTCATAGCTATATCCTGATATAACTCCACTACTATTAACTGTGATATTAGGATCAGAGAATGTATAAGTGTTATTTGGATCATAGTTGCTTATTGTTGCTGTTCCATTGTTGTCACAATCTGCTGAAATAGTGCTAACATTTGGATCATTTGGTGCATTAGGATTAGTAATGTTAATTGGCCCTATGACATCTGTACATCCTTTACTATCTGTAATAGTTAAAGTATAAGCTCCTGCAGGTACATTTGTTAAATTTGCATTAGAACCAGAAGGGGTCCCTCCTCCATCAATCCAAGAGTATGTGTAGCCAGGAGTACCTCCACTTGCGGATAGCCCAGTAATAGAACCGTTACTAGCATTACAATCAGCAGGAGATATATTTGGTGTACCATTGATTACTGGCGTTGGGTTTACAGTAATGGTAACATATTTTGTATCTGAACATCCATTGGATAGAGAGCCTGTAACTGAATATGTCGTATTAGATGTAGGAGACACACTTAAAGTTGATCCGGTTGATCCTCCAGGGGTCCATGTAAAAGAAGTTGCACTACCTCCAGCAGTTAATAAGACAGAGGATCCATTACATATTTCATTGTTTTCAGCAGATAAAGTCACTGTAGGGTTATCAAGTTGACCATTAATTGTAAATGTGGCAGGTGTAGATGGACAGCCTGAGCCGTTATCGACAGCTGTAACTGTATAAGATTGTCCGTATGTAGCATTAATTATATTTCCTGCTATGTCAATACTTGCAGTAGAAGGATTGACTACGTATGTTACACCCGTACTATAATTTTGAATGTATCCTGTTCCATTGCTGCTACAAGTAGGAGCAGTAATTACAGGATTAGGACTAACAGGTACAGTTTTAGCTGGAGGTACTGTAAAAGTTGAAGAAGATGAACATCCATCTCTTGTAGCAATAATTGTATATAAAGTACCTGGAGTTGCACTGTTTATATTGCGTGTAGATCCAAGTCCAAAAGCAATAGATGGGCCACCAGGATTGAAACTATAAGAATTACTACCACTATAGTTTGTAATCTGAGCAGAACCTGGAGTTCCACAATCTGCAGCTGTAATAGAAATAACAGGGGCAGGAGGGGTAGGTTTTTTTGTTGGAATTGTAAAACTGCTACTAGAAGTACAACCGTTTGAGTTGGTCGCAGTTATTGTGTATGAGGTTCCAGGTGTCGCACCATTAATTTCCCCATTAATGCCGAATGTTATCGTGTGGTTTGGATTGAATGTATAAGTATTACTTCCTGAATGATTTGTTAAACGCCCACTACCATCATTATCACAGTCTGAGTCTGTAATTTGGACAGTTGGTACATCCGGAGCATCATATTTAGGATCAACTATAAATGATACATCTCCTGAGCTACAAGATCCATTTGTCGCAGAAATGGTATATGATGTACCAGGAGTTAATCCGTTTATTACTCCACCGGCACCTATGGATACCCCAGCAGATGGTGTAATGGTGTAGTTGGATGGATTTCCTGAATATCCAGCAATAGTTGCAGTTCCATTAGAAGAACAAGTCGGAGCAGCAACATTGATAGTTGGGTCTGTTGGAATGGGTAATTGAGCAGGTATTGTAAATGTAGTTGGGTCAGAAGAACAACCAGGGCTTGATGTGTATGTAACCGTGTAAGTAGTTCCTGCTGTTCCAATAACAACTCCACCGGTACCTATAGTTGCTGCAGGATTGAAAGTGTAATCACCTGGATTTCCTGTATATCCTACAATAGTTGAGGATCCATCTTTTGTACAAGTTGCTGGACTAGAAGTTACAATGGGTGGAGCTGGTTTGTTATCGGTATATTCGATGATAACTACACCTTGTGCTCCCGCACCTCCATTTGATCTTTGCCAACTGTTAGGCCAGCTATTGAGGTGGATATTTCCACCGCCACCACCACCGCCATAATTTGAACCTGCATTCCCATTTACAACGTGTCGACTAGCATTAATATTTCCTTGGATACCATTACCACCACTTCCTCCGCCGTTGTTTCCAGCGCCTCCAGCCATAGCTGATGTATGAGGACATGGACCTATGAATTGACCATTAGCACCATTTCCGCCTGAGCTTCCTGCTGCTCCTCCAGCTCCACTTAAGTCATGGCAAGATCCAGAATTTGATCCGCCAGATCCACTTCCACCACTTGCATTCAAGCTTCCATTTGAGCCCACACCACCTGCTCCACCAGCTCCATTATCACCAATATGGCCATTTCCTCCTGTATTGTCAGCGGTGGCACCACCGCCACCCGTTCCACCAGTAGCAGTTAGAACTCCAGGAATTGCTGTTGCGGGACCCGAAAATGTACTAGTTCCTCCTGTTCCTCCGTTTCCAGCAGGGCCATTATTATTTGTTCCGATTCCTATTGTTCCTCCAGCTCCAACTACGATTGAGTATACATCTCCTGGCGTAACATTATAGGTTCTTTGGGCATAGCCACCGCCACCACCGCCACCACCGCCGGTGCAAGCTTCATACGGATCTCCAGAGCCTGTTTGATGAGAAGATGTCCCACCACCACCTCCTCCAGCTCCCCATACTTTAACAGTAATCTCGGTAACACATGGCGGTACTGTCCAAGTCGTTGTTCCTATTGTGGTAAATGTTTCTGTTGTTTGAGAAAAACTGGTTTCAGCTAAAAATATAAAAAATAGTGTATTTAGTAAAGTAAATAGTTTTAGTTTCATAATCGTAAGTTTTTATAGTATAGCACATTAGCTCTGTTTTCAGATGAAAGAGCACGGTAAATATACACTTTATTTATTAAAATTGAAATAAAATGGGCTAGTTTTTCTATAGATGTCTTTGAAAATATTCAATTGCTAATTGATACCCTTTAATCCCGAATCCAAAGATGCAACCTATGGCAACTGGAGAAATTAAGCTTTCATGACGAAAACGCTCTCTCTTAGTTATATTGGAAATATGGACTTCAACTACGGGGATTGTAATCGCTTCAACTGCATCACGAATGGCAACAGAAGTATGTGTGTATCCACCTGCATTTAAGATAATTCCATTAGCTTTTGAGGTGTGAAGTTCATTAATGATTTCTCCTTCAATATTACTTTGAAAATAGGTGATTTTTATATCTTCATAATTTAAGGAATCTAGAAAATCCTCAAAGCTCATAGTACCATATTGTTCTGGATTTCGAGTTCCTAAAAGATTTAAATTCGGCCCATTAATAATATGAAGATGCATATTTCTGTTATTTTGATTACGATATTACAAAATATCCATGAAAAAACAGCTATTTTTGAAGATTAACTTACTTTGAATGTATGAATCAATGGCAAACATATTTTAGGGGTTTTGTAAATTATCTTCATATTGAACGAGGTATGTCAGAAAATACAATTCTTGCCTATCAGAATGATTTGGATAAATTAATCACTTATTGTGAGGCCCGTTCTATTTCTCCTCTACAAGTTGATTTGGCTATTTTGAAAAACTTTGTAGCTGATTTATTTGATTTGGGTTTGTCAGCACGTTCACAAGCGCGTGTAATTAGCGGAATAAAACAGTTTTTTGATTTTCTAATTCTTGAAGATGCTTTAAAGGATGATCCAAGTGCCTTATTGGAATTACCTAAAATTGGAAGGAAATTACCAGTTTATTTAACCATTGAAGAAATAGATTCATTGCAATCAGCAATTGATTTGAGTAAACCAGAAGGTCATCGTAATAAAGCCATTCTGGAAACCCTTTATAGTTGTGGTTTACGTGTGAGTGAATTAATTGATTTAAAATTTTCATCTATATTTTTTGATAAAGGTTTTATACGAGTGATAGGAAAAGGGAATAAAGAAAGATTAGTCCCTGTAAGTGAATCCGTAGAGAAGGAAATTACTTTGTATGTGAAGGGAACACGCAATTTCATGACTATTCAGAAGGGGAATGAAGATTTTGTATTTTTGAATCGTAGAGGAAAGAAGCTGACCCGTGTGATGATTTTTACAATTATTAAAGATTTAGCTGCACAAATTGGTTTAAAGAAAAATATTAGTCCCCACACTTTTCGCCATTCCTTTGCGACTCATTTGATTGAGGGAGGTGCGAACCTGCGTGCAATTCAAGAAATGTTGGGTCACGAATCGATTACAACAACGGAGATATATACCCATTTAGATCAATCTTTTATGCGGGAAGCTATCATCAGTTACCATCCAAGAAACCGTAAATAGATTTACTTTAATTAAGATCAACTTTCTGAATCACTATGAAATATTACCAACTTATTTAACCCGTTGTGCATTACAAAATATAAATAAAATCGATAATTTCTACTATACATGGACTGAATTGAATTTGTAAAGATGTCAGAAATAGAAATTATATAAAAAAATAGACCCCGAGCACTTTGGTTGCTTGGGGTGACAATTGTGAGGAGTTACTATCGGTCGGCTTTGCCGACCGCCTTGCCCCCCCCCTTTTTGTATTGTCACCCCGACAGACGAAGGAGTGTCGGGGTCTAAGATTATAATTGGTATTTTATTCTAAATGCACAACGGGTCAACTTATTTATTATTTTTGTACAAATAAAAGATAAAACTATGGGATGTACAGGATGTGATACCGAAGAGGATTCCCATTCAGGAAAACAACTGGATGAAAATGGAATGCCGAGAGGGTGTCGTAATAATGGTACCTGTAGTTCTGGAGGTTGTACACGATTGGGTACTTTTGATTGGTTAGCAAATATGCAACTACCAACTGGAAAAACTCAATTTGATATAGTTGAAATGCGTTTTAAGAATAGTCGTAAGGCTTTCTATCGAAATATGAAGGATATTGACGTGACTGTTGGTGACGTTGTAGTTGTAGAAGCTAGTCCTGGTTATGATGTAGGTATTGTTTCAGCTGTTGGAGAATTATCCAGATTACAGTTACAAAAAAAAGAGCCGAATTTTAAAAAGAATGAGGCAAGACAAATCATGAGACATGCTTCACAAGCGGATATAGATAAATGGGTTATTGCTAGAAAACGTGAAGATGAAACTATGTTTAAGGCACGCGAACTAGCTATTCAGTTGAAACTGGAGATGAAGATATCTGACGTAGAGTTTCAGGGAGATAATTCAAAAGCAATTTTCTATTATACAGCAGAAGGTCGTGTAGATTTTAGACAACTGATTAAGGATTTAGCCGATGAATTTCGTATCCGTATTGAGATGAAACAAATTGGAAGTCGTCAGGAAGCTTCTCGTCTCGGCGGGATTGGTCCCTGTGGACGAGAATTGTGTTGCTCAACGTGGTTAACTGATTTTAGGACGGTAAGTACAACGGCTGCAAGATATCAGCAATTATCAATTAATCCTCAGAAATTAGCAGGGCAGTGCGGTAAACTAAAATGCTGCCTTAATTTTGAGTTAGATATGTATATTGAAGCATTGAAAGATTTTCCTTCTACTGAGGTTAAACTGCGTACTCAAACAGGAACAGGAATTCATATAAAAACGGATGTGTTCAAAGGTTTAATGTGGTATATACACCAACCAGAAAATAGAGAGGTAGCTCCTTCTATGGTTTCTCTTTCTCCTGGAAAGGTAAAGGAAATTATAGAACTTAATAAGAATGGGCAAAAACCTGAAAGTCTAGCTGGATTTAAAGAAGTAGAAATTGATGTAGAAGAATCGGATTATACCAATATTGTTGGGCAAGATGATTTGCATCGTTTTGACGATAAATTTAAAAAGAAAAAGAAGAAGAAGAAAAGAAAACCTCAAAATGGACAACAAAAAGGAGGTCCTTCTTCCAATAAATAAGAATGATGTATGAAAAAGGTTGTATCCTTCATAGCGCTTGGCTTGATGATAATAGTGTTGCAAAGTTGCGGCAAAAGAGCTATTTATGATCAGGTATATGATTTTGGTGATAAATCTTGGGATAAGGAGGATACAGCTGTTTTCCATGTGGATATAGAAGATACAATTAAGCAGCATAACTTTTTGTTATCATTACGTACAACTAAGGAATATTTATACAGCAATTTGTGGGTATATATAGAGATAACTTCCCCTGATGGATCTGTCTCAAAAGTAGCTGAAAAATTACCCATTGCCAATCCAGATGGATCTTGGATAGGAAAAGTTTCGGGTACTTTAGTGACAAATGAGATTTATTTTGATTCTAAAGTTTTTCCACTCAAAGGGAAGTATATCTTTAAAATTACCAACGCCACACAAGAAGCCTCGATTTCTGATGTTCTTGATGTTGGACTTCGTATAGAGTAAGGTGTTGACTGATTTTTAGAATTTATCTAATTACTGACAAACAAATACTTGTTTGAATGGTTTCTAAGAAAATGTTGTTATGCAAGAAACTGTATATAATTTTCTCGTTCAAGATCATCGAAGAATAGAGGATATTCTTGAAAGGGCCATTGAGAATATTCATTTGGTGGATGAGGATTTATATACCGAATTTAGAATTGCTTTATTGACCCATATTAAAATGGAGGAAAAAATACTATTTCCATTAGCACAAAAAGGAAATAATAATCAACCTCTTGATTTACAAGCTCAACTACGTTTGGAACATGGAGCAATAACTTCCTTGATGGTTCTTCCGCCCACTCCAGAGATGATAAAAGTGCTAAAATATGTGTTGGATAAACACGATGAAAAAGAAGAAAAAGAGGGAGGTATGTATGAGATATGTCAGCATTTGACGTATGCTCAAACTGAAAATTTGTTAGAGGAATTCAAAAATATATCCTTAGTTCCAGTCCATCCTACAAAGAATATTGCTTTTGCGTGGGAAGCAGCAAAACGATCATTAGCAAGAGCTGGCTTTGATTATGATAAGATAGTAAATGATATAAAATAAGATAATTTTTAAAAATAAACCTATGAATACAATCACATCAGTAACTAAAAGAGAGAACTACGAAACAGAAGTTAAATCTGGATCTGGACATGTACTTATTATAGATGAACCTGAAAGTATAGGTGGAAAGAACAAAGGGATGTCGCCAGATGAGCATATCATCGCAGCACTAGCAGGATGCACATCTGCTACCCTTAAGATGTATGCACAACGTAAAGAATGGGATTTACAAGGGGTTAGAACGGATATTCGCATTATTCATGGAGAAAAGCCTGGAATCTTGCCAACTATAGAACGAGATATTGTATTGGTTGGAAATTTAGATGAAGAGCAAAAAGCCCGTTTATTAGAAATAGCGAATAAATGCCCTATACATAAATTGTTGACTCATGAAATTCAGATTACTTCTGCTTTAGTAGGGTAGTAATCTGCTTTGCTTTATAGTCCCATGCGTATTTTACCACTTCAGCAGTATTATTCTTGAAAGGGATTTGCTGTTTGAAATCATCTAGGGAATTTTGTAAATATGCTACTAACTTGTCCTCTTCATTTCTATCAAAGGAGGCACCTGCTTGGCAAGTTTCTATTATATGAGCACTGTCTTCCTTTCCTAAGCAAATAATACGTCTGCCTGAAGCCATATATTCAAATGTTTTCCCGGGAACTATACCCGTTTTAGGAGGTATTAGCAAGAGAAGAATATGAGCTTCTCGCATTGCTCTTATAGCAAATTGATGAGGAACAGGAGCGTGAAAAGTGACATGCTCTTTACCTAATTTCTCGATTATAATCTGTTTTAAATTATCTGAAATTATTCCTGTAGCTTTGAATTGTATTGGAGCATTTGGGTTTGCTGTAATTAAGCGTGAAAGAGCGTTGAATAGCATTTCCACATTGTAATTATCTGCCACAGTACCAATGTAAGAAATTAAGAAAGAATCAGAAGGCTGGTCATTCTTAGTTTCCTCAAAATCATCAGAATCATAAGCATTGGAAATCACGTTAATTTTATCTACTGAAATTGAATCTGTCTTCTTTAGAAAAAGAGATTTAAAACCTTCACTTACAGTGATAATCTGGTCAGCTGTTTCTAGGACTTCTTTTTCTAACTGCATATTTTTCTTATGAGAATAGTTAGAGTTTTGGAGTAGATGGTAATAATAGATGTCTGTCCATGGGTCTCTAAAATCAACAATCCAATTGATGCTTTCTCCTAATTTTCTTTTTAATTCGAGTCCAATCACTTGTACTGAATGTGGAGGAGAGGTGGTTATGATATGGGTGATATTTTCTTGTTTGATTATATTTAGTGCGCGTTTAATTGCATATTTTTTCCAACCAATTCGAGGATCAGGAATAAATAGGTTACTTCTGATTTTAGCTACTAATCTTGATTTCCATGTTTGTACGTCTATATTTGAAAAACCAGCAGTAGGTACTTTCTTTTTTCCTACGATACTTCCATAAATGTTTAAAGGTTCAAAAGAATTTGTATGATGTACACTAACAGATGGATCTATATCTTTTAAAAGAGATTCATCTCGTTGGAAGTAGCTAGCCTTTTCTGGATCAACAGTTAAAACATGTGTTTCAAAATTTAATTTTGAGAGGTATTTAGTGAGTTTTAACCAACGTTGAACACCCGCTCCACCGCTAGGAGGCCAGTAATAGGTAATTACTAATATTTTTTCTTTTTTCTCTGTTGGCATACCACAATTGCAGAATCAAAAATAAGAATTGAAATCTACTAATTGAGCTAATCTTAGAAATATTTCGATATTTGCCATAAACACAATTTATTTATGATAGTAGGTGTAACAGGTGCAACGGGATATATAGGTTATTCGATTTGTGTTGAGTTGTTAAAACAAAACTATGAGGTGATTGCACTTATCTATGATGAAAAGCCTGAAATTGCTGAATTACCGATAAAAAAAATAAAGGGAAATATTTTAGATTCTTCCACCCTTATTCCTTTTGTAGAGCAATGTGAAGTGATTATCCATGCAGCTGGTATTATTAAGTTATGTTATGGATTTGACCAGCAATTATACGATATCAACGTAAAAGGGACATTTAACTTACTAGAGATGGCTCAAAAGGCGAATGTTCGGAGAGTATTGTATTTAAGTTCTATTCATGTTTATAAACAACATCCATATCATGAAGAGTTGAATGAAAAGCGCGAATTTGTATTTCAAAACTCAGTGTATTACGACCAAACGAAAAAAGAAGGACATGAGCTATGTATTAAATTAGCGAAAGAAGGAAAACTAGAAACAGTTGTATTATGCCCTACATCTGTTATTGGACCACCTGATTTTTTACCTTCTAAAGCAGGAAAGGGAATTTTAGATATAGCCAATGGAAAAGTGCCAGCTGTAGTAAAAGGCGGATTTAATTTTGTGGATGTAAGAGATGTGGCTCAAGCTGTTGTTAGTGCTATTTCTCTTGGAAGAAGTGGAGAGACATATATTCTAGGAGGTGAATATGCTACTATTAAACAAATGGCAGATTTAGTTTTGGAGGCCAAAGGAAAGAAAAAAAGATTACGTACAGTTCCTATTGCATTAGCTTATTTAGGAGTACCTCTTGTAAAGATGTATGCAAAGTTAACCAAGACAGAACCCATATATGATAAGCTGTACCTTGATATATTAAATGATGGAAATACTCAGATTTCATCTGAAAAATCTAAAAAGGAATTGAATTTCAATCCACGTCCTCTAAAAACTACTATATTTGATGCAATCAATTGGTTTATGGACAATTAAAACTACTATTTGAATGATTACGTACGCACATTATGTTTCTTTTGCTTGGATATGGATTGCTATTGCAACACTTATCTTTTTAATTCTGCTATTTATTACAGCACCTTACGGCAGACATACAAAGTCAACATGGGGACCCTTGATTAATAATAATCTAGGTTGGGTGTTAATGGAGGTTTTCCTATTACTTGTTCTTTATTATTTTGTATTTGATGGAAGCAATATTCAATCAACGGTTAATTGGATTATCATTGGATTAATTAGCTTCCATTATTTAAATAGAAGTCTTGTTTTTCCTTTTCGATTAAGAACGAAAGGCAAGAAAATGCCTGTCATAATTATGCTTATGGGGATGTTCTTTAATTTAGCAAATGGCTTTCTATTTGGGTATTATTTAGGGAATTTCAGAGTGTATAGCATAGATTGGTTAATTACACCTCAATTTATAATTGGCTCACTTATCTTTATTTTTGGGGTGGTAATAAATTGGCAATCCGATACTGTTTTAATTAATCTCAGAAAGCCAGGAGAAACTGGGTATAAGATACCACAAGGTCGTTTCTTTAAATATGTAAGTTGTCCTAATTTAATGGGTGAAGTGATTGAGTGGTTAGGATTTGCTATCCTTACATGGAGCTTGCCAGGTTTAGCTTTTTTCTTATGGACCTCGGCGAATTTAATCCCACGTGCGCTATCACATCACAAATGGTACCTTTCAAAGTTTGAAGATTATCCTAAAGAAAGAAAAGCGGTTATTCCATTTCTTTTTTAATGAATAATAACCCGTTGTGTATTTGTAAAGATGTGAGAAATAGGAGTAATTAAAAAAATATCCCGACACTCCTTTGAGGTCTAAGATTATAATCTGTATTTCATGCTATATACACAACAAGTTGAATAATAGTTTTATTGAGACACAATAATTTTTACCACAATAACTTTTTTGATTAATTTTCCATCGTGGAAGAGACTCGAAAAATTATTCATATCGATATGGATGCTTTTTACGCATCAGTTGAGCAGCGTGATCATCCAGAGTTACAAGGTTTGCCTTTAGCTGTTGGTGGAATAGGTGGGAGAGGAGTGGTGGCTACTGCGAGTTATGAGGCTCGGAAATATGGCGTTCATTCAGCTATGTCGATGCGGGAAGCACACCGAAGATGCCCCATTTTACGGGTTGTTTTACCAGACTTTCAAAAATACAATCAAGTTTCGCTTCAGATACGTGAAATATTTGGTCGCTATACGGATATTATAGAACCATTATCTCTAGATGAGGCATACTTGGATGTTACTTATGCTCGATTTGAAGTTCCTTCCGCTACTATTTTGGCTAAAAGAATTAAGGAAGATATTCAGAATGAATTGAATTTAATCGCTTCGGCTGGGGTATCGTATAATAAATTTTTAGCTAAGATAGCTTCCGATCAAGATAAACCCGACGGCTTATTTGTGATTACACCTGAACAGGGAGCCGAATTTATGAAAACCTTACCTATTGAAAAATTCTTTGGTGTTGGCAAAGTAACAGCTGAAAAATTAAAATCTCATAATATCTTTAAAGGAGCAGACGTATTACCATATTCTCGTTGGGAATTACAGCAGTTATTTGGCAAACATGGTGGCTTCTTATATGATGTGGTACGTGGAATTGACAACAGACTCGTTCAACCTGAAAGAGAAAGAAAAAGTGTTGGTGTAGAAAACACTTTTTCTGATGATATTATAGGTTGGGATAGAATTAATGAGGAATTTTCACTCATTTTTGAGACATGGTGGACACGCTACCAAAAAGTTGGAAAGAAAGGAAAATCACTAACCATTAAGGTGCGTAATAAAGACTTTGAAACGATTACACGTTCTCAAACTGAAAAAAAATATGTGATAGACAAACAAAAAGCTAGAAAAATTTTTGTGCAGTTATTAGAGAAAGCAATTGATTTTGAGAGTCCTATACGTTTATTAGGAGTATCAATTAGTAGTCTAGAAAAAGAAAATAATCCAGAATTTTGTCAACTAACATTATGGTAGAATGTGCCAATGTTTGGTACATCGAATTTTTCCTTATAAGAATTTTCTCCTTGTCACACCAAGATTTTCACTCAGAAAGATGTGTCAGTACGACAAGGAGATTCTTTCAAATTATTTAATATCCTCAGTTTCTTCTAGGTCAAAGATTTTGGGGTCATCTTTATGTCCCTGTAATTCATCTAAGAAACGCTCTACCTGTGCAATACTTAATGATTTTGCTATAATCTTTTTATCCTTATCTAGTACCCACATGCGAGGAGTAGAATAAATATCATAAGTTTCTTGATAATTGATAGATTCTAGTGTTGTTTTGGAAGGTATCACAGAATAAGGATCTTCTTTTGCTTTATTGTATAAATCACGTGTTACACCTACATTGATAAATGTAAGACCTTCTTTCTTAATGAATTTCTTCCAATGCTCGAAATCATCACCAGTCGCCTTGCCTACGGCAAATACTTTTACATTTCTGCCTTGCAATTTTTGAGCATATAATTTTTGTAGTTGTGGAGTAACTTTTTTGCAGTGCCCACAATCTGGATCCCAGAAGTATAAGATAGTATAATCGGCTTCTTCTTTATATAGGTTATACCATTTCTGATTGGTAGAGTCGGGTAAAATAATGTTTGGTGGAACTTCCCCAATCATCAGGCGGATTCTGAATTTGGTGTCTTTACACAAATCTTCCAATTTGTCTTGTTCCATCCAATATCCTTTGTAGTTTCCATTCTTGTCGAGAGAGCAATAGTAATTCCAAATCATAAAATTCATAACCTTATCCATTCCCATGATTTTAGATTTCTCAAAAGCAGAAGTGATGTTTGTAACAAAGAAACGATACATCATACTTCCTTCAGGAATTTTATCCATAACAGGTTTGATATATTTAATCAAGGTGTCCGGATGTTGCAATAGCATGTTCTTGGAGTAGTAATACTCTAATTTATTTTGTAAAATAGGTGTATTTACCAATCGATCATCTGTTAAGTCAATATTGTCAAAATAGTGATCACGCATGTAGAAATACCCGAAATTTTCATCTTTTGTTCCATCTTCCTTGAGAGGTGCCTCAGGGATTTTGATATCAGAAGACATGCTAATGATTTTAGACACAAGAGTTGTAGGATTTTCTTTAACAACCTTTTCCTGATAAGCCAATACTTCATCTCCAATCTGACGTATCTGTTCGTCTATTTCTTTTTTCTTAGCCTCATCCGTAATTTCCTTCTGCCCTTCTCGAAGTTGATCTGCTTTTTCGCGCTGTTCTTTAATGTACTTCATGTAGGATAGGAAGATTTTATTTTCGTTGGATTTGTTGATAACCATCGTTTCCACATAATTTGGTGATTTTACTTCGATGTTTACTTCTTCCTTATTGAATACAAACTCAAAATATTTCTGGCCTGGAAGTAAAAGTCCCATAATCCCTGGCTCTTGTTTGCTTCCATCAAAAGTCACCTTTCCTCCCTTTAATTCAGCTGTATCGGCATAGTAGAGTTTGTTTCCAACATATTTAATCAAATTAACAGTTGTGTCTTTAATTCCTATAACCTTTAATGTGATATTTTGAGAATAACTTAGGTTTCCTATGAATAAGGTGAGAACCAAAACTTTAAAATACTTTGTCATAATCTATTGTTTAGTGCGAATATAATTCGAATTTGTTAAATAAGACGTTCAAAATTTTCAAGAGGTGTCTTCTTTAACATTTTTTTAACGAAACATCTCCTGTTGGAGGGATAATTACAAAATATATGCCTAACATAATCTCCTTGTTATATAAAAAACCTCTCTATCTGTCTAATTTCCTCTGATTTTTTTTATTTTTGACTTTATGAAGAAATCTATTTTTCTTTTTATTCTAATTATACTAATGAGCGCTTGTGGTGTTCCTATGGGAAACCGTATAGATAGCCATAATTTAAGCGTATATTACTTGGATGGAATTACGAAAGAGAAGGCGATTGCTTTTGCCAAATATTGGAGAGATAATGGTTTTGTGGGAGAAAATAAACAAACGATACAGTTAGATAGTGAAAATAACGTCATCTTTGTAAAATTGATTGAGAGAGAAGTCTATAGTGATGAACCAATTTCTATTGATGAAGAGGTGATGTTGCAAGATTTAGAACGAACTCTCAAACAAGAAATTTTTAATAAAGAGGTGACAATTGTAATTACAGATAACACCTTTCAACCGATAATGAAGAGAAATATATGAAGATATCAGGTTCTATATATTCAGATAAGAACAGAGCGTTAAAAGATACTGTGTTGGATTTAGTAGCTCATCAGGTAGATTTACTACATGTGGATTGTAACGATGATGTACGTGTTTTTGATGATATTTCTCATATACGAACTTGGTGCGACACTCCTATTGATTTACATATTATCACAGAAACCCCAGAAAAATATTTTGATTTCTTAAGAAAACATCCTGTGGAGTATGTGACTTTCCAGTATGAACCCCTTCAGAAAAAATTGGAGATCCCTGCTGATATTAAAGGACAAAAAGGTTTGGCGATTGTGACCCCTACGTCTATAGCTGCATTCGATGAATATGCCGATTTTGATTTTATCTTGATTATGGCTACAACACCTGGGCAAAGTGGAGGCGTATTTGATGCTCAAAATTTTATCAAGATTCGTGAATTCAAATCAAAATATCCGCAAAAGAATGTGCATGTTGATGGAGGAGTAAATGGAGAAGTATCTTTTATCTTGCGAAATATGGGAGTGCATTCTTCGGTTTCAGGGAGTTTTCTATTTAAAGGCGCAAGTGTAGGTCAGGCATTAATGGATTTAACCAAACGCAACTTGGAGTCACATTTTAAGATAAAAGATTTTATGATTCCTTTGGAAGAAAGTCCAGTTATTCCGTATGATAATTTGACTTTTATGAAAGTATTGGAAAGTATAGAACGTGGAAAACAAGGCTGTACGCTTTTAGAACAAAATGGAATTTTTAAAGGTATTATCTCCAATGCAGATGTTAGGAGAGGTATATTGAATAATTTTGAAGATTGGAAAAACATGAGTGTATATCAGATGATTAACCCTGATCCAATCACTATTCATGCAGAAAATACGGTGAATGATATGCTTCATTTAGTACGCAAATATAAATTCCCTATTATGTATCTTCCCGTATTGGATGAAAACGAAAAAGTAGTAGGAATTGTATCATTTTTCAATTTAATAAAAGGAGAAATTTAAGAACATGATTTTAAAATTAAAACAAAGCATTAATCAGCAATTAGCAAGTGAATTAGGTGAAAAACACCAAGCTTTTTCAATAAATTATTTAGGGCATAACTATTTGATTACTTCCTCTTCAGTAAAGGAAGTTCCTGTAGGGTTAAGCGATAGCGTAGAAGAGAGTTGGGTTTTCAATGATGATATACAGTTGGCTTCACGCACTTTTCAAAAGAAAACACGAGAAGTGCATTTTGGTGATATTACCATAGGAGGTGATACTAAGAATACAATCTTAATTGGAGGACCTTGTTCTGTGGAATCTTTGGAACAAATTAGAGAAAGTGCCCAATTAATTTCGTCTTTGGGTTTAAAGACACTTCGAGGCGGTTGTTATAAACCGAGAACGAGTCCGTATAGCTTTCAGGGTATGGGCTTAGAAGGATTGAAATTATTAGCTCAGATGCGTGATGAGTTTGGTTTAAAAGTAATTACAGAAGTAAGAGATGCCACCCAAATTGATGAGGTAATTGCCTATTCTGACATTATCCAAATTGGCGCTAAAGCTATGTATGATCAAGGGATTTTGAGGGCATGTGCCAAAACAAATAAACCTGTTTTATTGAAAAGAGGGTTTGGTTCTACTTTACAAGAATTTGTGCAAGCAGCTGAATTTATTCTTTCAGGAGGAAATAATCAGGTTGTTTTATGTGAAAGAGGAATACGAACGTTTGAAACTAAAACCCGATTTACCTTGGATTTATGTGGAGTGGCCTATTTGCAAGAATACACAAATTTACCAGTGATTCTAGACCCAAGTCATGCGTTAGGGTATAGATATGGAGTGGAAAAGTTAGCAAGAGCATGTGTGGCTATGGGAGTTGATGGTTTATTAATAGAAGCGCATCCAGACCCATCTGTAGCTAAGTCAGATGCTTCTCAACAGTTAACACATCCTCAGTTTAAAGAGTTGAAATCTTCGGTTGAAACCGTAGCCAAAAGTGTTGGATATAATATTGTATAATGGAAAGATTAGCCGCAAACCTACAAACTGTTCTATCTGCTAAAGGAATTGAATTAGCTCATTTTCTTCAAGAGAATAAAATTTCAAAAGTACAGGATTTAACGATAAGTACTTTAGAATTATTTTGCTATAAAGAGGGAATATCTTTAGAGAATCTGGTGTGTTATAACTTGGCTTTTGACAGAGCAAAGATGCCAGAAATTAAATTACTCATTTTAGATGTAGATGGTGTTTTGACGAATGGTGGAATGTATTATACTGAAAGTGGAGACCAATTTAAGCGGTATAATACCAAAGATGGAATGGGAATCATTAACCTTCCCAAAATAGGAATTCAAACGGGAATTATTTCGTCTTCTTTTAAGAAACAAGCTGTATTGGATAGAGCGGAATTGCTTAAAATCAATCACGTATATGTGGGTATGGAACCTAAACTGGAGATCTTGAAACAATGGTGTAAAGATTTAGGTATTGATTTAAGAAACGTGGCTATGATTGGAGATGATATCAATGACTTAGAGATTATGCGTAATATTGGGTTTACTGCTTGCCCTGCCGATGCTGTACCAGTGGTAAAAAAACAAGTAGATGTAGTGTTAAGAACAAAAGGAGGTAATGGCTGTGTACGTGAGATGATTGATTGTTATTTGTTGGAGAAGCCACTAACGAGGTGATTTTGTTTTATTGAAGACGTTTCTGTCACTCTTGCCATTTTTTTCTGTTATCTGCTGGTATTCTTTCAAAGTCTTCCCAATCTGCATTTAGTTTTATTCTCTGAAATTCCATTTTATCAATCCTTTCATTTTCAACAAGGAATAAGTCATGTTCTGTTTCTCCGTGATCTTTTCCACAATGAGGGCAAATATATTTGTTATTTACAAAGTCATATATTTTTATGTTGTTTACTTGATATTGTTCATTTAACCAGTTTCTATAATCTTTTACCTTTTGATTTTCATAAGTAAGTTCTGGAATAAATAAATTCAATAACATACCTTTTTCTGCAAGTTCAATGAAGTTTTTACGATAAAAATCTAAAGCTATATGAGATTCAAATTTTTTAGGGTGCTGGTAACTTTTATTACAATTTAAACATCTAATTACTTCGATATTATTGTTTAATCTAATTGATTTGACTTCGTTGATGTGTTCAGCTTGTAAATTATTGTCAAAAAGATATCGTAAAATATCATACAGTTCTGAATACCATGCGTTTTTAATTTTGTCTGAATAAGAAGGTCTCCAGTCATTCAAAGAACCAGCTCCACCTCCTGGCAAATAACCGCCTGTCCTCAGTTCCTTAAAAGCCTTCAGCCATGACTTATCTTTATTCAGCTCGATAACTTTAATTAATGGCTCGATATATTGTTCTTTATTGTCTATGTTTTTTTCTATATTTCGGGTGACGTTTTGGGCGCTAAAAGCTGGTCAACTTTTCTGCCAAAACCTAAGCTAGAAGCACAAATATAAATTTAAGCAAAAAAACTAAATCGGAGCAATTATCTCGGCTTGCTTTTGATGACTTGTTATAAGCCGTGTTTCTGTCGTTCAATGGTTTAATATTGTCCGCTGTAAAACTTATTTTTGTCGTTAATTTTAAGTCCATTTTCACCGAACCAATTTACAAAATTATCCCATTTGTCTTTGTTTTCCGAATGCCATTTGCCAAATCCGTCTTCGTCTCCTTTCATTAAAATCCAATGATTATAGGCTTCTATATGCCCAGCTTCCTTAACTTGTTTTTGGTAACTGAATAAAACGTTGGGATATGTTTCGTCGTGTCCGTTTGTAAAATAGTTATCAACGAAGGTACTTCTTATATCGTCAAGTGAGTTGATATCAATTGTCTTTACGGAAAGCATTGATAACATTAAAGTTGGCTCATAAACTCCAATACCAAAGGGCAACTTCATTTTACTTGAGTCTGTCAAGTTGCTAATGTTGATTGAAGCATTTTTGCTAAAACTCACCGAAAATGATGTGTCGCTTATAAACTTAATTTCACTTTTGTATGTGTCATAAAGGAGTTTACTTATTTCCGCTGTTCTTCTGCTGTTACGTTCCAAATTCATAAAAATTTCTCCGTAAATCATTCCCCAAACTTCTTCTGTGGATGAACAATAAATTTTACTAGCCCAATAATAGTTCGAAGAGAATTTTGGTTCGACTTCAATACCTTTTTCGTAGTAGTCAAGTGCTTTGTAGTAATCTTTCTTTCCCATTTGCATTACACCCATTTCTAAATACAAATTGCCTGAATTGGGAAATTGTTTTAGACCTGCTTTGTAGGTTTCTATTGCTTTGTCGCTTTTACCAAGATTATCATATGAGTTGCCGAGTAACTGGTAAACTCTATCATTGATGTCTTTATGATTTAAAATACCTTCAAGATATTTTGTCGCTTTTTTGTAATCTTTTTTCACATAGTAAGCATAAGCAAGTTCATAAGGATAGTTGATGTCGTCAGGATCAAGTTTTTGAGCTTCTTCAAGCAGTTTAATACTTTTGTCAAGTTGTCCGTTGTCCATAAGTTGGATAGCCTCTTTTCCCTTGTCAAGAGCTTTCTCTTTGTTGGTTGCCTACCCGTAAACAATTTGTCCTACTGTTATAAACAGAAGTAGTCCGATTATTTTGATTTTTGTTGTCATTCTGTTATTTCTTTTAAAATGGCTTATAACGGTTTGGACGCTCGGCGTCCGACCGTTTTTTACATTAAACTTAGATACGAAGATAATACTTTTTCTTTACGAAAGATAGTAAAACGATGCGACTAATCCGGCTGGCGGCCGAACGATCTTAGGTGCATACCCTTATTGTTGTTCTTTTGCAAAATCTTCAAATGTTGAATAATTTTTGTGTTCTCGTCCTTTAACCTTAGCAAGTTTTGTTCCGTCAATTCGGCTTTGAATATAGGTTGATAGTTCCTCAAATTTGTCAATATGCAGATTGTACAGTGTTCTTGTCGGTGCAATTTTAAAATGCTTTTTGAGATGTCCTGCAAAAACAGCATATTTTACTTGTCCCTTACCAACTTCATACTCTTTATATTCGTTGTATCGCTTTATTAGATGTCCAATATAGTTGGCTTTTACAGTGTCAAAGCCTATGCAACCTTCAGGATATTTTTGTTTTACCGTTTTTTTAGGTTGATTTATTGAAATTGTGTTGTTATCTCCAACAACAGCATTTCCAACTTTGCTGTTGAAGTTTACAGTCTTTGAATTAGACTTGGTTGTTGTTAGATTAGTAACAAGTAAGATTTTCTTTTTGTAAACATCAATATTAGATATGTCGCCTTTCGTAATTTTTGAATGACAAATCGGACAGAGCAATAGTAAATTCCCAATTTCATTATTAGAGGGGTTTTCGTCAATGTGATGAATTTCAAAATGCCCAACGTCATCATTGTTACAAAATGGACAAACTGAGCCAATTTCTTTTTGAAGATTGGCACGTACCTTAGTTGTTTGAGGGATTGCAGTTCGCTTTTTCTTTTCCACTTACTTTTTAATATGAAAATTTTATTAATTAATTTGTACACAAAGCATTAGCTATTTCAATACCAATTCTGTCAAAATCTCTTTGATGTTTAAATGTTTTGCGTCTTGAATTTTCTTTGCGTGATTAGCAACCAAGTCTATCCAATCAAACAGTTTTGTCTTTTCGGTTGTTTTAGTTTCCCAATATTCCGAAAGTTCAAAAGCTGATGTCTGCATAATAGCTTCAACAATGTCTGGAACATTGTCAAACAAGTTTAAAAATATTCTCGGAACTTTTTGATAAACTTTTCTACCAATCGCATAATCGTTTTTGCCTCCTGCTGTAAATAAATCACGAACGTTTGGACAAACAACAGCTTCACGAGTTACCAACCAAATGGCTAATCTTCCAAATTTATCGCTACTGTTACCAAAGAGTTCGGGGAAATAAACCATTGCCCGATTTTTCAATTCTTGCTTTTCTCGCAAAGAAAGGTTGTTCCAAATTCTGATAACGATATTACTTGCTTTGCTGTTATTTTCAGCATCCATCCACCAAAGTTCTTCGCCCGGTTTTAACTTACTTTTGTAATAATCAACAATCGGTCTTATCGGGTTTTCCTTTTTGCGTAAAGTGTCGTAAGGCATTTTGATTTTGTCAAAAATGGTTTTGCCTTGCTCCAAATTCATATCAATCAAATAACGTGGCGAATGTGTTACTACAACTTCTGACAAAACTTCTTCGTAAGGACGACAACGAAATTCTATCGGACTTGCCAACTTCGCAAACAACATAAAAATTCGTTCAACATCATCAACTCTTGTGCTTTCTAAAACGCTATTTCCCGTAGTTTTCCAATGATTTTGAGTTGTCGTTTTTACTTCGATGCCGTAATATTTCTTTGCGACAATATCGGGAAACTTTTGTCCGCCAATCAATTCAATAGAATTTTCAAATGGCGTTCCGACCGCCAAATCTGTCATTACATCTCTTACATACGGCTCAAGATTTCTACCTAAAAGTGTTGCCACTTTCTTTGATGATTTTTGGGCGTGAACATTCAGCTCATCAATTGTTGAGCCGAGCAAAGTATCAAATTCGTTTCTATTTGGGTCTGAATTTACTGAAATTATCATCGTTACTTCTTAAAATATAAGTCCCAAACTTCTTCAATTCTCTTGGCTAAATTATAAGCCAAAAGCGGTGGAACTGCGTTACCAATTATTTTATATGCTTGTGATGGACTAACCAAAAATGAGCCTTTTCGTCCGCTTTTATTTTCAATTACGAAATCATAATCGGGCGGAAAAGTCTGTATTAAAGCACATTCTCTTACAGTCAATCTTCTTTCTTTCAAACCTTTTTTTAATTCACTTTCAATCTGTCCGCCATTTTCTTTTGAAAGTCGTCTAAACTCAATATTTCCGTGATGTTCAGAACGAATTGTAGGCGAAATACTATCCAATTTTATTTCAGTTTGTCCTTGACAATGCTTACCCATAAATTTTGCTTTTGAGTAAAACTTCTGGGATAAATCTGCTGTATCTTCGGGTTCTTCCAAATGTTTAAAAACATCTTTAAGCTGAACAAAATGCTTTAGATCATCGCTCTCAACTGTGTAGCAATGTGTCGGGGTTGGATAAGGATTGTATCGTTCAGAAATCGTTTCTTTTTCCAATTCTGCTAAAACCGATTTTTTCAAAGCCGATTTTTTGATACCGATAAAAATTACTCTTTCTCTCGATTGCGGAACACCAAAATCTGCGGAATGTAAAACTTGTGGGTCGAGAACGATATAACCGTTTCCGTTGGCTGATGAAAAGTCATTTTGAATGATTGATTTTACATCGCCAAGATTTACCAAGCCTTTTACATTTTCGGCAATGAAAATTTTTGGTTGCGTAATTTCAATTACTTCTTTCATCCACATATAAAGTTGTCCGCGAGTTTCAACGGAAGCTGTTTTACCTTCAATAAGTTCGCCTTTGTGGTTTTTATGCGAATTAAATCCGTTTCGTTTTCCTGCTACACTAAAATCTTGACAAGGAAATCCGCCTGTTACTATGTCCACATCTTCGGGAAAAACATTAACGCCATTTCGATACATTTTTACCAAATCAACAATACTTTCCTTGTAAAAATCTTCCGCATTATGTCCTCGTTTTGAAAAATAATTTACCCAAGCATTTCTCGCATCGGTCAAAATATCGTTGGCAAAAACGGTTTTGAATTTAGTTTTTTTGAGTTGTACAAATCCATTTTTTAATTTCTTGTCAATGAAATTTGGTGTCAAAACTTCGTTGATTGACTGCTGTAAAACAGAAAATCCACCCTCAAAACCCAAGTCCATACCACCACAACCCGAAAAAAGAGAAAGCACATTTAGTGTTTCTTTCTGTTTTTCTGTTATTAACTTTCTTTCAGTTTTCGGATAGTACAAAATGTCTAATTGTGGTTCTTGTACTACGCTGATTTCCGCTTCTTCTATATATGTCCGCATAGTTTAGTGTTTTACAAGGTTAGACTTAATGTATTTTACTTTTTGTTCCGCCACTTTCAAAACTTTGCTTGCACAATCTTCGTCTGCAATTTCATAAGCAATTCTTTCGCTCATAAATTGCACCAACAAATCTTCTTTGTCGAGTTTAAGAATTTCGGCAAGTTTTATAATGTTGTCCTTTGTAGGTTTACGTTCGTTTCGTTCAATTTTGCTCAATATCGCTTGGTCAATGTCGAGATACGATGCTACTTGTCGAAGCAGTAAGCCTAAATTTTCTCGTTTTGTTCTTATAATTTGTCCGACTGTTTCCATATGAATATTTTAACTTGACATAAAGTGTCAAATTTAAGTTGTCAATTTGGATTGTGCAAATATTTTAGGATAATTTATAAAAATTTGGGGGTGGCGGGTGGGCTTGGTTTGTTTGGATTTTGTCCGTCAGTTGATGTCTGCACGGTCGTTGGGTAGGGTTGCACCTAACTCTATACGATTGTATCGTTATTTTTCTTTCAAATATAATATTATTATTTAACAAAAAAAATCCAATTTGGTCTCCTTATAACACATCAAAAGTACTCTGATTATAGTTGACTGAATAGAAATGATTCCTGTTATATCGTAGCTTCAAAATAATCTCATTATTTTGTTGATAATCCACGGATAATATACTAATTTTACCGCATATTATTTCAATTATAATTAAATAAAAATATATAAATCATGAAAGTAACAGTTGTTGGAGCAGGTGCTGTAGGTGCGAGTTGCGCAGAGTACATTGCTATTAAAAATTTTGCATCCGAAGTGGTGTTGGTTGACATTAAAGAAAACTTTGCTGAAGGAAAAGCAATGGACTTGATGCAATGTGCGTCATTAAACCGTTTTGATACTAAAATTGTGGGTAGCACAAATGATTATTCTAAAACAGCGGGTAGTCATGTTGCCGTTATTACAAGTGGTATTCCTCGTAAACCTGGAATGACAAGAGAGGAGTTGATCGGAATCAATGCAGGAATTGTAAAAACTGTTGCAGAAAACTTAATTAAACATTCACCTAATGTGATTTTAATTGTAGTAAGTAACCCAATGGATACCATGGCTTATTTAGTACATAAAGCAACTGGACATCCAGCTAGCAAAATTATTGGTATGGGTGGAGCTTTGGATAGCGCTCGTTTCAATTATCGTTTGAGTGAAGCATTAAATTGTGCTGCTTCTGACGTAGATGGTATGGTAATCGCTGCGCACAGTGATACTGGTATGTTGCCATTAACTCGTTTGGCTACTAGAAGAGGAGTTCCAGTATCTCAATTCTTATCTGATGAGAAATTGGCTGAAATTGAACAAGCTACCAGAGTGGGAGGAGCTACTTTGACATCTTTCCTAGGTACTAGCGCTTGGTATGCTCCAGGAGCTGCTGTTTCTAGTATCGTTCAAGCAATTGCTTGTGATCAAAAGAAAATGATTCCTTGTTCTGTAATGTTAAACGGAGAATATGGGCAAAAAGATATATGCTTAGGAGCTCCAGTTATTTTAGGAAAAAATGGTGTTGAGAAAATTGTTGAAGTTGCATTAAACGATGCTGAAAAAGCTAAATTAAATACGGCTGCTGATGCAGTTCGTGTTGTAAATGGTGATTTAGCTGCTGTTTTAGCTTAGTATCTTATATCATATAAAACTAAAAGCCGAAGTAGAAATTTTCTCTTCGGTTTTTTTTATGTTTTAATTTTCGTTTTTAGCGAACAATTTATTTATGATTTGTAACCTTTCTTTTTATCATCTCCTCCAATTGGATAGAAACGATTAAAGAAAGAAAAAATGAAAACAACAATTATAACAACACTTGCTTTCTTGACTACATTTACTTTTAGCAAGGCTCAAAATAGTCAAAGATATACGGATGATATTTTTACTGATATTGAAGTTACTACCGATGTGCAATACGGACATAATTTGAAATATAACGATGAGCCACAAGATTTGTTAATGGATATTTACCAACCTAAGGATGATACTGAAACAGCTAGACCTGTAATCATTTTAGTACATGGAGGTTCCTTCGTAGGTGGTTCAAAAGATGGGGGAGATGTAAAACCTTTAGCTGAAGCTTTTGCTAAAAAAGGATATGTAACAGCTTCTATCGAATACAGATTAGGAATTAAAGATAAATATACAAAGCCAACTAAAACAGAGATGTCAAGTGCTGTAATGCGTGGAACACAAGACGCAAAAGCTGCTGTGAGATTCTTTAGAAAATCTTTTGTTGAACAAGGGAACCCTTATGGAATTGATACCGCTAATATCTTTATGGGAGGTAGTTCTGCTGGTGGTTTTATATCATTGCATTTAGCATATTTAGACAAAGATTCTGAAATTCCAGATTACATGGATTTGAATTCTGCTTCTTTGCAAGGAGGTTTGGAAGGTAATTCTGGGAACCCTGGATATTCTTCAAAAGTAAAGGCAATTATTAATATTTCAGGAGCAATTGGAGATGTGACATGGATGGAAAATAATACGACTCCTGTATTAAGTTTTCATGGAGATCAAGATAAAACAGTGCCATTTGGAACAGGGAATATATCTATACTAATCTTTAAGATTATGAAGATTGATGGTAGCGCAACTATTCACCAAAAAGCAGACGAACTTGGAATTGCAAATACGTTTGTTCCTGAATATGGCGCAGGGCATGTTCCTCACTCTAAATTTCCAGAGTACATGGATACAACCATCAATGACATGACTATCTTTTTAGCAAATATTCTTTCAGAAGGACAAGAAGATGTGAGTGTTCAGTCGGTGAGAGATACTACCCAACCAAGTTATCATACTTCTGTTAATAACGAAATTTATAAGAGAGAAGAGCAGTAGTTATAGTTTTCATATATATTTGAGTAATAGAGAGCATACTTTTTAGTGTGCTCTTTCTATTGAGTTTTTAACTATCTTTGTAAAAAAAAAACTGATATCCATGATTAAAAAAGAATTTAAAGTGTCGGGGATGTGTTGCCCGAATTGCGTTACGCATATTCAAACATCACTAGGGAAAGTGGAAGATGTCGAAAATATTTTGGTTCAGTTTGAAGAACCCCAAGTGACTGTTCATTTAAAAAATGAAATTAGTGATGCTGTTTTGATCAATGCAATCCAGGTGGCAGGGCATTACGAGGTGATTCTATAAGCTATAAGTGTTTAAAGAAAGGATGCAACTTTCTTTGTAGGAGATTCGTCTATTCTTTATATTTGATGTTAATACCAAGCATTTACTTGCTTTAATCTTTATTATATGAAGAACTCTTACTACAATTTACTAGCATTCCTAGCTATTTTTATTTTTAATACTACTGCTTTTGCTCAGTGTGATAATTCTGGTTTTTCTATCAATATTAGTTATAATTCTTGTCAATTAATTAAGGTCAATCCCATTGATATAGTTGATTTAGATGAGATGAATGCAACATATAACTGGGATTTTGGTGATGGTAATACCTATGTTAGTTATTATGACACCATTCCTGTTGAACATTATTATAACGCTGAGGGGACCTATACAATCTCTTTGACAATAGATGATGGGCTTTGTAGCTATACAGCAACCATATCTGTGATTGTTACGGAGTGTTTACCTGGTGTTTGTGATGATTATGATGCATCTTTTGTTTATCAAGCTATAGATTGCTATACGTATAATTTCTCTCAGTTTTCACAAGTTTCACCAGATGACACGCTCACTTGGGATTTTGGAGATGGGACTATAATCACATATAATTCTAATATAAACTCTATGGAACAACATACCTTCGGAATGGAGGATGATTATTTAGTTACGCTTCATGTTCAAAATGGAATGTGTACGGATACTTATTTCACATGGATTCAGGTTTATTGTGATACCTCTGGGAATGGTAATGGGGTAGATACTTCTGCATGTTATAATTTGTATAATACGATGAATCCAGTATCAGGATATTATCAGAATTTTGATAATCAGATTATGTTTCAATGGGGGAATAATAATACTAATGCTCAAAATGTACAAATAGCTATAACATTCCCGAATACGGTAACACCGGCTTTCGATACGTATTATGGCTTTAATTATCCGTGGGTTGTTTCAGGAAATCAGATTTTACTCGATATGACCCTGCCTCCTAATAGCTCATATTATGATATAATTGAATTTTACATGCCGTTTGGAATACCTGATAGCACACTTCATACATACAGTATGTTTATGGAAAGAGAAGATGGGGAATGTGGGAATCTTTCTGAATTGTATATGTTAGTTGGTAATTCTTATGACCCAAATGCTAAAATAGTGAATAAACCCATTGAAATAAACCCAGATATACAAGATGAGCTGGAATATACTATCTATTTTCAGAATACAGGAACAGCCCCTGCGCAAGATATCTCGATTATAGACACTTTGGATACGAGTCTAGATTGGTCAACCTTTGCATTTGTAAAGAGTTCACATGCGGTACATGTAAATGTCTTAGGTAATGGTGTAGTGGAGTTTGCTTTTAATCAAATATGGTTGCCGGACAGTACAACAGACCTACTTGGGAGTCAAGGTTTTGTTACCTTTAAAATCAAGGAAAATGCTTCGAATAGTGTAGGCACCTCAATTTCAAATACAGCGTATATCTATTTTGATGTGAATGATGCAATTATTACAAATACAACCTACAATATTAATTCGTATGGATATTTAGGTTTAGAAAATGATATGATCTCAGACCTCGTAATATTTCCGAACCCAACATCAGGAATTATGCATGTAAAAAGCAATCAGATAATTGAATTGATTGAAGTTTATTCGTTAGACGGTAAAAGGCTACAATCACACAATGCTTATCAGAAAGATACATATATTGACCTAGGAAATATAGTAAATGGTGTTTACTTGATAAAAGTTTCATCAGCTGGAAATACCCAAATAAGACGAATCGTTAAAGGTTAACAATAAAATACTGAAGAGTGAGAAAATATAAATTTCGCTCTATATTTTTGGAAGATGAAAATCAAATAGTTAATTTTTCGGGTAAATTAACTCCCATATAAAACTAATTTTATCCCTTTTATTTATCCTTAGCTTGGCTTAATTAAAGTCAAGCTTTTTTTGTGTTTTCAAAATAATTTCTTATCTTAAATTAGATTTCCATCTAAAAATATAAGAATGAACAAATAAAGCCACCGCAATATTTAGGAAGTTTTAATGAAACCAAACCTAAATACTAATTCACAAAAAAAAATATCAAATAAAACAAAATGGGCAACGATAAATTCAAAGGTAAATATAGAGGTGGTTCACGTCGATTAAAGGGGTGGGATTATTCATCCGATGGTTTATATTTTCTAACAATTGTTACCCAAAATCGTGAATGTAATCTCGGAAAAATTGAAAATGCTGAAATAATTTTATCCGATTTCGGAAAAATCGTCGAAAAGGAATGGTGCAAATCGTTTGAAATTCGTGGGGAATTATTTTTACATGAATATGTTATCATGCCAAATCATATTCATTGTATTGTGGAAATCGTTAAAAATGTAGTCGTTCAAAAATCAATGAATGATGGTAATCGTATGGATAACGATGATTGTGGGGATATTAACGATGGGGATAATGATGATTCCAATAAAATTGATAACCATGGGGATATTGGGAATTGCGGGGATATTGGGAATTACGCGGATATTGTAGAACCGCACGGCCGTGCGGTTCTACAATATTCCGTTGAAAATCAATATTCCGTCGAAAATCAATATCCCGTTGAAAATCGTTATCCCACCGACAATCCAATCCCCGCCGATAATCCTATTCCAGATGAAAATTCAATCAATGAATTATTAAAAATAAAACGAAATATTCCGCCACGTAAATCAAAATCGATATCATCATTTATTGCAGGGTTCAAATCTGCGATTAATTCAAAAATTGATGATTATATTGATGAAAAACAATTGGGTATTCCAAAATACAATAAGAAAAATCATTTTTTTCAAATCAATTTCCATGACCATATCATTCGAGATGGATTCGAATATCAACGCATAAAATGGTATATAATCAATAACCCAAAATCTTGGAAAGATGATTCATTGAATAATAATGAATAATTCGTAGAACAGTGTGAGGATATTGTGGAATCGCGTGGGGATATCGTAAAATCACAAGGGGATATCGTGGAATCACAAGGGGATACCGTAGAATCGCACGACCGTGCGATTCTACGGTATCCCCTTGCTTCTCGCCCTAGAATTGCAATAATAAAAAAACGCAATCACCTAATCAATAGATAATTGCGTTTTATATTTGTTGTCCCACTAGGGCTCGAACCTAGACTCTTCTGAACCAAAATCAGACGTGTTGCCAGTTACACCATGGGACAATCTTTCAAAAAAAAGAACTACAAGCGTCTTTGTAATTCGAGGTGCAAATGTAATATATTTTTTTAAATGACCAACCACCGTCTCGGAAATTTTCTTTTTTTTGTTAAAAATCATTAAAGTTAGAGGCTGTATTAAAAAAATAAAAGGTTTGTTGTCGCTACCTTGTCTATTATTTATAAATTCGGCAATTCAAAACAAGTATATGAACTACAAAAAAATAAACATTATACTGGGATGGCTTACTTTTCTTATTGCATCCTATGTTTTTATAGCTACTGCAGAAGAAACTGCTTCTTTGTGGGATTGCGGTGAGTTTATCACTTCTATCTATAAATTGGAGGTAGGGCACCCACCAGGAGCGCCTTTCTTTATGTTAATTGGAAGAGTGTTCGCTCTATTTGCTGGTAGTCCGGCTGAGGTTGCTCACTGGGTCAATATCATGTCGGCACTCAGTAGTTCATTAACTATAGTGTTCTTGTTCTGGACCATTACCTTACTTGGTAAAAAGGTTGCTGAGAAAGGAGATAACATCATGTCATCAGGACAGAAAATTGCAATTTTAGGGTCTGCTTTTGTAGGATCTATGGTATATACATTTACCGAATCATTTTGGTTCTCAGCAGTTGAAGGAGAGGTGTATGCTATGGCATCCTTATTTACTGCTGTTGTATTTTGGGCGGCACTAAAATGGGATGAAGAAATGACTTTAATCCGCAGAGGAGAATTAACTATGGACGCACATCCATTGCGCTGGATGGTGTTGATTATGTTCTTGTTGGGTCTAGCTATTGGGGTTCACTTATTAGGTATCTTGGTTATTCCTGCTATTGCCTATATTGTAGCCTATCAATTACATACAGATACAAAAAGTGAAATTAAATTATTTCTCATTACAGGAATAGTTGGAGTTTTAGTTCTTGGATTTATACAAAATGGTATCATTCCCGGTACCATTGCCATTGCCTCAAAAATGGAAATTATTTTTGTAGATAGTTTTGGATTGCCTTTTAACTCAGGCGCTATCTTTTTCTTTATTTTGTTAATTGGAATCTTGGTTGGCGGTTTATTTTACACTAAAAAGAAAGGATATGTTTTAGGGAATACCATCGTCTTAAGTTTGATTGTTTTCTTGATTGGTTATGGTTCTTTTGCAACTATTGTTATTCGTTCAAATGCGAATACGCCATTGGATGAGAATAATCCAGAAAATCTAGTAACTCTACATGCGTATCTAAAACGTGAACAATATGGTACTTGGCCATTGATGTATGGACCTTATTTCAACTCTAAATTAGCACCCCAGAATCAATATGAAGATCGTTCTCCTACGTATGATAGAAGATGGGTAGTGCAGACAAAATCAGGTTCTGCAATCACTTCTTTTAAGGACAAAAAGTCTGCCGAAGAGTACATTCAAAATAGTGGTGCTAATTACAATTTAGATGAGAAATATTTTGTAACAAATGAAAATATTCGTTTGAATCAAATGCCGACATATTTACAAAATACAATTTTCCCTAGAATGTTCGATCAATCTGATCCAACTAAAATAGAAGGATATAAAAATTGGTCTGGATACGATCCAAATAGGAAGGTTCCTGCGGCTGAAACTGGAGCAGATGGAAGACCTATTCCAACGTTTGGAGAGAATATTTCCTACCTAATTAATTATCAAATTGGATGGATGTATTGGCGTTATTTTATGTGGAATTTTGCCGGAAGACAGAATGATATTCAAGGTCATGGAGATGAGATGAGAGGGAACTGGATTTCAGGATATAGTATTGTAGATAATGCTCGTTTAGGAGATCAGGGAGAAAATGCACCGTTTTATACTTCTCAAAACTCAAGTCATTACAAGTTTTATTATCTACCTCTTATTTTAGGACTTATTGGAATGTTCTTTCATTTCTTGAAAGCACCTAAAGACGCACTTGTTGTTGGAATGTTATTCTTGTTAACTGGTTTGGCGATTGTTATTTATTTAAATCAAAAACCATTTGAACCGAGAGAACGTGATTATGCTTATGCAGCTTCATTTTACGCATTTGCTATATGGATAGGCCTTGGCGTATATGGATTATATGAAGCTTTTAGTTCTTTTGGTAAAGAAGAATATAAGAAATTAGGAATTAGCTTTGGAGCCTTATTATTGCTGTGCTTTATAGCTGATCTGAGCGCTCCTCGTGGATTACCTGCTACAATGTCCATCTTGATTATGGGTGGAATTGGAGGTGGTGCTATGGTACTCATGACTGCTCTTCGAAAAATTAATTTACCTACAAGCGGTGCTGCTTCATTAGCTGTTGTTATGGCTATTATTGCACCTATTTTAATGGGAATGCAAAATTGGGAGGGACACGATAGAAGTAATAGAACTCCTGCTCGTGCATTAGCATATAATTACTTAGTAGGTTGTTCTCCGAATGCTATTTTATATACTAATGGAGATAATGATACTTTCCCACTTTGGTATCTACAAGAGGTGGAAGGAATTCGTACAGACGTACGCGTTGCAAACCTTTCGTTGATGCAAACAGATTGGTACACTGAACAAATGAAAATGAGAGCGTATGAATCTGATCCACTTCCAATTAAATTTAGAGAAGACCAAATTTTAATGGGAGCAGGAAATACTGACTACGTCTTGTTTGTGGACTATGAGATTTATAAAAACATGTTGTCTCCTGAGAAAGCTAAAGAGATAATTGAAAAGAAAATAGAGAGTAATCCAAAACAATTCAGAGAAGCTTTGACAAATATTAGAAGAGGTTTAGCTGCTACTATCCAAACTTCTAAAGGAAATACTCCTAAAGCACAGGAGGATTTAAATAAAATGTTTGAAGAATTGGTTCAAGATGTAGAAAATCCTGGAATAAAGGAGTATGATAGAACAAATACGTTTATTCGTAAAGTGTTAACGGATATTAATAGTAAAGCGGTAACTCCAAGTGGAGATATGGCAACTCAATTGCAGAGCGCTGCAGAGTCTTGGACTGCTTCATGGGATTTCCTTCCTGTGGAATATATCATGGAATTTGTACGAGATGACAAAAATATGTTAGAGCAACCAGGTAGAAAGCTACGTTTCTTCCCATCTTCTGGATTTATTTTGAAGGTAAATGCTGATAATGCTGTTAAAGCTGGAATTATACCTAAAGAGTTGAAAGATAAAACAGTGGACGAAATCCGTTTCAATTTTAGAAAAGGAGGCCTATTCCGTTCTGATATTCGTGGATTAAGTAGAGAAGAAATGGTTATGTTAGATATCCTTGCCAACTTTGAATGGACACGAGGAATTTATTTCTCAAGCCCTGGAGGTTCTGATGTAGCTAAATCATTATATGCTATAGGAGCATTGAAAAATTTAGGACAGATTCATGGTTTAACTCCATTGAAGAGTGATGCTGCTGATAAATTTGCTCGCGATGAGATGTATTCAAATATTGTGAAGAAATTTGATTACGGAAATCTAAACGGAGATAAAGTATTAGTTGATTATTATGTTCGCCGTCATACAGACCAATACAGAAATAATTTCCTTGATTTAGCATCTAAATATTATAATGATCTACAAATTGCTAAACAGCGTTTGATGTTGGATTCTACAGCAACTGCTCAAAAAGATATTGATTTCTTAGTGGGTAAGATTGATACGATTTTAACATTCGGGTTAGAACAACTGCCTATTGCAAAGGTGTTTGATATGGGTGAACCACGTGCTATTGGACATCAATTGTCTAATGGAGAGAGCATCTATACAGACGGTATTTTGCCTGAATATATTCGCTTAATCTATGAGATTGGAAAGACTGATAAAGCTGACCAATTAGCTATTGAATATATGAAACAATTGGAGTCGATGATGAACTATTTCTCTCATAGTGATGCAATGATTGCATATAACAATAAAAAAGATTTCATTTCTCTTTCAATGAATTTCTTACGTACGTATGCGCAAGTATTTGTTTCATCTCCAAAGAGTGGTGCAGCGCAATATGGACAAGAGTTGGAGAATAAGTTAACCAACGAAGTAGTAAAAGGTGTTATGAACGACTTGAAATCAAGACAAATCAACGAATCTGTTCGAGGAAAAGTAAGAACCCGTTCTATGGAAAAAGAAGCTATTGAGTTTGCTGAAACATATAATGCTTTATTGGAAGAAAACGGATTTGGAGAGGGAGAATAATAAATGAATCAAAAGATTTATCGAATACCTAAATATGTGGCGTGGTTTTATCCACGCCGCATTTGGTATGGGGCTGAGGGTAAAGTATATCTCACATTTGATGATGGGCCACATCCAGAGATTACTCCGTGGTTGTTGGATTTCTTAAAAGAGCAAAAGATAAGAGTCAATTTCTTTTGGAGTGGTATGAATACGGAAAAATACCCTGAATTGGTTTTACGGGCTAAGGAAGAAGGGCATATAGTTGGACATCATGGATATGAACATGTTGCAGGGAGTAAATTGTCATGGGAGGAGTTTAAAAATAATTTTGATCGCTCTGCTGCATTGGCTCCAGACGCATATTTTCGTCCTCCTTATGGTTCGCTTAAATCAAAACAAGCACAATACGTTTTGGAAAGAGGAAAACTTATTATGTGGAGTTGGATGGCTTACGATTTTGATCAGACTCTTACAAATGAAACTATCCTACTGAATGTGAAGAAATATGTTAAGAGTTGCGATATTATTGTCTTCCATGAGAATGATAAAACAGTTGAACGTATGAAAGAAATTATCCCGACTTTCATTCATATTATTCAAAAGAAAGGGCTTACATTTGATACGATAGATAAAATTTAAAAGTATGAGCGACGAAAAAAGAACTTCTATAGATAGTATTGGAGAGTTTGGATTGATTCACGAATTAACTAAAGACTTTGTGAAACAACGATCTTCAACCTTGTATGGAGTAGGGGATGATGCTGCTGTGCTTGAACGAGATGAAAAAACAGTAACTCTTGTGGCAACAGATATGTTAGTAGAAGGCATACATTTTAATTTGATGTACACTCCTTTAAAACACCTTGGTTATAAAGCTGTAGTAGTAAATCTTTCAGATATCTACGCTATGAATGGAGAAGCAGAGCAAATTACTGTTTCTATTGGAATATCAAGTCGCTTCCCTAAAGAAGCAGTAGAAGAGATTTATGAAGGGATTTATGCTGCATGTAAGACTTACGATGTGGATTTAGTGGGAGGAGATACCACGTCTTCTCAATCTGGTTTGATTTTATCAATAACTGCTATAGGTGTTGCAAAAAAAGATGATGTAGTATATAGAAATGGTGGGAAACCAAATGATCTTATTGTAGTTTCAGGAGATTTAGGCGGTGCCTATATGGGATTGCAAGTATTAGAAAGAGAAAAAGAGGTTTGGAAAAGTAACCCAGAAATTCAACCTGACTTAGATGGCTTTGATTATGTGTTAGAAAGACAATTAAAACCAGAGGCTAGAAGAGATATTATCCAATACCTGAAAGAGTTAGGAGTGAAACCAACTGCTATGATGGATATTTCGGATGGCTTGGCATCGGAATTATTTCACTTAAGCAGACAGTCTAGTGTTGGCGTGAGAATATACGATGAGAAATTGCCAATTGATTCAACGGTTTCTACTACGGCAATTGATTTTAATATTTCACCAACTACTTGTGCGTTGAATGGCGGAGAAGATTACGAACTATTGTTCTCCATCAAACAAGAAGATTTTGATAAAATTAAAGGAAATCCTCACATGACGGTCATAGGTCATTTCACAAACAAAGATGAAGGTCTTTATCTTATAGATAAGCAAAATGCTGCTTTTGAATTAAAAGCGCAAGGGTGGGATCATTTTAAATAAATGCGATAAGAGTAATATATTTTGCATTAAATTATCGCTTTTCTTTTCCTTATCAACAATTTCCTTTTGGCAAATTTCTTGTATTTTAAGTAACGTAATTCAATAATAATCGTTTTATTTACTGAATCCATTGTGAAATTATGCTGAAAAAGATAGTCATAACCTTATTTTGCCTTTTAGGTGTTATCGTATTCCTATATTCTAAAGATATTGGTGTTACACCTTCTTTGCCTACTTATGAAGATCATGTAGAATTGGATGAAAACAGTTTGTTAAAAGAACATCTGATAGATGATTCTTTGATTATATCTTATGTGGATTATGGACAGATATTTGAGGAGGGTTGGTACGACTTAGCCAAGCCATTATTTTGGAAAACTATTATGAGATTATCTGAAGATTCATGTGTGATTAATATAGGAAACACTCGAGAAATCATAGCATATTTTGCAGTTAAGGAATGGAATAAAAAGACAGATGACCAAAAGGATAAATACCGAGATTCAATCAGAAATTCAAGAAATTTAGATGCTTCTACGCGTATTTTTATGACTATCGGAAAAAAGAATTTCTATACATACGATAATATCCTAATGGATATTAGTCAAGGAACTAAAGTATTTCATGATGAAGGTGTAGATCCTTGGTATGCACAAGCGATATTGATGATTGAGAGTCCGGGAAAGCTTGCCAAATCATCGGTGGGGGCGTATGGACCTTTTCAATTGATGCCTGGAGTTGCGCGTAATATGGGGCTGACAGTCAATAAATATCAGGATGATCGTAAGGATTTTACAAAATCAGCTATTGGATCAAGTAGATTAATTGCGAGAATTTGTATTCCAGAAGCAAAAAAGATTTTGGATGACAGAGGAATTTGCTACAAAGAAACAGATTTGTGGTTTAGACTTTTTGTTTTGCATGTGTATCATGCTGGTGCTGCAAATGTAGCAGCCGTTGTTCGTGAAATTGGACCAGAAGATGGCGGAATGGAGCTGATTCAACAGATGTGGACCACCAAAGCAGCTAAATTTGGGAATGCTTCTCAAAATTATTCTCAATTAGCTTTAGCTGCGACACTAATTCTTGATGAAATCCTCTGGGGATGCTAGTTTTTTGTTAATATTTCTTTTATAAGCAATATCGTTTCATCTATATTATTTGTCTTTTGACTATAGTCATAGATAATACGTGCAATATCTTCTGGTTTTTCCCACTGACTAAAATCGGCATTTGGCATAGATTCTCGGTTTTGAGGTGTATCTATGGTGCCAGGTACAATGACGTGAGCCTGCACTCCTGTTTTGTCTATATCTGCATTGATGATGTTAGCCAATTGAAATAATAATGATTTAGAAAGACTATATGCAACTGTTCCATTTCCTTTGCGAGTATCCATACCCACACCTGAGCCGATGAAGAAGATTTTACCTTTTCCATTTTCAGACATGTGTTTTAATATAGGTTTTGCTACATTGTAGGCTGTTTCGAAATTGAGCATAAATAACTTTTCTAAGTCAGGCGCAGTTGTAGAAGCAATGGTTCCTAAAGTAAATCCTCCAGCTGTAAGCACTGCTGTGTCAATCTCTCCAACGCGATTGATTGCAATGGCTACAGACTTGGCAGATTCATCTTCTTTTAATAAATCTGTTTCTAAAGTTTGATAAAATGGATTTTCACTTTCTTCGTGATTTCCTCGAGCAAATCCAACAACTTTTTGACCTTGTTTCAAAAATTCTTGTACAACCGCACTTCCCAAATTACCATGTGCACCGGTTACGATAACTGTTTTATTTTCCATAACTTAGATAATTTCAATTAATACATCTTTTTTTTCTGTGGTAAAACCAATAGAACTTAAATTATATCCGTGTTCTAAGGCTATTCCTTCAAATTCTTTAGTGTATTCATTTTCTACAATTACTAATAAGCCGCCACTGGTTTGTGGATCCGCCAATACTTCTTTTTGCCTTTGCGTAATAGCCCCTATTTTACTACCATAGCTGTCCCAATTACGTTGAGTTCCTCCTGGAATGCATTGTTGGTCTAAATATGAATGTAGGGAGGAAATAGTTGGAACGTTATCATACACTATAGTTGCAGAAATATTACTTCCTTCACATATTTCGGAAAGGTGTCCGAGTAATCCAAATCCCGTAACATCCGTCATGGTTTTCACTCCTTTTAGTTTACTAAATACAGCGCCAATGCTATTTAATGTTGTCATGCTTTTTAGCATAATTTCTGCATCTTCTGATTTGAGAAGCCCTTTCTTTTGAGCGGTAGAAAGAGATCCAACACCCAAAGGTTTTGTTAGATATAATTTACAATTAGGAGTAGCTTGAGAATTTTGTTTGAGATGAGTGATTTCTACCAGTCCATTTACAGCTAAACCAAAGATAGGTTCAGGAGCATCAATACTATGTCCCCCAGCAATAGTAATCCCTGCCTCTTCACAAATAGTTCTCGCACCTTCGATTACTTCTTGGGCAACTTCAGGAGCAATTTTATTAATAGGCCACCCAAGAATTGCTATTGAAAGAATAGGTTTACCTCCCATAGCATATACGTCACTGATAGCGTTAGCAGCAGCTATTCTTCCAAAATCAAAAGGATTATCTACGATAGGCATAAAAAAGTCAGTCGTAGAAATTAGAGCAGTTCCATTTCCTAAATCATAAACAGCCGCATCGTCTTTGTTGTCATTTCCTACTAGAAGTTTACTATTCTTCTTAAATGTGGCTGTGCTTTTAATGATTGTATCTAAAGTAGCTGGGCTGATTTTACAACCACATCCGGCCCCATGAGAATATTGAGTTAATCGTACTGATTCTTTTTCCATCTCTTATTTTATTTTTAGGAGAATTTCTTCTGCGCATTGATGCGGATTTTCAAAGCAAATAGTTACTTTTTTTATCATTTCACTATTTCTCTTGGATAATCCTCGGGTGTATGTTTTATCATAATAGGTTAGAACAATCTCAATAAATTGTCGCATATCGTTACTTCTAATAGTTTCGATTGCATTTTTAGCATGTTGTGGCCCTAAGCGTTTGCTAATTCTTTCGGTGGCTTCGATAAGAAATTCTTTATCTAAAGAACCATATTCCTCTACTAGAAAATCAATGCGTTTTTCTTTTTCAATATCAAGCAGAATCAATTGATGTGCTCTAATCTGTTCAAAGATATGTTCGGGAAGTGTGCGTTTTCCGATATTTCGACTTTCATCCTCCATCCAAATGTGTCTGTTTAAATCAAGTTGAAAAAGTTCTTTCGCTAGCAAATTTTCAAATTGTTCTTGTGAAGGTTGTACGAGTTTATTCAATGTTCCATAAGAAGAACCTAAGTGTTGTGCTAATTCCTCCAAGTCTATTGTCTGTTCGCCCTGCTTTTTTAATTCGGTAAGAATTTCAGTTTTGTGTGAACCTGTCATTCCGCCTAGCACAATGATTGGATATTCTTTTTCAAATTGTTGTAAAACCCAATTGCGGTAACTTTTGTAGCCTCCTGTAATCTTAATTGTTTTGAATCCGTATAAATCTAGGATCCATGACATGATTCCACTTCTCATTCCACCTCGCCAGCAATACACCGCAATCTTTTTATCGGGTGCTAATTCAAGTGCTTTCTCAATGAAATTACGCCATTTGCTTCCCGTAAGCTCGAATCCTTGTAAGATAGCTTCTTCACGACCTTTTTGCTTATAGGTGGTCCCGATGATTGCACGCTCCTCATTATCCAGTAAAGGTAAATTCTTAGCACCGGGAACATGAGCCTTTTCATATTCGGCCGGAGTACGTGTATCTAACAGAACATAGCCCTGATTCAACTGTAGAAATGCTTCAATATCGAGTTCCTTTACCATAATTAATTGCTTGCAAAAATACGGAGAAAGGAAGAATATTGAAAGGAGATGAAGAAAAAACTAAGATAAAGTAACTGTTGGAAGACGAAATGATGCTAATTTTAGAATGTCTTTCTTGCTTTTGGGTACTAAAATAACTTCATAACAAGCATGATAATTCCCCAAAATGCAATTGTACCGAGAAAGAAAAGTTTGCCACCGCGATAACCTTTGGTGTACCAGTACCAGCTATTTAGACTGCCCAATATAAGCGCAAATGCAAAGGAGTATATAAGGGTATCTGTTGCCATATTTTCAAGCAAAAATAGAAAATATTTTGAGTGTTTCTTGTGAAAAATGATTAACTTAGAAATTAAATATACTATTCTTGTCTGAACGAAAAATATATACATTAACCCAATTGAATCAAGCCTTTGAAAGGCATGTGATGAAGCATTTTGGATCTCAGGATTATTGGATTACTGCTGAGATTGTAAAAGTAAATCAGAAAAGTGGGCATTTTTATTTGGAGTTAGCAGACAGTATGAATGATAAAACAACAGCAATTAGTTCTGCCGTTATTTGGGCCACAACTTATGCTTCTGTTGTTGAAAAAATAGGTTTAAAAGAAGTACTAGGCATTTTGCAACCTGGAAATAAGGCTTTGTTGAATGTTAAGTTGGAATATCATTCGATTTATGGACTAAAGATTAATATTCGTGCCATTGATCCATCATATTCTTATGGGGAGATTGAAAGGAAGCGACAGGAAGTGATTAAAAAACTTCAAAATGAAGGCATTTTTTTAAATCAGCAAGATATCCGTTTGCCTACTATCATTAAGCGTATTGCTTTGATAGGTTCTCCAGAAACATCTGGATTTCGTGACTTCCAAAACGAATTATTTGTCAATTATGACTTTAATAAATTTAAGGTTAAGATATTCCCGGTGAGTGTTCAAGGGGAAACTGCTATACCTGGAATTGTAGATGCAATCAAAGAAGCTAATTGTTATGACGTGGATGTGATCGCAATTTTGAGAGGAGGAGGGAGTAAAATGGATTTAGCTTTGTTTGATGATTATCGGATAGCGAAGGAAATTTGTTTATCTCGTTTGCCTGTACTTACAGGGATAGGTCACGAAACCGATGAGGTTGTATCGGACTTAGTGGCAAGGCAACACTTTATAACGCCCACAGCGGTTGGCCAATTTATTCAGTATGGAGTTCAATCGTTCCAAAAAATAATGCGTGAATTATATGATAAGACTATACAACTTTCTCTACAAGACTTAGGGGGAGCGAGAGAAGAATTCTTACATTATAACAATTATCTGACTCATTATGTAAGAGAACTCATCCAATATTGGAAGCAGACTTTTAGAGAATTTGGCTTTGAGATTTCAGAAAAATCAAGAGAATATGTATATAGTGAGAAATCTGATTTAATGGACCTTAGTCATGACTTAACAACAGAGCTTCAGCGTTTGTTGCATCGAGAAGTAAGTGGATTAGAGTTGCAACAAGAACGTATATTTAATTTAAGTTTGAATCAGCTGGAAAGAGAAAGAATAAATCTGAGTAATCAAGAAGAGTTGTTGGCGCTGTTGAATCCATTAAAAATTTTATCTGCTGGCTTTACTATCTCAACAATTGGAGATCAAGATGTGAGGGATGTAGATGTACAGATAGGGGATGAGATGAGAACATTAGCTTCCAATTCATTATTAGTAAGTAAAATAATATCAAAAACAGAATTAGATCATGGGAATAATTGAAGAAACCTCTTATGAGAAAGCGTTGCAACGTTTAAAAGAAATCGTTTCAGCATTAGAAAATAAAGAGATTAAAATAGATAAGCTTTCGGAGACGGTAACGGAGGCAAAAGAATTAGTTGACTTATGTCGTAAGAAGCTTGATAAAACAGAAGAGGATATTAAGCGCATTATTTCTCCGGATGAGGAATAAAAAAAGCCGCTATTCACTGAATAACGGCTTGAGTATTTTGTGAGAATAACTTATTCTCCTACTACTTCAAAATTAAATTCTACAGAAACTTCTTTGTGTAAGTTTGCAACAGCTGTATAAGTACCTACTTCTTTAATAGGTTCATTAATGATTTTGATAGATTTTCTATCTACATCAATTCCAGCAGCTTTTAAAGTTTCAGATAATTGGATAGTATTAACAGATCCAAAGATATGACCTTTCTCACCAACTTTAGCACCAACTTTGATTTCTATTCCTTCAAATTTAGCAGCTAATTCTTGAGCTTCTTCTTTTACTTTCTCTTCTTTATGTGCACGTTGCTTTAAAGTTTCGCTATGTGCTTTTTTTGCAGAAGGGGTAGCTATTATTCCGTAACCCTGAGGGATTAAGAAGTTATTAGCATAACCAGGTTTTACTACTACGATTTCGTCTCTATAACCTAGTTTATCTACATTTTTCTTTAATATGATTTCCATTTTCTTCTTATTAATGTGTTAATAAATAGGTTTATCTTAATTGGTCTCCAACGTATGGTAAAATAGCTAAGTGACGAGCACGTTTAACAGCTTTGTTTACTTTCTTTTGGAATTTTGCAGAAGTACCAGTGATTCTTCTAGGCAAAATTTTACCTTGTTCGTTTAAAAGTTTTAATAAGAAATCAGCATCCTTATAATCTACGAATTTGATTCCGCTTTTCTTAAAACGACAATATTTATTTTTTACTATATCAATGTTTACTGGTGATAGATATCTTACATCTTGTGCCATGTTCTAAAATTTTTGTAGTTAATAATTAAGCTTCTACTTCTTTAGTTGAAGCGTTACCCATTCTAGCTCTTCTCTTCTCAGCCCATTCAGTGTGGTGCTTGTCCATTTTCACGGTTAAGAAGCGCAATACTCTTTCATCTCTTTTTAGAGATAATTCTAGATTAGCAATGATATCACCTTCTCCTTCGAATTCAATTAGAAAATAGAATCCAGTAGTTTTTTTCTGAATAGAGTAAGCTAATTTTTTCAAACCCCATGCTTCAGAATGTTTGATTTTTCCTTTGAAGGATTTAATTTCTCCTTCGTACTTTTTTACTGCTTCCTTTGCCTGATCTTCAGACAAAACGGGAGTTAAAATGAAAACAGTCTCGTAACTAGTCATATATTTATTTTTATAAATTGGAGTGCAAAGATAGATAATTATATTATAAATCAATGGGCTTAGGTGTTTTTTTTCTCTAAATTACATCTTTTGGATGGATTTTTATCACTTCGCCGGGTTTCATCTGGTTCAGATGTAACTTCCCTATTGCTGTGCGAACTAATCTTAAGGTGGGGAAGCCAACAGCAGCAGTCATCTTTCGAACTTGTCTATTTTTCCCTTCATGAATAGTGAGTGCAATCCAGCTTGTTGGTATATCCTTTCGAAAACGTATGGGTACACTCCGCTCAGGTAGCTCTGGATTTTCTATTTTCTTGCACAGAGCAGGTGCTACTATATGTTTCTTTTTGTTATGCTTAATACTGATAGTTCCTGATTCTAATTTTCTACAAGCTTCTTCTGTAATGTCATTATCCACCTGTGCCCAATATGTTTTGGCTAGCTTATTCGTTGGATCAAGAACTTTATTTTTGAAGACATTATCATTTGTTAAAAGTAAAAGTCCCTCACTATCTTTATCTAAACGTCCAATCGGGTACACATCTTTAGGGAAGTGGTATAGGTCTCCTAAGGCACTTACTCCATCTTCTCCTGTGAATTGGGAAAGCATGTCATAAGGTTTGTAGATGGCATAATAATGGAAAGACATGAATTACCTCAATAAATTAATGTGGCCAACTAATTCTTCTTTGAAATTATCAATCCCTGTATAGGTGATTTTCCAAACATACGTTCCGTCTTTGCATTTCTGACCGTTATAAGTTCCATCCCAATATGAATTCATATTATTGGTTTCAAATATCAACTCGCCCCAACGGTTGAATATTGTTAAATGAAAATCTTTTACATTTCCTCCAACTACAAAGAATTTATCGTTAAATCCATTTCCATCTGGAGTAAAGGTGTTTGGAACATAAATTATAGCTTTATATTCAATTTTGACTTGGTTTTTAGCTTTACAACCATTTTCATCTATAAATGTCACTACGTATGTCATGGAGCTAGGCGGAGTTGCTATAGGATCTTGACAATTGACGCAGGATAAATATTCAGTTGGAGACCACATATAACTACCCATACTATTGCCTTGTGCTGAAAGAGGCACTTCATCGCCTGCAAAACCTATATAATCTGAACCTACATAAACCTTTGGCTCAGGATAATGAAAAACCTTAGTTTGTGCAATTTCTGAACATCCATTTTCATCGGTAACTTGAACGTAATAGGTATCTGGGTGCATAGAGTAACCTGTAGTTATTGAATCATGTGGATGAGCTAAATAATCATCTGGAGTCCATACATAACTTATACCACCTGTCGCCCATAAAACAATGGGATCTCCCGGACAAACAGTAGTATCTGGACAAATGGCTGGGAATACTTGCTTTACTTCCACGTAAATACTGTCCGTTACAGTTCCACATGGGTTAGAAAAATCGACATAATACCATCTACTTGAACTAGCAAAAATAACTACACTTGTGTCAGATGTAGCCATGATTTCTGTATTTGGATACCATGTAATAGAGTCTCCGCCAGTAGCTGTTACAGTTTTACTATCTCCTTTGCATATAACTAGGGAATCTAATAGTTCCGGATGAGGTTTGTCTTGGAATACTGTTACATGAATGTATTTTTTTAATTCACATCCATCCGGGGTGATGATAGTTGCAGTATAATCACTAGTTACGGTTGGAGAAATTGAAATAGTAGATGTTGTCGTATTACTTAATATGGAAGACATGTCATTTGTTGTCCAAGTATAAGTTCCTCCTCCATCTGCCCAAAGTGTTATCACATCTCCTTTACACATAGTTTGATCATCAATAGCATCAGCTGTAGGGGTATATGTTTCTAAAGTTACTTTTAAAGTATCGACTCCACAAGAATCAGAGACAACAACAGTAAATTCAGTTGTTACATCAATGGTGGCTAAAGGAGTGGGACTTGTTGGGTCATCCAAATACTGTGCAGGAGTCCAGCTGTATGTACTTCCTCCTGAAGCTTCTAATTGGAAAGGAGTTCCTGGACAAACTTTTGTGGCAGGTTGTGTGATTCCTCCATGAAAATCACCTATATAAATAGTTATTACACTAGTGTCGGGTTCAAAACAGCCTTGGCTATCACTTACAATTAATTCAACTTCATATGTGCCAGTATTGGGATAGAAATGGTTAGGTGCGTATTGAGTACTAGTATGCCCATCACCAAAATCCCAATGATATGTATCTCCATTCTGTGAAGTATTTGTAAAATGTACAGAATCTGGCAAGCATATTAAAGCATTCGGAACAGACAGTGCAGAATTAATTGCGTACAAATCAAATTTCCAAGCAGCCATATTGCAGTTTGAGCTGTTATTGGTAGTTGAATATGCACCAGGAGTGGTTGTAAAACCATTTGGATTTCCTGCGCATGCACCACATACAGCATGATAAATACGACCATGTTTGTCAAAACGACTCGTACCTCCATCTACGTGATTATAACTACTGTTCATTCCTCCCATAAAAGTTCCATAGCTTAAAGCAGTTGCATCAGCTGTTAATACCCCAATGTAAAAATTACTACCGTTGGTATTGCTTTGGTAGGCATCTGATGTGGTTGGAAAACCAAAAGTGGTACTACCAACAGCTTGGGAATTACTTGAGTTTACAGAGCCTCCCCACCCGGTATAATAAATTTCATTGCAATTGGTTACTAAAAAAGCGGTAGGAGAAATTTCAACTACTCCATTCCCTCCGCCAACACGGGTGGACCAATTTAATGTCGTTAAATCAGCAGCGTATTGTTGAATGAACTGACCCGAATTTGGTTTGCTATAAACACCTGAGCTAACGGGAATGTTTCCTAAGGACTGACCAAAAACATATACTCTATCAGCATTGTCTAATTGCACAAAAAATGATTGGTCATAACTACTTGTTCCAATATATGTTCCTCTGATAATGGAATTGGTATTCCCATCTAATTCAGCTACGTATCCATCAGAAGTTCCTCCTTGGTAAGTCGGAAGATAACCTCCTGAGAATGGGAGATTAGTAGATTTTGTACCACCAGTCACTAGTAGATTGTTGGAAGAATTTACTTGAATTGAAAACCCAGCATCATCTCCAGAACCTCCTAGGTAAGTTGACCAAATCAGTGATGTTAGGTTTGGGTTTAGTTTTGCGACAACAGCATCTTGATTCCCTCCCAAAATGGTATTAGAGCCATTAACAATAGGAAAGTCACTTGATAGTGTAGAGCTTGCAATCACAATATTCCCATCTTGATCAATAGTTATATCACCTCGAAAAACGTCCCCATAATTATAATTTAAATTACTGATATTTAATCCGTCATTACTAGTTCCTCCTAGATAGGTGCTTGCTAATAGGGTGGTACCGTCTGCGCTTAATTTAGATACAATAATGTCAGTTCCATCAAATTTAATAGCTATTTGAGTAGTTACGGTTCCTCCATTGTTGATTGTTTGGTATGCCCCTGGAGAGGTAGGGAAATTGGTAGATGTGGAAACACCCAGAATATACAATTCATTTTGGTCGTTGGTTATAATAGAGTTTGGAGTTTCATTTCCATTTCCTCCTAGGAATGTAGAGTACATTAATTGGGTGCCATCACTAGAAAATTTGGAAATTCCAATATCAATTTTATAGTTACCATATCCACTGTTGTAGCTATTGTCGTATGCTCCAGGGGAAGTAGGATATCCGGGGCCAAAGACAATTCCACCTGCGTATAAATTCCCTTGATTGTCTGGAGTTGCAGTGAAACCCCAATTGTCTGAAGTGGCACCTGTAAAGGTTGAAAAAGTAAGGTAGGGGTCAATGATTAATGTTTCCGTCTGATTATATCCATTTGGAAATAAAAATGAGATAGTATTTGCTTGAAGTGCGTATTTAATAGGAATTGAATTTTCAGAATCCGACCATGCTTTCAAACCATACTCTTTAATAGCACCAAACCGTGTTAGAATAGATAATTCATTTTGACTCAGTGATAGCTTATCCATTCCTTCATAAAATATTTGTATGATAGAAGGGTCAACACCCGGTTCTACTTCAAAAGAATATTTGATAGCTAAAGGAGTTGTTTCTAAAATGAGATGAATGCCAGGGTAATAATTTAAAAATTTTAGCTTGTGGTAGGAATATAATTTTGATTTCCATTGATTCTGGTCATTTCCCAAGATATAATTGTTATAGAAAGTAGAAGAATCTGATTCTATCACCTCTCCCTCCCATGAGGAATTCTTAAAATGTGCGAACACTGTATGGTGGGAAATTAGATCTATATCTTCATTGTTTTCATGCGCATGATGGTAGATTTCACCTAGATTGTTTAATGCAAAAGTGAATTTATCTTTTTCAATAAAGAAATCTCCTTGATTTAAAGATACTCTATATAGAATTTGACTATCCCATTGTCCTCTGTTTGGTTGAAACCAAACATCATTCTCCTGAGTAATAGCAGTAGATATAGAAAGAATAAACAAAAATAATATACTTAGGTATCTATTCATTAATCAAATATATGACACTTCAGAATTAAATAATAAAATTATACGTTAAACTTACTTAAAAGTTATCTCATGTGTATAACTGATTTTCAATTGAAAAGTTGCTTTATGAGTAGGGAAACTCATTTTTTAGTTTGAAGTGTGTAAGTTATGAAAAATGATAAAATCAATTATTTTTTTAATATATAGAGATTGTTATCTTAAATACACAACAAATAAATTGTAATTTAATATTAAATTTCATGACATACTAAAAAAATAGCTGTTATTTTTGCATAAGCAAAAACATCAATTCAATGAGCGACTCAATAAAGCACGAGTGTGGGATTGCACTCCTCCGATTAAAAAAACCTTTAGAATATTATTTAGACAAATACAACACAGCATTTTATGGTTTAGCTAAGATGTATTTGTTGATGGAAAAACAACACAATCGTGGGCAAGACGGTGCAGGTTTGGCAAATATTAAATTTGATGTTACACCAGGAGAACGCTATATTTCTAGAAGTCGCTCTATCAGCGGTAAACCTATTCAAGAGATTTTTAGTAAAATCAACCAGCGATTTGAAGAAATCCAAGAACAAGATCCGAGTAAGCTGAGAGATGTGAATTATTTGAAAAAGAATGCTGGATTTACAGGAGAACTTTTTCTGGGACACTTGAGATATGGTGCCTCTGGAACCCAAAACATTGAAAGTTGTCATCCCTTTTTACGCCAAAATAACTGGATGACTCGTAACTTGGTTATCGCTGGAAACTTTAATCTGACGAATGTTGATGAGTTGTTTGATGTTTTGTTAAGTCTAGGTCAACATCCGAAAGAAAAATCAGATGCTGTTACTGTACTCGAAAAAATCGGACATTACCTTGATGTTGAAAATGAAGAATTATTCCGACTATATAAAAAGCAAGGATATAATAATAAAGAGATTTCTGCTAAAATAGGAGAAAGTCTCAATTTACAATCAATTCTACAAAAAGCGTCTTCAGATTGGGATGGAGGTTATACTATGGCTGGTTTATTAGGACATGGAGATGCTTTTGTTTTACGAGATCCAAATGGTATTAGACCCGCTTTTTGGTATGAAGATGATGAGGTGTGTGTGGTTACATCTGAACGACCAGTAATACAAACAGCATTCAATTTAAGGAAAGATAAGATTAAAGAATTAACCCCAGGATATGCCTTAATTATTAAGAAAAATGGACAAATAAGTGAGGTTAAGATTAGTGAGCCAAAACAACGTGCTGCTTGTTCCTTTGAACGTATTTATTTCTCTAGAGGAAATGATAACGATATCTATCAAGAAAGGAAAATGCTAGGTCAACTTCTAGTGCCACATATTATTGAAAGTGTTGAGGGGGATTTGGATAATACAGTTTTCTCTTTTATCCCAAACACGGCAGAAATGTCTTTCTATGGTATGATGAAAGGATTAGAAGATTATGTAAATGAAAAGAAAAAAGCAGATATCCTAGCCTTAGGTAGCAAGTTAAATGAGAAAAATCTTTCTGAAATTTTAGATAGAAGAGCAAAATTTGAAAAAATAGCTATAAAGGATGTGAAATTGAGAACGTTTATTACACAAAAAAGTGATCGCGATGATATGGTGGCTCATGTGTATGATGTTACCTACGGCACTGTTAATCCTCAGAAAGACAATTTAGTTGTAATTGATGACTCTATTGTTCGTGGTACAACCTTAAAGCAAAGTATCTTACGAATGTTGGATAGATTAGAACCCAAAAGCATTGTTGTGGTTTCTTCTGCTCCTCAGGTTAGATATCCGGATTGTTATGGAATTGATATGGTAAAAATGACTGAATTTATTGCTTTTGAAGCTGCTATTGAGTTGTTGAAAGAAACTGGTCGTGGATTCATTATAGATGAGGTTTATAAAAAGTGTAAGGAGCAAGAATCCTATCCTAAAGAGCAAATTAAGAATTATGTAAAAGAAATTTATGCTCCTTTTACGGATAAAGAAATTTCAGTAAAAATAGCTCAAATGTTGACTCCTGTTGGAATGAAAGCTGAACTAAAACTTGTTTATCAAACTATAGAAGGATTGCATAAGTCTTGTCCAAATAATAATGGCGATTGGTATTTTTCAGGAGATTACCCAACTCATGGAGGAAATAAAATGGTCAATAAAGCATTCTTAAATTACATTGAGGGTTAATCCCTTGTTTCTAATTTTTGGAAATTAAGATAAGGTAGCGTAAATTTAGCTTATAGTGAAAAGGCAAACAGTAATTTTATTTTATGTACTGAGTATTTATATAATTCTTCAGTTCTCTTGGTGGGCATTTTATCTGTATGAATTATCGTCTTTAGCTGAAACTCCCGATATTGTAGAGAAAAGGATTTTGATGATAGTGGGGGAGGGAATTGTATTCTTCCTTATTCTTCTTTTAGGTTTGTTCCGAATTCGTAGTGCTATTCAGAAAGAAATTAAAATTTCCAAGCAGCAAAATAACTTTTTACTCTCTGTAACACATGAGTTAAAGACTCCATTAGCATCTGTTAAACTTTTATTACAGACTCTACTAAAACGAAAAGAATTATCAACCGAACAACAGATAGATATCATTCAACAAGCCATACAGGAGAATAAACGGTTAGAAGATATGATTGAGAATATTCTTATCGCTACACGTATTGATGGAGAAGAATTAAATCTTAGTGATGAGCGTATTCATTTAAGCGAAGAATTTTATAGAATAGTAGATGCTTGGCAAGGAAAGAGAGTTGCTATCCAAATGAATATAGAACCAGATATTTATGCCAAAATGGATGTATTTATCTTAAAGACTATTTTACATAATTTATTAGAAAATTCCTTTAAATATGTAGGAAAAGAACCTGAAATTGAAGTATATTTAAAACAAGATGATGGATGCGTTGTTTTTGGTGTAAAGGATAATGGGAATGGTATTCCTGAGGAATATAAAATAGAAATTTTCAACAAATTTGTACGTATTGGAAACGAAGAGATTCGTGACCAAAAGGGTACGGGTTTAGGTTTGTATATAGTAAAAAAGATGATTGCACATTATGGCGGAACTATTGTTTGTTTAGACAATATACCAAAAGGTGCAGATTTTAAAATAACATTGCGAAATGACAAATAAGAAAGTAGGTTTATTGATCTTGGATGGATGGGGAATTGGAGATCATTCCCATTCGGATGCGATTTATCATGCAAATACTCCAGTAATGGATGGACTTCTTGCGAAATATCCAAATGCACAATTATTAACATCGGGAGAAAATGTTGGATTACCTGATGGTCAAATGGGAAATTCAGAAGTGGGACACATGAATATTGGTGCAGGAAGAATCGTTTATCAAGAACTTACCCGAATTAATAAATCTATTCGCGAAGGTGATTTTTTTCAAAACCCTGTTTTAAAGCGAGCTTTTACCAACGCAAAATTAGGAGATCAGAAAGTTCATTTCATTGGTTTAGTTTCGGAAGGAGGTGTTCATAGCGCCCAGAATCATTTGCATGCTTTGTGTGATATGGCTAAGGAATATGATTTACGTAGTGTCTTTATTCATGCATTTACAGATGGGAGAGATTGTGATCCTAAAAGTGGAAAGGGGTTTTTACAGAATTTACAAAAGCATATTGAGGGAAGTCGTATTCAAATTGCTAGTGTGATTGGTAGATACTATGCAATGGATAGAGATAAGCGTTGGGAACGTATCCAGAAGGCATATAACCTCTTGACTAAAAAAGAAGGAGAACGTTTTCGAGCGGTGGATGATGTTTTTGATTATTGGTATAGTAAAGGAATTACGGATGAATTTATTGAGCCATCTGTGGTAAATTGTGATATAACAGATTCTTTTATTGAAGAAGGAGATTTGGTGATTTGCTTTAATTTTAGGACAGATCGACCTCGCGAAATTATCACTGTTTTAACTCAACATGCTATTGATGGATATAATATGCAACCTATTCCATTGGATATATTGACCATGACGCGTTACGATGATACGTTCAAAGGAATTGATGTGATTTTTGAAAAAGATAATTTGAATCAAACCCTAGGACAAGTTGTGTCGGAAGCAGGAAAAACTCAAGTAAGAATTGCTGAAACAGAGAAATATCCGCATGTTACTTTCTTCTTCTCAGGAGGAAATGAAGTTGAATTTCCTGGAGAAAAACGAATATTAGTAAATTCACCAAAGGTGGCAACATACGATTTACAGCCGGAGATGAGCGCTGTCGAAGTAACAAATAAGATTACGGAAGAACTGATTACAAATACTCCCGATTTCTTTTGTTTGAATTTTGCTAATCCTGATATGGTAGGACATACCGGTGTTTATGATGCAATTGTAAAAGCCGTTGAAACCGTCGATTCGTGTTTGGGTAGAGTAGTGGAGACGGCAGTGTCTAACAACTATGAACTGATTGTTATTGCAGATCATGGAAATGCAGATTATGCCGTTAATGCAGATGGAACTCCTAATACACAACATTCCTTGAACCCGGTTCCTGTAGTTCTAGTTACAAATGAGAATATTCAGTTAAATAATGGAATTCTTGCTGATGTGGCGCCTACCATTTTAGCACGTATGGGGATTGAACAACCTACTGTGATGACAGGTAAGTCCCTCGTGAAATAATCTTTTCATTTTTTTGTCTGGTCTTTAATTAAAGTAAATTGTAATTATTTTCACTCCTTATTTAGACTAAATAAAAATAATTATTTATCTTTAGAACCAATTTATAAAAGATTTGTTTCTTTTTTGATAATGGATTGTTACACAATTAAATGAGATTATATGATTATTTCTGAAAATATTCACTGTTGGGTGTTTAATAACGTACCTTTATTTTCTGATCTTTCCGTTGACCATAAAATGGATATGCATGCCGCTTTGAAAGAACAGAAATTTCACAAAAATGAATTAATTGTGAAAGAAGGTACCCTTATGAATCATTTATATATTGTTCGGACGGGAAGAGTTAGGATTTGTAAACAAGAAGAAGGAAAAGAAAGTATTAAGCATATTCTACAACCTGGAGATGTTTTTGGCGAGTTTGGGATTATTGCTCCTGAAACCTATATCCAATTTACTAATTCTGTAAGAGCTATGGATAATGATACAATTGTCTATGCATTTCCTTATGAGGTAATGGAAAGAATCTGTAAAGAGGATAGAAAAGGCATACATAAATTAGTATTAAATGCGATGTTTAAATACAAGCAATTGGATCAGCGTTTGGGTTCTGTTGTGTTGAAGAAATCACGAGATAGAATCATTGATTTTATTAAAGAATTAGCTCATGAAATAGGAAAGCCTATTGGATATGAGATGCTGATTAAACATAACCTAACACATCAAGAAATTGCTGATATAACTGGTATTTCACGTCAAAAAGTAACTACAATATTGAACGAATTAAAACAAGAAGGATTAATACATCTTGAACGTAACTCTATTTTAATTCATGAAATGAATTTGTTAGATTAAAATAAATATAAGTTATTAAAAATAAGGATTACTAATATCCTCCGTATAGAAAAAAGGCAGATTATCTCTGCCTTTTCTTATGAAACTATTACTTATGAAAATGTTTTATATCTTCATTCTATGTTACAAATATAAAATATTGATGTGGAATGTTATATCCCTAATTTAGGGGATTTTAAACTAGAACAGTTGGAGCTCTAAGGATGAATCCTTCTAGATTTTTAATATCTGACTACTTGTAACTTTTTCTTTCTATACATACTCTATTTATGTAAAAGGAATCGCTATAGAATTTTTAAAATATGTAAATAATTACTTAACCCCTAGATTCTGAGGTCTTGTTGTTTCAATGAGGCCTTTTTTATTTTCCGAAGTTAATTTACGTTTCTTTTGTGTATATTCGAATTGCTAAACTCGGATAAAATGAAAAAACAAACGATTATTACTTGGATATTTTTGGGCTTATTTACTTTGACGTTCTATGCGCAGGAAGAACAAACTCCAATTAATTATTTCGGATTTTCAGAACCTATCTTGTTAAGCAATACGCTTTATGAATTGGCTTTTTCATCTCACCCAAGAGCGAATTATTATAAGCAGGAATATATAAAGAAAGGCGAATCACTTAGTCACTTTGATCGTTTGATTACATTAGATGTCTTGGTGGGAGGCTATCCACCTGAATATGGAATGGGAGGGAAAATAATAGAATTAAAAAAGCTACAAGAGAGTAATCCTAGAGTTCAGTACGAAGTACTAGAACAAAATGGAGATCTTATTTTGGATTTTATTATTGTAAGTGATTCTTTTAATGAAACTTCAGAAAAAGTAGCTGAGAGAAATGTATATATGTATCGAAGCATTATGCTCGAAGATAATGTGAAAGCACTTGTGCTTTTTGCTGTTTCTGATAGAGCTTATGGGGACGAAGCTGAAAAATTTTATACAGCTAATATGGCCTTCAAATTTGAATTAGTTAATACAGTAGCTGGGTTTAAACTACCTAAAATTACTATTACTAACTAAAAGCCCTTACCCTTTTAATCTATACTCACCTTCGCTTCTTTTTTCTCTGGAGATTTTCCCGGCCCATTTTCTTCTCGTATCTCAATTGCATAGCGATAGTTTACATTCTTGTTCAACATAGTGTCTGAGTATGAAGTAGCCTCTTTTCCTAAAGATCGGATAGATTCTAATGCTTTGTCTCCTTCTGCTCGGTATATAACAAAATAATAATTTCCCTTTTGTGTTGGAGCTACCCAAGATAAGTTTACTACGCCTTGTTTCTTATCGTATTCTGCTGTGAATGAAGTTATATTCTTGAATGTGTTCACTTTGCGTAAATATCCTTTGACTTCCTTAGATTTATTTGAACGAAGTCCTGTACTATCTATACTGGAAGCACTATACAAGTAGTAAATATTCCCTAAAGCAGAAGTGTCTAAATAACTAAAGTTAGGCTCTTCAATACTTTTGCGTTGAATGTGGGCGATCGTATCAAATGTATGGGAATCGGTGTCACGTCGGTAAATTTCGTATCCCCACACTCCTTCACTAGAGCTACCGTTCCAAGTAATGAAGATACCCTCTTCTTGAGTTGAAATAGATGAAGAAACAGGAGCTGTTGGAGCTATAAGAATAGGTTTCTCAACAGTTACACTTTTTGAAAATGTCGAATGATTTCCGTTTCGATCTACAGCCACGACTTTATAGTACACTCTTCGATCTAAAGATCTCGTAGAGATACTATCCAAATAGTAATTATCTGTCACGAGATAGGAAGTAATAATAGAGAAATCATTGTTAGGATTATATGAAGTATATACGCGATATCCAGCTAAGTCAGGCTCTTTATTGATGTCCCAACGTAATAAAACGTGACCTAAAGTGTCCATTGCTCCACTGAGGTTAAGTGGAGCATTTGGAGCAATACTATCTACCAGAATACCTACGTGAGGTAAGGAATAACTTAAATTTTTTGCTGTATCTACAGAAACAACTACATAGTATATTTTTTCCAAAGCATTGGCGGTAGTATCAATATAGCTTTTTATATTTTTATCCAAAAGCTCGTCATGTAATGGAACGAATGGCCCCTTTGGTTCACTTCCACGAGCAACATAATATCCAAGTAAATCAGGTGCATTTTCTTGTTCTACCCATTTTAAATAGATATGGTTTTTATAGAAGTTTACTACTGAATCAATAACTACTGGTTCAGGAGGCATCTTATCCACCCCATGAATTATAATAGGAGGAGAGTAAGCACTAACATCAGCAAAAGCATCAATACCGGCAATACGATAGTAATAATCCTTATAGTTTTCAGGAATACTGTCAAATAACATCTGATTATCTTTTAAAATGGAGTTATATATTTTAGCATTACCTGTACTATCTTGTGTTTCAGTTAATGGATCGTAGGAAGAGTAAAAGGGGTCTTCATATAGACGGTGATATGTTGCCCCTCCATCATCACTTCGTTCTACATAGTAGGCGGTGTATCCCATCATTTGTTCCCGATACCAATGTAATTCTACTTTGTGGTCGCCACCAAATCCTACTAAACCTTCTGGATAAAACCCATCCAACTTTTGATTCTTGGTAACTAGCGTAGTACCTGGTAGAATTGCGTATGAAGCACTAATGGTATCTGTCAGAACAATATATTGGTAGGCTCCATCTTTTTTTACATCTTTATCGACAAACCTTAATCCGAGTGCATTGGCTGCCTCCTTGGATAAATCTGCAGTTTGCATCGCAAAATAATATTTCAACATGAACATATCACTTCCTTGACGGATTTTATCCATTAGACTTCCTGATTCAGGAGCATCATTCGATAATCTAAACTGATCGCTATACATTGCTTGTGCTGCAATTGCCATGTATTTATCATCCTTACGTGCTGTGGCTTTCATCTGCTCCAAAGTTTGAGGAAGAATAGCCGTAGTTGTTAAGATTGTTGTATCGGTTTTCCCTCCTTGAAGGTAAGCTACTCGAATAATTTGATAACCTTTTCCCATACCCATACGCCAAGCAATAGGATCGGAAGGTCCCCAACGTAAGACAATAGAATCTTCGTATGTTTTTGCTGTTACAGCAATATTGAATATAAGTTGATCTTTATTATTAGTCTCTTGCTTTTCTTGTGCATAGCTTGTAAAAATTCCAAGTAAAAAGTTAATTAGAATAATAAGGACTCTATTACTTTGTTTTATGTTCTGTCTATTTAAATGCATAATTTTTTATTTTTATTTAAAACCCAATAATAATGGGATGGAACGTTCCTGATTGATTTCCTGCATTAGGGGGAGCATCTAGTCCAACAATTTGAAGATTTTTTTTCATTGGTTTCGTTACTTTCACTTTGTATAAATCTACGATAGGATATAATGTGCTTTTAAATTCTCCATTTGGATATAGCCCATTGTTAAACCAACGAGTATCAAGGCTATTATAGCCATACGTAAACTCAATCGTTCTGTTTTGTGCAGTATTAAATGGAGTGAAAAACATAGTAGCAAATCCTCTCATTCTAATTGCTATGTTTTCATAGTAAGTCTTGAAGTTGCTATCAAGTCCCCAGAAAGCCATTTCTTTACCTGCCGGTATTTTAAATGAAGCACCACCATTTCCAGTTGCTAGAACTCTCCAGTCATTTAACATTTGTTGAAACTCTAAATCTTGTTTCTGTACTTTTAAGAAAGCAAGATCCACTGCATCACTTAGTGGCACCCCCTTAAGGTTGTAATAATAGTTAAACCAGAATCCTAAATCAAAAGTTTGATGTAAAGTATTTATCAAATCTATGTCAGGTTTTAAAAAATAAAAACACCATGCTGCTTTTTTCAATAAAGCGTAATCTTCAGCGTACATCTTATCTCGTGTAAACGTCATTACCAGATTCTTAGTTTCAAATGGTAAGAATAAATAAATATTAGAATTAGAACTAGAATTAGAACTATAACTAGAATTCTTTAAGGAATAAGGTTGATTAATGATAGTTTTCTCAAATGTAAATGCATATTTAGGCCACTGTCCGTTAGAGATGTCCTCTCGATTTTGTGGATAGCCAAAATTAGCATAATTGTCATAATATGTGTATTGGAATGTTGACTTTATAGGATTATAAATAGACTTCTTCATCTGTAAGTCATTTGTTAAACTTTCCTCTTTTTTGATTCCAGCTTGGAATAAAGGCGGAACAATATAGTGTACTCCTCCTACCAATACTCTCTCTTGACCGCGCACCTCGAATATGTCAAAACCTTCAGGACCTTGGTCTAAATCTATGTTATAATCATAATATGAAAAATCTTGATATGGCGCCCAAATATTTCCTGTATATTTTTTGCCATTATCCTCAAATTTTGAGATATCAAATTTTCTTACCGAAGAGGTGTATTTAGTACCCTCTGACGTATAGCAAGTATTTCCGTAAGATTCCATTTTAGCTTTAAAAGTATTGTACTGACTTACACCAAATGTAGTCATATATATAATACGGCCACTTGTGGGCTGGAAGGTAGATGATGCATGACCAAGTAACATGATGGAATCTTGTTCTTTAGTTACATTATCAACTTGTGTACTAAAACCAGAGGTTGGCATTTTAGGATAAAGTGGACCTATAGGTATTTTTACTCCGCTACTTAAATCCCCTGGTGATATAGAAGATTTTTTTAATAAATCAATATCCCTTGTTTTAGTGGTTTTTGTTCCAGATGTTGATGCATAATTAGCATCTTGTACTGTAAAATATACCATATATTGTTTTCCATTTTGGAGACCTGACGGTATCGTGAAGTCCATAGTTCCATTTACAATATTTGGGGTAAACGGTGTACTAAAGGTAGAAGTTCCATCCATTGAAACATAATCAACCATATATTTAGGTGTTTTTCCTTCTAGTTCAAAATAATCATCAACCCATTGGAAGATACGAACAACTCCTTTTCGGTTGAATTCATTCTTTAGTAAGTAACGTTGGCCTAATACAGGATAGGAATATGCAATATTTTTTTCTGAAATACTATCAGGCGCATTACCACTCATTATAGTCAATAAGGAGTCTTGAACAAATCCTTCAGGATATTTAGTCGTATTAGTAAAGCCTGTAGGTGTTTTCCATTGTCCATTCTTTAATTCTAATGCACCGCATTTAACATAGATATTAAATTTAGTTTTCTTATCAAATGCTTTAGTTTTGATTAAAGTTAAAGTATATCCATCAGGACTTAAGGAAGTTGTTATACCAGGTACTTCTTTTTCATATTTTGAACCACTCGCATATCTTACAGAAGTTTCTTTAATAAAGAATTTATAAGATCGTGTTGTGTGTTCATCTACTTCTAGTTTTACAATTTTACTTGGGGTAGAAATACTTTCAGCCGGCATCATTGGCATAGAGAAAACCACGTACGGATATGCAAAAATATCTACTTCATCTCCAGCGGGACCTACTTCTGTAATCATTTCGATATCATCTAGGGGATTTCCTTTTACCTCACATTTCTGTTCCTTGTTTATCGCAAAGTCACATCCCGTATTGATACGAATCAATCCACCTAATACTTCCCCCGTGATTCGAATTCTTCCTTCAGCCCATGTTGGGTTAGGTAGTCCAGCTTGTAAGACAGCTCCAAGACTTAACTTAACGAGAGATACTTTCCCAGACCAAAACCATAAATCTATTTCAAAACCTGCATCAGCTGAGAAATATGCATATAACTGACCATTTGCATACCATCCTTCTAATCCGATAGGAGTATTGCCACATGGATTGCTCGTGTAATGCTTTAAGGCAACGTCAAATCCTAATGTTGCTGCAATATCCAAGTAAAAGATTGCGATACTAGCATTAATGCTTCCATGGATTTCAGCACCAAACATAAACCCAGCGCCATTTTTTATTTTACTCAGTACAGAGTTGTTATATGTGTCTTTATTGTTATTCATTTGTAATGCATTTGTGACCACACTAGGTAAGGCAGGGAAAGGAGGGAGCTCAGATCCTATACAGAAGTATGCACTACCACCAATATCTACTTTTAGGAAAGGCGTATTCAATTTCATGAGTGTTACCTCAATCTTTTCAAAAGGATTTCCTTTTGTATCTGCACCTTTGTCGGGTCTTCCAACATATAGCCAGAAATCGAAATTCTTTTTATTATTTTGTCTTGCTTTTTGTTGTTCTAATGTCTCATTTGCAGGTTTTACACCTTGATTGTACCCAGCATGCATCCAAATAGGGATAGACATGGAAGGTCCAGCCATAGATAATCCATCTTCTGTTCCACTTTTGACTGAGCCTACCCCAGCTGTGACTTTTGCATATAAATCAAATACATCATGCTCAAAATCATACGTCATATCGATTTTAGCATTGACAATCCCTTCATCATCTTTACCTCCAGCAGATATAAAATCAGCATTTCCTTTAATCTGCATCATAGAGATCCCTCCACTTCCTGAAATTGAAGTAGTTAAAGTGGCAGTGGCTTTCATTACAGTGGCACTTAAATATGACAATGAAACAGAAGCTTTGAAAGTCATTGCTCCAGATTCTGGCGTCATAGTGACTTTTCCAGGAGTTGTTCCAGATGCCTCGGTAGTAGTTAATTTTATGTTATTGTAAAAACCACCTCCAAAACCAGTAATTACTACAGGTCCGATAGGAATTAAACCAGCTGCACTATAAACACTTGCCCCAAACCCATAATATGAATAATTGTTTACTTGTCCGAAAACAATGTCTGCATCGATGTTAATCCCGGGAGGAAAGGCTACTTTACAATTTCCAAGAATACCGTCTCCCCATGTTGCATCTTTCTTTCGGAATTCAAGTTCACCTTTTACTTTAACAGGTCCAAAATCTCCATCTATAGTAATTTTCTTAACATCTAATTCGAAATTTGTAGGAGGATTTTTTAAATCCTTTAATTGACCGTAAATAGCAAGAGTTGTTTCATTATTTAATTTAACAGGCCCAAATCCTAAGTTAAGTCCCACAGTAAACTTGAAGCCAATTTTTCTATCGTCAAGCATATCTATGACTGGAGCAAAATTTTTCAAGAGCACTCCAAATCCTGATATGTTTGAACCTGCAACAGGCTCGGAGCTTGTACTACCTCCACCTCCTGCAGGGAAGTATGCCGGAGCAGAAGGACCACTAGCAAGCAAATACTCAGGTGCAGCATTATTAAAATCCCTTTCTTCTTCATAGTATGGATTGAAATAACCTGTTGAAGTGGAAGGAGGAAGAGCATTCAATAAACCAAATTGAATATTTCCTGGATCAAAATAGAATTTATTTTCATTGGTAGTTGGATTTCTATTGGCGATTACCATATTCTCAATAGTCAATGCTGTAAATGCTAATCGAGGTGATTGCTCGCTTACAGTAATGTCCATTTTAGCACTAATATTTGCAGCTAAGACAGTACTTTTTCCTGGTTGCTTCGAAATGCTGATATTGGTATTAGGCTGAAGTTTTAAACTTGCAGCCCACATTTTAATGTTATAATCTGTAGTAGTACCAACGGCAAATTCAAATCCAACTCCTTCGGAAGAGATACTTAAATTACAAGTATATCCAAGTTCATCCTTGCTAACTGGTAATTTTAATTTCCCTGTCATAGTAGCTGATTGAGGCAGGGAGTTCTTTATTGGAATAGAGATAACATCTATAGATGCCCCCCAGCCACTATTTTTATCATCTCCAATATATCCTTTTTTCAAAAGATTATTCGCTTGAATAGAAGCCCATAACCCATTTTCTCCATTGATGAATAGATTGTTGAAAGATATAGTTGGCATAGTCCCAGATTCTGGTTTGACTAAAGTATTAGGGAGAGTCATTACTAATTCTTCCATGTAGAACCCTTGATAAGTGTTGTTTTTACCCTTAAAAGTATGTGTAGCATCATTTGTTGGCCATTTATCACTTGAGCTGCTGAGATTATTAATTGGTGCAGGATTAGTAGTTGCAGAGTGGTCATAATAAATTCCTTTAGTAGGATTAATTATAAAACCATCTAATCCATCGATCTCAAATGGAGCATTCGTGCTTAAACTAGCTATCCAATTGTCCCATTTCTTAAAAGAGAAAGTAGCAACTAATTTCACTTTTTCACCTGTTGGTTCATGTGTGTCGGGATCTACAGCCTTCAATTCGTTTGGTAACGTAACATCTGCTTTGACAAAAATCTTGTCCAATCCATTGCTTGCTGTCCATTTTAGGTAAGTTGTAGCCGTAGTATCTATAGATTCGAACGTATTATCTGAGCTTTGAGCTCCATGTAAGGTAAATGTTTCCCCTCCTAGATTAATAGTACGGTCTGATGGTAAAAACAATAATCCATTTGAGAAAGAGAAACCATCAGGTTTGATACAGAATTTGGCACCAGCTAAAGACAACCATTGATTGGCAACACCAGCATCAGGCATATTAAGATTAAACAGCATGCGCATATCAGTTCCTTCCTTGGTAAAGGCAATTCCCATGATGGCTAATGTCATATTTGAGTTCCCCAATTCTTGATTGTTTAGTCCTAGTGGAAAATCAACCGGAGCGCTTCCTGTTAATTGGTGTAAATAATGACCAACTTGATTTATTTTTTGATTGATAGGATCAAAATAGTCTTCTTGAAGATTTCCCATATTATTCATGAAACCACCTAAATCCATATTTAAGAATTTCTCATCACCGGGAAGTGATTTATCCCATGTGGTTAATGCAGAACCTTCTATTAATTCTTTATCTTGGTTAATCTTTATATCAGTAAAGTTAACTGCGAGTAAAAGTTGAGCACCATAAGGTTTCCATTTTATTTCTCCTTTTCCTGTGTATTTATCTCCATTCTTAGTGGCACTTTTCACAATCATAGTAAATGCTCCTATTCTAACTTCATCACCTTCAACTAAATTTCCCGAAAAAATAGGAGAGGCGTCGTTAATTCCTGGGATATCGGGACATACATTGGAAACATCAATTGTCATAGGAAGTGGAGTGGGAGGAGCAACTTCTCCAGGTGTCTCATCATTGCTTGTTCTATAAGTGAAAGTAAGAATTTCACTATATCCATTGTTTACAATTTCGACAGGACTGTTTGGTGGTATGTTTAGAGTTGCTTTTACCCGCGCCATATATTTTTGTCCATTCTCGAGTACATTAGGATGTAAATCCATATTGATAATTGTGTAGTTTGGATAAGATTCTGGACCATAAGGATCTGTTTGATAAACAATAGGCGCATAGTTATAGTCGCTTATAGCTTGTCCGGGCATTAATTTGCGAATCTCAAAATGATAGTTAACTAAGCCAGTTGCAAAATTACAAGTGGTTGCAGGAGTACTCCAATCGAACCTGATTTGATTCGTAAAAGGAGTGAAATCCTGAAAATATGCGTCATCTACATAAGAAGTCCAAGGAGATGTGAACTGGGAGGCAGCAATAGAATAACAAACATTAAACATAGCGCAGTTTGAACCAAAAGATGTGGAGAGAGGTTGAGCACTAATATTATCATCTATATCGTAAGCTGTAAAACAAATTCTATATCCTCCTTCTGGAAGTTTGTAATTTGCACCGTCTAGTCTCATTTTTTGGAGGTCAATGTTATCAAAAAGTAATTCACTTTCGTAGAATTGACCAAAAGCTTCTTCTAGTTGTTTTTTAGTTAATGTGATTTGTTGTTGTGGAAATAACTTTATAGACATCGTAGGATGATAATCCGGGCGTAGTTTTATAGAAGCCATGTCTGGATATTGACGTTCAATTGCCCCATTTATCTTAATTTCTTGATAAGCATTTGTTGTATTTCTCACAGTCACGATCAACTTATCGGTAATCGATAGATTTCCACCACCTCCTTGCATTTTTGCGGTTAATTCCGGCAAATAAGGTGAAATGGGAGGTATAACTGTAGTTGTAATTTGGATGCTCTGACTGTATCCTAAAGAAATCGCAGAAAGTAATATATATACTAATGCTAGATGAGTAATTCGCTGTATCATGTTGATTGAATTTAATATCTTTTTCATAATGTCTTTTTTAAAAGCTGAAGCTATAGTTTACCCCGGCTGAAAAATTAGTAGTATTTACGTAATGTGGAACAATATCAATCTTGTCCATTGGATTTAGTAAGACAGGTGGTGATATAAGGTAACTGGCGTACAAACCAAAGGTGTGTTTCTTTACACTATAGCCACTGTTGATTGAAAACATAAAGTTGTTTCCTGCTTTCACCCCGTTGGATTTATTGAAGAAATACCCAAAGTTCCCTCCTAAACTGAGTGTGTGTGTCTTTAATAATTGTGTGCTTGCGCCAATCGTTGTTCCAATAGAGTTATAGCGATAAGCCTTTTGACCATAAACGTTATAAGATAGCCCGACATTTAAACCAAAGTATTTACGTAAAAACTGAATTCCATAATTTGCTGAGGCATTGATGTTATCTCCTTGAACATCATTAGAAGTAGCAGGATTATAGTCGAATAGATTAGTGTAGCCAACAGAAGAGGAGACGGAATGTTGGAGTGTTCCAGATGTGATGTTGTAGCTAGGAGCAATCATAGCGGCAACCATCAATTGATTCATGCGGATACTGTCAGATAATTTTACTAAACCATCTTTTTGGATGACATGTGCAAAGTTAGTCCCCATAGCAATGTTCCAGTGATTAGTGGCATTAATCTGAATGTTTAGATTTCCTACTTTCGAGTGAATTGAAGATAAGAGAACTTTGTTGAGGTTGTTGTGCTGCCCGTTAAATGAGGCATTTAGAGAGACCTTTCTTTTGAAAAAGGAAGTATTCCCAATCACAGAAAATGCTTCTATATCTGTAACACGATAAGGAGTTCCTAAGGACATATATTCGGGTTGAATTCTACGGTACCCGAAAGTAAGTCCAAACCATTTTAGATTTACGCCCAATGAGGCATTACCTGCATATCCTAAAACAGTAGTTGCATTCACTTTTTGGAAAGCAGTCAGAAATTTTGGAATTTCATATTCATTAACTGTTCCTAGTGGGTTGTAAAATACATTTCTGTTGAGTACGCTAAACGCAAAATCTCCTTTAAAGGAGATGACTTTAATAATTCGAAATGACCAATTCATCCCTAGAGCTGTGTTCTCTTGTGGGAAAATACGATTCAAAGTGTCTTTAATTTCTTTGATTGAACTTGTTTTATCTTGTGCATGGAAGTAGTTAATGTTTATAGAACCAAATTTCTCTTCAAAGCCGATTTTCACACCATAACCCAATCGAGAGTATTGTGGTTGAACATGATGATCTAAACTTATATCTTCATTGATGGCTTTATTTAAACGCCCGACAAAAGCACCAAAACGAAACCATTTGGGTTTGAGTTCTATTCCTCCTCCTAAGAAGTTCTGTCCATCAAAAATAAGTCGAGAAAATGTCATGCTTCTATATCCTAAGTGCAGTGTAACCCATTTATAAGTAGGACTCAACCCAAATTGAGTGAAAGGTTGACTATAACTTTTACTGAATTGAGAAATGGAGAAGGAAAATGGAAGCTCAATTCCGTAAATCTTCATGGTAAGTCCAGCATAGGCATTCCATGCAAACGGATCTCGATATTGATAAGGAGAGTTGGAAGTGAAAACTGTAGTTCCAGCTCCTACTGTTCCATGAATTTCAAAAGATTTCTCATTTTTTATATTCTCTAAATCTTGTGCAAAAGTAGAGACAGGAAGTAGTAATAATGAGGTAAGTATGATATAAATAAAGTGTGCTTTCAATAGTATGTCAATTATGTTAGTTTATATGTAATATTTCAAAACAAAAGTAAATAGTCATTACAAAAATGTAAACCCCCAAAATAGGGGATGGCTCAAAATTTTTTAGCAGTCATTCATTACTTCTGCCTCACTCACCATTTTAATTGGCTCATCCTTGTCAGTTGGATCTGAAAGGAAGAAGTAAGTATGTTCTCCTTCATAGAATGAAGGGGCGTTAAGAATGAGATCTGGAATACCATCTCCATTCATATCTCCAATCCATACAATGTTAGGATCAGAACCTTCCAGAAGTGGAATTTTGACTAAAGAAAAAACACCTTCGTTTGTGGTATATTGGATACTATATTCTTGAATAGTGGAGCCAACCCAATCAGCCTCTGACCTCTCTTTAATTTCATCCTGTGTGAATGGTTTTCCTGTTTCTTCATTGAGAACATTTCCTTGTGCTGAGAATTCAAATTTTTGCCCATTTAGTAGGATATCTAATTGCTGGGTAGGATATAAGTTTTTATCTTCAATGAGCGTAACTAATTCCTCACTTAATCCGGAAAATGGTGTAAAGAAGAAGATGGCGTTTTCATGCTGTGATTTAATAATCATTATATCTAACCCTACACATTCATCAAAACCGTATGAGGTATTCAGTTTGGCTTCCCCTATCTTCCATTGTTTTGATTTTTTGTCCTTGTAGAATTCTAACCAAGAGTTTCCTTCGACATCTCTAGGATACCCTGTACCTTCTTTGCGATATTGTGTGGGAAGTATCATCCTAATGTTCGAGGGGAAATCAATAAATTCCTCAATATTATCAGTTGTTCCTGTTACAAGTGTGTCAAGTAAATTTTCATTTTCAGAAATATTATCATTGTGAGCACAAGTAATTAATAGTAAGCTACCGACTAGCATCCAAGGTAGTTTTGTGAACATTTTTTTCATTTGATTTTTCATATGTGACTGTGTACCTTTATTTTCTATTTTAATTTCACTTTATCTACAACCATAATCACAGGTGTAAATTGATGTGCATTTACCTGTGGATATAAATGCCCAGTAAGAGCAACTTTCTTTCCAAGGTATTTTTTGAAATCAATATTCTTTTCAGAATATAATTGGAATTCTGCATTGTCTCGACTGATGGACAGACCAACTTCTGGGTCATCATTATAGGCAATAGGATAGGTATTTACATAATGATCAGTTTCCAATACTAACACTTTTATTTTCTGATCTATTTTAGGCGTTTCACCATAACCTGGTTCACCATAAAAGATTTTTTCTGTAAGAGTGCCATATAGCATGGTTTCTTTACCACCATAAAATGTATAATTAGGGAAATTACATACATCTGCGAATGTGTTTTTTCCAATTATGCCCTCTTCCCAATTTTCCCATGCGTTTGCAGGATCAAAATAGCTGAAGTTCTCATAATAATAATTGTTGCTATACCAATCTTTGGTGGCAGCATCATATTTAAATGATAAATTTTGGTCTGTATAGTTGGGAATGAATGAGAATGACTCATCGACGTTCAATTGAAAATCTGAATCATCAAAATCAGGAACTCGTTGATGAATATCAAATGACCCTTCGTGGATATCAATTTTTATATTCTCAAAGTTTATTTCACGCAAATGGCTGAATAGGGGAGAGAGGTAGTCATTTAAAATCGAAAAATCGTAAAGATGTGAATTTACTGGACCTTTTTTGTACGAATTGTCTTTTTGCTGGAGATAAAGCTGTATAACAGTTTGGGTAGGAAATGTGTCATTTTGAAGAAGAAGTATGTAGTCCTGCTTATACATATCTTTATTCAAATCGCCTTTGGCTGATACCCGAATGCTCCAATTATCATCAATTATGTTTGTTATCTCTTCGGGAATAGTAATTTCTTCTTCAGTCTTAATTCCGTTTGCAGCATTAGAGATATCTATTTGATACTTAGGTATGATAGCTTTAATACTTGCTTCATCTGCGTCATCAAAATGAAGTTCATATATATCTTCTACGCTATAGTTGAATCTTTCAAAAAGGTTTTCCAAACCATAATTCTGACTGATAGTTGTATATGAATCAAAATAATATTCAGAGTTTGGTCTTTTTACGAACGTAACCCAAACAAATTCCTTATAACTGATACTACCCGTGATAGTTGATACAGTCAAGGTATCATGGGAGAAGAAAATTCCTGTAGCACCAGCATCGCCATAGTAACTATCCTGGAATAAGATGTGAGAATTCTCAAATATTTGAATGATTTCTTTATTAATTCTGCGTAGCATTAAAAGTTTAACTTCTTCCTCATTCTCACCTTTCTTATTTAAACGTAGAATAATATCTTCAAAATTAGTGTGTAAATCCCCTATTGCTTCAACAAATGTATATCCTCGTGGAATAAATCGCTTTAATTCCTTAGGGGCTTTCTGTCCTGTTGAAGCTAAAGAAAAGGACATAAGAAGTATTAACATGCCTAGTTTTACTTGCATATTATTCAGTATATTATGATTGTTTAAATATTCGAGATGAACCCTATTCTGTCAGACTTATTTGGGCTTCTACTTCTCCATTATCCATGTTGATTTTGTACAAATAACTTGTGTTTGTAAAATAAAGGATATTCCCTTCTAGGTGAAAACGTTCTTTATCATACCAAGCATCCATTCTGTTTTGAATTTGATCGAGTAGGACGGTCCATTTTGTATCCAATGTTTTTGCATCTAACATGGAGACTGATTTTATTCGCCCTTTATTATCAGTAGCATTATTAGATAGAACAAAAATATTTGATTTATATTCTAGAGGTTTGAAGTTATAATCATCCTCATCATCAGTAATATCCGAAGTTAGAACTTTTGGATCTATAAAGCTGTCTGCAGATGTAATTAGGGGGGTACCTGTTCTTTTATCATTAATAGTAATGTTATTTCGTTGCCCCTGTCCACTGTAGCTGTAGTCACGCGTATTCCCAATCAAAAGATGAAGATCGCTATCCCCTAGGTATAAATTTTCAAAATTCCCATCTATTTTTTCTGCTTTCCCTGTTTTAGAGTTGATTAAATAATAATATCCATCTTCAGATTCAGTGATAACGCCTGACTTTGTGGTTGTGTTTTTTTGAAAACTCAAGGTATTTGTTAGCGAGATAGAAGGATTTAATTTGATGATGTCTTCTGGAGAAAATATCATTTTCCCATTTTTATAATCAAATAGTGCTGGAGTCGATCTATTATCCCCGGAATTAAAACATCGTATCCATGCTCCTTCTTCATCCGCTTGGATAACAGTAAACATCTCATTAGATTTATAATCTTTCTTGAGAGTTTTTTGAGAGGTGCTTAAATCAATTGCTTGTATATATCCTGATATACCACGCATTCCTATGGTTTGAGAAGTGTAAATGAAATACTTTCCATCTTTTGAAAAGAAACCACTTTGTAATTCTTTACCTTGAACCATGGAGTCTCCATTGTCAGTAAAAAATGATTTAATATTCAATCCAGATTTACTAAAAGAAAAATACATGGAAATTCCCATTATAAGAAATATAGGGATTATAAGGAGTATAGCTCTCTTTATTATCATGTTACCCATGTTAGGCATTCCTCCCCCTTTTTGAGCTTGGTTGAAATATTGCTGATAAGGATCGCCTTGTCCCTGAGTTGCTCCCTGATTAGGATTAGAAGTACTCCTTCCGTCAAAAGAAGAATCAAAATGATTTGTATTGGTGTCAGATTTTCCTTTAAACTTTCGGTAAACTAGAAAACCTATAACAGCAACTACAGCTATAACTATCCATTGTATAGTTGTAGAATCTAAATTAAATGAAGGCATTTCCATGGTACTTATTTTTGGTTAGTGGGATAAATATATGAATTTATCCCACTAAATATTTTAAAAATCTTGATTATTAAACTTGGTATGCTGAATTAGGCTGATCAAGACCAGTTAGACCTAAACGTCGTGGATTATTTCCGTCATATATGACATAGATGTTTTTGCCATTCGCGATTTTATACTCAGATACAGCAGCAATAGAACAGGTAATTTCACCATCAAAAGATGTGTTTCCGTTTACTTTTACTTTCAAATTATATACATTTGCTCCAGGCATAATATTCGTATATAATTTGATGCTTGATATGATTGTTGCAGTACATTTAATCGCACTTGGACTTGCCGATAATTCATTTATTAATGTAGATTGTTCAGCTAATTTTGTACTTATTTCAATAGGGGCAGCTGCCATTCCTTGTTGTCTCATTGCTGTAGTATAATCTCCTACTCCAGGTACATGCGTGGTATGTTGTTGCTGCTGTTGTCCTGCGGACTGATCTATAATCACTCTACTTCTATTATTCGGATCATATTTTACTGAGAAAGATACTCCTGGCTGGAAAACACCTACTTGCGTTAAAGGAATCATTGCTTTGATAGTTGCAGGCCAAGTTTCTTGGCCATTAGTTACGTTTACTTCAATGATCAATTGAAATGATTGTTGCACTCCCATTGATATACGCATGTTTCCTTGGCGTGAGCTGATTACTGTTGCTGTAGCAGGGACTCCGTTAGGAATATCTTCCCCTTTCAATAAATTCGACATACCTCCTCCCATAGATTTGAATATCCAAAACATTCCTCCAAGAAGGACTACAATAAACAAAACCACGCCTATAGCTCCTAATTTTACCATAAAGAAGGATGCTATAAATACAGCTACAAAAACAATTGCAAATTTTTTTATAAAAGAATTCATGTTAGTTAAATTTTAGGGTTAGCAATTAAAGTGCCCCCACAAAACATACGCGTTGTGGATTATTATTATCGTATTTCACGGATATCATGTTATTTACTTCTATTTTAGGCATAATTTGAGAAGTAAAAACATTCGAAATAGTAGCATTAAATGGAGCTTGTCCTTCTGGTGTAACTTGTACTTGTAACTCGCACACGTCACCCATCCCATTATAATTTGCAGCTAAAACATTTTTAGATAATATAGTAGCTTTTGCATCTGCGCCATTTTGGAATAGTTCTCCAAGAAGTAAAGCATGCGCTTGTACTTTAGAGGCAACGTCTCCATTAACTACTTGTGCAGAAGTTCCTGCATAAGGATTTCCCATATTTGCTCCCGGAAAAGCTCCGAAGTTCATATTGGGCTGAGATTGATTTGCCATAGCTTGTTGAGCGTATGGATTTTGCATAGCATTGTTCATCATTTGTTGAGCATTTGCCATGGACTGCTGTGCTTGTTGCATAGCAGCTTCCTGAGTTTTTTGAGCTTGTTTTTGCATAAATAGATTAGTAAAAAATGATATTATTTGTGATAAAATACCGTTCATAGTATTAAGTTTTAATTGTTTCTACAAATTTAAAGTAGAGTTGTAGTTCTCACAATCCCCAATATGTGGGATTTAATTTATCATCTTTATTTGAATGTAATCTGCTCAAATACTTTACTATTTTGGAATCCTGTTCCTCTTCCTTGCTGACCAGATCCATTACTTCCTGTTGACCAAACTGTTCCGTCCTTTTTCAAGGCAATAGTAAAGCTGTTTGATGTTTCAGCCATCACTACATCATCCATGATTTTTACAAAGCCAGCTTTATTGGTGGTATTTCCAAGGCCTAACTCACCCATTTCATTTCTTCCAGCGCCCCAAAGTGTTCCATCTTTTTTTACAACTACACTCTGTTCTTTCCCCGCAGAAGCGTACGAAACATCGGTCATCAATTTTTCTGGATTGTGAATGCTATATCCACCGTTATCTTTTATTTGTCCATATCCATTAACTCCAGTACCCCAAAGTGAACCATCTGATTTAATAAATAGTGTGAATTGAACTCCTGCAGACATTTGAATCACATCACTTGCAATTTTGATAGGAGAGAATACTGGTTTTCCCTTTGTTTCTCCTAATTGATGATTATTGTTGTGTCCCACACCCCAAAGCGTATGATCTGTTTTTAAGATTAGTGTATGGTTTGCACCTCCTGAAACAGCTAGTACGTCATCCAATACTTTAGCTGGTATAATTTGATAATCTTGGTTTCCATTTACTAATTGTCCCCAATTATTTACACCCATAGACCAGAGTGTGTTATCTTCTTTAACAAAAAGACTAAAATCTTTTCCTGCAGCAATATCAATCACTTTATCTGTGATTTTTTGCGGAGTTGACTCTGAAAAATCCTTTCCTGTACCCAATCTTCCATAAGAATTATACCCTACAGTCCATAGTGTATGGTCATTTTTTAATATCATGGTATGCTCCTCTCCTGACGATACTTTGAGTACATTATCCATGATTTTTACTGGGGTATATTTAGGAGAAGAACTAGCAACTCCGATTTGACTTTGATTGTTTTTTCCCCAAGCCCATAAAGTTCCTTTGTTATCGATATAGAATGCACAGAAATATCCAGTTGAAATTTGGGGTTCTCCAGTAGTGGCAGTTGAATTAGCCTTTACAGTAAAGTTCATACTTAAGAGTATGCTTAATAGAAGTATGTTAAATGTGTTTTTAGTGATTGTTTTCATAATTATTTGTTTTTATTATTTGATGACAAAGTTATGTCACTGTTTCTTGTTATTTTGATGAAATGAGGGGGCGTATCTTTTTTTTGTCGGTTAGTTCAAAAATGTAATTATCGCTTCTCCATTTTTTGTTGCCTCAGCAAAAATATTTTGTACAGTTAAAAAATCGTCAGCAACAAAATCAAATACATCATCACCTTTGTTCCGAGGTGTCGGATAAACCTCCAATTCGTTCATTTTTTCAGGATTGAAATTTTGCTTTAAGTCTGAAATAGTAATTATCGAGATTTCATTGTTTAATTCGGCAACTTGCTCAGGTGTCAAGTAGTGGGCTGGCCCATAACCTAAATCTTGTTCCTCATCAATTAGTTGTCCGCTAAATAAAATTCTTGCAAGATTATGTTCTGCGGTTACGAAACTTTCTCCTGTAAGTAAAAATATTATTCCATCCCAAGATTTACCAATATCTACTAAATTTCCATTTTCTGTTTCGTCGTCATAGATTTTATCTTCCAATAAAAAACTGTCTTTTAAATAATCTTCAAGTTCAGATTTTGTCACTCGAAGTAAATTTCCTATCATGCTCATAATTCAAATATTTTTTAAGTTGTTATTTTTAAGTGTGTTGTTGTGTTAAGGTTGCAACTAACAAATCCATTTATGCCATCATTAACATGAAAATATAGTTTTCCATTATAGGTACCGAAATAAATTGGGTTCGAATCACCGCTTGGATTGATGTTTTTTACTAATTCAATCGTATAGTTTTGCGAAAACGCTGTAAGCGAAAGTGTGCTCAACACGATTGCTGTGATAAATAATAGACCTTTTTTCATTTTTAAAAATAAAGTTGTTTTCATAATACATATTTAAATTATAATACAAAGTTAAAGACTTCTTCTTCAAATAAAATCCCTAAAATGAGGGATATAAGTTTAGTCGTGAATAATTATTTGTGCTAGTTTTTCAGTATAATTGAGTTTGTTTTCTAGTTGATTAACGATGTCTTTCTTTAGGAGATATGAGCTATTTCTATAGCTGTTTAAATAGTCGTTTAATTGGTCATTCTCGCGATTAGATAAAAATAATATGGGTGTTTTAGAATCAAAAGTGTTGAGTTTAGAAGTGAATTCTGAAATGTTAAGCAAATGTGTTTTAGTATCTATAATTATGATTTCTGGCTGAAGATAATTGAGGTGATAATATAGCTCCTTCAGGGAGGTATCAACATCCAATATTTCATATCCTCCAAATGATTGTATAAACTCCGAAAGACTTTCTTTTAAATGTGCGCTTTCTGTATATAGAAATACCCTCTTATTTTTTTCCATTCCTACAATCAATTTTTAACAAAGATCAGCTAAATTGAACTTTGTGTCAATCCCTAAATTAGGTGATGTTGATTGTCAGATTTAGAGTTGTGCCCTTTCCTTTTTCAGATGAGAAATCTAATTTCCCATTCATCTCTTTTGCTCGTTTTTGTAGATTGTATAGACCATTTCCATGTGTGATTTCATTCTCATCAAAACCAATTCCAAAGTCTTTGATTATTAATTGTAATGTATGTCCATGTTGAGAAATAGAAATATCAACGTTTGGACTCATACTATATTTGCGAGCATTATTGATAGTTTCTCTAAAGATCATTAAAAGATTCTTTCGTGTTTTCGGATCAATGATGAGCTCTCCATTTGCTATTTCTTCCTTGAAAACAAACTCAATTTGGGAAGGGGTTAGAATCTCATGCGCAATCTTTTTAAGCTGTGTAAGAATAGAGTCTATCTTATCATTGGCAGGGTTTGTTGACCAAATAATCTCTCGGATACTATTAGCTACATTAGTGGATAAACCTTCAATCTTGTCCACTCCTTCACTTAATTTAGAATTATCTGGAGATTGCTTTTTAAGTAAACTGCTAATGATTTGAATACTGGATAAAGTAGAGCCAACATCATCGTGTAAATCTTGTGCAATCTGATTTCTAATCTTTTCCATCTCTTCTCTTCGTTTCATCTCCTGACGAATCTTATTACGATTGATGAATAGATATGCAGAAATAGCTACCAATATTGCCAAGATAATACTTGAGAATAGCACGTATTGTTGCTGTTTTAGTTTTGCTTGGTTAATTTCTTTATCTTTTTGAAGCAAGCTTATCGCATTGTCTTTCTTTTCAATTTCATAAAGCGCCTCCTTCTCTTCTAATTCTCTAAGTAAATTGTCTCTGAACAAACGATTGTAAATTTCTTGATATTCTTGATTGTATATATAGGCCTCTTTGTAATTTTCTTGACTATAATGATAATTGCGTAAGAGTTTCAGGTCATTAACAATACCAAGTGAATCTTTCTGTTCACGAGCTAGCTTTAAATGTTCACTGACTGCAGATATATTATTTTGATCTGTGTGGATAAAACCTAGAAAGCTTTCCTTTTCTTGCGTAAATTCTAGAAACAATTTGGGAGAATCAAGACGTTTAGAATTGTTAATAGCAAAGTCATAATAGAGTATAGCCTTTAAAGTGTCATTCAGCATTCCGTACCCTCTAGCCATAAGGTGATAGGTATTCACTAAATTATAAACGAGCTCCATTCGAATGTAATAATAAGTGCAGTTTTCAAGGATGTCAATTGCTTCAGGAATCCTATTAAGACTTATGTAATTGTCTGCAATTAGTATTCTGGAGTTGTAGAGTCCATTTTCATCTTCGAGTTCCTTTTTAATCACTATAGATTTCTCAGCCATCTCAATAGATTTCTGATACTCTTTTGTTAGATGGTAAATGTTGCCCAGGTTATTGTAACAAAATGACATACCTCTTTTGTTGTTTATTTTCTCAAATATTTCAAGTGCATTATATAAATTTTCAATAGCAAGTTTATACTTTGCTAATACCATATATGTGTTAGCGACATTTAAATAAGCTCCTGCAATATTCTCTTCATTTGATTTTTGCTTTTTTAATGATTCTAAATTCTTTTTAAAGAAAACAAGTGCCTCTTCATTTTTTCCTCGCTTCTTATTGATAAGTCCAGCAGCATGGTAGTAAGATGCTTGTATAGAATCTTTTTTGGATTTTAAACTTATCTCTTTGAGTATGTCAAGATAATCATCGGCTTTACTGATATTGCCAATATTATTATATAGTATAGCAAGCTGAGAATATGTGCTAGTCGTATAAAATTGCTCATTTATTTCTTTTCCTACTTGTATGGCTTTGTTAAAATATTCAATAGCTTTTGTTGAGTTTTTGGTGCTATAATATACACCGATATCACGAATTACTTTAACTTTTTGGCTTCCTATAGGTAAAGACTTTTCTAGTTGTAAAAGGCTATCTAAGATTTTAGGAGATTGAGCGAGAGCTGTAGAAAAACTAAAAATCAGTATACCTATAAAAATTCCAAGCGCCTTCATTATTATCTTCCTATAATGTGTTGTTTTATACTATCCTTTCTTTGAGAGCTTTGCTTACAGCTTCTGCTTGTGAATGAACTCCCAACTTTTCATAAATCTTTTTGATATGAGAACATACAGTTTCTCGAGAGATGTTAAAGTTAGCAGCAATCATTTTATAACTATTCCCCTCAGTTAATGATTGTAAAGTCTCTTTTTCTCTTTGTGTGAGTTGATAATCTTTCTTAGCAGAAACTTTAGAAATATGATTTAATACAATTTTAGCAGCAATGGGAGACATGGGTGCTCCTCCATCTAAAACCTCATGAATACCCTCTTCTAGTTTAGTTGTCACATGCTGTTTAAGAATATAACCGTTAGCCCCTTCTTGAATGGCTTCAATAATATGCTCATCATCTTCAAAAATTGTCAACATAATAACGGGAAGATCAGGATGTTTGCTACGTACCGCTTTTAAACCTTCTATTCCATTGACAATAGGCATATCTATATCCATTAATAATAAATCAGGTTGATACGAATCAATGTGATTAAGAATGTTACTGCAATTTTCAAAAGCAGATACTAGTTCCATTCCTTCACAAAAAGATATAAAAGTAGATATGCTCTCCCTTAAATCTTGATTGTCTTCAAATAATAATATTTTAATGGGCATAGTAAGTTTCAATTAATGTCAATAGCTATAATTAATCATTATAGAAGACTCCAAATGTAGTGAAAATCAAGGAAAGAAGTCCTTTTTTGTGTTAAATTATATAATAAATTGATAATTAATGTCTTATGAGATGCTATTCATAACTGACAACATAATTTCAATTGCTTTTTGAGCATCAGCTTCACTCATAGTAAGGGGAGGACTTAATCTAAAACTATCAGGATGAGATAAAAACCAGTAAGAGAGTAGTCCATTTGAAATACATCCTTGTACCACTTGATTTACAATCTCAGCAGAAGGCATGTCAATAGCGAACATCAGTCCTAATCGGCGAACTTCTTTTACTAAAGGATGCGTAAGCAGAGCATCTTCTATTTTTTTGCCTAATCTTTCAATTTCCTTATAATCAATTTCTGATAAAATTTTTAGCCCAGCAGCTGCAGCGGCACAAACAACAGGGTGTCCACCAAAAGTAGTGATGTGCCCTAAAATAGGATTGTGACTAAATAACTCTAAATTCTCTCTACTACTAATGATAGCACCTATAGGCATTCCACCACCAAGCGCTTTTCCTAAAGTGAGTACATCCGGAACGACACCAGTATGTTCGAAAGCAAAGTTTTTACCGGTTCTTCCCATTCCACATTGTATCTCATCGAAAATGAGTAGGGCACCTACTTCATCACAGCGTTTTCTAACTGCTGTTAAAAATTCTTTTGTTGAAACACGAACTCCAGCGTCTCCTTGTATCGTTTCGATAAATACACCAGCTGTATTTTCAGTGATTTTTGAGATATCTTCTAACGAATTGTGGTGGATAAAATTAACATGAGGAAGCAAAGGTTCAAACGGCTCAGTTTTTACTTTGTTACTAGACAAACTTAAGCTTCCGTTGGTGTTCCCATGATATCCACCGTAACAAGATATAATTTCTTGTCTTCCAGTTACTCGTTTGGCTAATTTAATCGCCGCTTCATTGGCTTCAGTCCCCGAATTCACAGGATATACTTGATTCAGATTGCTAGGAAGCATCGCAGTTAAACGCTCTGCCATTTCAATCTCAGCATCTTGGATGAATTCACCATATACCATGACATGAAGGTGTCTATCAACTTGCTTTTTGATAGCGTGTACAATATCAGGATGATTATGACCAAAATTACAAACTGCTATCCCAGCAATCATGTCTAAATAAGCCTTGCCATTTTTGTCGTAGATATAACTTCCTTTGGCATAGTCAACCTCAATCAATAGAGGATAAGGGCTAGTTTGTCCTTGAAGTCTCTTGAATTTATCAGCCTGTGATGACATGAACTTGTCTTTTTATTTTCTTGCAATTGCCTTTTTGCAAGCTGCAATTACATCTGGTGTATCGATGTGATACTTAGTCATTAACTCATCAGGAGTTCCACTTTCACCAAAAGTATCGTTTACCCCTACATATTCTTGAGGAGTTGGAAGATTTCTTGCAAGAACTTGAGCAACAGCGTCACCAAGACCTCCATGTAACATATGTTCTTCAGCTGTAACAATACAACCGGTTTTCTTAGCGGTTCTTAAAATAGCCTCTTCATCCAAAGGTTTAATGGTGTGCATATTGATAACTTCTGCATCAATTCCTTCTTTGGCTAATTCCTGAGCAGCTTCAATTGCTTTCCAAACGAGATGCCCACATGCGATAATTGAAACATCTTTTCCTTCGAAAATAGTATCTGCTTTTCCAATTGTGAATTTAGCATCCTCTGTTGTAAAGATAGGAACAGATGGACGGCCAAAACGTAAGTAAACAGGTCCTTCAACATCAGCGATAGCCATAGTGGCTAATTTTGTCTGGTTATAATCAGCAGGAACAATTACAGTCATGCCTGGAAGCATACGCATCATGCCTATGTCTTCTAATATTTGGTGAGTAGCTCCATCTTCTCCGAGAGTTAACCCAGCATGAGAAGCACATATTTTTACATTTTTCTTAGAATATGCAATGGATTGACGGATTTGATCATATACACGCCCAGTGGAGAAATTAGCAAAGGTTCCAGTATAAGGAATTTTACCTCCAATAGTCATTCCCGCAGCCACACTCATCATGTTTGCTTCAGAGATACCCATTTGAAAGAAACGTGTAGGAAACTCATCTTTAAAATCATCCATTTTCAATGAGCCTGTCAGGTCAGCACACAATGCAACAACATCGGGGTTGTTCTTTCCTGCTTCGTGTAACCCGGCACCAAATCCGGAACGTGTGTCCTTTTTTCCTAAAACTGTAATTTCCTTTTCCATTATAAATTAATTGTTAAAGTTCTATTTGAAAATACATCAAAAACCTTGGTTCTTGAATAGCTTACTTCTTTTATATCTTTCTGACGATATGCCACCATGTATTTGCCTGGTTGCAAAATTAATTCATTGTTTGATTTCATTTCATTCAAATCACACACCCATTCATATTGATTTTCTCCTACGATCTCAAACACTTGCCCTGTTACAGGTTTGTAGGAATTTAATGTAATGACACCCGGAGAAGGGATGGTGATGTTAGTTGTGGCGCTTTGATCTACCTTAATAGTTTGATAACGTCGAGGTAAAGTGAGAATTTCTAAATCATACTCTCCGACAATATATTCTTGAATTTCATCAAACTTCTGCACATTCAATGTTTTAGATTTTCCTTTTTCCATTACTCTCACTTCTACATTTCCATACTTAGTGCTTTGAGCAAATCCTACTTTTAATCTACCCTGTGGCGCATCTACTTCGATAATGTTGTGTGTGTTTCTAATGATTTTTATATTCTTCTTTTCAACAGCAGGTAATGTTTTAACATATAAATCATAGGTGATATCTGGGTTTAGAATTAAGGTGTCAGGCACGCCTTTTATATTCATGGTGTGGGTAAAAGTGTACTTCAATTCTTTAGTTCCTGCTTTATAAAGGAACATGGTTACATTTGTTTCTAAAGGTCTTTTATCTATTGTGTTTAAATTAATTTGAACGGTAGTATTCACTAATACTTTATTGATAATGTCTTTAAGGACTTCTCTGAAAGCAATAGGGTCTTCTGCTGATTTGTAATTACCATAGCAGTTAAAATGCGAGAGATAAGACATGTCCATACCTAGTCCAATTACGAAGGGACTAATTGTAATTCCCTTTTCTTTCAACTTGGTTGCGATTCGGCATGGATCTCCATCGCAGGCTTCAATCCCATCGGTAATTAAAATAATTACATTCTTAGCAATTCTATCTGGAAAATCATCAGCAGCTTGTTCGAGTGATAATGCAATAGGGGTTGTTCCTTTAGCTTGCGTTGTTTTAACTTTATCTAGAATTGCTTGATGGTTATTTTTACCAAATGGAATTTCTAATTTAGTATCATTGCAGTCTTGAAATGTCGGAGTAATTGGAGATTGGTGACCATATATTCTTAGGGCGAGTTCCAGATTTGGAACACCCCTTAAGCTATCTACTGCATTTGAAAGTATCTTTTTAGCAGTTAAGATACGAGATTGAGTCCCCCATTTTTCATTCATAGAATTGGAAGCATCCAACACGAAAAGAATACGCGTTAATTCACCTTGTGAGAAGGTGTTAAACGAAACAATTAATAATAAAGCAATAAGTATTCTTTTCATAATATCTAATCTTATGCGTAATCGCCTAAGGTTTCTTCCAGCTGACCGAGTGCGTTAGTTAGTTGTTCCGCATTTGGTGCTTTTCCATGCCAAGCATGAGTTCCCATCATAAAATCAACGCCTTGTCCCATTTCGGTAGTCATCAATATCATAACTGGCTTTCCTTTTCCTGTAAGTGATTTAGCTTGTTCAAACCCTTTGATTAATGAATCCATATCATTTCCATTCATTTCAATGGTTTCCCAGCCAAAAGCCTGCCATTTATGCTTTAAGTTTCCGAGTGACATCACATCTTCAACATCGCCATCAATTTGACGTCCATTGTAATCTACAGTAGCAATCACATTGTCAATTCCTTTTGCAGCACCGTAAATAGCGGCTTCCCAAACTTGTCCTTCTTGTAACTCACCGTCACCCATTAGTACGTATACTAGATTGGAATCTCCATTTAATTTTTTAGATTCTGCAGCACCCAAAGCCATAGAAAGACCTTGTCCTAATGAACCAGATGCTGCTCTAATTCCAGGTAGCCCTTTATCAATACTTGGGTGTCCTTGTAAACGCGTTCCTAATTTTCTAAAAGTTGAAAGTTCATTGACTGGGAAATACCCTGCATGAGCCAATGTGCTATACCAAACCGGAGAAATATGTCCGTTTGAAAGGAAAAATAAATCTTCTCCCTTGCCATCCATGGTAAATTGCTGTGGATTGTGCTTTAAAACGCGATGGTATAAAACAGTAAAGTAATCTGCGCAACCTAGTGAACCGCCTGGGTGGCCCGAATTTACATCGGCTACCATTCTCAAAATGTCTCTTCGTGTTTGTGAAGCGTATTTTTTCAGTGTTTCAATATCCATTTTTTCAACTTTTATATGACAACAAAGTTATCAATTTAAAGCAAAAAAAAGATGACAAAACTCCAGATTGTTAGTAAGATGCTAGATTGTTAATAAGTTTTCTTATATCGGATGAATTTCTTTTAGAGTTGCGGTGTATGCTATCTTGGGAAGAGCTGCAATAGTTTCGATTATTTCTTCAACAGAAGTTTGCTGATCGTCAAAATGAACTGAAATCTCACTGTGTAATTCATCAAATCGAACATCTACTTGGGAAACACCCCCTGCATCGTAAAGTCCTTTTCGAATACTAGCACCACATCCTTTTTCACACATCATTCCAGATACATCGAAGGTAGCTATCTGATTCGGAATCACTTTGGATTCAGGCGCTATCATTTCTATCGATTGCTCTGTCGCAATTTGCTCTTTTTCAGTGCTGTTCTGACAAGCAACTAATAAAATAAGAGGTATGAAAATAATTTTTTTCATCTTACAAGTTTACACAAAGATATTAAGAAATAACGTGATTTGATGCTTGAAATTATTCATTATTTATTGTGCTCACACTTTTTTAATATTCCCGTTGTGCATCTCCAGAAATAAATAATTCACAAGTAGGGCTGAGTAACCAAGTTCTTTGGGTGACAATAGTGGGGGAGGATTGTCGGTCGGCTTTGCCCACCGCCCTATCCTCTCTTTGCATTGTCACCCCGACGGACGAAGGAGTGTCGGGGTCTAATGTCATATTTGCATTTTAGCTTAATAAATAAATATTGAAAAAAGTATGAAAAATCATTCATTAATGATTATTTTAACGTATAACGAATGATTATTGATTCATATATCTATAATTTATTTGATATCTTTGATCAATAAAGCATCTATTTTCTGGCTTAACTCCTTAGGTACCTTATATTGCTTTGCATATTTTTTCCAATTTTGAATAATTTCCAGACAATGATTAATGATAGCTTCTGGATTTCGTATGGAGTTTTCTGAAGCGATTATGAGTAAGTCCTGCTTGTTAATGTCGCTACGTTTCCCATTGATGCTCAGATTATGTTGTTTCACCCATTTATTCTCTGGGTGGTATGCAAAGCAAATATCGTATGCGGGAGCTAACTTCCATACCCCATCTGTGTCCATGAGGAAGGAGAAATTTTTGGTGTGATCATCGCAATTTCGTGCAAGCACGTTAAAAACCATTCTGCGATACATTTCTTCTGCTTCTGAATAGCTTAATTTGAGTTGTCGCATAGTTTGAAAAAGTTGTTCATAGCTATAACTCATTATATTGTTATAATCAAAGTGTTGAAGTGCACAGAATGTTTGCGTATGTAGTTTTTGATTTCCTTTTTTTCTATCAAAGCGTTTGGTCATAAAATGCGCTCTATCTTCTTCTTCGATGAGTCTGCATTCCGTCATTTGTATCCCAAAATCAGTAGCCATTTTATAATAGGTCATTTCAACACGTCCATATCCATGAGAGCTGCCAAATTGTGTATCATTCACTCCGTCAAATTTGATTAACCAATGTTCAAAATCAGTTGTTGTTTCGGATTGACCAGAGCGTATTTCTCCAGTTTTTTCATTGTAAGCAATAATGGCTTTGGGGCGTGCGCCTCCCGCTGATGTGCCCATTTTTAAAATATCGAGCATCACATCTTTGAGTTCCTCATTGGTGTGTACTTTTATTTTTTCTTTGTGTGATAAAAGTTGTCGCGTATATTCAACTAAGCTCGTTAATTCTAGAGGAGTTGAGGTGTCCTCTGTTTTTAGACTGGGTTGGAATTCCAATGCTCCCATTCCTCGTTTGCCAATGAAACAAAGTAGTTCCACAGGGTTGAGTGAGTTGGAAGGGCGGCCTTGTTGAGCGAGCCAAACATCAATCAACTCTTTTCCGTAGCGATCAGGTAATGAATCAGCTAATAAACCAGGTAAACCTTTAAAAGTATCTGAATCTCGTAGTGCAGGAAAAGAATAAATAACCCCTTTTTGTGGCATCGTAAACGGTGCAAGTTGCCATTTTTCACTATCAAAATGAGTGTCAAATTCAAAGTTGGCTACACCTTGTGTAGAATCCCAGGCAACTGCCCCCACGCGTTTACCCCAAATGTATATGAAGGCAGTTGTTACCATTCAAAATCTTCGTCTGAAGAGGAAGGTTGTTCCCCTTTTCTTTTTCGTACGCGTTTGTATTCTGCTTGAGCCTCCATGGCAAGTTGCATAGGACTGATTTTGGGAATAACTTCAAATCCCTGTAGCACATACAATGCATCTAAGATACGCAGCAACTTGATGAGGTTTGCTAAAGTGCTTCCTTCACCTCTTTCTATGAGACTAATCGTAGAACGACTCATAGTGGCCTTCTCTGCTAACTCATCTTGGGTGAGACGTTTTTCAATACGTTTGGATTGAATGAACTTGCCAATCTCTTGTAGGATAGATTTATCACTATAAAGAAAAATGTTTGAAATATCACTCATTATATGTTTATTTTAATTTAACGACTGAAATATTACTCAAATATAATAATTTTTTCTAAAATAATAAAATATTATTAGGAATATTAGCCCCTTAGATATTTAGAATAAAAAAAGGGAGATCATCGACCTCCCTTGCTTATATATTCAAATTGTCTTGTCCTAACATAGCGTTACACTAAAAAAAGTAATGTTATGGATAAATCTAAAAATCAGTACATTAAACGTACACAAAAAGATTACAGCATGTCTTTTAAATTAGCTGTAGTTAAAGAAGTTGAAAGCGGAGAAATTAGTACCGAAGCAGTAATGCGAAAGTACGGTATACAATCTCATAGTACAATTTTAAATTGGAGAAGGAAATTTGGTATCTTTGATTTAAAAAACAGTTCTAATTCTATATTTATGAAAACACCACAACAAAGAATCCAAGAGTTAGAGCAGAAATTACGGTTATTGGAATCAAAGAATGATTTCTTAGAGGAACAATTAATGAAAGCCGAGGATAAAGCTTATATTTTGGATAAGCTTATAGACATAGCAGAAAAAGAATATATGCTTCCTGTAAGAAAAAACTCCTTCCCCGATCAATCAAAGAAACAAACAAAGAAAGGCAAAGGTCAATAGGCTATCTTTGTGGATTGGTCGGGATAAATAGACAATACTATTATCGTAGTTTCTGGCTTATAAATGAAAAACGAGAAGTCGCTAGCCAAGTTATTGAAATGGTTAATAATGTACGTATAAAAATGCCTAGAATAGGTACTAAGAAGCTTTATTTTCTTTTAAAAGAAGAATTAAAAGGTCTTCATGTGGGTAGAGATAAACTTTTTGATATTCTTAGAGCAAATCATATGTTAGTAATTCCAAGGAAAAACTATCATATCACAACTAATTCTCATCATCGATTTCATAAATATAAAAATATTGTAGAGAATTTAGAAATAACAAAACCAGAACAAGTATGGGTATCAGATATAACTTATATTGAAGGAAGAGGTAATGGTTATTTAGCTCTAGTAACGGATGCTTATTCAAAGAGGATAATGGGGTATGATTTATCAAATAGCCTTGCAACAGAAGGTGCTTTAAGAGCTCTTAAAATGGCCTGTAAAAATCGTATATATAAGAATCATCCTTTGATTCATCATTCTGATAGAGGAATACAATATTGTAGTAATAAATATCAAGAATGTCTTAAAAGGAAAAATATTCGACCTAGTATGACTGAAAGCTATGATCCGTATGCAAACGCGGTAGCTGAAAGAGTAAATGGAATATTAAAGGATGAGTTTTTATTGGAAAATTATAAAGCTGATATTCAAACAATGAAAAAAATTGTAAAAGAATCTATTGAAATCTATAATAACCAAAGACCACATCTGTCATGTGAATTGTTAACACCAAGTAAAATGCATATGCAAAGAACTATAAAAAGAAAAACTTATAAAAAAACTTCTGTGAAGCTAGCTTCACAGAAGTTTTAATTATTTTTGTTTAAAATATGTAACGCTTATTTAGGACGATACAAATTTTTCTATTTCATATATAAATCAACGTATTCGTTTACTGGTGTATTTACTAAGGTATCAAAATCTAGTGATTGATTCAATACTTGATTTTGTTGTTTTTCAGCAAACACACGAGCTAAGTTAACTTTGTATTTTTTGATTAACTCAGGAATACCTTCATCTCTTCTGCGCTTGTGTCCGATTGGATATTCTACTTCAATCTCGTCTAATACAGTTCCGTCGTTTAATTCAACAGTTAATGCATTAGAAATAGAACGCATTTCTGGATCGTGATAATCTTTCGTGTATTGTGGATCTTCCACACAAGAAATCTTATCTCTTAAGGCATCAATTCTTGGGTCAGAAGCGATGTTGTCCTCATAATCAGCAGCAGTTAAACGTCCGTGAATTAATGGAACAGCTACCATGTACTGGATACAGTGGTCACGGTCGGCAGGATTCGCTAAAGGACCTTTTTTGTCGATGATACGAATACAAGCTTCGTGTGTACGAATAGTTACTTTCTTAATATCATCAGAAGTTTTACCCATTGCTTTTAATTTACCATGTAAGGTCATAGCAGCTTCAACTGCAGTTTGTGAGTGGAACTCAGCAGGGAAAGAAATCTTGAATAATACATTCTCCATTACGTAAGAACCGTAATCTCTTTGAAACTTGAATTCATTTCCTTTGAAAGAAACGTCATAGAATCCCCAAACTGGAGCAGTTAATACAGAAGGGTAACCCATTTCACCTGTTTTAGCGATTAAAGCTAATCTAACACCTCTAGATGTTGCATCACCAGCTGCCCAAGATTTTCTACTTCCTGTGTTTGGTGCATGACGATATGTTCTCAATGATTGTCCATCTACAAAAGCTAAAGAAACCGCGTTGATTACTTCATCTCTAGATAAACCTAACATCTTAGCAACTACAGCTGTAGTAGCTAGTTTAACCAACATTACGTGGTCTAAACCAACTTTATTGAAAGAATTTTCCAATGCGATTACACCTTGAATTTCATGTGCTTTGATCATCCCTTCAAGTACACTTTTCATAGTTAAAGGTTTTTTACCTTCAGCGATATTATTTCTTGAAATCCAATCTGCTGTAGCTAAGATACCACCTAAGTTGTCTGAAGGGTGTCCCCATTCTGCTGCCAACCAAGTATCGTTAAAGTCTAACCAACGGATAATTGCTCCGATATTAAATGCCGCTTGAACGGGATCTAATTGGAAAGATGTTCCTGGAACTTTAGCACCATTTGGAACTACTGTTCCTGGTACGATAGGTCCTAACATTTTAGTACAAGCAGGATATGTTAGGGCTTCTAATCCACATCCTAATGTGTCTAACAAACAATAGTGAGCTGTCTTCCAAGCTAACTCGTTTTTAATTTCATAATTCAGTACATAATCCGCAATATCTACCAACACTTTATCCGGTTGCGGTCTTTCATTACTAATTCTTGCTGACATTTATATTTTATATTAATAGTTTATACTTATTTTCTGTCCTTAATATCTACCCATGTTAAATCATCTGGTCCGATATAGTTCGCGCTTGGACGAATAATCTTTCCGTCTTCTCTTTGCTCGATGATATGTGCAGCCCAACCTGTAACACGACTCACAACAAATAGAGGAGTAAACATAGCAGTTGGAACACCCATCTTATTGTAAGATACAGCTGAGAACCAATCTAGGTTAGGGAACATTTTTTTGTTATCCCACATGGCTGTCTCCAATCTTTCGGCAACATCGTACAATAGCATATCTCCATCTTCTTTTGAAAGATCTTCTGCAATTTTCTTGATAATTACGTTACGAGGATCGGTAACTGTATATACTGGGTGACCAAATCCAATGATTTTTTCCTTTTGTTCTAAGCGTACTAAGATATCTTTTTCAGCTTCATCTGCAGAGCTGTAACGAGATTGAATCTCATACGCTACTTCATTTGCACCTCCGTGTTTTGGTCCACGTAAAGCACCAATAGCACCAGCAATAGAAGCGTAGATGTCAGAACCAGTTCCTGCGATTACACGACCTGTGAAAGTGGAAGCGTTGAATTCATGCTCTGCATATAAAATTAAAGAAACATTCATTGCATGTTCCCAAGAAGCAGAAGGTGCTTTTCCATGTAAAAGATGTAAGAAATGTCCACCCACTGAATCATCGTTAGTTTCTACTTCAATCTCTTTGTTGTTTACAGTATAATGATGCCAAAATAATAGAGCAGAGCTAAATGAAGCCATTAATTTATCTGCAATTGCTTGCGCACCTTCCTTTGTATAAGGTTCTTTTTCTGGAGTAATTGTTCCCAATGAAGCAGCATATACTTGTAATACGTTCATAGGATGTGCTTCACCAGGAATTTGCTTTAATATTTCTTTAATTCCTTTCGGAAGACCTCTCAGTGTTTTTAATCTTGCTTTATAGCTATCTAATTCAGCTTGAGTAGGTAATTTACCGTAAATTAAAAGATAAGCTACTTCTTCAAATTGAGCTTTAGCAGCTAAATCATAAATATCGTAACCTCTGTAATGAAGGTCGTTTCCAGATTTTCCAACGGTGCAAAGTGCGGTATTACCAGCGGCAACACCAGATAAAGCAACGCTTTTCTTTTTAACTGGCATAGGGTTATTTTGAGTTTCCATGTTTTTGTTGTTTAAAAAGGTTATCTAATTTTTGTTCATAATCATAGTAGCCAATACTTTCGTATAATTCGGTTCGAGATTGCATAGTGTCTAAAACATTTTTCTGTGTTCCTTCTTGGCGTATATGTTCATATACCACCTGAGCAGCTTTATTAGCAGCACGGAAAGCAGAAAGTGGATATAAAATTAATTCTACTTCAGCTGCTTTTAACTCCTCTACGGTGTACATGTCAATTTTTCCAAATTCGGTAATATTTGCTAGTACAGGTATTCCTGTAGCTTGTACGAATTCTTTGTAATAAGAAATATCTGGAACAGCCTCAGCAAAGATAAAGTCAGCACCAGCCTCCTTATATGCTATGGCTCTTTTTAATGCTCCGTCTAATCCTTCATTTGCAAACGCATCTGTTCGAGCACCAATCACAAAATCCTTGTCAACTTGGTTTCGAGCATCATTCGCAGCGTACACGCGGTCAGCCATTTCTTCGAGGCTTACCAATTCCTTGTTTGGACGGTGTCCACAACGTTTAGCTCCCACTTGATCTTCAATATGAATAGCTGCAGCTCCTGCTCTAATTAAATCTTTGATAGTTCTTTCAATATTGAAATTTGAAGCTCCAAAACCAGTGTCAATATCTACCAATAAAGGTAAGTCACATACACGTGTGATTCTTCTCACATCTATGAGTACGTCCTCTAAATTCGTAATTCCTAAATCTGGAATCCCTAAAGAACCAGCGGCTACTCCTCCTCCTGAGAGATAAATGGCATTAAAACCTGCTTGTTGCGCTAATAAAGCGTGATTTGCGTTGATAGCCCCTACAATTTGTAGTGGACTTTCCTTTTTCATTGCTTCCCGAAATTTTGCACCGGGAGAGATATAATTTGACACTATTTCAACTATTTTTTAATGGATTACAAATAAACGAATTAATCCGTAAATATAAAAGTAGAAAATGAAATAGATAGGGATAAATGACAAAAGTCAAGAAAAGAAGGATGGATGGAGATTTGTTTGTTTGGAATGAGGTAAAAGATTTTCCTTTTTTATATAATTATTTGTTGTATTTCATTCTAAATGAGCAATAGGTTATTATATCATTTCCCTTTGCTTTTAGTATAAAATCTATTGCTCTTTTCAGTTTATCTTTCAGTTAATTTCTTATTTTTGAAATCCGATATGAAAGACATCATAGCTCAATTTAAGAATAGAACTCCCAAACCCATTTACCTTTTACATGGGGAAGAAGCTTATTATATTGACCGAATTACTCAAGCAGCAGAGGATTTTCTGTTGGACGAGCATGAAAAGGACTTCAATCTGACTGTTGTTTATGGGAAGGATGTTAACATGGATCAGTTGCAAGAACAAGTGAAGCAATATCCGATGATGGCTGAAAGACAAGTGGTGATAGTAAAAGAAGCGCAGGATATTAAGTCTTGGGATATTATGGAGTCCTATTTTTCCAACCCTGTATCTACTACTGTATTAATTATTGCACATAAACATAAAAAGGCAGATTCTCGCACCAAATTTTTTAAGAACGTAAGTAAGCATGGGGTTGTATTTGAAAGTAAACCACTCTATGAAAATCAAGTAGAGAATTGGTTAAACGAATACATTAAAAGTAAAGGATATACGATAGAGCCAAAAGCTGCCTTGTTGTTAGTGGAATTTTTAGGGACAGACTTAGGGAAAATAGTGAATGAGCTTGATAAATTAGCTATCATACTTCCAAAGGGAACTCAGATTACACCAAACCATATAGAAGAAAATATTGGAATATCTAAGGATTACAATGCTTTTGAATTAACAAATGCCATAGCGTCACGTAATATTATTAAGGCAAATAAAATCATACATTATTTTGAACAAAATCCAAAAGCAACACATATTACGGCACTAATTCCAATGATTTTTAATTTTCACGACCGCTTGATGCGTGCCCATTTTTCTCAAGCAAATTCAGTAAATGAATTGATGTCTAAGTTAAAGATGAGTTACCCCGCAGCACAAGAGGTAATGAAAGCTAAACAAATATATAATCCTAAAAAAATAGCTACCAATATTGCTATTCTACAGGAATACGATTTAAAGAGCAAAGGGATTAATCCCGGGCCGGGAACAGACTCTGACCTTTTGCGTGAACTCATCTTTTTATTAATGCACTGATGAATCGATTTTTCCTTGAACTAGATAGCTTAGACAATGATATACTCACTCTTTCAGAGGAAGAGTCAAAGCATGCTGCCAAGGTTTTACGCCTGCAAAATGGAGATAGCGTAGAGGTGATAAATGGAAAAGGAGAACTTTTTCTGGGAGAGATATTGGATAATGCACATAAAAGAATGATGATTCAACGTAAAGAACACCTTGTGCAACCCAAAGATGATTATCATATTCATATTGCTATAGCACCTACTAAAAATAATGATCGTTTTGAATGGTTTTTAGAAAAAGCAACAGAACTAGGAATACATGAAATAACCCCGTTGCTTTGCGATAATTCAGAGCGTAAAGTCATCAATAAGGATCGGTTTGAGAAAATTTTGGTATCGGCAGTAAAGCAATCTAAACGACTCTTTTTGCCGAAATTGAATGACTTGACTAAATTGGATGTGTTTTTAAAGAATAACCCAAATGGACTCTTGGCGCATTGCTATGAGGATAGTTCAAAAAATACGACTATCTCAAAGGAGATTATGAAAAATAGCCAACGTTGGTTAGTTCAAAACACCCCGATTTTAATCGGCCCAGAAGGCGATTTTAGTCAAAATGAAGTGCAAAAAGCAACTCAAAATGGATATCAATTTGTAACTTTGGGAAAAACTCGTTTGCGGACGGAAACAGCTGGAGTATTTGCCTGCGCTAGTTGCAAATTATTTTTAGAAGAGAACAATGCGTAATTTATGGATAATAGTAAGCCTTTCATTTTGTTGCCTTTCATGGGGACAAAATTTTCAGGTGGCTGTATTGAAGTATAACGGTGGGGGAGACTATTATGCTAATCCAACATCCGTTCCTAATTTAGTGAAATTTGCCAACGATTTCTTGAAAGCAAATATAGATTTAGAAGTTCCGTATGTAGATGTGGGGAGTCCTGCTCTATTTTCATATCCATTTGTACACATGACAGGTCATGGAAACGTTGTTTTTTCTAATTCGGAACGAGAAAATTTACGCACCTACCTTTTAGGAGGAGGTTTTTTGCATATAGATGATAACTATGGGATGGACGAATTCATACGACCTGAAATTCAAAAGCTTTTTCCTAATGAGAAATTAGTAGAATTACCTTTTTCTCATCCTATTTTTCATCAGAAGTATAATTTTAATAATGGATTACCAAAAATACATGAACATGATAATCAACGTCCACAAGCTTTTGGAATTATTATAGAAGGAAGGTTAGTGTTGCTTTATACTCATGAAACTGATTTAGGAGATGGTTGGGAAGATCAAGGAGTGCATAATGATCCTCCAGAAAAGCGAGAAGCAGCACTAAAGATGGGCGCTAATATTTTACAGTTTATATTGATTAAAGGAGGGATTGAATGATAGTGCGTTTTTTTATATATGGTATTGTTTATCTAATGCTATCGTTTTCATTAGTTATGGCGCAAGATATGGGAGGGCAGGCACCACCGAAGTATGAAAACACATATTTGTTTAGCATACGAAAATATCAACGACAACCAGAACCCCCTCATTATATGAAGATACGTATTATGCAAATTCATAATAATCCCATGAATGAATGGACACCGCATGATAGTTTGTTCTATGCTTATGAAAGTGTTTATCTTCAAAAATATGAGCTAGCTTATAGTATTTTTTCTCGCCTTAATATGGATTCTGTAAGGCATCCTGTTGCGCAAGGGTTATATCGACTAACTATGCATAAAGTAGGTAGATTCAAAGCATTGCAGCAATATAATGAACGTACTCTTCCTAAGGATACAAATCTTATTTATAGTTTATATGATGCCTTTACTGACTTAAATAATGCCTATATAGCTAAAAAGAAAGGTGTTTTTTATACAGATTCTACAAATATCTTTACGATTTTAAAAAGCGAACGTATTAAGAAGGCACGAAAAAGTGCTGCTCCCAATAAAAATGAATATGCTTTAGTTTCTGTTGCCATTGATTCAGCTTTACGTCAATATGCTATGTTTAATGATTCGCGTGATATTGTTTTGGGAGATGCTTTTGAAGAGATGGGAGACTTTCAGAAGGAATACCTCTATATAACCAATGCCTATTTTTATTACTCAGCTGGGAGACATTATAATATTTCAGACAAACAACTTGGAGATAAATACAATAAGTCTATCTATATCATGCGTGAAAGAGATTACTTACAGATAAGTTTTAAAGGGCTTTTTGGGAAAGTTGTAAAAAATCGCTATGATTTTCATGATCATTATATTGAATATGAGGCAAGAGAAAATAATAAAACTCAAAAGCCTAAAGAAGCAAAAGAAATAAAGAAAAAAGATTTTATTCCGTGGTTAGATGGAAATCTACTGTTCCTTATGGGGATTTTTATAATTCTTATGTGTATCCTTTTCTTTTTAAAGACGAAAAAGAAATAATCTATAGAAAGGATACTTAAGATTGGTTGTACTAATATGGTAAGAAATCATACTAAATACACTTCATAAAGAAGAAATAGTTTGATTTAAGGATATTTATTAAAATCAGAAAAAACTTTCTATTCAACACGATTTATTATCAACTATTTTCCCTATCTTTGTAAAAATTTTTATAATGAAAATAATTTGTTCTATCATCACTATCTTGTTTTTATTCGCCTGTACCTCAAATAATTCTGAAGTAACAGAAGAAAAAGACAATGATTCAGGAGCAGTAACTGCTATTGATTCTAGCAATATTTTATACCAACTTTCAGGGCAATGGATTTTAGTTAAAAGAACGAATGCTGATGGAAGTAAAAGTGTAAATTATAGTTTAGAAACACCATCTATTGTTACGCACTTTGAAAACAACGGTTATTTTTCAATCTATGATATGATTAAGACAAATGCCTCTGAAAAAGAAAAAATGGAGAAACGTTCTTCAGGTCAATGGGAGGTGTACAACGATGACGAATTAGTTTTACGTTATAGTTTGACAGATTCTAACAACGTAGAATCGTATGTTATCCAAACGATCGATGATAAGAGTTTAGTTTTAAAGAACTCTGAGAAGGATATTATTGATTCTTATCAGCGTAAATAATAATTTCCCTTTTTTCTATGTTTTCTTCACTTCGTAAAAGGGTGGTGGGTCTAGGGAAGACCCCCAAGTTCATTGTAAGAATAGTTTATCCTGTTGCGATTTATTTGATTTTCCATTTTTTGTTTATCAACTTACTGCATTTTGATGCCAATAAGATACAGATTGCTTTTTTGTTTGTGTGGGCATTGATTGAATGGCAGGTTTTCTTTAGAGAAGATTGATGATTTGAATTTAATATCCGACTTATGGGTTATACTTTTTCTTAGTAAAGAGTTGATTTGGTGTGGATTGACTTTTTTAGTGTAAATAAATTTAAATTAAACCTCATAACTATCCGAAACTTTTTCAGAAAATCATATTAAAAATTAAAAAACCGAAACAGTCTTCTTAAATTTGAAAATCACGACAAAATTCAAATGAAATGGGACTGTTTCGTAGGAACAAAAATAACAATAAGCCTGTAATTCGTCAAATTATTGACTTAATTCCTCAACATTTATTAGCAAGAGTTATTCAACAGCATAATTCTGACAAGGGATGCCATAAATACAAGACTTATGACCAACTTGTTGCAAATTTGTTCGGACAGCTGTCTCGATGTAGTACTTTAGAGGATATTTCTGTTGGTATTGGTGTGTCGAAAACCTTTATTCGGGACTTAGACTTAAAACAAAGTCCTGCAAAATCAACGATGAGTGATGGGAATAAAAAACGTAGCCACAAAGTCTTTGAGAGTCTGTATATGAGTTTGTTAAGCTACTACGGTAATTTATTGAAAAGACATACTCATCGAAAAGTAGTAGAAGAAGTTAAAAATCAAACTATTCTTCTTCGTGATAGCAGTACAGTTAGCGTGTGTCTAGGGCTTTTTGATTGGGCAAAGTTTCGGACAGCAAAAGGAGGAATTAAAATCCATACGCAATGGGATGAGGCGATGATGATGCCTAACCTTGTGAATATCACTAATGCATCTATTCATGACAGAAAAGGATTTGAAGAAATTGTTTTCCCAAAGGATACGATTATTGTTGAAGATAAAGGATATTGGGATTTTAACATCATTAAAGCTAGGGTGTTGTCCCAAAATGTTTTTGTTACAAGAATAAAAGAAAACACTGTTTATGAAGTAGCTGAAGAATTAGATCTTCCAGAAAATGAGGATCAACATATTTTAATAGACGAGATTATTTATTTGACAGGACAAAAAGCAAAAGAAGTTGGGATAAATCAAATGAAATTCAGAAAGGTTGTAGCCTACCATGAAGAGAAAAATACAACGATAGAAATTATAACTAATAATCTTTCTTGGAAAGCTTCAACAATTGCAGAACTATACAGAAGGCGTTGGGATATAGAAACTTTCTTCAAGCTTTTAAAACAAAATCTCAATGTCAAAACTTTTATAGGAACTTCTGAAAATGCAGTAAAATCACAAATATTTATTGCATTAATTACCTATTTACTACTTGAACTTTTACGAAGAGTTGGGGTGTCAGGGAAAACGGCTTTTTCAAACTTTGTAGAAAAAATAAGAATTTGTCTGCCATTCTATCTTTCCTTAGATTATGTTATAAATACTATCCGACCGATTGTCCAAAAAGCAGAGAAACCTCCTCCAGAAGATGATTTGTGGACAACGGTACAACTCCAAATGTTTTAACTGTTTGACTTTTTTTCTCACATTATGATTATTGACTATTACAAATAGGACGATACAGGATGTTTTGTATCAAATTTTAAAAAACTTTCGGATGAATGTGATTAAACCTCATTTTTAACATTTTTTTTTTAGTAGATATAAGAAACTATGTTTATATTTGTAATGATTTAGGTGGTTAGGTTAGGTTGATTAGCGAGAGGGAAGAACGCCTGTTTTTCCCTCTCGCACTTTTTAGATAGCACCATGCATCTCTTTGAGATTGGTGTAATATAGTTCGCTTTCAGGATATTAAAACAAATACTTTTATAAGAACATAGTATTTCTTTAAAGTTCGGCAAATTTCAGTAGTTTATGTACTTAAAAAAAACTTGAAATAGTTTGTTTTTATCCCAAAAGTGTATATATTTGCACTCCGATTTTTGAGGTATTGAAATTTTGGCCCATTCGTCTAGTGGTTAGGACATCAGGTTTTCATCCTGGTAACAGGAGTTCGATTCTCCTATGGGCTACTAAAATTTGAAGGAAAATTCACCTTCTATCATTCAAACGAGAATGATTAAATTGAATTATTTAAAACGCGGCCCATTCGTCTAGTGGTTAGGACATCAGGTTTTCATCCTGGTAACAGGAGTTCGATTCTCCTATGGGCTACTTATTTTATTGAAAGTAAAGAATTAATTTAGAATTAAAGAAGTATGGCAAATCATAAGTCAACAATTAAAAGAACTCGTTCAGACGAGGCTAAGAGAATTTTAAACAAGTATCAGCATAAAACTACACGTAATGCGATTAGAGATTTACGTGCAACTACTGATAAAAAAGAAGCAGAAAAGCAATTTACTGTAGTTTCTTCCATGATTGATAAGATTGCTAAGAAAAATATTATTCACAAAAACAAGGCAGCAAACCTTAAGTCTGGTTTAGCAGTTCATATTGCTAAATTATAAGTAAACTGTTTTGAGAAGAAATGTAGGGGATGCGGAAACGTATCCCCTTTTTTGGTTTTATGCTTGTGTAAAAGGAAGATATTTGCCATTTAGGAGGTACTTGGTGTATTTGTAGATTCTCTTTGAATTCGCTATTGGGTTTAATTTATATTGCCTAGACGTAATCCCCACAATCTTCCTGCACCAAAACATTTATTGAACAGAAGATCAAAAAAAAAGAGACAGTTTTGCTGTCTCTTTAATGGTTCGAATTCCAAAAAATGGAAATTAGCGTATCTATTATAGATGGATAACCTCTCCGTATGCTGCTGCAGCTGCTTCCATTACAGCTTCTGACATAGTTGGGTGAGGGTGAACAGTTTTAATCAGCTCTTCTCCGGTAGTTTCTAATTTGCGAATAGCAACGATTTCGGCAATCATTTCAGTTACGTTGTAACCAATCATGTGACCACCTAATAGTTCACCGTATTTAGCATCGAAAATTAATTTTACAAAACCATCTTTAGCTCCGGCAGCACTTGCTTTACCAGAAGCGGAGAATGGGAATTTACCAACTTTAACATCGTATCCAGCTTCTTTTGCTTTTTCTTCTGTATATCCAACTGAAGCAATTTCTGGAGAAGCATAGGTACAACCTGGAATGTTGTTATAATCAATTGGTGAAGGATTGTGTCCAGCAATTTTCTCAACACAAGTGATACCTTCAGCACTAGCAACGTGAGCTAAGGCTTGTCCTGGTACACAGTCACCAATTGCAAAATATCCTGGGATGTTTGTTTGATAGAAATCATTTACCATGATTTTTCCTTTATCTGTAGCGATTCCTACTTCTTCCAATCCGATTCCTTGAATATTTGCTTCTATACCAACAGCAGAAAGAACAACATCACATTCGATAGTTTCCATTCCTTTGTCGGTTTTAATATGTACGGTACAAGCTCCAGCTTTTACATCCACCTTCTCAACAGAAGAGCTAGTCATCACCTTAATGCCTTGTTTTTTAATCGCTTTTTCAAATTCTTTAGAAACATCTTTATCCTCTACAGGAACAATTCTATCCATGAATTCAACAATGGTTACTTCAGTTCCGATTGCATTGTAGAAATATGAAAATTCCACTCCAATTGCACCTGAACCAACAACCACCATTTTCTTTGGTTGTTTAGGTAAAGACATTGCTTCACGGTATCCAATCACGTTTTTACCGTCTTGTTTTAAATTAGGTAATTCTCTAGAACGAGCTCCTGTAGCGATGATTATACCTTTATCCGCTGCATAAGTAGTTTTCTTTCCGTCTTTATCGGTAACTTCTACTTTCTTTCCAGCCAGTAATTTACCTGTTCCCATAATCACATCAATTTTGTTCTTTTTCATAAGAAATTGAACTCCTTTGCTCATGCCTTCAGCTACGCCGCGACTTCTTTTGATAATTTCATCAAAATTAGCAGTACCACCTTTTACGCTGATACCATATTCTTCAGCATGGTTTAAATATTCAAATACCTGTGCACTTTTCAATAAAGCTTTAGTAGGAATACACCCCCAGTTTAAACAGATTCCACCCAATGCTTCTTTTTCGATAACTGCAGTTTTTAAACCAAGTTGTGAGGCACGTATAGCGGTAACATATCCACCAGGACCACTACCAAGAACAATAATATCGTAATTCATAATTGTATATTTTCTATCAAATTCTGGACGAAATTAAGGATTTTTATTTGATTTAACCGCAAGTTTAACCGCAAAGGTTGCAAAGTTTTTTTCACAAAGTACACTAAGCTAATCGACCTTTGTATCAAACCTTAACTTGCTTAGAGGTTAAAAGATTTAGTTAATTAACCAATTCTTTTCATCACATACCCATCAATAATTTCAAAAAACTGTTCGGGCGTATATGTTCTCCAAGAAACTTCTTCTAAATCTCCTCCCATCACAAAATATTGATCGATATTGATATAACCGAATTCCTTCACAACATGTGGATGAAAATTCACAAGCGCTATATATCCATCATCCACTTCATCAAACCATTCTTCATAATAACAATCGTCGGAATAATGAAAGTTGAGCACATTTTCACCGATGAGAATAAATTTATTAATTCCTTCTCCCAACATGTGTTCAACAATTTCTCGTTTGAGAAACATAATGTCATTATTAATAGCATCATTCCATTCCCCAATAAGCTCAATGATGGTATATCCTTCCTCATAATCTGTATAAAGAATTTTCATGAAGAGGGTAGGAGACCCAAAGTTGTCCCATTGAGGATGAATCAGGAAGTTATAAATCTGTTCGGAGAATTCAAATTCACTGTATTCACGTTCGTAAAAAGGAGAACGATCATCTTCTGAAGAAATATAGTAATCTCGCCAGTTATAATATGGTTCAATGGCATGCATACTGTATTATTTAGCGAGACGATATTTCTTATGCATTCATTTCCGCACTGGAAGTAGGGAAAGCTCTGTCTATCTTTTTGAAAAGTCCTTGAAGTACTTTGCCCGGACCAACTTCAATCACTTCAGTACAGCCATCACTAATCATTTGTTGCATGATTTGTGTCCATTTCACAGGAGCAGTTAATTGTGCAATTAAGTTTTTCTTAATTAGTTCAGTATCTGTTTCTCCTTTTGCTGTTACATTTTGATAAACAGGGCATATCCCTTGAGAGAAAGCTGAATTCTCTATAGCTTTCGCAAGTCTTTCACGAGCAGGTTCCATCAAGGGAGAGTGGAAAGCACCACCAACAGATAGCGGCAAAGCACGTTTTGCACCTGCAGCAATGGCTTTTTCACAAGCAATTTCAATTCCTTTATTAGAGCCAGAAATCACTAATTGACCCGGACAATTGTAGTTTGCTGCAACAACCACTTCATCAATATTAGTACAAATTTCTTCGATTACATTGTCTTCTAACCCAAGAATAGCAGCCATAGTAGAAGGTTCAGTTTCACAAGCAGCTTGCATAGCCAATGCACGCTCAGAAACTAATTTTAATCCATCTTCGAAGGAAAGAATTCCTATAGCCACCATAGCAGAAAGTTCCCCTAAGGAATGCCCAGCCACCATATCGGGCTTGAACTGGTCACCTAAAACTTTAGCTAAAATTACAGAGTGTAAAAAGATTGCAGGTTGAGTTACTTTGGTTTGTCTTAATTCATCTTCCGTTCCATTGAACATGATGTTGGTAATGTCAAACCCTAAAATATCATTTGCTTTATGGAATAACTCTTTGGCGATGGGTGAGTTGTCGTATAATTCTTTTCCCATTCCTGGAAATTGGGCTCCTTGTCCCGGAAAAACGTATGCTTTCATATTCTCTTTTGTTTGTGGTGCAAAAATAACATAAAATCTATTCAGGATGCTCGTCAAATGCTTCTATAATCTGTTTAACGAGTTTATGACGAATGACATCATTCTTATTCAATTGGATGATACCGATATCATCGATGTTTTTTAACACATCTACGGCATATATGAGTCCGGATTTTTGTTTAGAAGGAAGGTCAATTTGTGATACATCTCCCGTAATTACGAAAGTGGCATCGCGTCCCATACGCGTAAGGAACATACGCATTTGGCTCACTGTTGTATTTTGAGCTTCATCCAAAATAACGAATGCCTTATCCAAAGTCCTTCCCCTCATAAATGCTAACGGAGCAATCTCAATCGTTCCTACTTCTATATAGTTTAAGAGTTTTTCTGCTGGAATCATGTCGCGTAGGGCATCGTATAAAGGCATCATGTATGGATCTAACTTTTCTTTTAAGTCTCCCGGTAAGAAACCTAAATTTTCACCAGCTTCAACTGCAGGGCGTGTTAAGATGATTCGCTTTACTTCTTTGTTCTTTAAAGCACGAACAGCTAAGGCGACAGCGGTATAGGTTTTACCTGTACCTGCTGGACCCACGGCAAAAACCATATTCTTTTTTCCCACAACTTCAACCATTTTACGTTGGTTGTAGGTGCGCCCTTTAATAATTGCGCCACCAACTCCAAAAAGTATGGTTTCATCGCCATTTCCTGACAATAAATCGGAGGGATCTTCCGTCATAATATTGTCAATATTGTTTTCATGCAACTGCCCATACTTTTTAATAAAAGCTAGTAAACGCTGCCATTTTAATTCAAATTGAGAAATAATCTCTTCTTCACCTTGAACCGTAACAATATTCCCTCGAGAGGAGATTTGTAAATCGGGAAAATACTTTTTTAATAAGTTAAGTTTTACATTGTTAATCCCTAATAATTCTACTGGATCAACATCTTGAATTTCTAATCTCAGTTCTTGCAATACGCTATTTTTTTAGTTGTAATGTTATGAAAAGTAAATGTATATATAATTCAGTGTAAAAAACAATAGCTGTTAATAACTTCCTGTAGTGGTTGATTATTTTTATAAGTGAGTTGACTTTTGTCATTTTTTACATGTTTAAAAGATAGTTTAGTCCTAAATTAGTTAAATACCTATTATATTTACTGCAAAATCGAATAAGAAATGATTAATTCTCAATTAATAAACCCTAAAAGTATTGCTGTCGTTGGAGCATCAGAGCACAAGAATAAACCAGGAGGAATGGTGATTCAAAATTTAATAGACGGAAAATTTAAGGGGACAATTTATGGAGTGAATCCAAAAGGGATAAATATTAAAGGTGTTACGCCTGTAGCTAGTGTGGAAGAAATTGAAGAAGTTGATTTGGCTATTATTTCAATCCCCTCTAATTTTTGTTTGGAAGCAATTAGAACTTTGTTAGGAAAAGGGACCAAGGCATTTATTTTATTCTCTGCAGGTTTCTCTGAAGCGGGCGAGGAGGGAATTAAGCTTGAAAAAGAAATGGTTTCTCTGATTAATGCGCATAATGCAACTTTAATTGGACCAAATTGTATCGGAATCATCAATGGTAATTATAAAGGTGTATTTACTACTCCTGTACCTGCGTATGACCCTATGGGATGCGAAATGATCTCTAGTTCGGGAGCAACAGCTGTATTTATCATGGAGGCTGCTATGTTGATAGGACTGAAGTTCTCCTCTATTTATTCGATTGGAAATGCAGCACAAACTGGAGTAGAAGAAATTCTAGAATACTTAGATGTAACTTATGTTGAAGGAAAGAGTCCCAAAGTAAAACTACTCTATTTAGAACAAGTTAAAAATCCATTTAAGTTTTTAAAACACGCTACCTCTCTCATCCAAAAAGGATGTCAAATTGCAGCTATTAAATCTGGATTCTCCGAAGCTGGAGGTAGAGCGGCTTCTTCACATACAGGAGCTTTAGCTACATCGGATGTAGTTATCCGTGCTTTATTTAAAAAAGCTGGAATTGTATATTGTAGTAGTCGTGATGAATTGATTGCGGTTGCAGGTGTGTTACAAACGAAAGAATTGAAAGGAAGTAACATTGCTATTATCACGCACGCAGGTGGATCTGCTGTTATGTTGACTGATGCATTGACTTCAAACGGACTTTCTGTTCCTCCTCTAGATCCATCTAAAACAAAGGAATTATTAAAGAAATTACACCCAGGATCATCTGCGGCTAACCCCATTGACTTTTTGGCAACAGGAACAGCAGAGCAGTTGGGAGAAATCATTGATTTTTGCGAAAAATATGAAGGAATTGACGGTATGTGTGTTGTGTTCGGTAGTTCAGGACTCTTTAATGTAAAAGATGTATATGAAGTGCTAGAGGCAAAGATGAAAACTTGTAAAATTCCAATCTACCCTGTTTTACCTTCCGTAATTAATGCGGCGGACGAAATTAAAGTGTTCTTGGCAGGAGGACGTGTGAATTTTCCAGATGAGGTGAACCTTGGAAAAGCGTTGTCACATGTTTATACTTCTAAAAAATACAATTTTGAAAAGGTAAAACTACCCGAAATGGATATTGTTGCTATTCGTGAAATTGTGAATGCAGCAACAGATGGATATTTGAATACAGAGATGACTAAAGAGTTGTTAGATGCTGCAGGTATTGAGTCAGCTAGTCAATGGACTATTTATGAAGAAACTCAGTTGGATGTTATTGCTGATAAATTAGAATTTCCAGTTGTTATGAAAGTCATTGGACCTATTCATAAATCAGATGTGGATGGTGTTCGTTTGAATATCATTAATCAAAAGCAAGTACATGAAACCTTCAAAGATTTGATGAAGATTAAAGGTGCAAATGCTGTGTTAATTCAACAAATGGTAGAAGGAGAAGAATTGTATTGTGGTGCAGTAAAACACGGCGATTTTGGGCACGTAGTTCTTTGTGGCTTAGGAGGTGTCTTTTTGGAATTGTTGAATGATACATCTTCAGCATTAGCTCCTATGTCGTACGAAGAAGTGCAAGCTATGGTGGAATCACTCAAAGGTTACCCATTGATAGAAGGATATCGCAATAAGAAAGGCCTTAACAAAGAAAAATTTATTGATACTGTTCAGCGTATTGGAGCCTTGGTGCATATTGCTCCTGAAATCAGTGAATTAGACTTGAACCCATTGAAGGCAAAAGGAAAGGAATTAAGTGTGGTAGATGCACGAATTTGTATCGAAAAGTAGAAGAGATAACTCGTTGTGCATTTAGAATAAAATGTAAATTATGGTGTCAGTCCTCGATATTATTTTTCGCAGAAAAATAATATCGAGGACTGACAGGGCTAGGCGGTCGGCTTTGCCGACCGATAGTCTCCCCTCACAATTGTCACCCCGAGAACCTTGGTTGCTCGGGGTCTATTAGTGAATTATAAAGCTTATTTATTTTTGCAAATGCACAATGGGTAAGAGATTATCTGATTCTTCCGTATTCTTCTCCCATTAATAAGTGTTCTGTACTTGTTAATTCAAATTTAACACCTTCTTGAAAAATGAGGATGAAATCTGATCCCCCAAAGAGGAAGTACCCCAACATGTCTCCTTTCTTGAAAGAGTGACCCACCTGAATCTCTTTTTCAAAATTGACAGAGCAAACTTGTGACATACCTACAGGTAATAACGCTACTAGACCCAGATGTTCATTCTCGACTATAACACAAGCCCGTGTTTCAACAGATTGCCATCCAGGAATGGAGGCATCATACACGTATTTCTGCTGTTGTGCATCCCATGTAATATAACATCCGGCAGCACATTGAGCAGGAATGATGCGTATTTCTCTGACGATTCCACTGATAGGAAAATGATAGCGATGATAATCAGATACACCTAAATAGGCATGCGTGAATATTCCTTTTTTAAAAGCAGTTTGATAAGCACTCCCTTCACCAATGAGACTTTCAATTGAATTCAGCTTTGCTGATTTAATAAAAATGGTTTCATTTTGTTGTATGATATATCCATTTTCATCTATTTCCCATACGCCTTGAGGAACAGCGTCAGCTGGAGATACGATTACAGAATCATTTTCCATCTCAAAGATGGGTCGTTTGCTTGGAGATTTTAAATAACGGCTAAAAAACTGATTAAATGTTTTCCAGTTGGAAGGATGCTCGTACCAATCTTTGTTTAATCCAAATCGTTTATCGTCATATAACAAATGATAATATTCTTCTTTCCAAGATTCCTCTGTGTCTAGAAAGGCTCCTAATGTTTTGTTGAATTCTACCATCCAAGAAGTATAAGGCCCCATGTATTGAAGAGAGTTATTATACAAACTTTGATCGTTTATTTCACGAAGTGGTTGATCGTTGATAAAATAGAAATAGCACAAGCATTGATCAATCTGTTCATACATTGTACTTATCTTAACATTGGGTAAAACGTTCCATGGAAGAGCTTTTTCTGCCCAAGTAATAAAATCATAATATTCCTCCAGATTTTGGGCTGGATTAGTATTTCTATCAGAATTTATTTTTCGAGCTTGCTCAATCGATTGAATAAGTAAATTCTTGATGATAGAATTCCCCTCAACAAGAGCGATGAGTGCTTGGGTGGTTTTTCCGTAGTATGGTTTCATGGTTGGAGTTTAAACACTTTTTAATTAAAGATAAATGTAATTCGTTGTATTTTTAGTATAAAATGTAGTGCTAGACCCCGACCCTCCTTCGTCCGTCGGGGTGACAATACATAGAGCGGACAGGGCGGTCGGCGAAGCCGACCGATAGCTTCCCCTCACAATTGTCACCTCGAGAACCTTGGTTGCTCGGGGTCTATTTATAAATTGTTTTCTATTTTTTAAGCTATTACAAGCCAAATACATAGGTAATCATGAATTTATTAGCCTTTTATATATACACAATAAGTAAATGTATTAAAAAACTTGAATAATCGTGTTAAGAAAGTCAAAATTATTCCATGGTTTCACTTATACCTAAATAATGGATAGTATTTGTTAATCGATTTTAATAAAAAGCTTTCTATTAAGGAAGCTTTTTTTATTTAAAGAATTTACGCAAATAAAAGAGGAATATTTTTTGTATTCTTGTGTAACCCAAAATCTTATTAGGATGAAATCTTCTTTTCTTACCTTTTTATTTCTTCTCGCTACAACCCTTTTGTATAGTCAGAATTTTGAAGAATTAAATGACAAAGTTGTTTCTTCTTTTCAACAGGGTAACTATGTAGAAGCATTAACCTATGCACAAGAGTCCGTGAAAGCAGCTAAAAAAGAGTTTGGTGTGAAATCAGGCAACTATGGGATTTCTCTATTTAACGTAGCCAATATCAAACATACCTTAGGAGATCATACAGAAGCCCTTCCTTTATTTGAAGAAGCTATCAAAATTCTAAAACCCGTTTTAGGAGAAGATGATGAGGATTTTATATTATATCAAGCTTTCTTGGCTAATGAGTATGCTGAATTAGAACGCTATGAAGAAGCGGATTCTGTGTATTCTGATGTGATTGTAAATTCGGAGAAATATTTTGGAGCAACTCACCCTAGATATGCTTCCAACATTGTTGCGGTTACTAATATGTATAAATCTTTAGGACTTCTGCAAGAGGCCGAACAAGTGCTGTTGACACGTATTGAATTTCTTGGTGAAAACCTTGGGGTAGAAGATCCTAGTTATAATCTATTGGTTAATAATTTAGGTATGTTATATCAAGGAGAAGGATTGTATAAAGATGCACAAGAATTATTCTTACAAGCTGTGGAAAATACACAAGGAAATGCCGATCAGGATATAAATTATGGTATCTATCTCGGAAATCTTGCTGAAACATACCGAAGTTTAGGAGAATATCAAAAAGCAATTCCTGTTTATATAACATCTCTAGCATATACACGCAAAACATTGGGGAATCAAAGCCCAAACTATTTCCTTATCCAAAGTAATATAGCGATGACCTACCGATTTTTGGGAGATTATGAAAAGGCATTGTCAATTTTCTTTAATGTCAAAGATTCTACGGAACTTCTGTATGGGAAGGACAATTTTAATTACAACACAATCGTAAGTAATTTAGCAGGAGTATATAGAGATATAGAGAACTATAAGATGACTTTAATGTATATTCAAGAAGCTATTGAATTAACCAATAGAAATTTAACTACTTGTTTTGCAAACTATCCGCTACAATTAAGCATTCTAGCAGATGTTTATCGTTGCTTAGGAAAATATCAAGAGTCGGAGGATACTTATAATGAAATGCTTGAAGTTGCTTCTCAGAGATACGGTAAAGACAACCCTGATTATTATCAATTACTGAATAATTTGAGTATTCTGTATGCGGATAAAGGAGAGAATAGAAAAGCGTTGAATATTCAATTGGAAGTACTTTCTAATGTTGCACGCCTCTTGGGAGAAAATCATCCTTATAATGGTATTTATTTAGGTAATGTTGCAGACCAGTATGTGAGTTTGGGTGAATTTGACGCCGCTTTTGAGTATTATGATAAAGCCCTTATAAACATAGAAACTAATTCAGGTAAAATAAATGACCCTTATTTCAAAATAGTTAATAATCAAGCCTTAGCTTATGCCAAGTTTGGTGAGTATGAAAAAGCACAGCAACGGTATTTAGAACTCAAAGAAATATTAGAAGAAAATCATGTAGTTAATCAAACTTATAACACTTTACTTTCCAATTTATCGGATTTGTATAATAAGATGGGTAAATACGATAAGGCGGTGCAATATTGTGAGCAAGCCTTAGAGAATGTAGAAAAAACTTTTGGTAAAGACCATCCGGGATATAGTTTAGTATTGAATAATTTAGCTACGATTTATCAAAGTTTTGGTCAAAATGAGAAAGCACTAGAAATGGAATTAGAAGCTGTGGCCAAGACAAAGAAAATTTTGGGGGAAAATCACCCTTCTTATATACAATATTTGAATAATCTATCTATAATCTATAAGAATTTACGCCAATACGATAAAGCATTGGAAGTAATAGAAGAAGTATTGGAAAGCGCCCGTAAGAGTTTGGAAAAACAACAATCCTCTTATAATATGATTTTGAATAATGCTGGAACGATGTATCTTCTGATAGAACAATATGATAAGGCACTTCCTTTGATTCAGGAGGCTATTCTAAATGTGCTTACGTATCATGGAAAAGACAATCCAGATTATATGTTGTTTATTGGGAATTTAGCCTTGTTATATAGCGATATCGGAGAAAATGACAAGGCTATTTCATTATACAAAGAAGCACTTGAAGGTTTTAAAAATACGTTGGGAGTCGAACATTCTAATTATGGATTACAACTTAGTAATATTACTTCTTTTTACTTAAAACAAGATGAATTTGAAAAAGCGTATCCATATATTACTGAATCTCTAGAGAATATTAAAAGTCAAATCAATCAAAATTTTAGTTTTTTGTCTGAAGATGAAAAGGAAAAATTTATACAATCCATAAGTCCCTACATTAGAGGATATCAGAGTGGTTTTTCAATTTATTATGCCCGAGATAATTCAACCGCTAAACCTGCTTTTGACATGGAATTGTTAACCAAAGGTTTGATACTAGCTTCTAGCCAAAATATGCGTAATAACATCGAGAATAGTGATAATCCTGAAGTGTTGCAAAAATTTGAAGAATGGTCACAAAAAAAGGCTACCCTAGCTAAACAATATTCTTTACCTATTGTAAATCGAAGCGAACACTTGAAAGAATGGGAATTGGAAGCTGAAAATTTAGAAAAAAAATTGATTCAACTCACGAAAAATTCAGGTTTGCTCTTCCAAGTGGGTAAAACCACTTGGCAAGATGTTCAGCAGAAACTAAAACCCAACGAAGTAGCCATTGAATTTTCAAATTTTCGCGTTTTTACAGGGAGCAGATGGACAGACACCACCCAATATACGGCACTCATTCTCCGCAAAAACGCCCCACAACCACAACTTGTTCCTCTCTTTACCCAAGCAGAAATGGATGAACTTTTAGCAAATTCCGGTAAAGGAGTCAACCAAGTCTCCAATCTCTACCGTGGAATCTCCGAAGTTGCTACGGGTCCCGATTTAGCTAAAATGTACGACCTCGTTTGGAAACCAATGGCGCAATACCTGAAAGAAGGCGAAACCATCTACTTTGCACCAAGCGGTACGCTTAACCAAATTGCCTTTTCGGCCATTACCACTCCCGATGGTAAATATCTTTCGGATATATACGATTTACACCAAGTTAGTACCACAGCTAAATTGTTAGAAGAAACCTCTACGGAGAAGTTTACAGACATTGCTTTATTCGGAGGTGTTAACTACGATGAAGATAGTAAAACAATTGCCCAGTCTGTTCAAAATATAGCAGGAAAAGATGATTTTGTTTCACGTTCATTAAGCGAAGATTTAAACCGAGGTGGGGAGACATGGAGTTATCTTCAAGGGACACTTACCGAAGTAGAACGCATCCAAACTGTAGCTCAAAAGGGTCAAGCAAAAGTGAATTATTATACAGGAAATAAGGCAACAGAAGAGCAATTTAAAGCACTAAACGGTAAAAACTCCCCACAAATCTTGCACATTGCTACCCACGGTTTTTTCTTCCCAGATCCTGAAACTAAAAAAGAAGACCTAGAAAGAATGCAACGCATAGGAGAGCAACAAAACATGTTTAAACTCTCTGATAATCCACTCAACCGTTCGGGATTATTATTTGCTGGAGCAAACCACACCTGGAAAGGAGAAGCTATTCCCGAAGGTTTGGAAGATGGAATTTTGACTGCTTACGAAGCCTCAAACGTAGCCTTACCCAACACGAAATTGGTTGTACTTTCAGCCTGTGAAACAGGATTGGGCGACATCAAAGGGAGTGAAGGAGTGTATGGATTACAACGTTCGTTTAAGATGGCAGGAGCAAAATATCTCTTGATGAGTCTGTGGCAAGTACCGGATAAAGAAACAGCGGAATTTATGGAGTATTTTTATGGTAAATTGTTTGAAAATAACGATATTGAAGCGAGTTATAAAGCTACGCAGGAGTATATGAAAGGGAAGTATGCGGAGGAGCCGTATAAGTGGGCGGCGTTTGTGTTGGTGAGGTAGTCTTTAAGTTCTGTTAGATATACTATCCATGAACATTTCTATTTCTTATTTGTTAAACTTCTTCAAAACAGTATAGGAATTACTACCAAAGGAACTTATTCAACTGTAAAAGATAGATTGAAAACAAAAACTTTTATCCTGATATATTCATTTGGTATAAAGCTTGTTAAAATTGGCAACTAAAAAAATGATTATAAAAAACAACCGATGAAAAGAAAACTACAAATTTTAGGAGGAATTTTAAGTATAGCACTAGTATTTGTCTCCCATAGCTATGCCCAAAATAATGCATTAATTGACGTTTCTTATGCAGACGATCAAACGGAAATACGTAAAGAGTGGGACAACTTTAAAACACGTGATGCAAGTATTTTTAAGTTTAAGTTTGCAATACCTCAAAGCTACGCTACAGGATTCGAAAGTGAAAGAGATAGCAAGGTTCTTTCAAGCGTTTCAGGTAAGGTTAGTTTATCATATTATGCTAAGTATTCTGTTTTTAAAATTACGGAAGAAATCTTATCTGAAAAAACAGGTAAAACGGTAATAGTTGCAGATCCAGATTTTGTCCAAAATAAATTAGGAATGAGTCCAGCTACCAACACGATGCTATTTGGAGATGGAAAAGATGGATTTGATAACTTCCCATATTGGACTAAGAAAAGTTTTTTAACATACGATGAATCCGTTGGAATAATTATGGATTCAGAGGTTGAGATTTTAGAGAATTTCGTTAAACCTACTTGCAAGATTACACTTACGCTATATGACAGAAATGGTAAGAAAATTAATACGTATAAGCATACAAAGAAATTCAGTAAAGTTGATAAAATCACTATAAAAAGCAAGCACTATGACGAATTGATGAATTCAATATGGGAGACAAAAATCTACTCTGGAGTTCCTATCACAACTATCATAGACATTTACGTACAAACATTAGAAGAAATGTTGACAGAACAAAACTTTACTTTTTAATAACTTAACATAAAAATCAAAATAGTATGCATACAAAACAAAAAATCATCCTAGTTGCAGGTCTATTCCTTATGACCTTTACCTTCTCCTCATGTAAAAAGTCGTGGATTTGTCATTGTTCAAACGGTGTGGTTCTAAATGGTTCAAAAGAAACCTCTGCAACTGTTTTTGCTGATAACAATAATGAAGCAGTAGAAAAATGCAATAGCAAGCTGAACAAAAACAATGATATGTTTTGTACAGCAAAAATCAATGATTAAATTCTAATGTGGAAAGGATGCATACGGTTAACTACTTTTAGCTGATATATCCCAATTTCTACGTATAAGAAATCTTGTGAACAGAGAATAACTCTTTATCTGAGTGCATAATATTAGACTTATGCCATTTTTACAAAAGTTATAAAGCCGCTCAATGATTATAGAATTGGGTGGTTTTTTTTGTTGGTGAGGTGATTTTATTATATTTATAAACCGTAATTACCTGATATGAAAAAGATTGTGCTTTTTATCTTACTGCTTTGCTTGGGGTGGAATGCCAACGCCCAACAGAATTCAATACGCTTAGGCTTGCCTGTGGGGCATACCAGGAATGTCCAGTCAGCGATTTTCAGTCCAGATGGCACTAAGATATTGACGATATCTTATGACAATACTGTTAAATTCTGGGATGCTAAAAGCGGTAAATTAATCCATAGTTTTGAGGGACATTCTAGTGGGGTCAATTCAGCAGTTTTCAGTCCAGATGGTACCAGGGTGTTGACAGCATCAGATGACGAAACTGTTAAATTATGGAATGTTTACAGTGGAGAGTTAGTACGTAGTTTTGAAGGGAATAATAATGAGGTACGTTCAGCCCTTTTTAGTCCAGATGGCACCAAAGTATTAATAATAACATCTTTTGACAAAACTGTCAAGCTATGGGATATTGAAAGTAAAAAAATAGTACAAACTTTTGAGGGGCATACAGATGAAGTCAATTCGGCTGTTTTTAGCCCAGACGGCACAAAAGTGTTAACTAGATCTTCTTTTGACAAAACTGTTAAGCTCTGGGATACCCAAAGCGGAAAATTAATCCATAGTTTTGGAGGACAAAATAATTCTGTCAACTCAGCTGTTTTTAGTCCAGATGCCACAAAAGTGTTAATAACATCAGATGACAAAACCGCCAAGTTATGGGATGCTCAAAGTGGAAATTTAATATTAAATTTTGTAGGACATACTGATGATGTTGTTTCAGCTATTGTGAGTCCAGACGGCACAAAAATAGTAACGGCATCGTTTGATAAAACTGCAAAACTCTGGGATGTCAAAAGCGGAAAATTGCTTCATAGTTTTGAAGGTCATATGGGTGCAGTCAATTCAGCTGTTTTTAGTCCAAATGGTACAAAAATATTGACGAGGTCAGGGAAAGACAAAACAGTTAAGCTCTGGGATGTCAAAAGCGGAAAATTATTAAATAGTTTTGAAGGACATACAGAGTATGTCAACTTAGCTGTTTTTAGTCCAGATGGCAAAAAAGTCTTAACAGCGTCAAGTGATAAAACTGCCAAATTGTGGGATGCACAAAGCGGCAAGTTATTGCAAAATTTTGAAGGATATACCGATGAAATCCTTTTTGCTGTTTTTAATCCAGACGATACTAAAGTATTGACGAGATCAGGGAATAGCAACACCATTAAACTTTGGGATGTTCAACATGGAAGTTTAACACGAAATTTAAAAGGACATACAGATTATGTCAACTCAGCTGTTTATAGTCCAGATGGTACAAAAGTGTTGACTGCATCAGACGATAAAACTGCCAAACTTTGGGATGTTGAAAGTGGAAAACTGATATATAGTTTTGAAAGGCATACCGATCAAGTTAATTCAGCTGTTTTCAGTCCGGATGGTACGAAAGCGTTGACAGCATCTAGTGATAAAACCGCCAAACTTTGGGATGTGGAAAATGGAAAATTGCTTCATAGTTTGGAAGGACATACCAAGTGGCTAAGATCTGCTGTTTTTAGTCCTGATAACACCAAAGTATTGACAATATCTAAGGATAATACCGCCAAACTTTGGGATGTGGGAAGTGGAAAATTAATTCATAGTTTTGAAGTAAGTACAGCTGAGGTTACTTCAGGTATTTTTAATCCGGATGGTACTAAAGTATTAGCGACATTTTCGGATAAAACCGCTAAACTTTGGGATGTAGAAAGTGGGAAATTAATCCATAGTTTTGAAGGACATGCTAGGGTTGTCATTTCAGCTATTTTTAGTCCAGATGGTATAAAGATATTGACGAGATCTTCTGATGAAACTGCTAAACTTTGGGATGTCGCAAGTGGAAAATTAATCCATAGCTTTGAAGGGCATAAATTACTTGTGAATTCAGCTGTTTTTAGTCCAGATGGTAGGGGAGTGTTGACGAGTTCTTGGGATAAAATTGCCAAACTTTGGGATGCTGAAAGTGGGGAATTGATACGGAATTTTGAAGGGCATACTAACGAGATGTCGTCATCTGTATTCAGTTCAGACGGTACAAAAGTGTTGACAGCATCCCGTGATGGTAGTTTCATCATCTGGGACACCAAAACCGGCCAACAAATCATCCGTCAATTTTTCTTTGATAATGACAAACCTCTCACCCTTTTACCCAACGGTTATTACATGGCATCTCCTAAAGCCGCAAAACTTCTCTATTACATCAAAGACAATGATAAAATCATCGGTTTTGAACAATTAGACATCAAATACAATCGTCCTGACAAAGTTCTTCAAGATCTTGGAGATGCCTTCGGAAATCCTGACGAAGAATTAATTAAATCCTACAAAAATGCCTACCTCAAACGCATCAAAAAGCTCGGAATAGACACCTCCAGTTTCGATAGTGGTTACTCTGTGCCTGAAGGTGATTTTAAAAACAGAAATAATATCAACTACGACCAAAATTCCAATCAACTCACCCTCAACATTTGGGGAAAAGACAACGATTATAAGCTCGATCGTTACAACGTTTGGGTAAATGGCGTGCCTGTCTATGGAGATAGAGGAGTGAACATTCGAAATCAAAATTTAAATGAAATCAATGAAACGGTTGCTATCACCCTTTCCGATGGAGAAAATAAAATAGAAATATCTATTCTGAACGTCAATGGTATCGAGAGTTATCGCCAGCCACTTTATGTGCGCTACGAACCTAAAACCCCAGCCAAAGAAAAGCTGTATTATGTAGGAATTGGGGTGGATAAATATGAGCAATCAAACTACAATTTAAAATATTCGGTGAAAGACATCCAAGATTTATCGCAAGCCCTAAAAGCGAAATATGGTGACAACTGTGAAATCATTACGCTTTTAGATGAAGAAGTTACCAAAGAAAGTGTGGCTAATCTCAAAAAGAAATTAATGAATAGCACGGTTAATGACAAAGTGATTGTTTCCTTTTCTGGTCACGGACTATTAGACGATGAGTTTGATTACTACCTATCCACACATGAAATTGACTTTAACAACCCCAAAGAGAAAGGATTGCCGTATGAAGCATTGGAAGATTTATTAGACAGTATTCCTGCTCGCAAAAAACTACTGCTTATTGATGCTTGTAATAGTGGAGAGGTGGATAAGGAGGATTTGGTAGCTATCCAGGAAGTTAATAAGCAATCTGGAATCAAAGGGATTGAACCGGTTGAGTATAAAGGCTCTGGTTTGGGATTGAAAAACAGCTTTGAACTGATGCAGGAGATTTTTGTAAATGTGGGAAGAGGAACGGGAGCAACTGTAATTTCCGCTGCCGGAGGAACGCAGTTTGCCTATGAGAATGAGGGAGTAAAGAATGGCGTTTTTACACATAGCATTATTTCCTTAATGGATACAAAAGATGCTATTCATGTTGGAGAACTGAAAGAAAAAGTTGGAGAAAAGGTATTGGAATTAACCAAAGGCTTGCAAAAACCGACGAGTAGAAACGAGAACTTGGAGTTTGATTGGAGGGTGTGGTAGGAATGATGTTAGAAAAAAGTAAAGAATAAATGTGGTGATAGCTATACTCCTTTTGAAATAAGTGGTGGTAATAAGTTGGAGTTGAAAGAGAAATAGCCTCATCTCAATATAAAATCGCTGAACTAGAATACATTAATATAATAAAGCAATATCTATAAAAAAAGGTGTTTGAAATTCAAACACCCTTAATAAATTTATTTTTTTAATCTACAATTAATTTATTATTATTTTTTGAGTAAAGTTCTCACTCTCAGTTTGAACTCTTAACCAATAAATACCTTTCTCATAATCTCTCACGTCAATCACATAATTATTATCTGAAGATGGAGTTGGAAGTTCATTTGTAATAACCTCCCCTAAAGTGTTTATCAATTCAATACTCTGAACTTTTTGATTTTCTACATGAATATTTAATTTATCTTATAAATCTTTCCCTTTTTAACATTCTAAATGCCTAAATTTAAAAAGACGAGAGACTCTAAAGCATCCTCTAAACTGTTATCAAATCTTCTAACTATCTACGATTTACTTTCTTAGGCATTATTTATGCAAGCACTTCCCTGAAATTTTGTAAATTTGGATAATTAATGCAGTCTTACATGAGAAATTTTCTCCTATTTATTGTTTTTTGCACAATTGCAGTTCTGACGTTTGCACAGGGGGATAGAGGCTCGCGGGCTGTGCCTACTCATGAAGATGAAATTAAGAATACCTATGCACTCATCATTGGGATTTCTGATTATGAAAACTTACAATCTCTTCAATTTGCTGATCAAGATGCCTTGGCAATGGAAGACTTCTTATCGGGAGAATGGGGCGCAAATATTCCAAAAGAGAACATTCGTTTACTGTTAAATAACCATGCTAAGAATGGAGATATCCTAGAAAATGGAATGACTTGGTTATACGATAAAGTAAAACCAGGAGATAGAGCGATTATCTACTTTGCAGGACATGGAATATCAGTTGGAAATAATGATGCATATTTACTTTCCTATAATACTATTCAGGAGTTTAATACGGCCAATATTTTTATGTCGGGTGGTATTCCAATGTTACAAGTAAAACGAAATTTTATTGCACCTATGTACCAGAATGGGGTACAAGTACTGTTAATCATTGATGCTTGTCGCTCTTTTGATATTGCACGTATTATCAAAGAATAAGAAGCTTTCTAAGTTTATGAAAGAGCAAAGTAATTAGGCTTATTCTCTGTCAAAAATTAGTGAGTTAATTTCGACTTTTCAAAATCATTTTCTATTACATTTGCCGTATGCATTGGAAACTACTTATCCTATTCTTGTTTTTAGTAGAAATGAGTTCTGCTCAAAAATATTACCCACCAGTGCCCTTTGATTCTGCTTTATATGAGGGGAAGCAGTATTATTTGACTGTAGAAAATAAAACAAATACAGCTCAAAAAAATGTAATCCTGATTGTCGCGGACGATATGGGTAAATTTGACCTTTCTATATACGGTAATCCGTACATCCAGACGCCAAATATTGATGCCATTGCTCAAAGTGGGATTTTATTTAATGCTGGTTATGCAACGGCAGCTGTTTGTAGTCCGTCGCGTGCTGGATTTATTACAGGGAGGTATCAACAGCGTTTTGGCTTTCACGTACAACCTCATCAACGCTATCCAAAGAATAAGTTTGAGTTATGGGCATTCCGTAATTTAATTAATACTAATTCCTTACATCCGGAAGGCTGGGCGAAATATCCCAATAAAGAGAATAAATCAAAGATGGGTTTACCCCAATCTGAAATTACGATCGCCGAAATGCTAAAGATGAATGGATATCGCACGGCACTTTGTGGAAAATGGCATTTGGGCTACAATGCACCTTTGTTACCTGAATATTTTGGCTTTGACTATCGCTATGGCTTTAATGAGGCCTATTCTTTATTTGCAGATCCGAAAGATCCAACTATTGTCAATGCACGCATCAAAGAATTTACGGATAAAGTGATTTGGAAAGGTGGAAGAAAAGGTGCATGTGCCATCTTTGAAAATGGAGTAGAGGTGGAAGAAAAAGAATATTTGACTTATGCTTTCTTCCGAAAAGCTAAAGAATTTATTGGCGAAAAGAATGAACAACCATTCTTTGTGTTTTTACCTGTAAATGCGCCGCATACTCCCTATCAAGCTCCAAAGGATATTTATGATAAACTAGACCATATATCTGAGCATAATAAGCGTGTGTATTATGCGATGATTGTTGCACTGGACAATGCTATTGGTGATTTAGTTGATTATCTAAAAAGAACCAATCAATATGAAAACACGCTTATCATTTTCACAAGTGACAATGGCGCGGCTTTGTACTCGGGTACGGTGAATAATGAACCTCTTAATGCGGGTAAATTCACCTTATTTGAAGGAGGAGTTAATATTCCGTTTATGATGTCTTGTCCGAGTGCCATCAAAGAACATTTAGAAATTAGTCAACCGGTCAGTTTGTTAGATATTTTTCCAACCATAGCAGATTTTACACATTCTAAGATGCCTACAGATCGGGAGTATGATGGGGTTTCATTGAGTAATTGTTTTTTAGGGGATTCGATAGAATTGGAAAGACAGCGAGAAGCTATCTATTGGTATTCGGATTATAATTCTGCTATTCGCGTGGGAAATTACAAGTTAATCATTAACGATTTGGACAATACAGTTGACTTATATAATCTCAAAACAGATCCTTACGAGAAAAATAACCTATCGAATAATCAGGAGGAAATTGAAAAATTAAAAGCTCAGTTAACAACTTGGAAAAATTTAATGCCTCGTATGTATTGGCCTCGTATCATGAATTATGAGGTAGAAATTAATGGTAAAATCTATCGTTGGGCCGTATAATATGTTTCGTATCATTTTCATAGGTGTATGTTTTTTAATATCGTATGATTTTTATGGTCAAACATATACTCCTTTAGATAATCTCGGAGAATTAGTAAAAATTAAAGGAGGGAAAACCACAATAGGTAATGCCAATTTTGAAGATGCACAACCTTTGTTGCAAGTAAAGGTTTATAGTTTTCAAATACAAAAAAATGAAGTTACCAACGCACAGTTTGCTCAATTTGTAGCTGCAACGAATTATCAAACCTTAGCGGAGAAAAATGGAGGTTCTTTTGTTTTTCAACTAGATTTTCCAAAAGATTCGACCGAACTGGAAAATTCACCTTGGTGGGAATTTACGGGAGGAGCGAATTGGAAGCATCCACAAGGAGCAAATTCTTCTATTCAAGGAAAAGAAAATTATCCTGCCATACATATCGCATACGAAGATGCGTGTGCTTATTGTGCGTGGTTGGAGATGCGTTTGCCAACGGAGGTGGAGTGGGAATATGCGGCTCGACAAAATGGAGAAGTTACGCAATTTAATAATTGGCAAGGGAATTTCCCGTACGAAAATACTTTATCAGATGGTTTTATGGAGGCAGCACCTGTAGGTAATTACCCTGCGGGCAAACTTGGACTTTATGATATGCAAGGAAATGTATGGGAGTGGTGTTTAGATTCCTACCATGCACATGCGTATCACTATGCGAGTGAGTCTAAAATTCTATCTTATAAACCGCTAGTTCCAACAGGTTTTGATCCCTATTTTCAAAACGAGGAAACAAAGGTTATTCGTGGAGGTTCTTTCTTATGTGCAGAGAATTCGTGTCGCGGTTATGCATTAGGAATGCGTATGCGTTCCTCTGTTGAGATGACTTTTTCTCATATCGGATTTCGGTGTGTAAAAGGGAAGAAATAGTTTATAAATCTTCTTCATCCAATACATAATCCCAAGCGGCACTACCAAAACCATTGTTGTCCCACATCTTCATATCTTTGTCTCCTACTTCTTCTTTATAAAAAATCGTAGGATAACTATCAATATGAAGAATTCTTACAACATCTTGAGATAAGAAGTTTACTTCAATTCCCGCACCGCTATTTTCCTTATAATCTTGTAACGCCAAAGTATCTTCATGCACAACTAACACGGTTATTGGTAAAGCAGGATATAATTCTTTCAGCTTATTCATTTCATTTAAGCGCATGTGGCAAAAAGGGCAGCCGGGTAAAACCACCATATTTAATCCTTTTCTAAATTCATTTTCGTACTCACCTGAGTAATAAATTTTTCGGTATGTGTTGTTAAAATCACCATCATAGATGGGATGCATAGCAAAAGCAATCCCGCCGGCTATGAGCAAAACAGCTAAACTCACCAAGCGACGGATGTTGTGACTTACATTTTTTAAAAACAATCTATTTATGCTTACTACAATAGCTACAATGGCGGCTAATTCAAGTGAATAAGGTAGCATCATAGACATAGAAAAAGAAAGCTTGGCGTTGATACACCAGTACACGATATCTTTGTGGTAGTATATTAATCCAGCTAAAATGGAAATGGAAATCAGAAGTGGGATAAAGCGTTTCATATTTTTTTATTTCTCAGTTAAAGTTATATTAAAATCTGGAGTCAGAGTAAGTTTTCCATCCTTTTTTTCATTGCTTCCCAGTATGATGAACCCTTTGATAACAGATGTTTCATTTTTGATTAATAAGTCAGATAATTGTTTATCAGTAAGCTTCTTTCCTAAGAATTCAAACGGAATAATCAGTTTGCAACCGTTTTTATAATTAGCACAACCATAAGCTGACTTTCCTTTGATAAACCCTGTATTTTTGCAACTTGGACACGTGATTGAATTTAAATCCAATTCTTGCTTCTTAGTTGTTTTTTTGGCTTTTTCTTCTTTTGGCTTATCTTCAATAATCCGAACATTTTTATGATGTGAATTAAACAATACTTCATTGGTTAAATCCACTACCATTTCAATTAATTCCTTTTTAAACTGTTCAGGTTGGTACTCACCTTTTTCGATAAGTCGTAATTTACGCTCCCAATCTCCTGTTAATTCGGGAGATTTCAAAGTTTCATTTTCTATTACACGTATCAAATCGATACCAGTCTCAGTTGCCTCAATAGATTTTCCCTTTCGTTGAATATATTTTCTTCGGAAAAGCGTTTCAATGATGTTGGCTCTCGTAGATGGTCGCCCGATGCCATTATCTTTCATCAATTCACGAGTCTCTTCATCTTTTACTTGTTTTCCAGCGGTTTCCATGGCTCGTAACAAAGTCGCTTCTGTATAAGGTTTGGGTGGAGTAGTTTGTTTCTGATCCACACGAGGTTCATGTTTTCCTTTTTCACCTTTCACAAACACAGGCATAATATTTTCTTCTCCCTCTTTCTTTTCCTCTTCACTGGATTTAGTCTTAGGAAAAACCACACGCCAACCAGGTGATAGAATTTGCTTTCCAGTGGCTTTAAATTCTAATTTCAGCACTTCTCCCAAAACAGTGGTGTTACTCACTTTGCAATCAGGGTAAAAAGCTGCCAAGAACTGTCGTACCACCATGTCATATATCTTCTGTTCATCTGGACTTACCCCACTCATTTTTACACCTGTAGGAATTATGGCATGGTGGTCGGTTACTTTCTTATTATTGAATACTTGATTGCTCTTTTTGATTTTTTCTGCTAAAAGCGGCTGTGTCAATTCCTGATAGTAATCCAAGTTTTTTAGAATATCCGGAATCTTCGGGTACATATCATCAGGCAAATAAGTAGTGTCCACACGTGGGTAAGTAACCAATTTTTTCTCGTATAAACCTTGAATCAATTTTAGCGTCATGTCTGCTGAAAAGCCATATTTCCGGTTGGCATTAACTTGTAAAGAAGTTAAATCAAAGAGATGTGGGGGTTTTTCTGTTCCTTCCTTTTGTTCAAAAGAAGTAATTTCAAATTCCTCTTCTTTTATTTTGCTAAGTGCATACTCAGCTTTCTCCTTCTTTTGTATCTTTCCAAGTACACTATTAAATTCTGTTTCTCGGTATATGGTTCTCAACTCCCAGTAATCTTCTGGTTTGAAGTTGTCTATTTCTAATTGTCTGTTGACGATCATGGCTAGGGTAGGAGTTTGTACCCGACCAATAGATAATACTTGTTTTTGTTGTGCGAATTTTTTTGTAAATAGACGTGTGGCGTTCATTCCCAGAATCCAATCACCAATAGCACGCGTACTTCCAGCGGCATATAAATTGTCGTATTTAGAGGCATCTTTTAAGTTGTTAAAACCTTCTTTGATTGCCTCTTCTGTCAAGGAGCTAATCCACAAACGTTTGGTAGGAGCAGTTGCCTTTGCTTTGTGATATACCCAACGCTGTATAACTTCTCCCTCTTGCCCGGCATCCCCACAATTTATGATTTCATCAGCAGAATGTAGTAATCGTTCTATGACTCTGAATTGTTTTTCAACTCCTTGATTTGCGATGAGTTTAATTCCAAATTTAGAAGGAATCATGGGGAGCTCCCTTAAATCCCAGTATTTCCATTTATCCAGATAATCGTGTGGCTCTTTCAGAGTGCATAAATGCCCAAAGGTCCATGTGACTTGATAGCCATTACCTTCGTAATAGCCATCTTTCCGTTGATTAGCACCAATTATTTTAGCAATATCTCCGGCAACACTTGGTTTCTCCGCAATACAAACTTTCATAGTTATTTCGCATACTTTTTAATGGTAAACGAATACGCGTTTCTTTCGTCTTTAGTATAAGTTAAAATTTCTTCTTCATTCCAATCCTCCCAATTTACAAAAGGGAAGAATACGTCAGATCCTTCAAAGGTAGCATCTATGTGTGTGATGTACATTTCGTCCACTTTTCCTAAGTCTAGTGCTTGTTTAAATATTTCTGCTCCCCCTGTAATAAAACAGATTTTATCTTCTTCTAGGTATTGGTCCAGTTCACTCCAGTCATGGATAACTACAACTCCCTCTGCTTGATATGCTTTATTTCGGGTAAGAACTATATTTTTTCGATTAGGAAGTGGTCGGAATTTTTCGGGGATAGATTCCCAATTTTTTCGTCCCATCATTACGACATGTCCGCTAGTCGTTTCCTTAAAGAACTGCATGTCCCTCGGTAAATGCCAAGGTAGGTTATTGTCTTTCCCAATTTCTCTATGTTGACCAATAGCCACAATGATTATATACTTCATATTTATACTGCTACTTCTGCTTTAATATGTGGATAAGGATCATAATTTACCAATTCAAAATCTTCAAATTTAAAGGAAAAAATATCCTTTACATTCGGATTGATTTTCATAGTTGGTAAAGTGCGTGGAGTACGTGTCAATTGTAATTTAGCTTGCTCAAAATGATTTGAATACAAGTGAACATCTCCAAAAGTATGTACAAAATCACCTGGTTCGAGGCCACATACTTGAGCTAACATCATGGTAAATACGGCATAACTCGCAATATTAAACGGAACACCTAAGAAAGTATCCGCAGAACGTTGATAAAGTTGGCAACTCAATTTACCTTCGGCAACAAAAAACTGAAACAAACAGTGACATGGAGGAAGAGCCATTTTATCGACATCAGCTACATTCCAGGCACTTACAATATGTCTTCTTGAATTTGGATTATTTTTGATTCCATGAACCAACTGTGTGATTTGGTCAATAGTACCACCATTGCCATCTGGCCAAGAGCGCCATTGGTGTCCATATACAGGACCTAAATTTCCCCATTTCTTTGCAAAAGCAGTGTCATTGGCAACTCTTTCTGCAAATTCACGAATACTTTCACCTTGATATTCAGTACTTTTCTTGTAAATTTCAAAAGGCCATTCATCCCAGATGCGCACTTGATTTTGAGTTAAATATTGTATATTAGTGTCACCTGCAATAAACCATAAAAGCTCATGTATGATTGATTTAAGGTGTAATTTCTTGGTGGTCATCATGGGGAATCCCTTACTTAAATCAAATCGCATTTGATATCCAAAAACAGAGCGAGTACCCGTTCCTGTTCTATCGCCTCTATCCACTCCATTATCGAGTATATGTTGTAAAAGTTTGTGATATTGTTCCATGTTTTTTTTTGTTGTTCGGAGCGCTAAATTACGGCTTTTTTAGGAGATAATAAAGACGAAATATCAAAAGTGGATAACTTTTGAAAAGTTAGAAGATCTCTTTTCGCAGGGTATAAAGCATACTCATAAAAAAGCACTATCTTCGTATCAAAATTATTTTGCTGTGAAAAATATCATATTTATAATACTTATTCTACTAGGCTATGCGTGTGGAAATAGTAAAGGTCTTATCCCTAAAAAATACCTTGGAAATTATGAGGGAACGCAAGAATCATATGATATTACTGCAAATGGAGTTACCGTTGAAGTAAAAAAATCCACCTATGAACTATTGTTGGATAATGGTAAATTGTGGCTCACCACGCAACAACAAAAAATATCTGGAACGTATGATATTGTGGCGGAAACTAAAATGTATCTTTCCCTGAAAGTGAAATTAGATAATGGAATTACCGAAGATTGGAAACTGTGGAAAAAAGGGACTCGCCTTATTCGAGAACCCATCAAACCAGAACCGAGCATAATTTTCTTGAAAAAGAAGTAATACACATACTTTTTAGTGGAGAATGGAAAGTTAGGTTATATAGAGTTTGATTTGAAATAAAAATTTTCAACTTTCCTATCGATAGCTATCAGCATTCAACTTTCCACTTTCAACTTTCCACTTTCCACTATCCACTTTCCACTTTCAACTTTCCAACGGGTTTTTTAATTAAATTACAGAATATTTTTTTTTTCATTAAAAAGAGCGTACTTTTGTTGCCCAATTTTGAAGAATAGAAGTATGATAGACGAAGCCCTTTTTGAACCTAAGAAATTATATCCATTTCAAAAAGAGACAGTAGAGGAGATTATTGAAGAATTTAAAGGAAAGAATCCTGACTTTAATTTATTATATCAACTCCCTACAGGAGGTGGTAAAACAGTTATTTTTTCTGAGATAGCCAAAAAATATATTGAAATATGGAAAAAGAAAATATTAATTCTCACTCACAGGATTGAACTTTCTGTTCAGACGTCTAAACAATTACATGCTATTGGTGTAAAAAACAAGATTATAAATAGCGATGTAAAATCACTTGAAGATCAAGGAGAATTTGAATGTTTTATAGCTATGGTTGAAACCCTGAATAATCGTCTTCAGGATAATCAGAATTTCATTGATGGGGTGGGATTAGTTATTGTAGATGAAGCACACTACAATAGTTTTAGAAAGATATTTCAATATTATAAAGAAGCTAATATTTTGGGTGTTACCGCTACTCCCTTGAGTTCTAATAAAGCTTTGCCCCTAAACGATCATTACAATAAACTAAAAATTGGGGAAAGTATTTCTTCACTTATAGAAAAAGGATATTTATCAAATGCGGAAACCTACACGTATGATGTGAATCTGCATGGGTTAAAAATTGGATCTAACGGAGATTTTACGGTAAGTAGTTCGGAAATGGTCTATGGTAACTTTTTTATGCAGGAAAAACTTTTGTTTGCCTATGAAGAAGTTGCCGTGAAAACGAAAACACTTATTTTTAATTCTGGAATTGAAACGAGTTTACGTGTTGCTGAAACGTTCCAAAAGAGAGGGTTTAAAATCAAACATTTAGATAGTACATTCTCCGATAGAGATAGAAAAGATGTACTCGCTTGGTTTAAGGAAACTCCAGATGCTATTTTGACTTCTGTTGGAATCTTAACTACAGGATTTGATGAACCAACAGTTGAGACAATTATTTTAAATAGAGCAACTCGTTCTTTAACGCTATATCATCAAATGATTGGTAGGGGTTCTAGAAGATTGCCTAATAAAGATACTTTTAAATTAATTGACCTAGGAAACAATGTACGTCGTTTTGGAATCTGGCAAGATTACATTAACTGGCAAGATGCTTTTATGTATCCGGATAGATTCTTGGAATCACGTATCTCTGAACAAGAAGACCTGTTGTTTGAAACGGACTATGAATTACCTCGACATATACAAGATAAAATTGATATGGAAATTCTGTCTCAATTTAGTATGAAAGAAGTATATGAGAATTATATTGAAAAAGGAGAAAAGGGAAAATTAGCTATTGATGACTCTGTAGATAATCACTTTCATGCCATCTGTTCTAAATGTACCAACTTTTATGATGGTTTAGAATTACAAGAGGCTATCCAAGAACATATAGAACACCGATTGAAACAATACACAAAGTGTATAGCAAAAAGCACGAAGAATTACTTTGCGTATTTATTAGAATCTTATAACAGACAATTGAGACAAAAATTACGGATGTCCCTTGATGACGAATAACCATCCTAATAATACAAATAAAAGAACTATCTTTGCCAAAATTTTAGATTAATATGATTACAGTCAATAATTTAACCCTGCAATTTGGGAAACGTATTTTGTTTGATGAGGTAAATTTAAAATTTCTTCATGGAAACTGTTATGGTGTGATTGGTGCAAATGGCGCAGGTAAATCAACATTCTTGAAAATCTTAACCGGTGATCAGGATCCGACCAAAGGAAAGGTGGAACTTGAACCTGGAAAACGAATGGCTGTGCTTCAACAAGATCACCATGCATTTGACGATTTTGAAGTACTTATGACTGTGATTAAAGGTCATCATCGCTTATTTGAAATCATGCAAGAAAAGGATGCTTTGTATGCAAAACCTGACTTTTCAGAGGAAGATGGTATCCGAGCTTCAGAATTAGAAGCTGAATTTGCGGATATGGAAGGCTGGAATGCAGAAGCAGATGCTGCAACCATGCTTTCTAATCTTGGAATTGATGAATCTAAGCATTATACATTGATGAAGGATATGCCAAATGACCAGAAGGTTCGTGTTTTATTAGCACAAGCTTTGTTTGGTAACCCCGATTTACTTATCTTGGATGAGCCTACCAACGACTTAGATATTAAGACCATAGATTGGTTAGAAGATTTCTTATTGGATTTTAAAAATACGGTGATTGTAGTGTCTCACGACCGTCACTTTTTAGATACTGTGTGTACACATATTTGTGATATAGATTATTCTAAAATTAAGCTATTTACGGGAAATTATACTTTCTGGTATCAGTCCTCTCAGTTAGCAGCACGTCAGTTAGCCGATAAAAAGAAGAAATCAGAAGATAAGAAAAAAGAATTGCAAGATTTTATTTCTCGTTTCTCAGCGAACGCCTCCAAGTCAAAACAAGCTACCAGTAGAAGAAAGTTATTAGAAAAATTGGATTTGGATGAGATTCAACCTTCTTCTAGAAGATATCCAGGAATCTTTTTTGAACAAGAGAGAGATGCTGGTGACCAAGTTTTACATATCAACAATTTATCTTACGAACAAGATGGGGAATTGTTGTTTTCTGATGTAAATATCAATGTTGGAAGAAATGATAAAATTGTATTTCTTTCTAAGAACTCTAAGGCAATTACTGGTTTATTCGAAGTTCTAAATGGGCATGTAAAACCTAAAACGGGTAACTTTACTTTTGGAACAACGATTACTACTTCTTATTTACCAACAGATAATAGTACTTTCTTTCAAGAGAAAATTAACTTGATGGATTGGTTACGTCAATATGCAAAAACAGATGAAGAAAGAGAAGAAGTGAACTTACGTGGTTTCTTAGGAAGAATGTTGTTCTCTGGTGAAGAAGCTTTAAAAAGTGCAACTGTACTGTCTGGAGGAGAGAAGGTGAGATGTATGTTGTCTCGACAAATGATGATGAGAGCTAATTTATTGATGATGGACGAACCTACCAATCACTTGGATTTGGAATCTATTACAGCCTTAAACAACGGTATGAAAGATTTTCAAGGAATTATTTTGTTCACATCACATGACCACGAGTTGGTAAACACAGTAGCTAACCGTATTATTGAATTAACTCCAAATGGAATTATCGATAAATTAATGTCTTATGATGATTACCTTAATGATGAGAAAATAATCCAACAACAAGAAGCATTATATGCTTAAATCTTATTTGGTCCCATAGCTCAACGGGATAGAGCTTCAGTTTCCTAAACTGAAGATGCAGGTTCGAGTCCTGCTGGGGTCACAATTAGATTAGAAAAATCTATTATTTCACTTCTTTTTTTATTAATTTTTTTTGATAATAGTCAGAAAGAATGTAATTTAGCATCAACTAATTACATGATTTACTATGAAAAACATACTTCTATCCCTATTAGTATGGTGCGTTGCAATATTTGTATATGCACAAGAATCTCAAGATATTGCATTCAATTATTCCAAGAATTTAGATAAACAATATGCCTCTGTTTCACTTCATATCGTTAAATCGAATGATAAATACGAAGTAAAATATGTGAATTGGTCTGTCGTAAAAACTAGAGTTCAAATAGATAGAGCCAAATCAGGATGGAAACAAAATGATTTCGTATGTTTTGTGTTGGATGAAAATGACCAAGTGATAGATACAATTATAATCCAACATCCATTACAGCCTCAGGATGACATGAATACTAGTAAAGCACAAGCGAAAGAAATTCTTGAAAATACAGTATCGATATATTTCAAATATTCGGATAATATGAAATTTCTCTCTATCTATAAGGTAGAGGAAGATAATAATCTTATCATGATTAATACACTTATAATACCTCAGGGTAAATAAAGTTGCTAATCAATAAGTTCTTCTACTTTCTTCTTTTGATATCTTCTGATAATTAATCTGTTTCCTTTATCAAAAGTGAAATAACTCCATACCCAGCTAATTCCTACGAGTAACTTATTTTTAAATCCACTGATAGAAATTAAGTGCACCCCAGACCATAAAAGCCAAGCAAAATATCCACCAAATTTAAAACGACCTAAATCTGCTACAGCTCTTCTTTTCCCAACAGTTGCCATAGATCCTTTGTCTTTATATGTGAAGGGTTGCATTTCTTTTCCATTTATCTTACGCAGTAGATTTTCACCAAGTAATCTTCCCTGTTGTATAGCTACTTGAGCCAACATAGGGTGTCCTTTGGGTGTAGATTCTGTTATCATGCATGCAACATCACCGATTGCAAATACATTTTCTAAGTTTTTAATTTGAGAAAATTCATTTACCAAGATCCGATTACCTCTTGTGTACTGTTCGGAAGTGAGACCTTCTGGAGAACTACCCTTTACTCCAGCAGTCCAAATAACACTTTTTGATTTTAACCCAACCACTCCATTTGTCTCAATATTAAATCCATCGTAGGAAGTAACGGCTGTGTTGAGATAAATGTTAACCCCTAATTCTTCTAGGTATTTTTGAGATTTTTCAGAAGCTGTCTTAGACATGGTTCCTAATAATTTATCACTAGCTTCAACAATGTGTATAGACATATTGGAAGCATCTAAATCAGGATAATCTTTCGGCAAGATGAATCGTTTAAATTCAGCTAAAGCTCCTGCGGTTTCGACACCAGCTGGACCTCCCCCGATAATAGTAAAATTCATAAGTGCTTTCCGTTCGATAAGATCTGTGGTAACAACGGCTCTTTCCAAGTGTTCTAAAATAAGACTGCGAATGTCTAACGCTTCTTGTATGGATTTCATTCCAAAACTGTTTCGTTCCACATTCTCCATACCAAAGAAGTTTGTATCACTACCTGTTGCGATGACTAAATAGTCGTATTCAATAGAACCAATATCAGAAAATACAGTTTGAATTTGGGTATCTATGTTTAGTACATTTGCCATGCGAAAGAAAATATTTTTAAAATGATTAAATTCCTTACGAAATGGGAATGTAATACTGTCAGGAACAATACCGCTAGTTGCCACTTGATACAATAAAGGTTGAAATTGATGGAAATTATTTCTGTCTAGAAAGATTACTTGAATAGGCTTGTTTTTTAATTTTTTAGCCAAGTTTAAACCTGCAAATCCACCTCCTATAACTACCACTTTTTTATAGTTACTCTCCGGAATTCTAATTTTATTTGTTTCCATTTGTTTTGTATCTATTAATACAACAAAATTGATAACTATTTGTTTAAATTTTCACTATTTTTGAATATAAATTTAAAACGATGAAAATTCTACTGTCTCCCGCTAAAATGTTAGATTTTTCTAAAGAAATCAAAGTGCCGGAATATACACAGATTCATTTCTTAAAGGAAACAGAGTCATTAGTGAAGAAAATTAAATCGCTCCCTAAATCGGAATTAAAAAAGTTATTTGGAATTTCTGAGAATTTAGTTGATTTGAATTACCAACGCTATCAGCAATGGAAAACGCCTTTGCACTATGGAGAAGAATCAAAACCTGCGCTTACTGTTTTTGATGGAGAAGTTTATAAGGGACTGGATGTCAAAACATTTTCTTCAGATGATTTCAAAAGAGCACAAGAGTCCGTTCGAATTCTATCGGGGTTATATGGAATATTAAAGCCCTTAGATTTGATGTACCCTTATCGATTGGAAATGGGAACCAAATGGAAAATTTCTGCAGAACATAAAAACTTATATAGTTATTGGAGTGATACTCTCACAACTTATCTGAAGAAAGATCTACAAAAAGATGAGGTAATTGTTAATCTAGCATCTAGTGAATATTTTAAAGTCTTAAATACAAAACAGATAGATAACCCAATTATCACTCCTGTTTTTAAAGAATATAAAAATGGAGAGTTTAAGGTGGTAATGATGTATGCAAAGCATGCGCGTGGAGCTATGACTCGCTATATTATTCAGCATAAAATAAATAAAGTTCAAGATTTAAAAGGGTATAATATGGACCAATATTCATTTGATGAAAAAGCATCCACAGAGAATGAATGGGTATTTATAAGGTAAAAGACTTAATTTGCTAATGTGTTAGGGAAATTAAAATTTCGTCGTATTCGGAATAGAATTTGTCAAAACGCACTAAATACTGCATAAAGAAAGGGAATATTTTTTCTTCATCTTTTTTAGAGAGATAGCTAACACCTGGTAACGTCCATGAAATTCGTGAAATAGAATGTCCTGCTATATTAAATGCTTTTTTCTCCCAAACTCCTGGTTCTATCATCTCTTTTTCAAGCACCTTTTTGAGTTCTTCGAGTTGATCCCAAATTAAATCGCGAATACCTTCGTCTTTATCCTGTATTTCTATAGCAAATCGTGCCGATTCAGTATCACAAGTTAAACGTATGTATAGTTGTTTCACATAGGTAGGGTAGTTAATCCAGTTAATCTGTTTGGTACGAATTCCTTTGTGTTTTTTGGAAAACGCCTTGAAATTTGCCCAAAATTCCGTATTAATTTCCTTTCGTTCTTCTTTGGTAAGCATAACCTTAGGTGTTCAACCACTTCATGAATTTACCCCATAGTGTTGTAGGTTTATTTTCTTCTTCCTTACGTTTTATTTGTTGAATTTCAATTTTTCTGATTTGGGCTTTTGTTTTTTTCTTAGGTGTTGTAGGTTTGGCTTGTTGAGTTTTTACTATAGTATTATAATACTCCTTCTTTTTATGTTTTTCCTGTTTCTTCTTTTTTTCTTGAGATTTCTGATAAGACTCTTGTTCTTGTTTTAGCTGTTCTTCATAAGAAAGTATTTTTTTATGATGTTGTTTTTTAGTATGCTTTTTATGTACTCTAGTTACTTTCTTTTCATTATTTGTTGTATTCTCTTTTTCAGAAGAAGTTTCCTCCGTTTGTTCGGAAGGTGCTGCTTGTTTCTTTTGAGGTAAATCTATTTTTCCAATAACTGTGATACCTTGTAAATCAACTTTTGGAGCTTTAATAGTTTCCAGCTCAGGATCCAATTGGGTTTCAAAATAACTATAATCTATTTTTTTAGTTTCAAGGTCATTTAAATTAGTAGATTTTGGATCGTTTTCTGGGTTTAAATGACTAAAATGGGATATAATTTGCGTAACCTGTTCCTCCGAAATTTTTGTATTTGGACCGAAATTTATACTTGCATCGCCTGTATCGATTAAATATTTAGCAATATAACTGGGTTGTATATCTAATTTCCGGGATATTTGGACGAGTCTCATAATACTATTTTTCACAAAGATAAAAAGATTAATTTATTCTTAAAAGAATGAAATGCCTATTCTATTCTTGATCAATCGGTATTTCACGATCGTATTTACTCTTAAAGTACCAACGGTAAAGGAGTAATTGTATTGTTTGTTTGATGTAAGGACTCTCCAACTCTTCATTGGTTAAACGTGATGTGTATAAATCAAAAAAATAATGAATAGAAACTTCAGGTTGAGAAGTGATTGTCTGTTGAATTTCTCTCTGAATTTTCGCAAAGTGAGTATCCATGATGGAGGTTGAGTCGAGAGAAAATATATCTAATGCACAATCATAAACCTGAGTAGGATTCTTGTATAAAACTACATTATTAAAATCTCCTTTCTTTAAAGGAGTTTGAAAATATAGATTTTCATTGAGATACGCCAATAGATCTTTATATGCTTGTCCTGAAGTATCTTTTAAATGTCCTTCTGCAATGAGTTCTTTTTCAAAATCATGCAGTATTTGGTGGATATTAATATCGTAATTTTTATAATAATTCTCGAAGCATGTTTCAAGAAAAGTATATATTTCCTCTTCTTTCATTACTTTATTTGACTGACATCCAGTGAATAAATAAGAAAATGATAAAATTGTAGTGCACATTAGGATTTTAATTTGTATTTTCATGCCATGATCAATTACTACTATTATAAATATATAACAAATTTATTAGCTTATAGGCTTACTTACTATATAAAAAATCAAAATTATATTTTTTTGAAAAATAGCAACCATATAAAAAGATGGAGCGTTTTAAAAATAGAGAGACTTTATTGTTGCTTAAATTAAGAATACAAACTAATAGACTATGAAAGCTTGGAAATTATTATTAATTGTCGGAATTATCTCCTGTTGGTGGGGATCAAAAGCATTAGCACACTCTGTTCAGGTTGGCTATTGTTTTAATTGTAATGGAGACTTACGAATATGGGTAGAGCATTGGCATGGAGCAGAGGATCCAAGTACAACGACTATGACATTGTCTGTAACGGTAGCAGGGAATACTACAAATCATACAGGATCGCCAACGAGTTCTGTAATGAATACACCGAGACAAAATTTACCAGGCTGTACCAATCCAATCACTATATTTGCATCTTGTCCTGGGCAGGCAAACACGTATAATGATTGGGTAGCTTATGACTTTCCTTCCATGCCTGCTAACGTACCTATTACTATTACGATTCTTTCTGGAAATACTGTTTTTACTGAAGATGGATGTGGTATGTACCCCGCTTCTACTGGTGTTATTATTATTCCAGATCCACCTTCTTATCCAGATGTGATTAGCTGTGGAGGTCCTGGATATACTGTTCCTGCAGTAACAGCTCCAGTTGACAATCATTGGGTAAATAGTAATCCTGGAATTGGTTTGCCAGCTAGTGGAAATGGGAATATTCCTGCATTTACTCCACCTGCAAGCAATTTAACGCAAACTGCAACTATTACTATGTCCAATTCTTGTGGAACGACAACCTTCCAAATTATTATTAGACCCGCACCAACCGCTGCTTTTACAGCACCAGGGATGAATGGTAGTTCAATTTGTTTTGATGCACAACCCGTCGTCGTCACGGATAATTCTTCAGCAACCCCTGGCGAGAGTATAGTCAGCTGGGCCTGGGATTTAGGAGATGGAACAACTTCTTCGAGCGGATCTGGTCTTACACATAGTTATGCAAGTCCAGGAACATATACCGTATCGCTAACAGTTACATCTTCCAATGGTTGTGATAACGTCTTGACAGGTCCTATACAAATATCTCCTATGCCGGTTGCAGATTTTACTACTGCTTCGGTATGTTCGGGAACCCCCGTTGGAGTTACCGATCAATCTACCATCAATAACGTCGATGGAAACGTGATTTCTTCTTGGAATTGGGATTATGGCAATGGTCAGACAGCTACTGGACAAACCCCTTCCTCAAACCCATCTTACCCTGCCGAAGGTGCTTTTAATATTTCTTTGACAGTTACATCTAACAATGGTTGTTCAAATTCTGTAAATCATGATGTGATGATTTATCCATTGCCGGTTGTGAATTTCACACCAACAACTGTTTGCTTGAATTTCCCGACTAACTTTACGGATTTATCCACTGTTAGTAATGCCTATACAACCAATTCGAATGTCCAGTGGGATTGGGATTTTGATGATGGAACTACATCTACTCTACAGAATCCAGCTCATACTTATACTTCAGCAGGTGTCTATAATACAACTTTGTTAGTTACTTCAAACAATGGATGTTCAAATCAAGCAACTTTGGCTGTTACAGTTTATGATTTGCCTGTAGCTAGTTTTACACAAGTAAATGCATGTGATAATGAGCCAATTGTTATGACAAGTACTGCTACTTCTCCTGCAGGTGGATTTAATGCTTATTATTGGGATTATGATGTGAATAACGTAGTAGATTATACAGGTAATCCTGCGAGTTATGTATTTCCAAATGATGGTTTTAAAACTGTACGTCATATCGTAGAAGATTTACATGGTTGTAGAGATACGGTTGAACAACAAATTACCGTATATGCACTTCCTCATGCAAATTTTACATCAACCTCTGTATGTGAAGACGCAACGACTGCTTTTACGAATACTTCAAGTATCAATCCAGTAGATAATGATAATGTAACCACGTATGCTTGGAGTTTCGGCAACGGAAATACATCCAATCAACAAAATCCAACTCATGCGTATGGGACAGAAAATGTTTATAACGCAAAATTGGTTATAACTACCAACTATGGATGTAAAGATTCAATTTCTCACCCTGTAGAAGTGTATCCTTTGCCAGATGTGAGTTTTACTCCAACAGATGTGTGTTTGAATTTTGTGACTCAATTCCAAGATCAGACAACAGTAAGCAATGCGCATACAACAAATTCAAAAGTAGCTTGGGCATGGGATTTTGCGGATGGAACCACATCTACTCTACAAAATCCGACTCACACCTACGGTGCGGATGGAACGTATAATTCCATATTGACTGTTACAACCAATCATGGATGCGTAAGTAGCAAGACCATTGTGGTTACAGTACATCCGCTTCCTGTGGTTAGTTTTGTTGGACAAAATTTAGAAGGTTGTGCTCCAGTTTGCCCTACAATAACATCTACTTCTACCATAAATTCTCCATCCACATTAGATCAATTTATTTGGACGCTTTCAGATGGTAGAACTTATACAGGAAGTTCATTTATGGATTGTTATGATAATCTAACAGGAAATGATATAACCTATGGTTTAAACCTTAAAGTTATTTCTAATATGGGGTGTGTGAGTGATTATACTGCAAATAATTATATCACAGTATATCATAATCCTATAGCTGATTTCTTTATGACTCCGGAAGACCCGAATGTAATGGACCCAGAAGTTTTCTTTCACAACACAAGTTTATATGCAGATTCTTACTTATGGAATATAGGATACTATGCGCCCACTATGGATGTGAATCCAACAATTACATTTCCATTTGAACCTAGAAAATACCCTGTTGAATTAATAGCTTATACCAACATGGGATGTACTGATACTATTAGGGGAATTGTAAATATATCCGATCGAGTAATATTCTATGTGCCAAATACATTTACACCTGATCATGATGATTTTAATGAAGTGTTTACTCCTAAATTCGCAAATGGTTTTGACCCTCAAACATATACCTTATATATTTTTAATAGATGGGGAGAATTACTTTTTGAATCACATAATGTAGATAAAGGTTGGGATGGAACGTATGGAGTTGATTCTAAGAAGTTGGTGAGAGATGGAACTTACCTTTGGAAAATCGAGTTTAAAGAAACCATGACAGATAAGCATCATACATATACTGGTCATGTGAATATAATTAGATAGTAAAAAAAAACGTTGGAATAAAAAATGAATTATGTAAACCACTATTGCTGCAAGAGCTTGCTTCTTGCAGCAATGCTATTTTTATCTAATAGCACTACTTTAAATGCACAATTGGAAGGTGCTCATTGGTATTTTGGTTCTTATGCTGGACTAGATTTCACGTCAGGATCTCCTGTTCCGGCTTATGATGGAAAACTTATAACAGGTGAGGGATGTTCTAGTGTTTCGGATAGGCAAGGAAATCTCCTTTTTTATACGGATGGAATGACTGTCTATGATAGAAACCATAATGTAATGCCTAATGGAATGGGATTGTTAGGACATTCTAGTTCTGCGATGTCTTCTGTTGTTTGCCCTAAACCTGGAACTTGGATTGCAAGCGCAGGAAGTTATGGGGCTTATATCATCTGCACAATTGATTATGAAGGAGGACCAAATGGAGTGCGTTGGTCAGAAGTTGATATGTCTTTAAATGGGGGTTTTGGGGATATTGTAGTAGCGACTAAAAACACACATCTTATTGATACAAGAACAGTAGAGGCTGCCAACTTTGCCGTTCATGATAATGGTTGTGATTATTGGTTAATTACTAAAGAACAAAATAATGCTGTTTGGAAGGTGTTTCCAGTAACATCCGCAGGGGTTGGAGCAACTCCTGTTGTTAGTACTGTTGGGAGTATTACCCCTCCAACGTATGGATATATCAAAGCTTCTCCGAATAGTGAGTTGATTTCTATGGTAAATCATTATACAGGGCTTCAAGTATTTAATTTTAATAGAACTACGGGGCAATTAACTAGTAAATATTCAGATCAAACCTTAGGAGTAGGGCATTATTCACTTGAATATTCTCCTAATGGGAGGTTTATATATTTTGTTCGTTTAAGTGATCCCAATATATATCAATTAGATTTGAATGCAACTAATCAAACTGATTTTATAAATTCTCGAGTAATTATAGGTGCTACCGCAAACACGAATCATAACTATAGATTAGGAGCTTTACAATTGGCACCAAACGGAAAAATATATTTAGCTTTAATTTCAACAACCTACTTAGGGGTTATAGACCAGCCTAATTTGAATGGAATTGCAGCAAATTATATAGATTATGCAGTGAATATTGGAGGAGTTAATATTCATAATGGATTGAATACATCTGTTATTTTAGGGCTTCCTTCATTTCCGAATTTCTTTCTAAAAGAGCCAAAAGAAATAATGTTCTCTCAATTATGTAATTCTTTTGATGCTCATTTTAATTTATCTAATTATGATGATTTATATGGTCAGTCATGGTTTGTTACAACAAGTGGAAATCCATTTTCAAGTACACCAAATTCTTTAAATGACAATTTTTTTGAAAATCTTTCACCAGGTTCGTATGATGTGAAAGTGTTGTTAGATTATAATTGCTTTACAGATAGTGTTCAGGGAACTTTCGTTATTCAAAATTATGATACAGTTAACTTAGGCATCGATCGATGTTATGAAGATAATATTGTATTAAATGCCGGAAATATTTTTGATTTCTACGAATGGCAAGATGGTTCTACTAATCAGACTTTCCAAGTTAATCAACCGGGAGTGTATTCTTGTACTGTTGGTAAATTAGGAGATAATTTGATTTTTAATGGTGATTTTGAATTGGGGAATACCGGGTTTACAACTCAATATTATAATCCACCTGGAGATGCTTGTACAGGACAAGGAACCTATTTAGTTAATACCTATAGCTCCAATGGTTGGTTTGCAGGATGTGGAGATCATACAAGTGGAAGTGGAAATATGATGATTATTGATGCTGATTGTCTTACTGGACAAACAGGAAGCGTTGGTTATAAATTTTGGTGTCAGACCGTTCCGATTCTGCCCAATACAGATTATTATTTTTCAGCTTTTATAGCAGATGCAGGAATAGGTGGTGTTCCTCCGAATGTAACTTTAGAAATTAATGGAGTTAATTTAACAACACTTAATGTTACTTCGCCTGGATGTGTTTATGAAGAATTAGCGTATATCTGGAATTCAGGAACTAATTCCACCGCTGATATCTGTTTACGCGAATATACAGGTGCGTGTGGTGGTCATGACTTCATAGTAGATGATATATCTTTCTATACTATTTGTTACAGTACGGATCAAGTAGAAATATTTGCATTACCTGTCGCCGATTTTAATTTTGTAAATGCTTGTGATAATAGTCCTATAACTATGAATACTACTGCAACAACCTCTGCAAATGGATTTACTAATTATGGATGGGATTTTAATGCAGATGGAGTTATTGAACAGATGGGTAACACGGTATCACATATATTCCCTAATGATGGTTTCTATGTAGTAAATCACATGGTTGAAGATGCGAATGGATGTAAAGATACAGTTTCACATCAGGTTACAGTATATGCTTTGCCTCTTACTGATTTTTCTGCAACTCAAGTATGTGAAGATGAGTCAACTGAATTTACAGATTTATCCACAATTACTCCTGTAGATGGAGATTATATTACAAATTATGCGTGGAGTTTTGGAAATAATACCCAATCTAATCTACAAAATCCAATAATATCTTATGGGGTTGAGGGTATTTATAATACACAATTAATTGTAACAACAAATTATGGCTGTAAAGATACTATGATAAAATCTGTTGAAGTTTATCCTCTTCCTGAAGTTGATTTTTCTTTTTCAGATGGGTGTTTGAATTTGGAAACGGTTTTTACAAATAATTTGTCTATTAGTAATGCGAATACAATAAATTCTATTGCACAATGGAATTGGGACTTTGGTGATGGATCATTTTCTACCGAAGAAAACCCAACTTATTTGTATAATCAGGACGGAGTATTCAACGTTGTCCTAACAATTATTTCAAATCGTGGTTGTGAGAATTCTATCAATAAATCCGTTACAATATATCCATTACCTCATGCAGATTTCATTGGGTTAAATTTAGAAGGATGCTCACCATTTTGTTCGGAAATTAGTTCAATATCTACGGTAAGTGGGAACTCACAGGTAACTAATTATTATTGGGAAATTAGCGATGGAAGTTATTATCAAAATGCAAGTCCCTCTATTGGTGATTGTTTTGAAAATAATAGTGGACAAGATCAATATTTTGATGTAACACTTATTGTTACAACAGATCATGGGTGTAAAGATACAATGATAAAGAATCAGTATGTTTCTGTTTATCATAATCCGATAGTTGATTTTTACTTCTTACCGGAAGAACCAACTGTATTAGATCCAGTTGTTTCCTTCTTGAATACTTCTATCTATAGTAATGACTTTACTTGGTTTTATGATTCAAGTACAACAAATGATATTAGTTTCACACATGAGTTTCCACCTTTACCTGAAACATATATTATTACACTGATAGCAAAGACAAATAATGATTGTGTTGATACAATTAGAAAATTGATTACAATCAAAGATGAATTAATTCTATATATTCCCAATACATTCACACCAGATGGTAATGTGTACAATGAAGTTTTTCACCCTATTTTTACAAGTGGATTTGAGGCTTCTGACTATAATTTGTTGATTTTTAATCGATGGGGAGAGTTAGTTTTTGAGACTAATGACGTTCATGAAGGATGGGATGGCCGTATAAGAGGATTAGGAAAAGAAGCACCAGAAGGTACGTACGTGTGGAAGGTAGAATTCATGGAAACAATGTCAGATAAACGTAATATCTTTACTGGTCATGTAAATTTAATTAGATAGCTAAAAAAAAACGTTGATTATAGTATTGTTGCGCCACAGTTTTCACGATTGTTGTCAAATTTGCATAGAAACCAAAGAGTTTTAGAACTTATATTTTTGTAATGTCATAATCTATTTAGAGTCTTTGGCACTATAAAACGAGGTTATTAATTCCCATAATTGCCCTGTTAACTTTTCTATAAAAAAATAAATTTAAAAGGCAACTTTATTAGAATAAGACTCGTCTAGCTAATAATTAAGTATCTTTGCAAGATATTAAAAAAAATAAAACCATGAAGTTATTGAAAATCACTTTTTTATCCATGTTAATATCTGTGTTGAGCATGCTGTCCTTTGCTCAAACATCACCCAAAAATATGACTTCACAGGAGATTAATCAAAAAGTTGATTTACAACTCAAAGAGGTTTTTGGAGAATATTACTCCATGTATATCGAGGGTAAACCAGATCAACTAGAATTTTATAGTAATTTCTATAAACGATGTGAGTATTTATCTATAGATAATGCCCCTGAAGGGATTGATAATATTTCTATTTTAGAACTTTTGGAAAAATATAACCCAAATGTGATTGTGCATGATAATATTTCTGTTTTTGATGAAACAAAATTCAATATTCTTAAATACCGTTTTGACTATTATAATAATACAGATCGCTATTTTAGAATTTACAATACAAATGTGGTTCTAAAAATTAATAAATTATAAACTTATTAAGTTGATTAAATAGATGTATATGATATTTATGAGAAATATAGGAAAAATTATTGCTGGATCAGCTGTATTATTATGGATGTCTGCTATAGTAAGTGCACAGACCCCTATAACCATGACGAATGGAGGGAACAACTCTACTTGTGATGCTACATTCTACGATATAGGTGGTACAGGGAATTATCCTGCTCCTTCTTCTAATGGACAAACAGTTGTTCATACGATTTGTAACTCGGGTACTGGTCCAATTTGGGCTGTGTTTACACAGTTTAACTTATGGAAAAACAGCTGTGTATGGGGAGCCTCTATTGATAAATTAAAAATATATAATGGACCGAGCACAGCTTCTCCTTTAATTGGAACTTTTACTGGAACAGATTTAAATTCGGCAGGAAGTATCATAGAAGGATCATCAGGGTGTTTAACATTTGAGTTTATACGAGAAAATAAAGGAGGATTGGGTTGTTCTAGTAACCCTGGAGGAATTGGCTGGACAGCTAACATCACTTGTACAGAGCCACCAACACCTGAAACAGGAGATAATTGTTTTGAGGCTGTTCCTTTTTGCTCAGATCAAAGTTATTTCTTTCCAAATAATTTTGGAAACTCTAATGATGCTCCATCAGGCCCAAATTATGGATGTTTATATTCTCAACCTAATGCAATCTGGTATTACTTAAAGATTGCACAATCTGGACCTATCCAGTTGGGATTGTCACAAACCAATACAGGAGGATCAGGAATTGATATTGACTTTGCGATGTGGGGGCCATTTAATAATTTATCTGTTGGTTGTAACACAGTAATGGGAGGTGCATCTCCTCTACAATGTAGTTATTCTGCATCTGCTACTGAAACGATTGGTATAGGAATGACTGGAGGATATAGCACAGGACAAAGCACTCCACCCATGGCTCAAGCGGGTGAATATTATATAGTTGTCATGACTAACTATAATGGGGCTCAAGGAAATATTAGCTTAAACCAAACCGCAGGTACGGGATCGACTGACTGCTCTATTTTAGTGCCATGTGACATTACCTCATTGACAGCTACCCCATCTTCTTGCGATGACCAAACAAATACTTTTTCAGTAACTGGAACAGTCGAATTTTCTGACCAACCAACAACTGGTAACTTAATCATTGAAGATTGTAATGGGAATTCAGTAAGTATTCCTGCACCATTTGTGAGTCCAATATCATACACGATTCCGAATATTCCAACAAACGGACAGACTTGCGAAATTACAGCTTACTTCTCTGATGAACCATTGTGTAAGAAAATATCAGCTTCTTATACAAACCCTTCCAACTGTTCATGTGTGCCTCCTGTATTAACGATTAATCCAATCAATGTATGTAGTGCAACAGGAGTTGATTTAAATAGTGCAATTGGAACTCCTTCCGATCCATCTACGAATACTTTCTATAACTCTCAAGCAGATGCGGATGCTGCAACTAATGCAATTAGCAATCTTGTTAATGCATCAGGAACATATTGGGTAAGGGCTGCAAAAACTAATGACCCTACTTGTTATAGCACTTACCAAATTACAGTAAATGTTACTACATTAACTTATACTGGTACAACCACAGATGAGATTTGTGGAGCAAGTGATGGTACTATTTCATTAACATTAAATGGAGGAGTAGCTCCTATCACTTATTCAACTAATAATGGAGGAACCTTCCAATCTAGTGGTAACTTTACTGGACTTACTTCTGGAACATATAATATCGTGATTAAGGATGGTTCAGGTTGTCAAATTACAGGAACTGAAACTGTAGGAAGTATTGGTGGTCCAACTATTACACAGGTCACACCACAAAACCCTTCTTGTAATGGTGTTTGTGACGGAGAACTTGCAGTAACTGCAACAGGAGGTACGTTACCATATACATATACATGGAAGAAAAATGGAAACGCGGTTGGCTCAACAGATCAAATCACAGGATTGTGTGATGGTACATATTCTATTGAAGTAGCTGATGCTAATAACTGTATGGCAACTCAAAATAATATTGTGTTGACAGAACCAGCTCCTGTTTTTGTTCAAGCACCTGATGATATAGTGATTTGCCAAGGATTACCAGTAACTCTAACTGCAAATGCACCTTCAGGAGCACAAATTGTTTGGGATAATGGAGTAACGAACACAGTACCATTTGTTCCTGCGAATGTGGGTAATACTACCTATACCGTAATAGCTACTGTTGGAAGTTGTAGTGCAACAGATCAAGTGGATGTTAGAGTGATTTCAACTCCTACTCCTGATTTTGATGCAAATAAATTCCAGGGTTGTAAACCATTGGCAGTAACATTTGTGAATAATACTACGACTCCTACAGGAAGCGATTGTACTTGGGCATTTGGTGATGGTCAAACTAGCAATGTTTGTGGAGATGTAACCCACAATTATTTAACCAGTGGCACTTATACAGTTACACTTACTATTAAAACACCAGAAGGCTGCGAGGGTAAAACAACTAAATTAGATTATATCCATGTGATTCCTAGCCCAATCGCTGATTTCCAAGTTACCCCTATGGTAACTAGTATTAGTGATCCAGAGGTGTATTTTGTGAATCAATCCAAATTTGGAACACAATATGCTTGGTATTTTGGAGATGAGTCTCCTGTTGATACAACAGAACATCCAATGCATATTTATCCAAATGATGAACCAGGAGATTATATTGTAACTTTGATTGTATCAAGTGATCAAAATTGTCAAGATACTATGAGAGCAGTAATTAGAATCCAAGATATCTTGATATATTATATTCCAAATACATTTACTCCTGATCATGATGGATTTAATGATACATTTAAACCCGTATTTACTTCAGGATTTGACCCAATGATGTACACATTGACTATCTATAACCGTTGGGGTGAGGTCCTATTTGAGTCTCATGATACAAATATAGGCTGGGATGGAACCTATGGAGGAAAAGTTGAACTTGATGGCACCTATTTATGGAAAGTGGATTATAAAGAAACGATGTCAGATAAGCATTACACCAAAATGGGACATGTGAATTTGTTAAGATAATTTTTTAAGTTTATATGATAAGGAGAGGGGAGACCCTCTCTTTTTTGTTTTATAAGTATAATATCTTTAGCAAGAATTAGTACCTTGCACTCAAAAATCTATTTATGAAAAAAATTAATATACTTCTTTTGGCTTCCTCAGTTTTATTGTTTGGATGTCAGGGAGAAAAGAATTCAAAGAATGATAAGATGAAAGATGAATTAGCTTCTAACCCGCTTGTGCAAGAAAGTGCATTACCATATTCTGCACCTGATTTCTCTAAAATTAAGACAGAGCATTTTAAGCCTGCTATCATAGAGGGTATTCGTGTTAAAAAAGAAATTGTTAATGCAATAGCAAATTCTATCGAAGTGCCTACTTTTGAGAATACAATTATCGCATTGGAACAAAGTGGAAATCAATTGTCAAAAGCAACTAGTGTGTTTTATGCGCTATCATCCGCTCATACAAATGATACATTGCAAGCATTAGAGGAGGAATTTGCACCTCTCATGGCTGCGCTAGAAGATGAAATGTATTTGAATTCAAAGTTATTTGAAAGAATAGAAGCTCTTTATGATCAGAAAGAAGATCTGAAGTTAGATGCTGAAGATTTAAAATTATTAGAAGAGTATTATACTGATTTTGTGATAGCAGGGGCTAAACTAGAGGGAAAAGAAAAAGATCAATTAAAAGAAATTAATTCTCAATTGGCAACCTTGACAACTCAATTTGGGAAAAAGGTTTTAAAGGCTATGAAAGATGGTGCGCTAGTTATTGATAAAAATGATGTAGCACAATTAGACGGACTAAGTGATTCTTATTTAAATTCCATTAAAACTGAAGATGGGAATTATAAGATTCCAATGAATAACTATACGCAGCAAGATGTACTCCAGTTATTGAATAATCGAGAAATGCGTAAAAAAGTGTTTGAAAATGCATGGATGAGAGCTGATGGTACTGCGTTTGACACCAAAGACTTAGTTGCTGATATCGTGAATTTACGAGCTAAAAAAGCACAACTGTTAGGCTTTGATAACTATGCAGATTGGAGTTTGCAAAAAACGATGGCGGGCAATAGTCAGAATGTCCGCACTTTCTTTGATGGCCTCATCCCTGCCGCAATGGATAAAGCTGCTAAAGAAAGCAAAGTAATTGAAGATATGATGCATAGTAAAGGCGTTCAAGGAAATTTAGAAGCATGGGATTGGAATTATTATGCAGAATTAGTCCGAAAGAGAGATTACGATTTAAATGAAGAAGAAATTAAGCCTTACTTCGATATGATGTCTGTTCTACAGAATGGAGTGTTCTATGCTGCCAACAAGTTGTATGGTATTACCTTTAAAGAAAGAAAAGATATTCCGGTATATCATGAGGATGTGTTAGTGTATGAATTATTTGAGGAAGATGGAACGGAATTAGGTTTGTTTTATGTTGATTACTTTGAGCGAGACAGTAAAAGTGGAGGTGCATGGATGGGGAATTTTATTGAGCAATCTTATCTCAATAAAACAAAACCTGTGATTTATAACGTATGCAATTTTCCAAAACCTGCTAAAGGAGAACCAGCTTTACTGTCATTTGATAATGTAATTACTATGTTCCACGAATTTGGTCATGCATTACATGGTTTCTTTGCATCGCAGAAATATGAGAGTATATCTGGTACAAATACCGCACGAGATTTTGTAGAGTTTCCATCTCAGTTTAATGAAAATTGGGCTACTTATCCAGAAGTGTTTAAGAATTATGCAAAACACTACCAAACAGGTGAACCTATGCCACAAGAATTGTTGGATAAGATTGAAGCTTCACAGACGTTTAATCAAGGGTATTCACTATCTGAAAATATTACAGCAGCTAATTTAGATATGGCTTGGCATATGATTCCAGCTTCAAAAATAATTACTAAGGATGATGTGTCCACTTTTGAGAATGAGGCTATCCTAAAAGTCGGATTAGGGAAAGTCAATGCAGTTAAGGTTCGTTATAGATCTACCTATTTTGCTCATATTTTTAGTGGTGGATATGGAGCTGGATATTATGCGTATTCCTGGACAGAAATGTTAGATCACGATGCTTATGGCTGGTTTGTTGAGAACGGAGGTATGACGCGTGCTAATGGTCAACGTTTAAGAGAGATGATTCTTTCTAAAGGTAATACACAATCCTATGAAGAAATGTATGAACGCTGGAGAGGAAAAGCTCCTTCTCCTGAGTTTCTGCTAAAAGCAAGAGGATTGAAATAAAAAAAAAATAGGACTTCCCAACTCCCCCTTTGGAGGGGGCTGGGGGGAGGACCCTGTAAAATAATGATGGGGACTTCCTTACCCAAACAAATTTGTAACCTTTCCCAGTTAACTTTAGAGAGGCTGACCTATTTTTTTATACATAATGGATGTATTAAACTAATCCTTGACCCAACTAAGCTGCTGGAGTTTTACTTTCATGCGTGCAAAGCCAAAGGAAATTACCACATCCTTTCCTTTTATTTCTTCTACTTCTCCCACTTGCTTGGTGGAGATGAGTTTAACTTTACTTCCTACTTTAATTCTGTCTTGAGCATATGATTCCTCTTGTTTAGTAGGTGCTTTATTAGAACGCTTCTCTTTGTTTTTTAAGCGAATTTCATTCTTTACAGATTCTATTTTTGCTTTTTCTACGGCTATAAATTTTTTAACCTCTTCTAATAAAGCTTGATTTACATCCTTCTTGCGAGAACGTGCGGTATATGCATCTATGAATTGTTGCATCTTTTTGCCAAGATTTACAAATTTATTAGCCTCTTCTGCATTCTTTCGTAATTGTGCTAATTTCTCTTCGTATTTATCTCGTGATTGTTCGTAGAATTCTCTTCTTTCTTCTGCTTTAAATTGTGAGGTGATATGCTCTTGGGTTAACCGTGTTAAGTACGATTTCTCTTTCTGCAATTCGTGCAGTAATTGGTCAAATTTAACCTTCTTTTTATCTAATTTAGTCTTTGCTTTAGCTATTAAATCTTTAGAAATTCCATTTATTTGTGCAACTTCAAAAGTGAAGGAACTTCCAGGTTGACCAATAGATAGTTTAAAAAGTGGCTGTAGGTTTTCCGTATTAAACAACATAGATCCATTCGTAGCTTCTGGTAATTCATCTGCCTTGAATTTGATATTATTGTAGTGTGTTGTAATAACACTAAAACAGCCCTTATGATAAAGTGTTTCAAAAAACACTTCAGCTAATGCACCACCTAGTTCAGGATCAGAACCTGTTCCAAATTCATCCATCAACAAAAGGGTTTTATTATTGGAAACATTTAGAAAATGTTTCATTCTTTTCAAGCGATAAGAATACGTGCTCAATTCATCTGCAATTGATTGGTTGTCTCCAATATCCGTAAGCAAAATATCAAAAAGACACATCTTGCTATTTGGATGAACAGAAACTAATAATCCACATTGTAGCATCAGTTGAAGTATTCCTACAGTTTTGAGTGTGATACTTTTCCCTCCTGCATTAGGACCTGAAATAACAAGCATTCTAGCTCCTTTATGCATTGCAATATGTTGTGGAATTGTTTCTTTCTTAATAAGATCGTTGTTGAGTCTTAATAGGGGGTGGTAAGCATCAATTAAATCCATCCTTTGTTCTTTCAGAATAGCCGGTAAATTGGCCTTCATAAGTAAAGCAAGGCGACTTTTTGCATGGATAAAATCCAGTTTAGTGAGCACGTGCTGATATTCTTTAATCAATGGAAGGTGGTTCGATAATTTCTTGGTTAATTGTTGAAGAATAATAAATATTTCCTTCTGTTCATCATCCTTTAATTGCTCTAATTCTTTATTATGTGGTAGCACCTCTCCCGGTTCAATAAACGTAATATTTCCAGTTTTTGAATTCCCTAAAATACGTCCGTTTACTTCCTTCTTATAGGATGAGATTACTGCTAATACACGGCGTTCGTCTATAAAACTCTCCTTAATTTCATTAAGCACTCCTTTCTTTAAGTATTTACGTACACATCTGTCAAAACTTGTATTGATTTGTTTGTGAACGTGTGTTAAGTTTTGACGTATTTCAAATAAAGTAGGTGAGGCCTTATCACGTATCTGATTGTGTAAATCAAATACTTCATCTATAAGTTGTATGATTTCTTTTGTAATCTTAACGTTTGTAAATAATTCTTTGAGTTGGGGATAGTTGTTAGCGTGTTTCTCAAGGAAATGTAAGATATCATTGCTCATGCCAGATGCTAAGCGAATTTTGCTAAAACTTGCTTCAGGTAAACTGGCATTTTTGATAGATAATAAACGGATTTCTTTTTCTAGTTCTTCAAACTCTAGTTGTGGGAAAGGAAGTCCTATCCTCTTTATTTGAGTTAATTCATTTGTTTGATTCAGAAACTTAAGCAATTCATCACGCTTGCCAACTGGTTTTAGCTGCAGAGCTAATTTCTTGGCAGTAGGACCTATACAAAATTCTTCTAACAAAGATTGAACTTTGTCAAAACTTAAATCCTGATATGTTTGTCGATCGCATGTTAACATGTGTTTGCAAAGCTAAGAAATCATTACATTTGTGCTATGAAAAAAATCATAGGTTTACTTGCGGGATTTCTGGTGTTAAGTCTTTTTGTTGGACTTACTTGGGTTTTATATCGTCATTTCGGATCCACACCGATAGTGATTCTGAATGTGTTTATCGTGATGATTGGGCTATTGCTTGCTATGTTGGTTTTTACGCGTATCTCAAAATTTCAAGTTAATCAGAAGAGAAAGGACAACATCCTGCATTATCCGTCAATAGAATTAGGAAAAATATTAGTAAAACCAGCAGATTTCTGCATGAAATTAGAATCCTTGAGAGGAAATATCTATTTAATTTCTACAGATAAAATTATTCAATCTATCCAATTAAAGAATGGTGAATATAATAAAATCAAAGATGAATTAACACTTCATTTTTCAGATGGTGTTAAAACAAAATTTAGAGGTGTTAAACATATAAGTGTAGGGGATTATCAATTTATGGTGTATGATTTTGAGGAAATGCTGCATACAGATGGGAAGAAAGACTATTATTTTATTTTAGAAGGTAGAAACCTAAGTGAAAAGCAAGGAAGTAATACTATACAGCATCGTATTCCTAGAGGAAAACCGATTTACCTTTTTGATTGGAGAAAGAATTAAAAGATACCTATAAATCGTATTTTTTTCCTATCTTTGCACCTTCAATTAAAGCAGTTCATGTCAGATAATCGTTATAATCAAAGAGGAGTTTCCGCGGGAAAGGAGGACGTACACAATGCTATTGCAAATATCGATAAAGGTATTTTTCCCAAAGCATTCTGTAAAATTATTCCTGATTTCTTAGCCGGAGATGAAGATTATTGCGTAGTGATGCATGCTGATGGCGCAGGCACTAAATCTTCTTTAGCCTATATGTACTGGAAGGAAACAGGGGATATCTCTGTGTGGAAGGGGATTTCACAAGATGCTTTAATTATGAATGTAGATGATTTACTTTGTGTCGGAGCTACAGATAATATTTTGCTTTCTTCAACTATAGGCAGAAATAAGAATTTGGTTACAGGAGAAGTGATTGCGGCCATTATCAATGGAACGGAAGAATTATTAGCAGAGTTAAGAGAGATGGGAGTTGGAATTTATTCTACAGGAGGCGAAACCGCAGATGTGGGTGATTTAGTGCGTACAATTATAGTGGATTCTACAGTAGTGTGTAGAATGAAACGTTCGGACGTAATTTCCAACCATACTATTCAAGCAGGCGATGTCATTGTAGGGTTATCTTCTTCGGGTCAAGCTTCTTATGAAAAGGAATACAATGGAGGAATGGGCTCAAATGGACTAACATCTGCACGTCATGATGTATTTCATAAGTATCTGAAAGAGAAATACCCAGAAAGTTTTGATGCAAGTATTCCAGAAGAATTAGCATATAGTGGAAATTATCGCTTAACTGATCCTGTTGAAGGAAGTCCGTTAGATGCAGGGAAATTAGTTCTTTCTCCAACCAGAACGTATGCACCTATCATTAAGAAAATTTTAGATAAGCACAGAGCATCTATTCATGGAATGGTACACTGTAGTGGTGGGGCACAAACTAAGGTGCTACATTTTGTGGATAACTTACATATTATTAAAGATAATTTATTCCCAGTTCCACCTTTGTTTAAGGTAATTCATGAAGAATCAGGAACAGATTGGAAAGAAATGTATAAAGTTTTCAATATGGGACATCGTATGGAATTATACGTTCCTGAGTCTATTGCGGAAGATATTATTGCCATCTCAAAATCCTTTCATGTGGATGCTCAAATAGTAGGTAGAGTAGAGGAAAGCGCTCAAAAAAGATTGACTATTCAGTCAGAATTTGGAACATTCGAATATTAGCTAATTTATGGATAATTCGTTATTAGGAAAGCTAGAAGCGATTCATTATCGCTTTATAGAAGTAGGAAAATTGATAGTTGACCCGGATATTATTGCCGATATGGATCGCTATGTGAAGTTGAATAAAGAATACAAAGACTTAGAGGAGTTGGATAGAGTTTACAAAGACTATAAAAACGTATTGGAAAACATCGAATCCTCCAAAGAAATTTTGGCCGAAGAAAAAGATCCTGAAATGAAGGAGATGGCTAAAATGGAATTGGAAGAATTACAAGATAAATTACCCGAATTAGAAGATGAAATCAAATATCTCTTAATTCCAAAAGACCCGGAAGATGATAAGAATGCTATCTTGGAATTAAGGGCAGGAACAGGAGGTGATGAGGCTTGTATCTTTGTGGAAGATATCTATAGAATGTACACTATGTTTTTCAAAGAAAAAGGGTGGAAGGTAGATGTTTTAAACTCTCACGAAGGTGGCACAAAAGGGTTTAAAGAGATTGCATTAGAGATTGAAGGGGATGGTGTATATGGTACTTTGAAATTTGAATCGGGTGTACACCGCGTACAGCGTGTGCCAGAAACAGAATCACAGGGACGTGTGCACACTTCCGCTATCACTGTAGCCGTTTTGCCTGAGGCGGAGGAAGTGGATTTCAAATTGGATATGAACGACGTACGTAAAGATACTTTTAGAGCATCTGGTGCGGGTGGTCAGCACATCAATAAAACGTCTTCGGCTATTCGTTTGACACATATACCATCGGGAATGGTAGTTGAGTGTCAGGATGGTCGTTCTCAACATAAAAATTTAGAAAAAGCAATTCAGGTATTGCGTTCTCGTTTGTACCAAATCGAATTGGATAAGGCGCACGAAGAAAGAGCAGCACAGCGAAAAACTTTGGTGTCAACTGGTGATCGTTCGGCTAAGATTAGAACTTATAACTATCCACAAGGTAGGATTACCGATCATCGTATCAATAAAACTATTTATAATTTGGTGAATTTTATGAATGGAGACATCCAAGAGATGATTGATGCGTTAAAAATGGCGGAAAATGCGGAAAAGCTAAAAGGGCAAGAAGCAAATGTGTAACTTTCCTAAGAAGTAAATGAGTATGAATAGAGCGCAGTTGATACAAGAGATTAAATCTACTAAATCCTTCTTATGTGTAGGATTAGATACAGATTTGGAGAAGATTCCATCCCATTTATTGAAATTGGAAGACCCCATCTTTGAATTTAATAAAGCAATTATTGATGCTACAAAAGATTTCTGCGTAGCCTTTAAACCTAATATCGCATTTTATGAATGTTTGGGTCCAAAAGGATGGGAGTCTCTAAAGAAAACAATTGACTATATTCCTGAGAACAGATTTATCATAGCAGATGCGAAACGTGGTGATATCGGGAATACCTCAAAATATTACGCAAAAACTTTTTATGAATACCTAAATTGTGATGCCGTTACAATTGCACCATATATGGGTGAAGATTCAGTAACTCCTTTCTTAGAACACACAAATAAATGGGCTATTATATTGGTATTAACATCTAATAAAGGGGCTTTAGATTTTCAGTTCATGACTAATATTCAGGGGGAAAAGCTGTATGAAAGAGTTTTAAAGAAAACGTCTTCTTGGGGCTCTCCTGAAAACATAATGTATGTGGTTGGTGCTACGCGTGCAGAAGGTATTGCCACTGTCCGAAACCTTGTTCCAGATCATTTCTTTTTAGTACCAGGTATAGGAGCTCAAGGTGGTAGTTTAGAAGAAACTGCTCAATATGGATGGAATAAAGATTGTGGTTTATTAGTAAATTCCTCTCGTGGTATTATTTATGCTTCCCAAGGAGATGACTTTGCAGAAAAAGCGAGAGAAAAAGCAAAAGAAATCCAAGATAAAATGCAAAAAATATTAGAAGAAAAAGGATTTATATAAGTCAGTTTCTAGCAAACTAGCGGAACGTACATCGTTCATTATCTAGTTCTGTCTCTATGGTGTAGTATTTAAAGTGATGTTCCTCTAAAATAGTTTTTACCTTATTTTTCGTTTCACAGATTTGGTCAAATGAATCAATGTTTTTTAAGGTGATATGTGCGGTATATACATGATGATCTCCATCTAATGTCCATACGTGCACATCATGTATGGATGCAATACAAGGCACAGCTAAAATTTCTTCTTTTAAGCCATCTAAATCTAATTCTTCAGGTACTCCTTGTAAGAAAAAATATAATGTTTCCTTTAATCTCTTTATCACTCCATAGAGTATATAAGAGGTAATTAGCAATGAAAGAATAGGATCTATATACGGACTGGGATATACCAACATAATGAGAGCTGCAATTAAAACGGCGACCCAACCTAATACATCTTCCATCATGTGCCAATACACTACCTTTTCATTTAATGTGCGAGAAGAATGTAAACGAAGCATGACTATTCCATTTATGGCTATTCCGAAAAAAGCAAACACAACCATTCCTAGGGCATCAGATGATTCAGGATGTATGATTCTTAAAATGGACTCATACACTACAAATACGGAGCCCGTTACCAGTATAACACTATTCAAAAGTGCACTTAAAAGAGAATAACGTCCATATCCAAATGAATAGCGTTTGTCTGCTTTCTTTTTTGAAAATTTTTCTAAAAAATAGGCGCCACCTAATGAAAAACTATCTCCTAAATCATGAATAGCATCAGAGATTATAGCCACACTGTTAACATATAACCCACCGAATATTTCAAAAATAGCGAATAGAAAGTTAACCCAAAAAGCAAGTTTTAAGTTTTTGGTAGAAGTATGCTCATGATGATGGTGATGATGCCCCATATTCTATTTGTAGAGTGAAACAAAATTAAATGTATTTCCATCAAAAAGCCCTTTATCCGATAATTTTAATTGAGGAATTACCAATAAAGCACAAAAAGATAAGGTCATGTAAGGAGCTGTGAGGGTAGAACCTAATTCTTTGGCCTTTTTATCCATTGCTTCGTATCGTTCAGCTACTACCTCTCCGTTTTCATTGCTCATGATTCCAGCAACAGGTAGCGCTAATACTTCTCCTATTCCATTTTGAGCTAGTGAAATACCTCCTTTTTCTTGAATGATTAAATTGATAGCTAATTGTATATCTTTATCATTTACACCAACTGCAATGATGTTGTGACTATCATGAGCTACGCAGGAGGCAATCGCACCTTGTTTTAATCCAAAGTTCTTTATATATGCAATTGCTATAGGAGAGTTGTCATAGCGATTAACTACCACTAATTTGAGAATATCATTAGTGATATCTGATTTTAATTCTCCATTTATCTCTTCTAAAATCGCTTCCGTTTCTTTGGTTACTAGCTGTCCATCTTCGACGACAATAACGCATACTTTTTGCTTATTTGCTGGAATCTTCAATTCAGCTAACGTTATAGGAGTTCTATTGAAATTATTTGGAGTATCCGCTTTGACTCGGGAGAATAATACTTCTCCATTTTTGAATACACTTTTCCCTTGAATGATAGTTTCCTGCACATTGAAATCTGTCAGATTATCAACGATACAGAAATCAGCTGAATCTCCTACTTGTAGTTGTCCTACTTGCATGTTGTAATGAGCAATTGGATTAATGCAGGCAGCTTGTAAAGTGTTATACAAATCACATCCTTTAGCTATAGCGCGGGCTACGAGTTTATTGATATGCCCATGCACAAAATCATTGGGGTGTTTATCATCGGAGCAAAGCATTACTTGGTTTGGAAACTCATCGATTAAGGTCCAGAGAGCTTCAAAATTCTTAGCAGCACTTCCTTCTCGGATTAGAATCTTCATGCCATATTTAAGTTTATCTAATGCTTCTTCTTTTGTAAAACACTCATGGTCTGTTTCAATGCCTGCCTCAATATATCTTTTAGCATCTTCCCCGCGCAATCCGGGCGAATGACCATCCACTCTTTTCCCCATTTTCAGTGCCAACTGAATCTTATCCATAACAAGTGGGTCTCTTGATAAAACACCTGGATAATTCATCATTTCAGCAAGATAATTAACGTTTGGTAGCTGGAATAATTTTTCTATATCAACTAAATCAATTTCTCCACCAGCAGTCTCAAAATTAGTTGCTGGGACGCATGAAGGAACGCCAAAATAGAACTTGAATGGAGTTTGTAAACCATTCTCTACCATAAACTCAACACCTTTTTTACCTAGTACATTGGCAATTTCATGAGGATCTGAAATCGTAGCTACGGTTCCTTGACGAACAGCCATTCGTGCAAACTCAGTAGGAACAAGCATTGAACTTTCAACATGTATGTGGGCATCAATAAATCCAGGAATAATATAGTGTGAGGGGACATCTTTACAAGGATTAATTGCGATAATTTCTCCTTTATCCACTATTACTTCACCGGCAAATATTTTGCGATTTACAATGTCTATTATATTTCCTTTATATTGCATGAGTAAATATTTGATGTAAAAATAAAGAATCTCACTATCTACTCAAACTTATTTATTCATAAAAACTCAAAGAGTTAGATAGAATAATTAGGAATACAATAATAAATTAAAAATGACGACAGTTAATTATACTATTATTCAATTTAATTTTATATTTGAACATCCTAAAATTATAAAACATGAAACATATTTATTCTTTAGTGCTTGGACTTTGTTTATCTATAGGTCTAACTAATGCACAAACATTTACAGATAATTTTGATACTTATACTGCAGGTGCTTATTTGGCTCAACAGTCTAGTGCATGGACTACTTGGGGAAATGCGCCAGGAACAACAGAAGATGTGAAGGTATCTAATGCAGATTCACATTCGTCTCCAAATTCTATCTATTTATCAAGTAATTCTGCTAATGGTGGACCAACCGATTTAGTTAAACAATTCGGAGGAACTTACCAAACAGGTAATTTTAATCTTGAAATGTGGATGAAGATAGAATCTAATAAAGGAGCTTACTTTAATATACAAGGAAAGGCACCTATTGGAGATATGTTTGTTTTTGAATATTACTGGAATTCAGATGGAACTTTTGAAATTAGTAATACTACTGATGGTACTTTATTGGCTGGAACTTACCCAACAGGTACATGGTTTAAATTTAATCTGAATATTGATTTAACTATAAATGATTGGGAGGTTTTAATTGATGGAACATCTAAAGGTAGTTTCTCAGTGGCAGATAATCAAGTTTGGGGTATGGATATTTTCCCATACAATTCTGTAGCACCAAATCAAGCTGGTTATTATATAGATGATTTTACATATACTTATACTCCATTTGTTCCTTTAGCAAAAGATTTAGCAGTAACTAAATACAACATAAATGGTGTGATTGCAGGTTCAAAACATAATTCTTCTGTGACAGTTAGAAATATTGGAAATTCAGCAATTACTTCTTTTGATTTAGCCACTAGTTATAATGGTATGAATTTCAATAAATCAGTTACAGGAGTTAATATAGCAACAATGGCTGAATATACAGTTACTTTTACAGATTCTCTTGTTTTGGCTACAACCACTGAACCATATTCTGCTACTATTTCTAATGTAAATGGAGCTGGTGCGGATGATAATACTGCAAATGATACTAAAAATTGGATGGTAACTACAATTACTCCAGCTTTTGGAAAAGTGGTGGCTGTAGAAGAAGGAACAGGAACATGGTGTACATGGTGTCCTAGAGGAGCTGTATTTATGGATGAATTTTCAAAAAAATACGCAGGGGCTATTGCTCCTATAGCAGTGCATAACGGAGATCCAATGGTGGTACCTGCGTATGATACAGGTATGGGATTTACTTCATTTCCGAATGCAAAAGTAGATAGAGGCGCCGGTAAAGATCCTTCAGCTATTGAAAGTGATATCATGACCAGATTGAGCGTGGCTCCTAAAGCGGTTCTAACACCAGGGGCTGAATGGAATGCTACTACAAGAGAGTTAAAAGTTTCTATTACAAGTGATATCATCGCTAATATAACGAATGGGTATAAGATATCCCTCGTTATTGCTGAAGATGGTGTTACTGGAACAACTTCTGGATATGCACAAATAAATTCCTATGCAGGCGGAAGTAACGGAGTGATGGGAGGATATGAATCTTTACCGAATCCTGTACCAGCATCTATGATGGTATATGATCACGTTGCAAGAACAATATTACCATCTTTTGCCGGAGATGCAAATTCTTACCCAAGTGGAGCAAATGCTGGGGAGAGCCATGTATTGAGTTTCACTTTGACTCTTCCTGCTGAATGGAATGAAAATAAAATACATATTATAGGTTTATTAAAAGCACCAAATAATAGAATTGAAAATGCAGGTACTGCTACACTTTCTGAAGCTATTGCTAACGGTTTTAATGATGGAACACCTGCATCTGTTGAAAGCAATATAATGGAGCAAGTAGATGCTGCTGTTAAAATCTATCCAAACCCTGCACAAAACTTTACTAACATTGTATTAAACTTAAAGGGTCAACAAAATGTACAGGTAGATTTAGTTGATATGACAGGAAAAGTTATTGGATCTAGAGATTATGGTATGCTTGATGGTGGTCAGCAAATAACTTTACCTACTTTAGGTTTAGATGCTGGAATTTATTTAGTAAATGTTCGCATTAATAATCAACTAGTTTCTAAGAGATTGATTGTCGAATAATCTATAAATTTTGAATTAAAATGAAAAGCCTTCCATTTGGAGGGCTTTTTTTGTATTTTTGGGAAGCATTAACAAAACCAACAACATGGGTAAGAATATTACCATTGCCATTGATGGCTGGTCTTCATGTGGAAAAAGTACACTCGCCAAAGCATTAGCAAGAGAACTTCACTATGTGTATGTAGATTCAGGAGCTATGTATAGAGGTGTTACCTTGTATATGTTGCGCAAAGGATTAGTTTCAACTTCCCATGTGGATATAGAGCAAATCATCCAAGAACTTACCAATATTACAGTGTCGTTTTCACAGAATGAAAATGGGAAAGCAGATTTACTCTTGAATGGAGAAAATGTAGAGGCTGAAATTCGTGCTATGGAAGTTTCCAATGTTGTAAGTTCAATTGCTAAAATTAGAGAGGTTAGACAATTTTTAGTGGCACAACAACGCCTCATGGGTAAACTTGGAGGAGTGGTTATGGATGGAAGAGATATTGGTTCAGTTGTCTTTCCTCATGCAGAACTTAAGTTGTTTATAACAGCAGACCCTGAGGTTAGAGCACAGCGTAGGTATAAGGAATTATTCGATAAAGGTGAGCGAATTACCATAGAAGAGGTGCGCGAAAATCTTCAGCAACGCGACGAAATGGATGCTACACGTGAAGAAAGTCCCCTTATCCAAACGGAAGATGCCATTGTAATTGATAACTCCAATTTGACACAAGAAGAACAGTTGGAACTGGCTCTCCAATTAGTAAGAAATTTGACAAAATAATCTCATGAAAAAATCCTTTCTTATATTACTTATAAACTGCATCATAATAGCATCTTCCTATACTTTTGCATGGGGAGTAACCGGACACAGAGTGGTGGCAGAAGTAGCACAACAACATTTAAATGATAAGGCGCAAGCTCGAATCAATCAAATCTTAGGAGGACACCCAATGGCTGAGATTGCTAATTGGATGGATGATATTAAATCAGATCCAAACCCAGATTGGGATACCTTAAGTGCGTATCATTATGTTACTATTCCAACCGGGCTGACGTATGAGGAATCTAATAAAAACCCAAAAGGAGACGTGATTAAAGGAATTTCGATAGCTATACAGAAATTAAAAAGTGGAAAATTGACTCCTGAAATGGAAGTGATTTATCTAAAAATGCTTATCCATTTTTTAGGTGATATTCATCAACCTTTACATGTGGGTGTAGGTGAGGATAGAGGAGGAAACACTATCTCAGCTACTTGGTTTGGTAAAAAGACGAATCTTCATACCATTTGGGATAGCGATATATTAGATCATAAGAAGTATAGCTATACCGAACTTACAAGCATTGTGAATTGTTGCGCTACAACTGAGCAGGTGGTAAAATGGCAGCAAGACTCTATTGATACATGGGTTCAGGAAAATGTAGCTTTACGAAAAAACATATATACCTTTGATGTAAATGTTAAGTATTGGGAATATGCTTATACTTACCTGAATTGGGAAGCAATGAAACTACAATTAGAAAAAGGAGGGGTTCGGTTAGCAGGTATTCTAAACGAAATGTATCGTCCTAAATAAGCGTTACATATTTTAAACAAAAATAATTAAAACTTCTGTGAAGCTAGCTTCACAGAAGTTTTTTTATAAGTTTTTCTTTTTATAGTTCTTTGCATATGCATTTTACTTGGTGTTAACAATTCACATGACAGATGTGGTCTTTGGTTATTATAGATTTCAATAGATTCTTTTACAATTTTTTTCATTGTTTGAATATCAGCTTTATAATTTTCCAATAAAAACTCATCCTTTAATATTCCATTTACTCTTTCAGCTACCGCGTTTGCATACGGATCATAGCTTTCAGTCATACTAGGTCGAATATTTTTCCTTTTAAGACATTCTTGATATTTATTACTACAATATTGTATTCCTCTATCAGAATGATGAATCAAAGGATGATTCTTATATATACGATTTTTACAGGCCATTTTAAGAGCTCTTAAAGCACCTTCTGTTGCAAGGCTATTTGATAAATCATACCCCATTATCCTCTTTGAATAAGCATCCGTTACTAGAGCTAAATAACCATTACCTCTTCCTTCAATATAAGTTATATCTGATACCCATACTTGTTCTGGTTTTGTTATTTCTAAATTCTCTACAATATTTTTATATTTATGAAATCGATGATGAGAATTAGTTGTGATATGATAGTTTTTCCTTGGAATTACTAACATATGATTTGCTCTAAGAATATCAAAAAGTTTATCTCTACCCACATGAAGACCTTTTAATTCTTCTTTTAAAAGAAAATAAAGCTTCTTAGTACCTATTCTAGGCATTTTTATACGTACATTATTAACCATTTCAATAACTTGGCTAGCGACTTCTCGTTTTTCATTTATAAGCCAGAAACTACGATAATAGTATTGTCTATTTATCCCGACCAATCCACAAAGATAGCCTATTGACCTTTGCCTTTCTTTGTTTGTTTCTTTGATTGATCGGGGAAGGAGTTTTTTCTTACAGGAAGCATATATTCTTTTTCTGCTATGTCTATAAGCTTATCCAAAATATAAGCTTTATCCTCGGCTTTCATTAATTGTTCCTCTAAGAAATCATTCTTTGATTCCAATAACCGTAATTTCTGCTCTAACTCTTGGATTCTTTGTTGTGGTGTTTTCATAAATATAGAATTAGAACTGTTTTTTAAATCAAAGATACCAAATTTCCTTCTCCAATTTAAAATTGTACTATGAGATTGTATACCGTACTTTCGCATTACTGCTTCGGTACTAATTTCTCCGCTTTCAACTTCTTTAACTACAGCTAATTTAAAAGACATGCTGTAATCTTTTTGTGTACGTTTAATGTACTGATTTTTAGATTTATCCATAACATTACTTTTTTTAGTGTAACGCTATGTTAGGACAAGACAAAATTTACGGATAAAAAAAAGGGCAATTTTTAATTGCCCTTTTTAATTTTATAAGTCATCTGGAACACTCATCTTTTGAAGCTGTTTTTTCTTCGGTCTTAATTGATCAATAAAAACAATTCGTAGTTTTTCTCTATCAGCATTTGTGATTAAATCGGAAATTCCATTCTTTATTGCAGGTGGCTCACCAGTAGCTGTTGCATAGAATTTTTTATCATATAATTCTTCGGTGTTATCATCATAGTAATAGAATATTGAAGTGATATATCCACCTTCTACTCTTACTTTTCCACGAATACAGTAAACTTCATTTCCTTCAAAGAAAGAAATCATAACGTTCCTATATATATTGTCAGAAATGGTATAAGCACCTCTTTCTTTAAATGCTTGTTCGTATTTTTCAAAGCAATTTAATTCCTTTTTATTATTCTGCGCAAAACTGTTTCCTGTTCCCAAGATTAATGCGCTTGCCATCATTAGTAGTAAAACTTTTCTCATCCTTTTCATTTTAGCAGAATCCCAAATATAATAAATTGCTTTTATTCTCAAGTTATATTGCAGTTTATTTTTTAGATTTGTTATTCAAATTTAATCTCGGATGAAACAAATAGCAGACCAATTTATTGAGGCATTAGAAATTTTAAAGGCATTTAATACAGAAGATAATTTCAAACGTATTGAATCTGCTGGTAAAATCATGGTGGAAAGCTTGAAAAGTGAAGGACGGATTTTTAGCTGTGGAAACGGAGGTTCTATGAGCGATGCTATGCATTTTGCAGAAGAACTTACAGGTCGTTTCCGTGAAAATCGTAAAGCACTTGGCGCAACTGCTATTTCGGATCCGGCTCACATGTCATGCGTGAGTAATGATTATGGATTCGATTATGTGTTTTCTAGATATATTGAAGGATGTGCTAGAAAAGGAGATGTGTTATTAGCTATTTCAACAAGTGGAAACTCTCAAAATGTGCTGAATGCTATAGAGGCTGCTCGTCAAAAGGGAATGAAAGTAATTGGACTTACTGGAAAGGACGGTGGAAAAATGGCTGCTTTATGTGATGTGGAAATCAGAGCACCCAAATCCACTTGGTCTGATCGTGTACAAGAAATTCATATCAAAGTAATCCATACTATGATAGATTTCATTGAGCGAAATATTTAATGAAAGAATAAACTATTTTATTGTATGTCAAATGTGTTAGAGATAAATCACCTGACCAAACGTTTTGGGAATTTAACTGCTGTAAATGATCTGAATTTAACAGTTGAAAAAGGTAATATTTATGGATTGTTAGGTCCTAATGGGAGTGGGAAGTCAACTACATTAGGTATGATTTTGAATGTAATTAATCCAACATCAGGAGACTGGAAATGGTTTGATGAAACGCATTCTTCTCACTCCTTAAAGCGAATAGGAGCAATTATAGAACATCCTAATTTTTATCCGTTTTTAAGTGCAGAAAAGAATCTAAAGATTGTAGCACAAATAAAAGGAGTAGCCGAAAATAAAATAGATGAAAAACTTAAGTTGGTTGGACTCTTTGAACGAAAGAATGATAAATTCAGCACATTTTCTTTAGGAATGAAGCAGCGTTTGGCAATTGCTTCTGCTATGCTAAATGATCCCGAAATATTGATTCTAGATGAACCAACCAACGGTTTAGATCCACAAGGTATTATCCAAATTCGAGAGATTATTCGAGAAATAGCTGCATCCGGAACGACCATTATTATTGCGAGTCACTTATTAGATGAGGTGGAAAAAGTATGTTCCCATGTAATTATCCTTGAAAAAGGAAAAACGCTATACAATGGTGCAGTAGATGCCATGAATGCTAGTTTTGGCTACTTTGAAGTAGGTGCAGCAGATATGACGCAATTGAAAACCATTCTGAATGAAATCGAATTCATAGAAAAGGTGGTAGAGTATCCTACTTATTTCAAGGCAATTCTTAAACAAGAAGCACAACCAGAGGTATTAAATAAGCTGTTATTTGAAAAAGGAATTGTAGCCAATCACCTCATCAAAGGGAAAGAAAGTTTGGAGGATAAATTTTTACATATTATAAAACAGAATTAGAAATATGAAAAGGTTATTAGCGATAGAGTGGAGCAAATTGTTTTATAATAAGACAACACGGAATTTCACGATTATTTATTTTCTGATTTTACTAGTTATAGGTGCTATTATGGCAATGATAAAACCAGAAGTTGGAGGTCTAAAATTAAATTTAGTTCAATTAGGAATGTTTGATTTCCCAGTGGTATGGCAGAATGTGGCGTATGTATTAGCTATTGCTAAGATATTTTTAGCCGTAATCATTATTTCTAATATTACAATTGAATATGAGAATTCTACGATTAAACAAAATTTGATTGATGGATTAACTAAACAAGAATTCCTAGTTTCGAAATTAATGAGCAATATTGTTTTAGCTGTTATTTCAACTGCTGTCGTTTGGATAATTGCACTGGTTTTAGGTTTTACTTTCTCCCAATCTGATACAACCTTTTATAGTGGAATGAACTATATATTAGCTTACTTTATAAAGATGATTCTTTTCTTTACCATTTGTTCGACTTTCTCTATTCTCTTACGAAAAACCTCTTATGCCTTCTTAGGCTTGATTGCCTACTGGATAATTGAAGGAATACTTTCGAGTATTGATAAGTTATTAATTAAAGCTGAATTTGTTTTTTCGGACTATCTTCCCTTGTCTATTTCAGGGAGATTGATTCCTTTTCCTGATTTTGAAATAGTAGATTTTGTAATGGGGCAAAGTGCCTTTAAAATTTCTTCTATGAGTTGGAGTGTGTATATTATGGCCCTTTTATATATTGGACTATTTGCTTTTATCTCTGGCTGGGTACTAAAGAAAAGAGACTTATAGTTCTTTACGATTGCTCCTTTAAATTTTTTAAAAAAATAAAAATTTATTTTGATTCTTTCAAAATAGTACTAGATTTGCCACACTTTAACGAGATATGAATAAAACTTCAAAAAATAGTAAAGTTTTAATGGACGCCAAATCCTATTGGTGCCCTTCATATTCTATGATGCGAATGCATTTCCATCTTGCGACTATTTGTAGATAATTAAAGTCGCCGCTTCTTAGAAGCAACCTCCAATTTTTTCAATTTTTATTTTTAAAACCTTAGTTATGTCATTAATTAATGATGCAATATTAGAAAAGTTAAATAGCTTAATCGTAGTAGTAAACCCTGTAGGAAAGGTTGAATATGTGAGTCCTTCTGTAAAACGAATTTTAGGCTTTGAACCCACTCATTTATTAGGAAATGCTTGGTGGGATTTAACTTTTATGGATAAAGTAGAAGGTTTAGCTAATAGGGATTTGATATGCCAGCAAATTAAACAGGATTCTATGATAGAAACTGTTCCGCAAGAACGTTTACTGAAAACAGCAACAGGTGGTGAACGTTGGGTGTTATGGAATACTTCCAAAGGTCCGGATAATAGATTGGTGGGCATTGGACATGATATTACTGATAGAAAGAAAGTTGAATTAAAACTAATAGAAAAGAATACAGAATTAGCTCAACAGAACAAAGATATATTAGATAGCATACAGTATGCAAGTAGAATACAAGAAGCCTTATTGCCAGATGTAAAGAAAATAAAAAATGCGTTCCAAGATGCTTTTGTTTATTACCAACCGAAAGATGTGGTGAGCGGTGATTTTTATTTCTTCTTTGAAAGAGGAAATAAAACATTTGTGGCAGGTATTGACTGTACGGGGCATGGTGTGCCAGGCGCTTTGATGAGTTTTATAGCAAACAGTTTATTTAAGGAAGTAATTGTTAAGAGAGGAATAGAGGAGCCTTCAGAAATTTTATATGCGCTTGATGAGGAATTAAAGTTAGTATTGCAGAAAAAAGAAAATCAAATCACTTCTTCAGATGGGATGGATGTGGCTATGACTGTTTTCGATTTTGAAAATCAAGTTTTTTCATATTCGGGAGCTTTTCGACCAGCTATTTTAATTCGCCATAATGAGTTGATTGAGTTTGCTCCAAATCGTTTTCCAATTGGTCAATATGGAGATGTTCGAAAGAAGTTTACAACACAGTCAATCACGATACAACCCAATGATACGGTTTATCTCTTTTCAGATGGATATATCGATCAGTTTGGGGGAAGGGAAGAGAGTACTGGAAAAAGCAAAAAATTCAATAAGCGACAGTTTAAAGAGTTGCTATTGCTAGTTCAGGATATGGAAATAGAAGAACAAGAGGCGTATTTACAATATGTGTTTAATAACTGGAAACAAGATGAACCTCAATTAGATGATATTTTGGTCATTGGGATTAAAATATGAGAAATAGAATTAGGGTTGCAATGAGTAGCTGCCCTAATTTTTTTATTTTTCTTTTTTTAAATCAATTATTTTACTAACTTAAGGGTAATAACTTAAAAACTTAAATCAAATGTTAGTCAAAACTTATGGCTCTGCCGTGTTCGGTATTGAAGCCACCACCATCACTATTGAGGTCAATATTGACAAGGGAGTCAACTTTATTTTAGTTGGTTTACCAGATAATGCAGTCAAAGAAAGTCAACAGCGTATTAAAGCTGCATTAAGCAACAATGGGTATAAATATCCTTTGAAGGAAATTACTATTAATATGGCACCAGCTGATATCCGCAAAGAAGGCTCTACCTTTGATTTACCCATTGGGATAGGTATTATGGCAGCCAGCGAACAGATAAAAATGGATTGCCTTGGAGATTATATTCTGTTAGGAGAATTGTCCTTAGATGGGAGTTTGAAACCTTTTAAAGGAGTACTTCCTATTGCCTTAAAAGCGAAAGAAGAAGGATTTAAAGGAATTATTTTACCGCAAGAAAATGTGCGTGAAGCAGCTATAGTAGATGGATTAGAGGTGTATGGGGCAAATACAATTATGGAAGTCGTACAATTCTTAAATAATGAAAGAAAAATAGAGCCTACCCGTATAGATATTCATCAAGAATTTTATGATAAACTTAACGAGTTAGAGGTTGATTTTAAGGATGTTAAAGGTCAGCAAAACATCAAACGTGCCTTTGAAATTGCTGCTTCTGGTGGACATAACGTAGTACTTATTGGACCTCCAGGTGCAGGGAAATCTATGTTAGCCAAACGTCTTTCTACTATTCTTCCTCCCATGAGTATTCAAGAGTCATTGGAAACAACTAAAATTCATTCTGTAGCAGGGAAAGTACATGCTGGTGCAGGTTTAGTTACAGAAAGACCATTTCGAAAACCGCATCACACAATTTCCGACGTAGCGCTCGTAGGTGGAGGAGGTTACCCGCAACCAGGAGAAATATCTTTGGCTCACAACGGCGTACTATTTTTAGATGAATTACCAGAATATAAACGTACGGTATTGGAGGTTATGAGACAACCTTTAGAAGATAGAGTCGTAACGATATCTAGGGCTCGTTTTACAGTTGAATATCCTGCTAGTTTTATGTTAGTAGCTGCCATGAACCCTTGTCCGTGCGGATATTATAATCACCCAGATAAAGAATGTGTATGTGCTCCTGGAGTAGTCCAAAATTATCTCAATAAGATTAGTGGACCTTTGTTGGATAGGATCGATTTACATGTGGAAGTGACACCCGTTAGTTTTGATGAATTAGCGTATCATCAACCCGAAGAAAGTAGTGTGGATATCCGTAAAAGAGTTGTAGAAGCGCGTCTTATACAGCAAGAACGCTTCAAAGAATCAGAAATAACGCATTGCAATGCACAGATGTCGAGCAAAGAATTGCGAAAATATTGTAAAATTGGTGAGGATTGTAATGCTGTTTTAAAACAAGCAATGGATAAGTTAGGATTATCAGCGAGAGCGTATGACCGAATCATTAAAGTGGCACGGACAATTGCTGATTTAGAAAAATCAGAAAATATCCAAGTACATCATATCTCTGAAGCGATTAATTTTAGGAGTCTAGATAGAGATAATTGGGCGAAGTAATTGAAAGTTGAAAGTTGAAAATTGAAAGTTGAAAATTGAAAGTGACATACTGCTAACCAACTTTCAATTTTCTACTTTCAACTATCCACTAAAACGTATAAGTTTTGGTAATGGTATCAAAAGGAGTTGTGAGAATACTATCTAATCCATGAACAACTGTGTCATTATACCAATAGTAGTATTTGAAATAGGTTTGTCCATCGTTGATGAAGATATAAGAAGAGTTAAAGGCATCGTACCAAAATGTATATTTCCCATTTGGGCTACATTCCTCACAGTCAACTTTTCCTCCAAGTTTTAGGATTTTAAATTTATCTCCAGGTTGTGGATCGTTAAGGTTTTGAGCAGTGATGCGTGCCCATGCTTTTGCATTCATAGTAAAGTTGACTATGTTATCGTTTTGGGTACTTAAATCGTCAAATTTTATCAGTTTTTTTTCAGAAAAATGAAGATTTTTACTAGCTTCTATACTTACTTTATCAAATTTCAAACGCTCTAATACTATTTCATATTCTCCATTTGCATTGGTGTAAGCAGTAGCAGATTTACTGGTGTTATTAGCCAAATTAGAAGCATAGATATAAATCTGTACTCCTTCCAACCCTTGATTTGTATAAGCAGCTGTAACCTTTCCTTTGAAGGTAAAAGAGAGTTCTTTTTTCTTACAAGAAGCTATACCTAACAGGCAGATAAATAGACATAACCCAGTTAATTTCATTGTATCTATGTTTATACAAAGTTAAAACTTTATAAAATCATATTTCAAATTTGAACCGTCTTTTTGAAGAAGCAAATATGAAGTTTGTTTTTCGTCGTCTCTTACCGCATCTAATATGATGTAATCAGTATTGCCTAAATAACTTACATTATTTCTGTGATCATGTCCGGTGATAACCAAATTGACATTGTATTCTGTAAATAGATCCATTACTTCCAGTAATTCTTCCGTTAACGGACTAGTAGAGGCTGTATGATGTATTCGGGAGAAATTACTATGTGTCATCACAATGCATTTATCATACTTGCTTCGGGCATTTTTAAGCATGTTCTTAAGCCATTCAATTTGGTCATCTCCAAAAGTTCCACTTGCAGAATCTAAACAGAGATACAAATCCTTTTTAGTAGGAGTTTTGACAACAAAGCAATAGACAGCAGTACCAAATATATCTTTAAAGGCTGACCAGCTATCAAAAAATAAGTCGTGATTTCCCATGATTGAAAAGCTAGTAGGTAAAGCGCTATCTGAAATCATTTCTTTAAATGTTTCAAGATCATATTTGTGCGCTGTACCGAGATCTCCAAGGAAAGCCATAGCAGTTATGTCACCTTGTTTTCCTCGGTTTAATAATTGAGTAAAGTTATCATTTGTATTGATTGCACCAACGTGTATGTCACTTGCAATAATTAGCTTGTAATTTTCATCTACAACATTGAGAATGGTGTAAGGATGAGTTTGATTCCATTATGATGTAAAAGTATATGAGTCTAATAAATAGCTAGATACTAGTTAAAATAGTTCTCAACTGTTCATCTGTTGATGTAGCGTTTAAATAAATAGCATCTTTATTCTTTCTGAACCAGGTAAGCTGTCTCTTAGCGTAATTACGCGTATTTTGTTTGATTAGATTAATTGCTTCTTCTAATGTCTTTTTGTTGTCCAAATAATCGAATAATTCTTTGTAGCCAACTGTGTTGAGAGATTGTAAATGGCGAAACTTCATATTCTCTTTTACTTCTTCAAGTAAGCCTTTTTGTATCATTTCATCTACGCGTTGGTTAATTCGATTATAAAGCACTTCTCTGGGTAAATCGATAACAAAGTAAAACAAAGGGTAGAGTGCTTTTTTTTCTGTATTTTTCCGCCAAAATGAAAAAGGAATACCTGTAGATTCAAACACTTCAATGGCACGAATTAGTCGGGCAGGGTTGTAAATATCCACTTCCTTATAAAAATCGGGGTCGATAGTTTGTAAGTGTTCTTGCAATTTTGCAATCCCGTGAAGCTCAAATTCTTGATTCCAATGAGCACGTGCCTTCGGACTGTGTGGAATTTGATCTGTACCATATAAAAGAGCGTCAATAAACATTCCCGAACCTCCCACAACAATAAGCACATCTTCCTTTTCAAATAATTGAGCAACGAGTTTTCTACCCTCAATTTCAAATTGCCCAGAACTAAGTGGCTTTTCTACACTATGGGAGTTGACGAAATAATGAGGAATTCCTTGCATTTCATCAGAGGTAGGTTTGGCAGTGCCAATGGAGAGTTCTTTATAAAACTGGCGACTATCAGCAGAAATAATGGAACACTTCAAATGGGTTGCAAGTGAAACAGCGAGTGAAGTTTTTCCACTCGCTGTTGGTCCTGCAATGACAATAATTTTTTTGTTTCCTATGGGATTACCAGATTTCAGCAATTTCTTTCTCGCTTTTTCGCATGTAATCTCCCTCTTTTAATCCAAATGCTTGAATAAATTCCGGAGTATTCATAAGAGGTCCATTTACTCTGTATTTTCCTGGACTATGAGGATCTGTTGCCAGGCGTTTTTTCAATTCAGCTTCTTTATAGTTTATTTTCCATAATTGAGCATACGCAATAAAGAAACGTTGTGCAGGAGTAAAACCATTTCTAACTTCTCCTTTTTTAAATTCATCCGTCAAAGTATATGCGTAATATGCCATGCGGATACCACCTAAGTCGGCAATATTTTCACCCATAGTTAAATCTGGATTTACACAAAGTCCATCGAAAGGGCAGAAGGATGCGAAAGTAGCTCCTAATTTTTTCGTTCTAAGTTCAAAATTAGCTCTATCATCTTCACTCCACCAGTTTTGGAAAGTCCCATCTGCTGCAAATTTACTTCCTTCATCGTCAAATCCATGTGTTAATTCATGACCTATTACCATTCCAATTCCTGCATAATTTAAAGCATCTTCGGCATGGATGTCAAAAAATGGAGCTTGCATAATTCCAGCTGGGAACACGATTTCATTCAATAATGGATGATAATAAGCATTCACAAGATGCGCAGGCATTTCCCAATTATCTCGATCTAAAGGTTTGGTTAAGCGCGACATGTTTTCATTGTAATCAAAAGTATTACATGCATCTATATTAGCCATGTAATCGTTTGGAACGATTGTTAATGAGGATATATCTTTCCATTTGTCTGGATAGGCTAATTTTCGGGTAATAGCAGACAATTTAGTTAATGCCATTTTCTTAGTGTCCTCGCTCATCCATGTGAGTTTTCCGATTCTTTCCTTATAAACAATAAATAAATTATCTACCAACTGATTGATTTTCTCTTTGGCTTCTATAGGGAAATAGTGAGCTACAAATTCTTGACCTAAAGCTACATTTACTGGGTTTCCAGTCATTTCGTCAATAGCTCTTTCATTGATAGGTTTCATTTCAGTCTTTCCAGAAAGCGTTTTTCCGTAGAAATCAAAACTAGCTTGAAGTAAATCTTCGCTTAGTGCGGTAGAATATTTGTTAAGATATTTCCATGCAATGTAGTTTTGTAGAGTTTGAAAATCAGTTGTTTCAATCATTTTAGAAACAGTTGCTAGGTGCTCAGGTTGTTCTACTACCACGATTTGAGTGGTTGCATCTCCGAAGTCAGCGATATATCCTTGAATATTTACAAAGTTCTTTAGATTGCTTACTTCGGCAACAGGAGTAGGATGATAAGTGTTTTCTGGTTGTCTTAATTCGGCTGGCTTCATCATGGTTTTAGCCATTGTTTCTTCAATAGTATAAGCAGACTCAACCATTTGATTAGCATTAGAATATCCGAACATTTTAAACACCTTCTCCATATATGCTTTGTATGCCTTACGAATATCTTCTTTTTCAGCATCAAAATAGTAATCGCGGTTAGGTAATCCGAGTCCACCTTGACTCAAATACAAAACATACTTTTGAACATCCTTCATATCTTGCTCAACATATATGTTGTAGAATGCTTTAATTCCTTTTGTATTCATCTTGCGAATGGCATCTGCAATCTTGTCTTTATTGTCTATGGATGCAATTTCTTCTTTGATAGCTTGAATATGGGCCTCACTTTCTTGATTACGTGTTTCCATGTCTTTCATGGCTTTGTAGTAATCACCAATATATTGGCGTGAACTTCCTTTTTCATTTTCGGAAGCAATAGATTCATCTAGAATAGAAGTTAATTTCTTCTTATTTTCTTTATCCAAGATGTTAAAACTACCCCAATTGGCATCACTAGCTGGAACTGGATTTTCAGCCAACCAAATTCCGTTTGCATATTGGTAAAAATCAGTAGCTGGAGAGACTGTTGTATCCATCCAAGCTGAATTTATTGTATATTTCTCAGTATTTGAATCTTCTTTCATGTCTTTATTTTTTTCATTATTACAAGCTACCGTAAAGACAGCAACAGATAACAATAGAGCTTTGTTTAAAGTTTTCATAAATTATTATTTAGATTTTCGACACATTTCAACATGTGGTATATTATCTTCCAAGTACTCCTTCCCAGTTGAAATAAAGCCATGTTTATTGTAAAATTTTTCTAAATGTTTTTGGCCTGATAAGCAGATAGGAACATTTCCAAATTCAGCTTGGCAGAAATTAAGAGCTTCCACCATCATTTGATCTCCCTCGTGTGCTCCTCTTTCTTGTTCTTCTAACACGATTCGACCGATTCCTACATGCTCAAAAGAAACACCTTCAGGCATTATTCTCATAGTTCCTACTAATTCACCAGAACCATTTCTACAAATTAAGTGGTAACTCTTTTTGTCTTTTCCATCTAATTCTTGATAGGGACAGTTTTGCTCCACTACAAAAACTTTGATTCTGAGAGAAATGATATCATGAAACTCACTCAGTGATAAATCATTAAAATGTTTGAATTGCCAATTTAACATACGTAATAATTAAAGTTTATGCTTGAATTACTCCCACATTATATCTTTTGTCCGATTTATTATGATTTGCCATTTCAATTCCAAGGGCTAAAACATTTCTAGTTTCAGCCGGATCGATAATAGCATCCGTCCATATTCTAGCTGCCGCATAGTATGGACTTATTTGTTCATCGTATCTATTCTTAATCATATTGTATAATTCTTGCTCTTTTTCTTCCGAGATTTTTTCTCCCTTAGCTTTTAGGGAAGCTACTTCAATTTGAAGTAAAGTTTTAGCCGCAGAAGCACCGCTCATTACAGCTAATTCTCCGGTAGGCCATGAAACGATTAAACGAGGATCATACGCTTTTCCACACATGGCGTAATTTCCAGCGCCGTATGAGTTACCCATAATTACTGTGAATTTAGGAACTACTGAGTTAGCCATGGCATTTACCATTTTCGCACCATCTTTAATAATTCCTCCTTGCTCACTTTTGGAACCTACCATAAATCCTGAAACGTCTTGTAAAAATACAAGTGGAATGTTTTTCTGATTACAGTTCATAATAAATCGGGATGCTTTGTCTGCGGAATCAGAATATATCACTCCACCAAATTGCATTTCTCCTTTCCCACTTTTCACGACAACACGTTGATTAGCAACGATACCAACACTCCATCCTTTGATTCTTGCGTATGCTGTAACGATAGTTTGCCCATATTCTTTTTTGTATTCTGTGAATTTAGATTCGTCAACGATACATTTAATAATATCACGTACATCATAAGGTTTTGTACGATCTTTGGGCATAATGCCATATATTTTTTTGGTATCCTCTTTTGGTTCTATTGCTTCTATTTTGTCAAATCCTGCCGATTCTACTTTTCCAATTCGATCCATTAAATCACGAATAGTTGAGATACATTCTTCGTCATTTTCAGATTTATAATCGCAGACTCCCGAAATAGAAGTATGCGTCGTGGCTCCACCCAATGTTTCGTTATCAATAGATTCACCTATGGCAGCTTTAACAAGATAAGACCCTGCTAAAAAGATGGTTCCTGTTTTGTTGACAATTAAACTTTCGTCAGACATAATAGGAAGATACGCTCCACCTGCTACGCAGCTACCCATTACAGCAGCAATTTGTGGAATGCCCATTGAACTCATAATCGCATTGTTACGAAAGATTCTACCGAAATTTTCTTTATCTGGAAAGATTTCGTCTTGCATAGGTAAATACACTCCAGCTGAGTCCACTAAATAAATAATAGGTAAATGGTTTTCCATTGCAATTTCTTGTGCTCTCAGATTTTTCTTACCTGTTATTGGAAACCATGCGCCAGCTTTCACAGTAGCATCGTTTGCAACAACAATGCATTGTCTTCCTGAAACATAACCAATCTTTACTACTACTCCCCCTGATGGGCAACCACCATGCTCTTTGTACATATCTTTTCCAGCAAAAGCAGCTACTTCAAAACTATATGTGTCTTTGTCAAAAAGTAAATCAATACGTTCACGGGCGGTAAGTTTTCCTTTTTCGTGGTGTTTTACAATTTTTGATTTTCCACCACCTAAATATATTTGAGCTAATTCGCGTTCTAATTGTGAAATCTTAAGACGCATTGCGTCATCATTTTTGTTAAATTCTAAATCTTCTTTTTTTATTGCCATGGTTACAAATTATTGTGCGATAAAGTTAATAGATTTAGTCTGAATAATATTTTAAATGCATGTTTTTTTTGGTTTACTAGGATGAAAATGGAAAGTTATTGATAGAAAACTGTGGGGTTCCCAACTCCCCCTCTGGAGGGGGCAGGGGGGAGGACACTTCAAACCATTTTTTTTAGGGAAGGACACTACAAACTAATTTGGTGGGAGGACTTAATAACTCCTCCACTCGTACAAATACCATCTAAAAATCACTCAATAGGGAAAATGAAAATCAGTAAGTAATTTTTCTCTTCCTTCTAAAGTGAGTATATTTGTAGCAAAATCACACAATGTGTTTGGATATTGAAAAATTACAAATTCGTGCAATCCGCAAAGAAGATAATTCTGCTATTGCTCAAGTGATAAAATCTACTTTAGAGGAATATGGAGAAAACAAAGAAGGAACGGTTTATACAGATCCTACAACTAATCTTATTTATGAATCTTTTCATGATGTTCCTAAAAGTCAATATTTCATTGCAGAATACAAAAGTGAAGTGATAGGAGGGAGTGGTATATATCCTACTATAGGTTTGCCTGACAAGTACGCTGAATTAGTAAAGATTTATCTTAAACCGGAATTTCGAGGAAAAGGTATAGGGAAACTTCTGTATCAAAAAGCGGAAGAATTTGCTCGAAAAAATGGCTATTCACACCTGTATTTAGAGTCCTTTCCAAGTTTAAAAGAAGCCATTCATTTGTATGAAAAACTTGGATATAGATACATGCCAAAGGCTTTAGGTAATTCTGGCCATTTTGCTTGTACAGTATGGATGCTCAAAGAATTAAAAGACGATGGTCGGTAGGTTAAAAGTAGTTAATTTAAACACAGATTGTCCATAATGAATTATACATTATCCATCAAAAAAGACTATATTTGTAGTCTATCCAGTAATTAGATATAAATCAGACTTAAAAAATAATAATATGAGTGCAACAATGGAAAAAAAGACATCACAAAATTATATAGATTTAGAAGGAAAATATGGAGCACATAACTATCATCCACTGCCAGTGGTATTGGCAAGAGGTGAAGGGGTACACGTATGGGATGTAGAAGGAAAACATTATTATGATTTTTTGTCGGCATATTCTGCTGTAAATCAAGGGCATTGCCATCCTCATATTATTGGAGCGTTAAAAGAGCAAGCCGAAACTTTAACCTTAACTTCTCGTGCTTTTTACAATAATGTACTTGGTGTTTTTGAGAAAAAAGTAACCAGTGTTTTTGGGTACGATAAGGTATTGGCAATGAATTCAGGTGCAGAAGCTGTTGAAACAGCTATTAAGGTGTGCCGTAAACATGCGTATGATAAAAAGGGTATCCCGGAGGGAGAAGCTAAAATCATTATTTGTGAGAATAATTTTCATGGAAGAACAACTACCATTATTTCCTTTTCAAACGACCCAGATGCACGTCAGGGATACGGCCCTTATACCCCAGGATTTATTAAAATTCCTTATAATGATACAGCAGCATTAGAACAAGCATTGCAACAAAAAAATGTGGCAGGATTTCTTGTAGAACCTATTCAAGGAGAAGCTGGTGTTTACGTACCTGATGAAGGATATTTAGCTAAGGTACGTGAATTATGTACTAAATATGATGTGACTTTTATCGCAGATGAGGTACAAACAGGAATTGCACGAACTGGTAGAATGTTAGCATGTGATCATGAAAATGTACGTCCTGATATTTTGATTTTAGGAAAAGCACTCTCTGGCGGAGCATATCCCGTTTCTGCTATTTTAGCTGATGATGACATTATGTTGGTTATTAAACCGGGTCAACATGGTTCTACTTTTGGAGGAAATCCATTAGCAGCACGTGTGTCTATAGCGGCTTTAGAGGTAATAGAAAACGAGAATTTGGTTGAAAATGCAGAAAAAATGGGACAACTTTTCCGTAAAGAAATGAACCGAATTATTGAAAAATCAGATTTGGTGACCAAGGTACGTGGAAAAGGATTGCTAAATGCCATTTTGATTAATGATACCCCTGAAAGTTCAACAGCTTGGGATTTATGTGTTGCAATGAAAGAGAACGGGTTGATAGCCAAGCCAACACATGGAAATATTATACGTTTTGCACCTCCGTTAGTAATGACAGAGGATCAATTGATGGAGTGTGTAGCCATTATTGAAAAGACAATATTAGAATTCCGCAAATAAGTTGAATAGATAGGATAACTTATAACGAACGGTGTGTCAATAATTTCTTTAATAATTCTTCCTTATCTAGGTCAGGGATAGCCTTTTTGGTGACTGCATTTGAGATGTCTAAAGTCGTTAATGCATCATTTTGAATTCCTATCATTTGATTGGAAACGCCTTGCAGAAGCAATTCAACAGCAAGAACACCAGATCGTGTTGCCAAAGCTCTGTCAAAATATGAGGGAGAGCCACCTCGTTGTATGTGTCCCAAAATGGTAGTTTTTAGGTTGTATCCTTCTAATAAAGGTTGTAGTTTCCGTTTGATTTCAATCGCTCCACCTTCTTCGTCGCCTTCAGCAACAATGATGATACTACTTCTTCTCCCTTTGTTTTGAGTGCGTATCTGATCTGCTAAACCATTGATATCAGAAATAGATTCAGGAATAAGGACAGATTCTGCGCCACATGCAATGGCTGAGTTTAAAGCTAAAAAACCCGAGTTTCGCCCCATTACTTCTACAAGGAAAATACTATTTTGGGAAGATGCTGTATCGCGAATATTATCAACTGCTGAAACGATTGTATTTAATGCCGTATCATATCCAATAGTTGCTTCTGTTCCATATAAGTCATTATCAATAGTTGCAGGAATACCAATAATTGGAATATCAATAACTTCCTGAAGCGCTAAAGCACCTCTAAGCGAACCATCACCTCCAATAACTACCAAACCATCTATTTCAGCATCTTTGATTTTTTGAGCGGCCTCTTTTCTTCCTTCAATTTCTCTAAATCGTTGAGAACGTGGAGAACCTAAAATTGTTCCTCCTCGCTGAATGATATTGTCTACATCCGTATATTTCATGTTTATGAAGGTGCCGTTCATAAGTCCTTCAAAACCATCCTTAATTCCAATTGCTTGAATACCGTAATGCATAGCACTTTTCGTGATAGCCCGTATGGCAGCATTCATTCCCGGTGCATCTCCTCCGGATGTGAGTAAACCGATTTTTTTCATGGTGTAATATTGAAAGACAAAGATAAGGAAGATTCTTTATTGTATTGGTAGAATAACTTACAGATTATGATATCAGTCCTCGGTAGGGAAAGTGGAATGTATATCCTATTCATTATACTATGATTACCAAGTTATGCACAATGCTACGAGCGATTATTCAAACCATCACAAACGAATTAAATTAGGCAATGTATAGCCAAATAACAAAATAAAATTGTAAATTTACAGAATGGCAGGAAAAGAAAAATTAACTATAAAAAGGCTTATAGAAGAAGCTAACAATTTTTGTATTTCAGAGTCGAAACATAAAAACAAGGAACTTTATGGCATAACTGATGGAAAAGCTGTTGGAACTCACATTGAGCATAAATTTCAAAAGCATTTAGATAGCAAATATACTCTAAAAATTGGCTCTTCTGCCAGTGGTATTGATTTACCTTCTGAAGATATTAAAACTGACATCAAAGTAACATCAATAAAGCAACCGCAATCATCTTGTCCTTTCAAAGATGCTAAACAAAAGATTTTTGGACTTGGATACAATCTTTTAGTTTTCGTTTACGACAAAACGGATGACCCAAAAACTAAAACAACAACCTTAAATTTTGTTAGTTGCTCGTTTATTGACAAAGAACGAACATCCGATTATACAACAACTTTCCGCTTGCGTGAAATGGTTAAGGATAAAGCAAATGAAACAGATATCATTGCTTATTTGCAGGATAAAAATATTCCTGCTGATGAAATTACGCTTTCTCTATTAGCTAAACAAATTTTAAAAAGTCCACCTAAACAAGGTTATTTAACTATCTCAAACGCATTGCAATAGAGGTTACAGTATCAACGAATTGTTGATTTGAGTGAAACGGTTAAAGGAATTACCAAAATTGTTCAGAAAAGGAAAAAATGATGAAAGTATTTGAAGCAAATATCACTCATCAGGTTTCGGATTATTTGAGGGATAATCTGAAAGATGTGATGTCTGTTGAAAAGGCTAATCAAAAAATGTATGAAGCCTTTGGCTTCATACATTTTTTTGATAATTCGGAAAATTTGCAAATACTTAAAGAAACAATTTTTATTTCTCAAAATATCCTTTCAGAACCTGATAGAGCCGAATATGGCGATTTTCAAACTAATAAAGAGTTAGCAAACAAAGTTGTTTTTCATCTAACAACAAAAACCGTTTCGCCAGAAATTGTCATTGAGCCAACTTGTGGAAAAGGCAATTTTATTGTTGCTTCTTTGAAACAATTTACAGGTATAAAAAAAATTTTCGGTATTGAAATATACAAACCTTATGTCTGGGAAAGTAAATTCAATATCATTGATTTTTATTTGAGCAATCCGACCAATAACAAACCCGAAATTTCAATCATTCACAATAGCGTTTTTGACTTTGATTTTAAACCTATTGCCAAAGAAAGTGGTACAAAAGAAATTTTAATTATAGGCAACCCACCTTGGGTTACTAACTCAAAATTAGGCAGTTTAAATTCGTCTAATCTTCCTAAGAAAACAAACTTCAAAAATCATAATGGATTAGAGGCAATGACGGGAAAAGGTAATTTTGACATTGCTGAATACATTACTTTGATGATGATTGAAACCTTTCAACATCAAAAAGGCAACATTGCTTTATTGGTTAAAAACAGCGTAATTAAAAATATTGTCTTTGCCCAGCTCTCAAAAAAATATAGAATTTCTGATATTGAAAAACATTGTATAGACAGCAAAAAGGAGTTTAATGTTTCTGTTGAGGCTTCGCTGTTTTATTGTCGCTTAAACTCAAATTCGGCGTTTAATTGTGCAGAATTTGATTTTTACAATAATTCAAACGCAAGACTAAAATTTGGTTGGTTAACCGACAAATTTGTTTCAAATATAGACACTTATTCCAATGCCAAACAAATTGATGGAAAATGCCCTTTTAAATGGCGACAAGGCATAAAGCACGATTGTTCATCCATTATGGAATTAGATAAAGTAAACGGACATTTTGTAAACGGATTTAAAGAAGATATCAAATTGGAAGATGATTTGGTTTATGGCATTCTAAAAAGTTCTGACTTGAAAAATTCAGTTATAAGAGAAACGAGAAAACACACCATTGTAACACAAAAAAAAGTTGGACAGGAAACCAATTATATAAAATACAATTTCCCGAAAACCTACAAGTATTTAAGTCAACATCAAGACATTTTTAATGCGAGAAAATCTAGTATTTACAAGAACAAACCACCATTTTCTATCTTTGGCATAGGCGATTATTCATTCAAACCTTATAAAGTTGCTATTTCAGGACTTTACAAGACTTTTCATTTTACGCTTGTTCTTCCACAAAATGAAAAACCTGTAATGCTTGACGACACTTGCTATATGTTGGGCTTTGACAAATTAGAATTTACGGTCTATTCGTTGATACTTTTAAATGCTGAAATGACAATGCAGTTTCTGCAATCAATAACTTTTTCAGACGCAAAACGGACTTTTACCAAAGACGTTTTAATGCGTATTGACCTTTTAAAATTGGCTTGCCTCATTGACAAATCGGAGTTACAAAGAGAGTTGATTTATATAAATGAGACATACAATTTCGATTTAACTTTAGACTTATGGAGCGACTTCATAAACGAAATGATACCAATGAAAAGCGGACAAATGGAACTGTTTGTGTAGAAGGGAGGATTAGCACAGTTCATAACAACTAAGGGAAAGACTCTACAAAACACTTGAAGGAGAATTAAAGAATTTCTCTACTCAAACAAATATTGACAGTTGAGAGTTTTTTTAGATTCCGTTCGCTGCGCTCAGGAATGACAACCGACAACGTGGTTAGAGGGAGAGGGGGCGGCGAAGCCGCCCCCTCTCCTTTATTATTCAAGAATTAAGTGTCATTCCGGAGTGCAGCGAACGGAATCTAACCTCCTTTTATGAATTCTATGTTGACTATGATAGCGAACGGAATCTTATACCCTTTTATAAAGTTAGATGTAATGGTATAAAGCAGGCAGAATCTATAACATCTTCAACTTCCCTACATTATTCAATCTCTGCTACTATAGCAAGCTTTAATCCTTTTTCCACACCATTGTAGCGGATTTCTACCTCTGCAATTTGGTGTCCTTTAAAACCTGTTGTGTCAAAAGATAATTTGATAGGGATACTCTCTCCCGGTTCTAAATGGGTGGTAGAATAGGATACAATTACATTGGGGTTATTATCTGTGATTATAAAATCTGTCATTTGTATGGGAGTTTCACCTTCATTTTTGATAGTGAAAAATGTTTCAATTTCGGTTCCTTCTTTTTGTTTTCCGGCAACATGAATCATGTTGTCGGATGATAATAATGTTATTAATGTATCTTCCTGACGTATAATATCTACACTTTGAATTTCAATTTTTCTCTCAATTGCAGCAGCACGTGAGAATACTGAATTTTTCACATCATTGGGATTATCACTAGTTAATTGATTGGCTACATATTCTCCGTAAGGAATTTCTTTAATTCTGAGTTCCGCTCCGTTAGGAGCAGTTTTGTCGAGATATTGAATATACAAACCATCTTGGTAATTGCGTAAGTAATTTTTTAAGGAAGTGATTCTTCGTTTAGCAAGGTTAACGTTATAGTCGGTTTTTGCTAAGGGACTGGCAAACCCTTTTACTGTCATTTCAATTTTATGACCTTTTTCTAGTTCTACAGTAAGTAATTTGATAAACTGATTAAGGTCTTTCACGCCTTGTTCTACATATTCAATAAAGAAATCCTCAATATCTTCTTTTGCATCTTCGGCTTTTTCTGCTTTCAAACCTGCAGAATATTCTTTTTTATATTGGTCTAGCATTCCAATATAATCATTGTAACTATCAATGTAGTTTACAGTAGTAGTTGTATCCCAAGACCGTGGATTTGGTATGTCGTTATGAAAATAGAGTGTTACGGGTAAGCGTTTATTCAAATCTTCTAAAGTTTCTTCTATCGTAGGAGGTTCTGGTTGTATTTCTTTCCGGAATAAATAGATATCACTGCAACAAGTTGGGTTTTTACTGTAATTACTTCCCAATCGGTTTGAACTGACATACGCGGAATCTTTAGTAGAAGTTTTAAAATAATACAAGTCGTTAGCTGGAGAATTAATCGGCTCCAAAAGGTTTTCAGGTTCACCAAAAGCTGATGTATAAGTAGATTTAAATACATCGTATCCGCCAAAGCCATCATACCAAGAACTACTGAAATACAATGTCTTTTCTGCTGAATCCCAAAAAGGGGATAATTCATTGTCTTCTGAGTTAAGCATTTTGATGTTGATTGGTTTCTTAAAAGAGTTCCCATTTTTAATAAAGCTATACCAAATATCCATTCCTCCTTTTCCCCCAATTCGGTCAGAGGCATAAAAAAGTACTTCTTCTCCATCCCACTCACCAATAAAAGGCATGGTTGTGTTAGCTCCTGGATAATTAATGATTTCACCTAAAGTATCTATATCTACAAATTTTCCTTTGTCAACGTATGCTACCAAAATCTTGCATTGGTAATTGTGTCCATTTTCTCTACAATGACTAAAGTAGAAGCGTTTTTTATCTAAACTAAAAGTACCATTCCCACTGTTACTATGATCCCAATTCACGCCATCTACCAACTCATCTTTTCCATATTGTTCTTTTATTTCTGACGAATAGATTTGAGTTTTATAGGTGGTTGAATATACCTCTTCGGCTGCACTGATAGAATCAGCACGGAGTGAAGAAAAATATAAGGTATTTCCTTCGACACGATGTGCAAATTCGGCATTTTTGGTATTGATATAATCGGGTAGAGGTTCCATAATCAAATCGGAGAAATCTCCTTGATTTGCCTTTGCCCAAATACATGATTCTAATTCTACTCGACTCTTTTTATATGCATAACCTCGGGCGTCTAGTCTTCGGTAAAGTTTTTTTGCTTTTTTAAATATTTCAATTGCTTTTTCATAATCCCCTGTTTGTTTGGTCATAAGGCCATAATAAAGTAAGCTGTTTGGGTACATTTCACCTTCTTCTCGAGAATATACTTCTCCATAATAATACGCTGCTTTTCGGTAATCCTTGTAGGCTCTGAGCACTTCCGCATATTCCCACAAGGTGTTTACTGTATTGGAGTCCAACTGCATTGCTTTTTGATAATATTCCAAGGAATATACATAATCTCCTTGCTTATATTTTTCACGCGCAAAATCGAGGTAGCGTTTCAAGTCCTGTTGGGAAAATGAAGCAAAGGAAATAAAGCACAATATGAAACCTATATATAATCTGGACATGCTCTGTGAAAAATCTTTTTTGGTTTAAAATTAAAGAAAATATAACGCACACTTAATTCGATACCACCTCGGGCTGTACTTGCCGGAACTAAAGAAGACGCATTGATATCATACGAAACTCCAGCCCACCAACTTTGGTATTCCATGCCTACTAATAAATATAGAGCATCTTGTGCACGATAATACAATCCTCCCATTACTGTCATATATTCGCCTAATCGGTCTTTTAGAATGTATCTAACTTGGGAGCCTAAAATAAATTCTCTGTATTTTCCTTGAAAATTCATTTGTAAACTAGGTAAAATATCCCAATCATATCCAATTTTGTATTCAGCTTGAGCGAATACATTCAAACGTATTTCCCGATTCATTTTTTGACCAAAAAAACCTTGATTGGGTCGATTTAAGTTGAATACACCTATTCCTACATTGATGCGTTCTCGTTTACTTTTTTGAAATTCATAAGCAGCACCTATGCCAATGGTGAAATTTGTTCTTTTGCGCGTTTGATATACCTCATTATTAGGTAAATTTTGATCAAACTTAGTTCCATCCCACTGATTGTCATAATAGAATTTAGTGGGGTCTAACGAACGATTATTGATTCCTAGTTGGAGTCCGGGTCTAAATAAATGAGTCGAATCTGCTGATAATTTCAAGGTATAGGAAACTGATGGTTGAAATTCTATAGTTCTCATCTTTCCATCTCCTTCTACATCATGAAAAAAGAAGGCTCCTACACTGATTCCTTTATAGAGATTTTTTGCCTCTACAGAAACAGAAATCGTTGAAAATGCTTTTGTAACACTTCTCCATTGGTCTCTGTAGTTAGCAAAGAAACGATAATCTCCGTTGAAACGACCTACATTGGCTGGGTTTTGAAACACCGGATTATAGTCAAATTGAGACCAATGTATGTCTTGTGCATAGGTTGCACTACACACCAAAAGCCAAACGAATATATGTCCTAGTTTCTTCAATTAGCGAATCAGTGTAATGTTTCCTTTGATAATAAATTTTTCGTTGTTGATACACTCGCCTTCGAGGTAATAATCATATACATCCGGTTTGAGTGGTTTTCCTCTGAAAGTTCCATCCCATCCATCATGAGTCGTATGTCCTTCAAATACTTTTTCTCCCCAACGGTCGTAAATACGGAATGTGAGCTCTATTTCTGAAGAAATCACCTTGCTACGCACAAATACCATATCGTTGTCTCCATCTCCGTTTGGTGTAAATGCATTTGGAACGTAGATATATGGTTCAGCACATTTATATGGAAAAACAGAAACGGAAACAGAAGAAGATTTGGTGCAAATTCCGTCTGAAACAGAAACGGTATAAGTGGTTGACTCATTGATGAGAGCTGTGGTTTCTTGTGCGTTTGGATCTGCTAAGTTATCCGCTGGAGTCCACGAATATGAATATCCAGAAGGCTCTGCAGTCAAAGTGATTTCACTGCCTACGGGAGCTTGGTTGTCAGAAACTGACGCAGTTACCAGACTTGCATCAATATTACTTACGGCAATCAAAATAGAATCAGTTACAGTACATCCATTGCTAGCAGAGGCGGTTACATAAAGATATTGTGTGGTTGTTGGTTGAACTGTCACTGAAGCGCTGCCATCACCCGATACGATAATAGAATCAGCCTCCCAATCATAATTACTAAATGTGATATTTGGATTTGTACTAGTGGCGGATATAACTGTTTTATCTCCTATACAAAGGTTGTTGGTACCAGTCAAATCTAGATTTCCGCTAGTAAATTCAACTAAGACACTATCTATGACACTACATCCGTTGTTGGAAACTTTGATGTAGTAATAACCACCTGTTGGATTACTGATATTCACTACAGAATCAGCTATACTTGTATTGAGGGTATCTGAAAAATTTGAGTTTGTTGACCATATAAAAGAGCTTGCTGTTCCATGTGTGAACGCAGTCATGCTAATAGGAACAGGAACACATAAGTCAATGTTAGCAATTGGATCCAGTACAATATCTGGGTAAACTTGAATAGTCAATAACGCAGAATCTGTAATTAAACATACAGAGTCTGTTACAAATAACCATACGTCGTATGAACCGGGAGTAGTGTATGTAATAACGGGTTCAAAAGTGGTGGAATCCAAGTTGCCATTGCCAAAGTCCCATACGTATTTATCTGATTGGGAAGAGAAATTGGTGAAATGCACTTCAAAGGGTGTGCAGCCAATAGATTGATTGACTGTAAATTCTGCATGTGGAATTAAGTTGAAGTCAAATTTGAATGTCAGTGCATTGCAGTTTGTAGATAAGTTTAATCCAGACCAAGCATTGGCGGATGTTGGAAAATCGCTATTTCCACCGCAACCACAGCATACTGCCTGATATACCACTCCGTTTTTGTCAAAACGACTAGTTCCGCCGTCCACGTGTTCTTTTGAAATTCCACCTCCTAAATAAGAGCCATAGAGTAAGCCCCCAAATTCTCTTTCTAGTACAATCAAATAAAAATCAAAACCATTCGGTGGAGTGGATTGAAACGCTCCTGGTGTTATAGGCATTCCATTCAGGGGAGTTCCGCCTGCCAATACACTTCCTCCCCATCCGGAAACATACATATTACCGCAGATATCTACCAAGAAAGCCGATGGTGAAATATCAAATTTAGGGATACCTCGCCCAAATACGGTAGATGCTTCTATGGTAGATAAGTTTTCATCTAAACGAGCGATAAACTGCCCAGAATTCGGGTTAGAGTAAGGAGCGTTAATTACAGGGAAGGCACCTCCATTACTTTGACCCAATGCAAAAATCTTATCATTTCTATCAATCTCAATAAAGAATATTTGATCATAGTTGGAAGTACCTAAATATGTAGTATTCAAAAGAGTTAAACCATCTGTTGATAATTTACCTATAAAACCTTCTGCTTGTCCTCCTGCATTTGTTGACTGATAAGCTCCCGGTGTAATATTCAAATCCAATGAAGTGGTGCCACCACCAAAAACAATATTATAGCTCGAATCTATCTTAACAGAATAGATTGCATCAGCTTTTGAGCCTCCAAAATAACTTGAGAATAGGAGAGAGGAGAAATCATCTTTAATCTTAAAGATAACACCATCTTGTTGCCCCCCTATTGTAGGTTGAAAAGCATTTACTGTAGGGAAATCAGGAGAACGTGTACATGAACCTATCAAAATATTATTGTTTTTATCGAGCATGATTTCACCCCGAAACTGATCACCATAGTTTGTAGTTAAACTGTCATAAGCTGCTGCTGTATTGTAGTTCCCCGCACTTAAGATATAGTTGATTCCGTCGTTCTGACTTCCTCCAATATATGTAGAACCTAATAAATTGTGTCCATTTGCACTAAATTTAGCAGCATACATATCTGTTCCCGTTGTACCAAAGTTTGTCCCATTGTAGTTGATAGCAATACTCGACCCACCACCAAATGAGGACTGAAAACCATTTACAATTGGGAAATCTGTAGAAGAAGTAGTTCCAAAGACATAAATATTATTGTTGTTGTCGCAAATTAAAGAATGGGTCACATCTGTTCCTTGATAATTATCTCCTCCGCCAAAGAAAGTTGCCCATAACATAGTGGTGCCATCAGGAGAATATTTTGTAAGAAAAGCATCTGTGGTTGCCACATTAACATTAATTACTGTTAAGTTGGAGGTAACGTCGTATGTATTCGGATCGGGCATTGGATAGGAATTTCCATAAACTGTTCCGGCAGTAAACGCTGAACCGTCGTAGGCATAAGTGGCGGTCATTCCAAAATTATCAGATAAAGCACCATCGTAAGTAGCAAAAACTAACGTTGGATCGATTACTAAGTCCACACGTTTATTGTATTCACCTAATTGGAAGGTGAGGATGTTTTCATTTAGTTGGTAAGAGCAAGGGATATCTACTATTTTCCCATTAACTATCTGGTAAGCATAAGGTGCTTGTTCGATGATTTTCCCTAATTCAGTATCTATCACTAAATTTCCTTTTTCATCAATAGTTAATTTTTGCTGATAATTATATTGCAGGGCTATCTGTTGAGGATTTGTACCAGCTTTTACCAAAAATTCATATTTGATTTCTTGTAATTTTTCAATAAAACGCATATCAATTCCCGGATATAATTCTTGTAAAGTAAATTCAGCATATCCGTGCACATCGCTTGCCCATTTACTTGGGTCCTTACCGATAAAATAATTGTAATAATGAGAAGTCTTGCCACTTTTCTCTGTACGAACAACTTTTTGTGTATTTAAAAATTTAAGTTCTACTACTTTTTCACGAAAGGAGAATGGTTCTGTAACTTCCTTATTTCCAAAGTGGGCGGCTTCAATATTTGAATAATCTTGTAAATGAAACAAAATCCGGTCTTGTTCAACCCACATATTTCCTCCTTCAAATTTACTTTTAAAAAATACGCGGTCAGGCCATTGCCCTTTATTTTCAATGAAAGAATAAAAGGAATTGTGCTCGTGTATTACTTCTTGCGCATGAATAGGAAGTAGTACTATCAGTATAGAAAATATAAATAAAATTCGGTACATGATATAAAGATAACGAATTTTAGAGATAAAAGGATTGCTATGGATAAAATAAAAGTTGAAAATGAAATACCGATAGCTGTTGGTTTCAAAGTACAGGATTACCCAACTCCCCCTTTGGAGGGGGGGTGGGGGGAGGACACTAAAAAAAAAATGGTATAATACTCTCAAAACAATCAGGAAAGCTCCTTTCGCAAACAAATATTGACATTTGAAAGTGTTTTAGATTCCGTTCGCTACGCTCTGTTTACCGTATTAGTAATAACTCTAGCAAAATACTCTCTAAAATAAAAAGTTTCACTTTTATTTGGTTATTATTTTAAAATGTAATTACTTTGTAATAACAAAAAATGATAAAATGGAAATATCTGTGATAAATATTGGAAATTCGAAAGGAATCAGACTCCCTAAGACAATTCTTGAGCGTTATAGTATTACCGATAAAATTGAATTAGTTTTTGAAAAAGGATTCATTATTTTAAAACCTAAAGCAGAACCCAGAAGTGGTTGGGATAAAGCATTTAAAAAGATGAGTGAAAATGGTGATGACCAGCTTTTTATAGATGATGTATTTGATGATGAAAACTTTGAAGAATGGAGCAAATAAATCAATATGAAATTGTATTGGTTAATCTAGAACCCGCGATTGGTAGCGAAATGAAGAAAACTCGACCTTGTGTTGTGTTATCTCCAAATGAGATGAATAGATACCTACAAACCATAATCATCGCCCCCATGACTAGTAGTTCAAAACCTTATCCTACAAGAATTGAAGTAAATCATAATCAACAAAAAGGATGGATTGTTATTGATCAAATTAGAACAATAGATAGAAGAAGGATTGTTAAAAGATTTGACAGACTAACAGATAAAGAAATCAAACAAGTTAAATTAGTAATTAATGAAACTTTAGTAGAATAAAACCACCGCCTTTTGTGGATGTATAACAGATTCCGTTCGCTCAGGAATGACACATTATCCTTTTAAAAGGATAAGAGGGAGGGTGGCTTTGCCACCCTCCCTCTTACTATATTTTTTTTTGCAGTTGTCATTCCGGAGCGCAGCGAACGGAATCTTACCCTTTTCCGTAACTGTTATTCTCAGCCCCAAGCGAACGGAATCTAACTTCCTTTTATATCAATGGGACTATCAGCATTCCATGCAATTAAAACTTCACAAATCGTATTGGTTTGTATATGTTTTTGTAATCTTTTAGACGAATCACATACGTTCCTGTATTCAGATGGCTTAAATCCATTTGGAATAAGTTTTCTCCTACTGTTAATTGAACTTTTTGAGATTTTACGATTCTTCCTGTAGCATCATAGATTTCCATTACATCTTGCATTTCTTCCATGGAAACAATTGTAATGGTTGCATTATCAACTACTGGTATAGGCTTAATGTTCCAATAAGGCTCTGTAGGCATACAGTTTGACGAAATTGGTCCATATTCATTGCGCTCACCGTCGAAGTCAACTGATACTAATTTATAATACAATAAACCGTTGATGTTTGCATCAAGGTAAGAATATGCTTTTGGTGAAGTTGAATTACCTGCAGCGTTTATCTTTTTCATAAAATCCCACGTATTTCCATCTCGAGAGCGTAGAATCTCGAAATGACTAACATTAGTTTCTGTTAGTGTTTTCCAGGTGAGTGAAATACCTTTATCCAAACATTCTACAGAGTAGGAAGTTAGTTCTATTGGTAGTGGAGAGTTCTCAGATGAACCATGTAACCAAAATTCAGAGAAACTGCCAATTGCAAACTGAGAATATCTGCCATTAGGTGCAAACAAGCTTAAATCAGGAATATCTGTTGCAATCACATGAGTAGGTACAGCTACAGGATTATATAAGGTAAAGCTACCAAATCCACAATCGTCGGTGAAACTTCCGTTTTCGTGACCGGCAGTATTTTCAGTAAATTTAGTCAACTGTAAACTACTATAACCACTTACATCATCGTACATGTTGGCATTTGAGTTGGCAACTGGAACGAGTGCCTGATATTCTGGTTCGTCATAGTATAAACGTACATCTACACTTCCAGTTGGCTGGTATTCCGGTGTAATTACCCAACGTCGTCCTAATACATCTGTAAAAATAGAACCGTCACATGAGCTTACATTGATAGGAGGAGTTTGTGCATAACATGTAGCCGAAACATTTCCTAAATCCTGACCGTGAGAATTAACGGACACCAATAAACGACCATTATTGTTGTAGAAATGTATCCAGTTGTTATTGTTTACAGGACAAGTAGCCACATCTAGGTTAATAGCCAAGGTGTTACTTGGTGCTTGATTATTAATGATAATCGACTCACAAGCTGTAGCTCCACATGCATTGGAACTAATCGTCACAGAATAGGTTGTTGAACCTGGTTGTGCTGTCGTGGTATAAATATTAGATGTTCCTGAGGCTAATGGTGTACCTGTACAAGTTGCACCTGCATACCAATTATACACAGCATTGGTTCCTAACATACCTCCATTTGCAGTTAGTGTAACATTATTTCCTACACAATAAGTTGGGCTATCAGCTGTAACGGAAGCAACACTAGTTGATCCATTTTCTCCAATTACGATTTTCTGGATAGTATCACTTGCATTACATCCTTTGATACCGTCTGCGGCAATGCGCACTACAACAACATTCGCTCCTTCTTCTGCCGGGAAGCTAGGTGGAGTAGTAGAGAAACTACTAAATGGATGTAAATTGGTTTCGTAATCCCATTCGTAGGTATAACTTGGCACACCTCCAGTTCCACCAACTGCATTAGAAGCATTAATAGTTGTTCCCACACAAACCGGTCCTGCCGTTAAGTTGAAATTTGTTGGAGGAGTTGGCTGTGGATTCACTGTAATAGTAGCAAATACAGGAATACTCCATCCACAACATTGCTCACGCACTTGATAACGTACAAAATATGTTCCCTGAGGAAGTCCTGTAGTTACAGGTGCTTGTTGTTGTGAACTAAAAATAGCTGTAGAAGCAGCTCCTTTCTGATCTGCTTTAGTTCCTGCATATACGTCCCACTGGAATTCAATCTCGTTACCATAGGAAGATGCCGTTAATTGTACGGTACCTCCATCACAGATAGTAGCAGCAGGCGTTAATGTAGAGCCGTCATGAGCTTTAATTGTAATAACTGGAGCAGGTCTGTTCTCTAATACTGTCAAGTATGAATGATAGGTTGCACCATCTGTCACTAAATTTGAACTACCACTTGTGTTGGTCGTGTAAATCTCAGCCGGGCTACTTGCATTTGTATATTGGGAAGCTAATACTGTATTCTCATACTTTACAAAGCTCCATGGATTTGTAATTGACCAGTTTCCTGTGTTCTTTTCAATCTCCACTACTGAGTTGGAACAAATCTTTGTGTTCTTGTAGTTGATTTGTACGATAGGAGAGTTGGGGATAGAACCTCCGGAAGCCACAGAATTTACAGAAATAGCCGGGCTAATATTAGGTACATTTGTTAGAGTTAAATTTCCTGTGGATGAAATATTTACAATTGCATAATTAACTCCATCAGACCCATCACCTCCTTTTCCACCATTACCACCTTTTGATCCTGCACCTCCTAAACCACCTCTGTTCGATTGACCGTCACCAGAAGTAGGACCTCTATCAGAAACAGCACCACCATTTCCGCCAACACCTCCATTACCACCAATTCCTTTTAATCCTTTTGCACCAGAATTTAATTCAGTGTCATAAATATTTGAGCCGCTCCCATTGCTTTTGATAAATATAGCAAAAGAGGCACCACCACCTTTACCACCGGCACCAGCTCCACCGCCACCGCCGCCGCCACTACCACCTGATCCACCGCTACCTCCAGAGTAACAACCTCCTTCATCATTTGCGCCTCCACCACCGCCAGCTCCACCACCGCCACCTTGACCAGCGGTTCCATTAGTTCCATCACCTGGTGTATAATAATCGTTTACAGAATAGGAAGCTACGTTTGTTGTACCATTTGTTCCATTCGCTCCATTTGTTGTACAACTAGCGCCATCGTAACCGTAAGGAGTATCATTATTTCCATTATCAGCTGGTCCGATAGCACCACCGCCACCTGAACAAGTACCAGTCCTACCTGCTCCTGCAGAACCTGTATTACCATTATCATTAGTACCATGCCCCCCTGATCCCCCATTTGATCCGTTTGATGCACTTCCTCCCATTACAGTTGCATTCGCACCTCCAGATCCTCCAGTGCCTCCGGCCCCTCCATTCCCACCTGAATCATAACCACAAGAGGAACCTCCAGCAGTTCCTACACTTCCTTTGCTGCCATTTCCTCCATTACTTCCATCAAACCCACTTGCGTTATTCCTTCCTTGTCCATCTCCCGCATTTCCGCTTGTAATCTTACATCTTGAAATCTCGTAATTGGAACTGTTGTTAATCCAAACTCCATAGTTGGATGCTCCTCGGTGATTAGCATCTTGTCCGGTAATATTAGTTGTGGTAATATCTAGATCAATTAATTTCCAATTGTTTACACCATCTGCTTTCAGTCCCATGCGGTGGCGTACACCTGCAGGACTTTCCTCTCCGCTAAAGGTGAGTGAGGTTGTAGAAGCTGTATTTGAATTTTTTACCCAGGTACTTCCTGTTTTTACATAACGTCCCTCAATTATCATATCTTCAGTGATATCTGCAATTTTGGATTCTGTATAACTTCCATTTTCCATACGTATGTATTTGCCGCCTTTTGCTAGGGCGCCATCCGTTCCTGTTAAAGTTTTACAGGGGTTGCCAGGCCCACCACAACCTGGATTATCAGTACCGCTGGGAGACACATACGTAAAATCACAATTGCTTTCTGCTACGTTAATTTGGCAATCTGCCGAAGATACATTTCCACAGTTATCCTGATACTCAACTGTAACGGTATAACTCCCTGGAGTTGATGGAGCTGTCCAAGAAACATTGGTTAAGTTTGCTCCTGATGAGGCTGGAGAGAAAGTTCCTCCAGTTGCTGTCCAACTATAATTATCAATGTTAGTTACCGCACCTACTGCAGGTGGTTGTAAGGTTCCTAATGGATATGTTCCACCCGGTAAAACTGTTCCTCCACAAATAGCACTGATGATAGAAGGTGGAATTGCCATCGGATTAATGGTAACTACCACGCAATTAGAAATCGTTGTATTTGTTGTGAAAGATGCAGTATTATTACTGGTTACCAAAACTCTATAAACTCGCGTGCCCGTGAATGATCCCGGAGGAATTGTCAATGTTGCATTATCGGAAGATGGAACGGGTTGCCAGTTGGTAGCTCCTATGCAACTTGTATTGTTACTGTATTCCCATTGATAGTGTAAACCCATATTTCTGCCACAAGCATCGGTGCCAGCTTCTACTGTAAGTGTAACACTACTTCCGTTACAGACAACTGTGTTTGCAACAGGTTGCGTTACGATAGTCGGTGCTTGATTATATCCCCAGTAGTAACTCCATTTAACCTGATAGGTTCCAGTTGTTCCATCACTTGTACAATTTCTCGAATCAGTAAAGTAATTCCAAATATAGGGAGGATAATCACAAATATTAGGAATAGTTCTAAGAACGGCATATCCATTACATTTTGCGTCATCTGGAAACCAACCATCATCTTCATAACCATCAAAAGAAAAAACGATATTATTTGTAGCACTACCATAAATGGTGGGAGTCATAGAATAATTGTTTGTTCCAGCTTGCCATCCACAAGAAGTTATGTCACTTAAAGCCTTTGTCCAATCATATTGAGAACCATTTGTATTGAAACGAGGTTTCCAAACCGGGTCAGGTCCACCAAATTGGTCTCCACAACCTGGTTCTGAATAATACAACTGATCTACATCTATTTCGTAGAATACGTTTTGGGAAAAACTATACGTTAATCCTGCAATAAGTACTGCAAGTGTTAAAATCTTCTTCATAATCTAATTTTTTAGTAGTACTTATTGGAATTGGTTTTTATCAAAGTAAACTTCGTGTTTCTGGTTTTCTTTGCGGTACTTTTCAATTTCACTCTTTGAGATAGGGTTATCGTTCAAGTATAGTTTTTGTAACTTAGGAAATTTCGAAAAATCATTCGTTTGCAAATGTGTAATCTTGTTATGAGATAAATCAATCGTAGTTAAATGCGAGAAATTCTTTAATTCTGCAGGTACAGCAGTTAAATCTTTGTTTTGAATAGAAATTCCTACTATTTTGTTTTTGATAGGCAAAAGTTCATTCAAATTCTTGAATTCCTTTACAGTTGAATCATCTAGATAAGCCAACTGAACTCCTTTTTCATTTGCAGGTGCTTGTTTCTGATAACTCATATCTCTTTGAGTGCCAGATTGTTGAGAAAATCCAACTGTAAGATACATACAGAATCCTACAAATAATAAAATTGCATGAAGTTTCATAAGTACTATGATAAACGTTTTTTTTTGCTAGTAACAATTGTTACTAGTACAAATGTAATACAAAATAATAAATTGGAATATTTTTTTTAACTATTTATTTGCTGTGAGTTGAAATAGATAAAACAACCCCTTTGTCACTTACTTAAACTAATAATTAGGTGAGTACCATAGCTATCGGTGTGAAAATTGAGAATTTTTAGATTCCGTTCGCTATACTCTGATTATCGAATTGCGGTTGAAGAACAGATTCCATTCGCTTTGTGTATGCTACAAACGATAATTATGGATGAAAAACAGATTCCGATCGCTGCGCTCCGGAATGACACTTAAGCCTATAATAATAAAGGAGAGGGGGCGGCTTCGCCGCCCCCTCTCCCTCTAACTACGTTGATGGTTGTCATTCCGGAGCGCAGCGAACGGAATCTAACCTCCTATTCCGTAACGGTGATTGTTAGCCTCCAGCGAACGGAATTTACAGCCTATTTATGGCAATAGCTATCTATTAGAAAAATTAAATTCCGTTCGCTATCAGTATCCCACTTTTTGAAGCCAATTCATCTAGTTTTCTGCCAGCTTGTCAGTTTAGATTCATCAAAAGTCAGAGAATTCTGACAAAAAAAACTAAAATTCTGCCTTTTTTCGGCTGGCATAGGAATTGACAAATGACTATCAAATTTTGAATTAAAACAGAAAATTAAAGTGATATGGGAAAAATAATTGGAATTGACTTAGGAACTACCAACTCTTGCGTATCAGTAATGGAAGGTAATGAGCCGGTAGTAATTACAAATGCTGAAGGAAAGCGTACTACGCCTTCTATTGTAGCTTTTGTAGAAGGAGGAGAGCGAAAAGTGGGAGATCCTGCAAAACGTCAGGCAATCACCAATCCGCACAAAACGATTTACTCTATTAAGAGATTTATGGGTACATCTTTCGACGAAATGCATGATGATGAAGAGAGAATGGCTTACGAAATTGTAAAAGGGGACAATAATACACCTCGTGTAAAAATTGACGACAGAACATATACGCCACAAGAGATTTCTGCCATGATTCTTCAAAAAATGAAGAAAACGGCTGAGGATTATCTTGGACAAGATGTTTCTGAGGCAGTTATTACTGTACCTGCATATTTTAACGATGCACAACGTCAAGCTACAAAAGAAGCTGGAGAAATCGCAGGATTAACAGTGAAACGTATTATTAACGAACCAACCGCTGCTGCATTAGCTTACGGTTTGGATAAAAAGAATGTGGACCAAAAGGTTGTTGTTTTCGACTTTGGTGGTGGTACTTTCGACGTGTCTATCCTAGAATTAGGAGATGGTGTTTTTGAAGTGTTATCAACAGATGGAGACACTCACCTTGGAGGAGATGATGTGGATAATAAAATCATCAACTGGTTAGCAGATGAATTTAAGAATGATGAAGGTTTGGATTTAAGAAAAGATCCTATGGCATTGCAACGTTTGAAAGAAGCTGCAGAAAAAGCAAAGATTGAGCTTTCCTCTTCTTCACAAACAGAAATCAACTTACCTTACATCATGCCGGTAGATGGCGTTCCAAAACACTTGGTACGTACTTTACAGCGTTCTAAGTTCGAGCAGTTGATTAGTGATATCGTAGAAAGAACTATTGCCCCTTGTAAAAAGGCAATGAAAAATGCAGGATTATCAACTTCAGATATTGATGAAGTAATCCTAGTAGGAGGTTCTACACGTATTCCAATCATCCAAGATGCGGTACAAAATTACTTTGGAAAAGCTCCTTCAAAAGGTGTAAACCCAGATGAAGTAGTTGCAATTGGAGCTGCTATCCAAGGAGGTGTGTTAACAGGAGAAGTAAAAGATGTACTTTTATTAGACGTAACTCCACTTTCTTTAGGTATTGAAACAATGGGAGGTGTAATGACCAAGTTAATTGATGCAAACACAACGATTCCAACTAAGAAATCACAAGTGTTCTCAACAGCTTCTGACAACCAACCTTCTGTGGATATCCACGTAATACAAGGTGAGCGCTCAATGGCTGCTGATAACAAGACCTTAGGAAGATTCCAGTTGACAGATATTCCACCTGCACCGAGAGGAGTTCCTCAAATTGAAGTAACTTTTGACATCGATGCTAATGGTATCATGAATATCTCTGCAAAAGATAAAGGAACTGGTAAAGAACAATCTATCAAAATTGAAGCTTCTTCAGGATTAAGCGATGCTGAAATCGAAAGAATGAAAAATGAGGCAAAAGCAAACGAAGATGCAGATAAGAAAAAAAGAGATGAGGTTGAAGCCATTAATAAAGCAGATTCTTTAATCTTCCAAACAGAACGTCAGCTAAAAGAATACGGAGATAAAATCCCAGCTGATAAAAAGCAACCTATCGAGGATGCTTTAGCTGAGCTAAAATCAGCATTTGAGGCTAAAAATATTGATGGTATCAATGCTGCTTCTGAGAAATTAAATAATGTATTCCAAGCTGCTTCTCAAGAGATGTATCAAAATGGAGGAGGCGCTGCTGGACCAGACGCAGGTGCTGGAGCAGGTGCAGATCAGGCTCAAGGAAACAACTCAGATGAAGTAACGGATGTTGACTTTGAAGAAGTGACAGATAATAAATAAACTTCATAAAAGAATGAGAAAGCCCTGACAATTTGTTAGGGCTTTTTTTATATTTAATTCAATCATAATCCATTGACTTTTCGTTTTTTATCATTTTTTTTTTGCATTTACAAGCACAAAAAAAGGCAAATGAATCTTAAACCTATTCTACTCATAATCATGGTATCTGTATTGCCAAAATTAATAGTGGCTCAAACATTTGACGCTAATAAATCTTTACGATTAAAGGATAGATATGATGTTATCCTAAATAGCACAGATAAGAAAAGAGTCAAAAAACTAGAAAAGTTATTAGACAGTATTCAAACAGCTTCTCCTCAATATATTCAAGTATGTAATAAATGTGAAGGTACACTTTATTACATGGTGAGTTCGAGCTGCAAGCGCTGTAGAGGAGCTGGAACTGTAAAACATAATGTTTGTTCAGGTTCAGCTAAAATAACTTGCCCACAGTGTAATAGGATGCATGTATACGATGATCCAGTTTGTTTAGGCACTGGGAAAAAAGCTTGTTCAAATTGCAAAAGTAAAGGATACTTTGTGAAAGATTGTAAGGAATGTCTAGCAACTGGGAAAGTTAATTGTTATAAGTGTAGTAATTCTATAATAATAACTTGTTCTCATTGCAGAGGAAGTGGACATGAACCTCGAAATGAGAATCTTGTTTCACCACAAATAGAACGCGCCTCATGTCGCTATTGTGCAGGAACAGGAAGAGAAAAGAAATGCAAAGTATGCAATAGTACTGGGAAAGCTACTTGTCGTTCATGTAATGGATACAAGAAAGTTAAAGATCCTTGCCGTTCCTGTGATGGAGCAGGATATACAGGGCCTTGTCCAACACTGCATTGTAAATCTGGAAAACTCGACTGTCACCTCTGTGATAGAGAAGGTAAAACAACTTGTCCTGGTTGTAAGAATGGATATGCAAAATGTACTGGCTTTGACGGAATTTGTGGAGATGGGACAGTTACCTATAAAATGGAATGTGGTTTCTGCAATGGCTTTGGTAAAGAAATAAAAACAGAACCTTAATTAAAATTTTACTAATCAAATAAAATCAATATCTATGAAAATAAAAATGATTCTTTTTTTCTCTGTATTTTTTCTACTAGGAAATCTATCAGTAGCACAGAATAATACAATTACTTGGCAAGTGGTTTATTTGGACAATCAAAAAGCTACACCTGCTCATGGTTATGCAATTAGCACAAAAGACCCTAACATCCATTATGCGATTAGCAAGACTGTATTTTATAAAAGTACAGATGATGGTAAAACGTGGGTAGTCATGAATGAAAAAGCGGGAAAATATATGGGTTGGATGAATAAATTACCAATCATAATAGACCCAGATGATTCTGATATTATTTATTTAGGGCACCTTATGGGAGTTTCAATAAGTAAAGATGGAGGTAAAACATGGGACAAAAAGAAAGTAGCACCAGGGATATGTAATTTATATATGAATCCAAACAATAAGAAGGAACTCGTTGCCGGAAGCGCACAAGCAGGAGGATCGGGAGGTGTGTATATCAGTAAAGATGGTGGTGAAACATGGGAGCAGAAATTAAAAAATAGAACTGTTCAAGCAGTCGATGTGGATCCAACTGACTTTAGAATGATGTATGCAGGAACCAATACAGGAAATATGGAAAAATCAAATGATGGGGGATTAACATGGAGAAGTAAAAAACCAAGTAAAGATGAGAATCTTTCTCAAATGCCTAATGTACTCGGTATAACTATAAACCCAGCACAACCTAATGTGATTCTATTAGCAGCAAATTTAAGAGGGGTGTTTATGAGTACCGATGGCGGTGAAACTTGGAATCCATCTTCAACAGGATCAAATATAGATAGAGACATTAAGTACAATCCTACGAATCCATCAGAAATTTGGGGAATCAGCAATCCGAATTTTGGGCTTGCAGGGGGTGCAGGTTCTAAAGTTTTCTTTAGTAAAGATGCTGGTAAAAAGTTTATTGATGTAGGAGCCGATAAAACCATTACCGATTTCAATAAGCGTCAATATGACGGAAAAAACGCAAAATTTAATGCTATTTACTTCTCCCCTGATGGGAAGAGAGTTTATCTCTGCACCTCTACTGGTGTTATATTCACTGACTCAAGAGTTGTAGAATAGATTTTTTAACCGCAAAGTATACAAAGCTTTGCGACCTCTGCGAAAACACTTTGCGGTTTGCGGTTAATTCTGGCTTATAACAACCCTGAAAATTTACTTTTCATTTCTCTCTTTACACTTACAATGTTATCTTTGTAACAAAATTTTTATCATGATATTATTAGACGGAAAGGCTACAGCTAAAAAAGTAAAAGAAGAAATTGCAAAAGCAGTAGTAGAGAGAGTCTCTCAAGGAAAGAAAATCCCTCATTTAGCTGCTGTAATTGTAGGAAAAGATGGTGGATCTCTTACTTATGTCGCTAATAAAATCAAAGCTTGTGAAGAATGTGGTTTTAAAAGTACATTGATTCAATTTGAGGAAGATGTTACTGAAAAAACATTGCTAGATAAAGTGATAGAACTTAATAATAATCCTGAAATAGATGGATATATTGTTCAATTACCATTACCGAAACATATTGATGAAGATAAAATCTTAATGGCTGTTGACCCTGCTAAAGATGTAGATGGGTTTCATCCTGAGAATGTAGGGAAAATGACTCTAGGTTTACCTAGTTTTGTGTCTGCTACACCTGCAGGGATTTTAGAACTTCTAAAGCATTATGAAATTGAAACATCGGGTAAAAATTGCGTAGTAGTTGGACGTTCCAACATTGTAGGCTCACCCATGAGTATTTTATTATCTAAAAATACATATCCTGGAAATTGTACAGTTACTTTAGCTCATAGTAAAACAAAAAATCTAAAAGAGGTTTGTCTAAATGCTGATATTATTATCGCAGCAATAGGTCGCCCGAATTTTATCACAGCAGAAATGGTTAAAGAAGGTGCAGTTGTTATTGATGTAGGAACAACCAGAGTGGAAGATGCAACACGTGAAAGAGGATGGAGATTGGTTGGTGATGTGGAGTTTGAACACGTTGCTCCTAAAACCTCATATATTACTCCTGTTCCGGGCGGTGTAGGTCCTATGACCATTGCTTCTTTAATGATCAATACGTTGAAATCCTTAGAATTAAGAGGGAAGTAAGCCAATCATTTCAAATATACCCTCATTAATCTGACTATGAAAAGCCGATTAATTCTATATTTTATCTTTTTACCATTTTTCATATTTACACAGGTTGTAAACATTGAAAATAGAAGATTAGGTGATGGCTCTTATGGGTTCAGTGGGGCCTTAGATTTATCATTTTCAGCACAAAAACAAAAAGACGTATTGATGTCGTTGAATTTCAAACCAATGATTCAATATAAGTTTAATTGGCGAGAAAAAAAGAATAGTTCCGAAACTTCCAACAGTAAAGACTCTTTGCAAAAGGATGCTTCACAAGTGAAAAATGAGAAGGAATACAAACACCTTCTTTTATTGATTAACGATTTAACTTATACCGCAGCAAAAGGAGTTAAATATTCAGATTTTGGAATGTCACATTTGCGTTATTCGTACCGCATTGCTCATTCTGTCTGGGAATGGGAGTCTTACTCCCAAATTCAGTACAATAAATTGTTATTGCAGAAAGTACGTTATATTTTAGGTACTGGATTACGTGTAGGTATTTTTGATATAAAACCAAAAGAAGGACAATATATAAATCGTCAAATACGAATGTTCGCAGGAAGTTCAGTATTCTACGAATACGAAGAGATCAATTATAGTGACAGACCTATGGGATTTGAAAATGCGTTCAGATGGAGTAGCTATATATCAACTTACCTCAATTTCAAGCAATTTGAGTTAACTTCTACCACTTATTTTCAACCGAATCTTATGCGTTTTAAAGATGTAAGGTATTCTGGTGAATATTCGGTATTATTTAGAGTGTCAAATCCTTTTAGCATACGCATTAGCTATTCTCATTTCTTCGACTCCATGCCGCCAGAAACGGTTACTCGTGACACTTGGTCAGTGCGTGTTGGTTTTGTCTATAAACTCGATAACTTCAAGATTGACGAAGAAAGATATAAGGAAATGATTCGAAAACTACAAGAAGAAGAGAAAATGCATGAGCAGCAAAAGGCAGATGAATTTGAGATAATTCGGGAATAGGGATGTTTAATGAATTAGAATCTTTTTTACCATCATCGCATTATTCGATGTAACTTGCACAAAATATATACCTGCTTGCTTTCCACGTAAATCGATCTCTATCATTTCGTTATTTTGTATTGACTCTTCTTTCACAATTCTTCCTTGAGAATCAGATATTAAAATTGTATGTATATGATCAATTGGATTTTTAATTTGGAAAATTCCTGATGAGGGATTTGGAAAGATTTCAACGTCTAACTTATCATCTTCAACTATATTCAATACTTCATCCGTGCAGAGAATAGTACCTTCATTATCAAGTGTATTTTTAAGCTCCATCGCATTTTCAATCAAAGACTCAACATTCTCTAAATGATTTCCATCTTGTGTGAAAATAATCGCATAGGATTGACGTAAGGTATCACCTTTATGAAACATTCCAAAATCCATAGAAAGTAAACCGTTGACGTTTCCAGGTGTATTGCCTTGACTTAACTGACTCCATTCGGCTGGATTGTTTGGATTTCCAGAATATACATACTTTGTTTCGTAACCATTTGGATGTATCCAAGAATCACCATTACTTTGATATCCCTTCATCAAATTCCATTTTTCTTCTACTGTTTCATTCCCAGAAAAAGGAACACATGAACTTGATTTTTGATGTAAACCAACTATTCCAATAGCTGGTGGATTTTCTCCATATCCACTAGAAGAAGAACTTTCTTCATCTATATTGTCAGAATTATAGAAGTATATGATATTGGATAAAGAATCACAACCAAGAAAATCATCCGTTTCATTTCCTAATGCTCCATTGATAGCAACACTATGCATAAATTCGGGATAATCTATGTTACTCCTATTAATAGCTTCTACATCTACCAATAATGTGTTATTCAAATAATCGGAAGTATGATACTGATAAAACATAATCCGTAGTTCGATACCAATCGGATTTGTATTGGTTAGGGTATGCGGCATTGCTTCATCATTCTGAATAAGATAAGCTGCGTAGCATCCCTTTATTAGTGGAACATCTCCTTGTGTTGGGCCATAAATTCCATCTTCTTGATTATCAAGAAAAGGTGCTAAATTAAAAGCTTGTCCCATTGAAATATCGCCATGTGCTGGCCAGTTATTTATTTGATCTATTTCTTCATTTGAGATGGGATAATTATCAACGCAATCTGGATCTTGACTACAGTTGTAATTTGATAGGTATTTATCAATAGTTGCTTGATTGATAATATAAATTGGCTTCTCCCAACTGTTTAAATAAGCTTGAGTGTTGTAAACACTTAAATTAGAAATAGGACCATTAAAAACATCTTTTTCTAATGGAGTTCCTCCCTGAGAAAAATAAATTTCTCCATTCATATCCTTAGCCGCAAACCAAAATTGCATGTCTTTTAATGCATGCACTCCCAATCCTTTAGGCACTTCATACCCTTTTACTTGATTTTCAAAATCATAGAAGAATGTTCCTTCGCCAGATATAAAAGCAGAAACGTTATTGTAATCAATTTGAGTAGATTTAACCTGACCAAATAACTGATAGCATATCAATATGAATAATATAGTAATTCTCATCATTTTTTGTTTGTGGTTAATATAACAAACGATGAGATAGTTTAAAGAGTTGGAAGAAATTATACATCATATTCGCCGCAAAAACAAATTAATCTCCGCATAATTTGCGGTTAATAATGTCTTATTCACCGCAAATTGAGCTTTCTTTCATTAAAAGATTTCAGTGCTTTATCCCTTATCCAAAAATATATTGTAACCCCTTCTCAATTTCATCCTCTTTCAATTCCTTATTAATTTCAGCGTTGCCAATCTCTTTTAATAAGGTAAAATTGATCAAATCTCCTTTATTTTTTTTGTCCTGCTTCATGAGTTGAAGAAGTACGGGGAAATCATCCTTGGAAATGGGTAGTGGTGCATACCAAGAAGAGATGAGATCTTTCACCATTTCAAACTCTGATTCAGAAAGATGATTGTGTTTTACCGACAGATAAGATTCGACTAGCATTCCCCATGCAACGCATTCTCCATGTGTTGTAGGATTATCTTTGTTCAACAAATGACTTTCTAATGCATGTCCAATGGTGTGACCGAAATTCAACTTCTTACGTTCATTTTTTTCATTAAAATCTTGTTCTACAATGTCTGATTTAATGAGTATAGCTTTGTGTAAGAGTTGTTTGTCAGGAAGATTCTCTTTAAACTTCAACATTTCTTTCCATAAAGGAGCAGAAGCAATCAAGCCATGTTTTAGTATTTCTGCTTTTCCTGACAAAACTTCATTTTCAGGGAGAGTTTTCAGAAAAATAGGGTCACAAAAGACAGCTTGAGGCAATGCAAAAACTCCAAGTTGATTCTTAAATCCTCGGAAATTCACCCCAGTTTTTCCACCAACTGAAGCGTCCACCATAGCAAGTAAAGATGTAGGGATATTGATAAAGCGAATACCTCTTTTATAAACGGAAGCAATAAACCCACCTAAATCGGTAATCACTCCACCTCCTAAATTAATAATCAAATCGCTGCGTTGAATATCATAATCTAACAGTGTATCCCATACCTGTTCACAAATTTCTATATCTTTATTTTCCTCTCCGCTAGGTAAAACAATCACTTCGGCTGTATTGAGTTCTTCAAAGCTTGTTAAAATATACGGCCAAGACAATTCGTGAGTGTTTTCATCAGTGATGACAACTTTTTGGGCGTTTTTGTAACTTTTTAAGATATTTGCAAATTCAGATTGGGTAATATCTCCAATAGAAATAGCGTTGAACGTATTGTGAATTTGCAGAGTCATAGGGTTAAATTCTTCTCACAAATCTATCATTAATTTTTAGAATATCGCTAAGAATGATATACTATCTTATGGAGTAGAACTACTCACTGGTAGCACTTTTCCATTATAAAACAGATGGCCATTATATGCAAAATCTACTATGTAATTAGCCATTTGTTCGGGTGTTAGAGGTGCTTTATAGCCTGGAAATGCTTCTTCCAACATTTCAGTTTGTACAGCTCCCAAACAAAGGCAATTCATCTTGATTGACGTTTCTTTGTATTCTTCTGCAAAAAGCTCTGTAAATGTAACAATCCCAGATTTGGAACTAGAATAGGCAGCTAAGCCTGGAAATTTTACACTCCCTTGAAAAGCTCCCATTGTTGAGATATTTACGATATGTCCCCCATTTGCTAGCATCTTAGGAACCATATACTGCGTAGCGTGCATAATTCCAATAGAATTCACTTGATAACACGAGTTGATTTCAGTGCGGGTTAATTCAATGAATGGCTTATTAACTATAGTTCCTGCGTTATTGATAACAATATCTATTCTTGGATAAGCATGTAGCACGTTATCCAATTGCGCGTGTAAATCTTCTGAACTCAAATCGATATAACCTGCATGAATATTTGGAGCAGTAAATGTTTGTTGCATGATTTCCACGTTGCGAGCTAAGGCAATGACTGTATTTTCTGTTTCTTTTGCAAACTGTAATACCATTTCTTTTCCAATTCCGCGACTGGCTCCTATGACAACAATAATTTTATTCATCGTAGCTAACTATTATTTTTGGACTGCTAGGATGTGCCTGGCAAGTTAATATATAACCTTCAGCCACTTCTTTATCAGTTAGGGTAAAATTCTTATCCATGCTAGCAGAACCTTCAAGAACTTTGGCTTTGCAGGTACTACACACACCTCCTCGGCAAGAGTAAGGAGCATCCATGCCATAACTTTCCGCCTCACTTAGAATGGAACTACCGTCTGAGGCTAATTCAAATGTCTCCTTTTCTTCGTCTAAAATGATTGTTACTTGAGCAATTCCTTGAAAATCAGAAGGAGTTGTTGCAGTTGTTGATTTTAGATTTACAGGAGTGGTAAATAATTCATAATGTAACTTATCTTCAGAGACACCAAATGTTTTAAGAGCATTTTGTGTATTGAGAATCACTTGTTCAGGACCACAAATATAGAAGCCATCCGCTTTTAATAAAGCTAAGTTGTTTCTGAAGAAAGAAGTAATGTTTTCTTCTGTAAGCATTCCGAATAATATCCCGTCCTTTTCTTGTTCAGAAAAAATATGAGTAACACTAACTTTTGAAGTGTCTAATTGATTTATTTCTTCTGCAAACATGATAGAAGTCTCATCTCTATTTCCATATAAAATATGGAGTTTACCACTCAAAGAATTATGGATAGATTTTGCAATAGATAAAATGGGGGTAATACCACTTCCACCGGCAATTGCTATATAATTTCCTTCGGAGTTTGTTAAAGTAAATCTCCCGGTAGGGAAAACAACTTCGATTTCATCTCCAGCTTTGGCTTGTGTGTTAAAATACGTTGAAACTATTCCATTTGGAATTTGCTTGATTCCTATGGCTAAATCTTCATTTATTCCGCTACAGATAGAGTAGGAGCGGTGTTCTTCCTTGCCATTTATCTTTAAAATAAGCGTAAGATATTGCCCTGGAATGAATTGGAAAGAATCATTTAATGTTGTCGGAATATCAAAAATAACTTTTACAGCATCTGATGTAAGTCGTTGAATTTCTTTTATTTTCAACAGAGCTGTAGATGTTTCCTTTTTCTTAGGTACAGCTTTGTCCTTTCCAAATAGTTTATTGAATAACCCCATGATGTTACCACTCGTCGTAAGAAACTGTAACTTTTTCAGTAAGTGGGTGAGATTGGCAAGTTAATATATAACCTGCTTCTACTTCATCCTCTTCCAAGGCGTAGTTCTTATCCATGAATACTTTTCCTTCCAATACTTTTGCTTTACAAGTACTACAAACACCTCCTTTACAAGAATATGGGGCATCGCCACCTGCGTCGTTGACAGCATCTAAGATAGATTTTCCATCAGTGGAAAGTTCTACGGTCATCATTTCACCATCAATAATCGCTGAAACTTGTGCCGTTACTCTCTCACCAATATGTTGTGCTGCGGTAGGATGTTGTGCTGCTTCTTTAGCTTCTTGATCAGGATTTGTAAATAGTTCAAAATGAATTTGATGGTGATTCATACCTTTTTCTTCAAAAACTTCTTTCACCGCCATAATCATAGGTTGTGGACCGCATACAAATACCTCATCTACCTGATCTCCTTCGAGGATTGCATTGTATAATTCTGTGACTTTCTCTTTGTTTAAAAGTCCTTCTTGTAATTCATTCCCAATTTTTTCATCACTGAAGATATGCATTACACTCAATCGATCCATATACATATTCTTCAACGCATCAATTTCTTCTCTAAAGATAATATGACTAAATCCTCTATTCCCATAAATTAAAGAGACAGTGCTATTTTTAGCCGTATGTAAAATAGTTTTGGTTAAAGCCATAATTGGAGTAATACCGCTACCACCAGCAAAAAACACAAAATTTTTAGTTGTATTTGCATTGATTTCAGTAGTGAAGTTTCCCATAGGGTTCATTACTTCAATTTCATCTCCCACGGCTAGTTGGTCATTTACAAAAGAAGAGAACTTTCCATTTGGAATTTTCTTTACAGCCACACGTAATTCATTTTCATATTCAGCAGAACAAATAGAATAAGAACGTCTTACATCCACATCGTTTAAAATTCTTTTAAAAGTAAGATGTTGCCCTGGTTTGTAGTGAAAATCTGCTTTTAATTCACTAGGGATTTCTATTGAAAATGATACAGCATCATTTGTCTCTCTTCGTATATCCTTAATTTTTAAAGTATGGAATCTTGGGTTCATGTTCTTTGTAAATTTTGACCGCAAAAATAATAAAATCTGCCTGAATTTAGTCTATAATTCGATAATAAAACAATTATAAGGATAAAGAGGACAAATTTGTGCTTGAATGGTTAGAAGAAAATAGTTTATGACACCCGTTGTGCATTTAGAAGAAAATATAAATTAATAGTATTAGACCCCGACACTCCTTCGTCCGTCGGGGTGACAATACATAGAGAGGGTAAGGCGGTCGGCTTTGCCGACCGATAGTAGCCCCCAACAATTGTCACCCCGAGAACCTTGGTTGCTCGGGGTCTATTTTTTTTTAATAATTTCTATTTTCTTACATCATCGCAGATTAAAAACAATCCAGATATAATAGAGATTATTGATTTTATTAGTTTTTGTAAATGCACAACGGGTTATGACACACTTGGCTATTCTGATATTCCAGTTAAGTCTTTTAAAGGGTTTACTCCTACTTGAATGAATTGTCTCATAAGTCATAGATAATCAGAATGTTAAAATTAAATCGCAAACATTTTTTAAATTTTTTATAAAAAAAAAGATAAAATTGTCTATTTTTGTTACGACAGAATTTAAAAAAACTTAAAACCCTTTACTAATAATGGAGAAAACAAGCATGGATCCGAAAGATCTAGAAGCTCTAGAGAAGAGTTTCCAAGAAAAGATCGATCAAGAAATCAAAATTGAGCCAAGGGATTTTATGCCGGAAGCGTATAGAAAAACGCTTATCCGTCAGATATCTCAGCACGCTCACTCTGAAACTGTAGGGCAGCTACCTGAAGCAAATTGGGTAACTAGAGCTCCTAGTTTGTTGCGTAAAGTTACATTATTGGCAAAAATACAAGATGAGGCTGGACATGGACTTTATCTTTATAGTGCCATGGAAACTTTAGGAGCAAGCCGCGAAGATGAAATTGATAAATTACACGCAGGTACAGCTAAATATTCCAGTATCTTTAACTACCCGGCTTTATCTTGGGCAGATATGGGAGCAATTGGATGGTTAGTTGATGGAGCTGCAATTGTCAATCAAGTTCCTTTATGTCGTACTTCTTATGGACCTTATTCCAGAGCGATGATTCGGATTTGTAAGGAAGAGTCTTTTCACCAAAGACAAGGTTATGAAATTATTTTAGGTTTAGCTAAAGGTTCTCCTGAGCAGAAGGAGATGGCTCAAGATGCGTTAAATAGATGGTTTTGGCCTTCTATTATGATGTTTGGCCCATCAGATAAAGACTCTAAACATTCAGAACAATCTATGAAGTGGAAGATTAAGCGCCACTCCAATGACGAGTTAAGACAGCAATTTATTAATAATGTGGTTCCACAAATTGAATATGCTGGTTTAACTGTTCCGGATAAGGATATGAAATACAACGAGCAAACAGGTAATTATGAATATGGACCTATTAATTGGGAAGAATTTAAAGAAGTTATTTCCGGTAATGGACCTTGTAATGCAGAAAGAATAGCAGCTCGTACCAAAGCAAAAGAAGATGGAGCGTGGGTGAGAGATGCTGCGCTAGCTTATGCTAAGAAGAAATCAGCTCGCAAAGTGATGGTATCATAATGAACAAAAAATAAAATTGATTTATAAAATTTAAAACATACTAAAATGAGTAATAATGAATGGCCTCTATGGGAGGTATTTATCCAAAGTAAACAAGGTTTAAACCATAAGCATGCAGGAAGTTTACGTGCTCCTGATGCTGAAATGGCTGTTAATAACGCACGTGATGTATATACTAGAAGAAATGAAGGTATTAGCATCTGGGTGGTAGAATCTAAAAATGTTTTTGCAACAGATCCAGCTGAGTCAGGACCTCTATTTGATCCGGCAGAAACAAAAATCTACCGTCACCCTACTTTCTATGAAGTTCCAGAAGGAGTTAAAAACATGTAAACTTGCGCGATGACAAAACAAGAAGCTTTAATTGAATATTTACTAAGAAAGGCTGATGATAGTCTTGTCTTAGGACACCGTCTTTCAGAATGGTGCGGACATGGACCGATTTTGGAAGAAGATATTGCACTATCAAATTTAGCCTTAGACTTAATTGGACAAGCAACTGAGCTGTATAAATATGCAGCCCAGGTTGAGAATAGAGGTAGAACGGAAGATGATTTTGCATATCTACGAAGAGAGATCGAATATAAAAATGTATTACTTGTCGAACAAACTAATGGCGATTTTGGAAAAACTATTGTTCGCCAGTTTTTCTTTGATCAATTCGAATTATTGTTATATGAAGAATTGACTAAAAGTTCTGATGCCCAAGTTGCTGCTATTGCTGCTAAAACACTCATGGAGATAAAATACCATGCTAAACATTCTGCAGAGTGGATGATACGTTTAGGAGATGGAACTGAAGAGTCTCATCAACGTGTTCAGACTTCTTTAGATGAATTAGCTCGCTTTGTGGATGAATTATTCTATATGGATGAGGTAGATGAATTATTGATAAAAGAGGGAATCGTTCCAGATGTTTCTAAACTTCGTACAGCGTATGATGCAAATGTGAAAGGTATCTTAGACGAAGCTACTTTGACTTGGAACAAAGGTTCATGGAAGTTTGGTATTGGAAGAAAAGGTACACATACTGAACATTTAGGGTATTTGCTCACTGAATTACAGTATATGCAAAGAACTTATCCAGGATTAAAGTGGTAGAAAAATAAGAATGGTTAAAGAATTAACAGAAGATTATATCTGGGAAATACTTGAGGAAGTTATAGATCCTGAAATTCCTGTACTCTCTTTGGTGGATTTAGGGGTTATTCGTAAAGTCGAAAAAAAAGGAGATGGTACATGGAAAGTCACCATGACTCCAACTTATACTGGTTGCCCTGCGATGAATATCATGGAGCTAAACACTCGTATGAAGCTCAAAGAGAAAGGAGTTCAAGCAGAGGTGATAACCGTGTTGGCGCCTGCTTGGACAACAGATTGGATGACTCAAGAAGGTCGTAGGAAATTAGAAGAATATGGCATAGCTCCTCCTCAAGAAGGTGGAGATCAATATGCACTTTTTGGAAAAGGACCGGAAGTACCTTGTCCTAAATGTAAATCTGTTGATACTGAGCTTGTTTCTCAATTTGGAGCTACTGCTTGTAAGTCCATGTATAAATGTAATAGCTGTCATGAGCCTTTTGAATACTTTAAATGTCACAGATAATTCAAAAAAATACTTAACTTTGTATAAAATTTGAATTATGAAAATAGCAAAGACATTAGTAGTATTATCAGTATTTTGTTTAGCAGGTACATTTACAAGTTGTTCTGGTAACAAAGAAGCTGAAGTAAAAGAAGAAGTGGTAGCAGAAACTTGGGCTTGTCCAATGGATTGCGAAGATGGTAAAACATATACCGAGGTAGGTCAATGCCCTGTATGTGGTATGGACTTAGAAAAAGTAGAGAAATAATCTTTTACAAAATGACTTTAAATCGGAGTAAATTTTTTACTCCGATTTTTTTGTGCCTATTCGGTTTGTTGGAATAAGAAAAATCTCTTCTTTCTTTTATTTAATAACAAAAATTAATAGTTTTACCCCTTGGAAATAATTTTTCCTATTTTAAAATATTGTAAACAATGAGAGTAGTTCAATTTAGAGAGGCACTAAATGAAGCGATGACTGAAGAAATGCGTCGCGATAAGAATGTTTTCTTAATGGGTGAGGAGGTTGCTAATTACAATGGAGCATATAAAGTTTCCAAAGGAATGTTGGATGAGTTTGGACCTGAAAGAGTTATTGATACTCCCATTGCGGAATTAGGATTTTCAGCGATTGGTGTTGGAGCCGCAATGAATGGATTGAGACCTATTGTTGAATTTATGACGTGGAATTTTGCCTTATTAGCATCAGATCAGATTATTAATAGTGCTGCTAAAATGCTACAAATGTCAGGTGGTCAATATCACGTTCCTATTGTATTTAGAGGAGGAAATGGTCAAGCTGGACAATTGGCAGCAACTCACTCTCAAGCTTTTGAATCTTTTTATGCACATGTGCCAGGATTAAAAGTGGTGACACCTTCCACACCGGCTGATGCTAAAGGTTTGCTTAAATCGGCTATACGTGATGATGATCCAGTATTGGTAATGGAATCTGAAAAAATGTATGGTGATAAAGGAGAGATTCCTGAAGGGGAATATTTGATTCCTATTGGAGTAGCAGATGTTAAAAGACCAGGAAGAGATGTGACTATTGTTTCTTTTGGAAAAATCATCAAAGAAGCGCATAAAGCTGCGGAAGTTTTGAAAAATGAAGGGATTGATTGTGAAATTATAGACCTTCGTTCTCTTCGTCCAATAGATTATCCAGCAGTAGTTGAATCTGTGAAGAAAACTAATAGATGTGTTGTCGTTGAAGAAGCATGGCCATTAGCGTCTATATCTTCTGAAATTGCGTACCATTTACAACGTTATGCATTTGATTATTTAGATGCCCCGGTAATGAGAGTTACACAATCTGATACTTCATTCCCATTTTCTCCCTCTTTAATGGCAGAAGCATTACCGAATGTGGATAGAATTGTGAAAGCTGTAAAAGCAACGCTATATAGAAATTAAACGCAAATAATTTTGAGAATATTAAATGGCGGAGATTGAATATTTTCGCCATTTTTGTTAAATAAAATTTGTGATTTTAAATTTATTCTGTTACTTTGTAGGAATAAATTTTAAACTACTACAATATGAGAAAATATTGTGTGATACTATTACTTCTTCTTCCTACTATATTAATTGCTCAAAAACAAGATATAACCGTTGAGGAACGTGTCTATGGGTATAGTTTTGTGGCAGATATTGATTCGGCTTTGGTTACGAGTATTGCCGATCAGGTGGCACAACTCGATGGTATAACTAAAACCAAAGGATTTTACAAAAAAGAAAAAGGAGAAGGTTTTATCATGATTTATGTTAATTATGAAGAAATTATAGGTAGAGAAGATTTAAAAGACCCTTTCAATGTTGCTGATTTAAAGAATTTGTTAATCAGAAACAATTTAGAACCTAAAGACCTTAGACGTATTAAATAAAATGAACAACCTTCTTATGAAACGATTAGTGTATAAATTATTTATAGCTTTATTATCCGTATTTGTTTTTTCAGTTAACTCATTTGCGCAGCCATCTAATGATAATTGTTCGTATGCCCAAACATTGAATGTTAATTCGTATAACAACTGTGTCAATACTTCAGGAAATACTACTGGAGCCTCTCAAAATATACCCGGATGTGTAGGAAATGCTGACGATGACGTGTGGTATCAGTTTACTGCCACATCTACATCACAACAAATTAAAGTGGTGGGAAGTGCTGGATTCGATGCTGTACTACAGGTTTTTTCAGGTTCTTGCTCTACTCTAGCAAGCATGGGGTGTGTGGATAATACCATGAGTGGAGGTACTGAAATTTATAACGGAACAAATTTCGTGGTAGGTCAAGTTTATAGAGTCCGTGTGTATCATTACTTAGCTGGTTCAGGTTCAGGAACATTTACAATATGTGTTACCCAAGCTCCTACAGCACCAGCAAATGATATTTGCGGAAATGCAATAAATTTAAATGTAAACACGAGCTGTAGCTATTCCACCTTTAATAATGATTGGGCTACACAATCCTATCCGGGATGTGCTGGAACTGCTGACGACGATGTGTGGTTTAAATTTACAGCTACAAACTCTGTTCAGACTATCACGGTAGACCCTTCTGGTGTTGGAACAGGTTTAATGGATCCTGTAGTTGAGTTGTTTAGTGGTAGTTGTACGACATTAAATACGATTATTTGTTCTGATAATGGATGGTTTGGTGATCAAGAGGTTATTAATGCCGTTGGTTTGATACCTGGTCAAGTATATTATATCCGTGTCTATGATTATTATACAAATTGGACAGATGCATTTCGTATTTGTATTACGGGAGCAGCCTCGCCTGCACCTACCAACGATGAACCGTGTAATGCAATTAGTTTACCGACGGTAACTTCTGCATGTAATTATTCAAGATTTACAAATGTTGGGGCAACGCAAACACCTGTAGGAAATGCACCTACACCTACTCATACACCTACAGACCCAGGATGTGAGACAGGTTCTACAACAGGATATACAACTAATGCTGGTGACGTTTGGTTTAAAGTTGTTGTGCCTCCTTCTGGAACTATTCATGTTACTATGGAACCGAATATTGGGACAGGAGCTGCTACCGATGGAGTAATGGCGTTATATACAGGAACTTGTTCTAGTTTGACCCAAATTGCATATTCTAATGACCATTCTTGTTACCCAACATCTCTGGCTTCTCCCAATTCTAAATTAATGCCTTTTATTACAAAATCAGGATTAACTCCGGGTTCAACAGTTTATATTCGTTTTTGGAATTGGGGTTCGTCTAGTAAAGGACAATTTGGACTATGTGTTACCGATGCCACGAATGATAATTGTTCGGATGCACTTTATATCTGCGATATTAATGGATATAAAGGAACAACAGGTGCATATTATACGGCTGATAGACCTGGAAATATGAGAGGAAACTGCGAAACTAATAATCCACCAACTTATACATATACACCTGGAGTTGACCAAGGAGGTATTTTTGGACTTTGGACTAATCCATTGTACAAATCTCCAAATCTTGATGTTCAAATTGATAATAACTCTTGGATACGATTTACAGCAGCTGCAACTACTGCTGTCTTAAATGTGAATATTGGCGATTGTTATAGAGGAAAGGGAATTCAAATGCAAGTTTTTGCTGCAAATAATTGCGCAAGTTTTACTCCGGTTTCTGAATTTAAAGAAAGTGCGAGCCAATTTACACTTACAGCCAATGGATTGACCGTCGGAAATGATTATATTTTAATGATTGATGGCTTTGCGGGGGATATTTGTAATTATACAATTAGTGCTAATTCAGGAGTTCAGTTTCCATCTATAAATCCAGTTTCTCCTATTTGTCAAGGGGGAAGCGTTGTGCTAACAGCACCTCCAGGAGCAACTAGTTACGAATGGCAACATAGTGGGGAAACTACTCAAAGTGTTACTGTTACACCGTCATCTACGACAACTTATACTTGTGTGGTAACTGGTTTGTGTGATCATAAACAGAGTTTAACGGTTCAAGTTGTTGTGAAACAAAAACCATCTATTACGCTATCTACTGGAAATAATACTGCGATTTGTACTGGTCAATCTGTTACCATTACTGCTAGTGGCGCTACTAGTTATACTTGGAGCGGTGGTTTGGGATCTAATCCTTCTGTTACAGTTACTCCTGCTAGCAATCAGACATATACAGTAACGGGTAGTCAAAATGGATGTACAAATACTGCATCAGTGAATGTAACCGTAAATGCCAAACCTACTGTAAATATTGGAACAAAAGCAGATGTTACATGTAATGGCGCAAATAATGGTACAGCAACAGCCACAGCCTCTGGAAATGGACCTTTTTCATACACTTGGAGTCCTTCAGGTGGGAATGGAGCTATAGCTAGTGGTTTAGCCCCAGGCACTTATACAGTTTCGGTAACGGACGGAAATGGCTGTATAAATACTTCGAGTGTGGTTATTTCTCAACCTACTGTATTAGCTGTTACAACAAGTGCTACTCAGTCATCTTGTACATCAAATACGGGTACTGTTACAGCAAACCCTTCGGGAGGAAATGGGGGATATACATACTCTTGGAATCCTAGTGGACAAACTACACAAACGGCTACTAATTTAGGAGCAAATACTTATACGGTTACCGTTACAGATAGTAAGGGTTGTACCAAAACTGCTACAGCAAATGTGAGTAACTTAGCTAGTCCTTCCATTACTTTGAATAACCTTCAAAATGTGAATTGTGCAGGAAATAGTACAGGAAGCATTGCGGTTAATGCTTCGGGTGGATCAGGATCATATACATACCAATGGACACCTAATGTTGGCTCGGGCGCAAGTGTTACTAGTTTAGCCGCAGGCTCTTATACGGTAAAGGTGACTGATGGTGCTGGTTGTTCAAGTTTGGAAACATATACTGTTACAGAATTAAACCCAACTCCAACGGTAGCTCCTACAGCTGATGCAATAACTTTATGTGCAGGTAGTAACATTCAGTTACACGCAAATGCAATAGATGGAGGAACAAATCCGATTTATACATGGAATGGGCCAAATGGATTTAATAGCACTTCTGCTAATCCAAATGTTTCTAATGCAGGTACAGCAGCAAGTGGTATATATACAGTAACTGTAACAGGAGCAGGTTCTTGTCCTTCTGCACAAGGTAGTGTGAATGTTACGGTAAACGCCTTACCATCCGTTAGTCTATCTTCTAAAACAGATGTGTTATGTAATGGATATAATAATGGAGCAGCATCTGTATCAGCATCTGGATCAGGTCCTTTTAGTTATTCATGGAGTCCTTCTGGAGGAAATGCAGCAACTGCATCTAATTTAGGCCCTAATTCTTATACGGTTACAGTAACTGATGCTAATATGTGTCAAAATACGCAAAGTGTTGTTATTACTGAGCCGGCAGCTATTGTTTTAACACCAAGTTCTACTAATTCAGATTGTTCCGCTAATAATGGTACAGCATCAGTGGGGGTTACAGGTGGAAATGGAGGATACTCATACCAATGGGATGATTCAAACGGTCAAAGTGGTTCAACTGCTATTAGTCTAGGTGCAGGAACTTATCATGTTTCTGTAACGGATATTAAAGGATGTTCAGAATCAGCAACAGTGGTAGTTAGTAACCCAGCAGCGCCAAGTGCAACTATTAATGGTGTTACAGATGTTACCTGTGAAAATGGTACTGACGGTAGTGCAAATGTGAGTGCATCGGGTGGTTCTGGAAATTATACGTATGCTTGGACCCCATCAGGAGGAACAAATGCAACTGCCACAAATTTAACTGCAGGCTCTTACACAGTGGTTGTAACAGATGATGCTGGTTGTTCTATTAGTCAATCAGTAACTATCACCTTTATAAATGCAGCACCGGAAGTAATAGGCTCTGCTTTACAAAATGGTGTGTGCGAATGGGATGTGATTCAATTGAATGCATCAACTACCAATGGAGGAACTACTACCACTTATTCTTGGTCTGGTCCTAACGGATATACTAGTACTTCGCAAAACCCTACTATAACATCAGCTACACAAAATAATGAAGGTGTATATACGGTTGTGGCAACAACAGATCAAGGTTGTATTTCTGCTGCTGATACAGTTGGTATTGTTATTAATCCTACCCCATTTATCATTTCGCCGCAAGATGCAGCTTTGTGTGAAGGGGAAGATATTACCATAGTGTTAGGTATGAATAATGTGGGTAATAATCCTAGTTATCAATGGACAGGACCAAATGGCTTTACGAGCACTGAACAAAACCCTTCTGTGATAAATGCTCAATCGATTAATGATGGTATGTATAATGTTACAGTTACTACAGAAGATGGATGTATAGGAAATGGTTCATTGGCAATTTTTGTTAATCCGCTTCCGATAGTAGATTCTACATATAGTCAAGAAAGTTATTGTAGTGGTACACCAGTGTTGTTATCAATTAGCAACCCTAACGCATTAAATTATACATGGTATTATGATAATGAAGTGGTAGGTCAGGGGACTACTTATCAGATTGATAAAGGAACTACAAATCATACAGGAACATATTATGTATATGCTGAAAATGGTTTTGGATGTTCAGCGTTAGCGGCTACTATTGATTTAACAATTAAGGTGTGTGATATAATTATCGTAGAGTCCTTCTCACCAAATGGAGATGGTGTCAATGAATTCTTTCATATTGAGAATCTAGAAGCATATCCAAATACGGAAGTATGGATTTATACACGTTGGGGATTACAAGTGTACCATGATGAAGATTATCAAAATGATTGGGACGGCACTTCGCAAAGCAATTTAAATGTAGGTAAAGAAGCTTTGCCGGAAGGAACCTATTATTATTTAGTAAAACTAGGTGGAGAGAAAGAAACTCCCAAGGCAGGAGAGCTATTTAAAGGATTTGTTTATATAAAAAGATAAATAATTATTCTCACATATTATCTACAGAAAAATTGATTATTATCTTTGCAGCATGCGAGATATGATATTAATTATTGATTTTGGTTCACAATACACGCAATTAATCGCGCGTAGAGTACGTGAACACAGCACCTATTGTGAAATTTATCCATGGGATAAATGCCCTGAAATTACTGAAAATGTAAAAGGAGTGATTCTATCAGGAAGTCCTTTTTCGGTTAAAGATGAGAATTCTCCTCAATTTGACCTTTCTGGAATTCAACGTAAAGTTCCTTTGTTGGGAATTTGTTTTGGTGCTCAATATATCGCATACAAAAATGGCGGTGTTGTTTCCAATGCTGAGAAAAGAGAGTATGGAAAAGCGAATCTTGCAAATGTGGATAGCAATAATGTTCTTTTAGAAGGTGTGAAATCTGGTTCTCAAGTATGGATGTCTCATGGAGATACTATTGAGAGTTTACCAGCTGGGTTTAAAAATATTGCAGGAACAGAAAATATATCTAATGCTGCCTTTTTTATCCAAGGAGAAGAAACGTATGGTTTACAATTTCATCCAGAGGTTTTTCATTCATTAGATGGAGGAACTATCATTTCTAATTTCATCACAAAAATTGCTAAATGTCCACAAAATTGGACTCCAGATGTTTTTGTAGATAAATCTGTTCAAGAATTAAAAGCACAACTTGGTGATGATCGTGTAATACTAGCTTTGTCAGGAGGAGTGGATTCTTCTGTAACGGCCGCTATTCTTCAAAAAGCTATTGGAGATAATCTTTACTGTATTTTTGTGAATCATGGCTTATTGAGAAAGAACGAATTTAATGAAGTTTTAGAAAGCTATGAGCATATGGGATTGAATGTAAAAGGAGTGGATGCTTCTCAACAATTTTATAATGCTTTGAAGGGAATAACAGACCCGGAACATAAAAGAAAGACAATCGGCAAGATATTTGTTGATGTGTTCGACCAAGAATCAAAACTAGTGGAAAATGCAAAATGGTTAGGTCAGGGTACTATCTATCCGGATGTGATTGAATCAGTGAGTACAACGGGAGGTCCGTCTAAAACGATTAAATCACACCATAATGTAGGAGGTTTACCTGATTACATGAAACTTAAAGTTGTAGAACCACTAAAGATGTTGTTCAAAGATGAAGTTAGAAGAGTAGGAAAATCAATGGGAGTGCCTCAAAATATATTAGGAAGACATCCTTTCCCTGGACCAGGGTTGGGAATTCGTATTTTGGGTGAGATTACGCCTGAGAGAGTAAAAGTACTTCAGGAAGCAGATGCTGTATATATTAGTGAATTAAGAGCTTCTGGTTGGTATGACAAAATTTGGCAGGCTGGAGCTATTTTATTGCCTGTAAATACCGTAGGTGTTATGGGGGATGAAAGAACTTACGAGAATGCTGTTGCACTCAGAGCTGTTTCTTCTATTGATGGAATGACTGCTGATTGGTGTCATATTCCTTATGAAATCTTAGGAAAAGTTTCTAATCGAATTATCAATGAAGTAAAAGGTATAAATCGTGTGACTTACGATATCAGCTCTAAGCCACCTGCAACAATAGAATGGGAATAATGAGATTGAGTATAGTTTTTTTGCTTTTATGGGGGATTTCTTTCCTGTCTTTTTCACAAGAAATTGGAGAAGAAGTTAGAGATGGTATAACATATAAGATATATGTAGTGAAAGCTGGAAATACGCTGTATAGCCTTCAAAAGGAATATGGTGTTAGCGTAGAAGATATCATAAAGGCGAACCCTAGTGCTGAAAAAGGCTTGCAAACAGGACAAAAACTATATATTCCAATAAAAGAAACTTCATCTGAAGAAAATCCTAATCAACAAAATTATATTGTACATGAGGTGGATAAAAAGGAAACTTTATATGGTATTTCCCGAAAATATGGTTGTACTGTAGAAGAATTAATTCAATTAAATCCAGGTGTAGAAGATGGGCTTCAAGCAGGGCAAACTATAAAGATACCTTCTAAAGATGGTGCTAAATCAACAGGTGCAAAAACAGAGACTCCTACGGAAACTGTTCCTCAAGCAACTATTGACTTAAATACAAAAACGTTAGTTGAAGATAGTATTGTTTCTTATACTGTTCAGAAAGGAGAAACTATTTATTCAATTTCAAAAAGGTTCATGGTCTCTGTTGAAACGTTAATAGCAGTGAATAAGTTGAAGTCAAATAGTATCCAAGAAGGGCAAGTGATTCAAATTCCATTGAAAAAAGAACAAGCAACTTCTGCTGAAATGAAAGATATAGATAGACCATCAGATAGGATAAGAACACAGGAAGTAAATTATACAAGTTCTAAAGAAAAATATAAAATTTTAATTGCTTTACCCTTAAAAGTAGAATCAAATCCTGATGTGTTGTCTGGTATGTTTACTCAGAATACACATCTGAATAATCTGACAGAGTTGTCTGTAGAATTCCTAATGGGAGCTCAAATGGCCTTAGATTCATTAGAAAAATTAGGACTAAGAGCAGATGTTGAATTTTTTGACACCAAATCGGATTTTGAAGCTTTTAAAAAGTTTTTAGGAACAGAGAATAGCGCAAAATGGGACATGATAATTGGACCATTCTATCCAAATTTGTATGAATATGCTGCGGAATGGGGTAAAAATAATAAGGTGCCTGTAATAGCAGTGACCAAGGTAGCAACTAAAACTTTGGAAAACAATCCGTATGCGCTATCTGTAGTGCCTTCAGACCTTACACTTATAGGAGGAATGGCTAAATATCTTGCTATTAATCATGCAACAGACAATATTGTTATGATTCAAGGAGATAATACGGCATTAACTTCAAAAAATACACATTTTAAGAATATGTTTGAGAAGCATATTCCTACGGGTAAATCTGGATCTATCCGTATGGGAACAATTGGCGATGCAAGTGGTAAAACTTTGTTAGGATATATTGATTTGAATAAGAAGAATTACATTGTATATCTTTCAGATAATGTGCAGCAAGTTATGCGTTTTGTGAATGCATTGAACGCTGCCAAAAATACTTCTCCTAAATATAATAATGCTGAAATTGTGATGGTTGGCTTGAGAGAATGGAATGATTTTATTGCACTTAATGCATATTATAAAAATCGTTTTAATTTCCATTTCCCATCTACTTCTTATTTGAATTATGATTTGAATAATATCATTGATTTCACCGTAAATTATCGTACTCGTTATGGTTCAGATCCTTCTAAATATTCTTTCCATGGATTTGATGTAGTATTGTCCCAAGTTGCTTCTATTATGCTAGGAATGGATAGAAATAAAGGTTTGATTAGTTATTTCAGTATGGATAGTGTAGGAAATAGTCACGGGAAAGAAAATTCTAGTGTATTTATTTCTGCTCAAAAAGATTTCGATTTGCTGTTAATGGAAATTGAGACTAAAGAAAAGAGTATCCCAATGATGGAAGCAGAAATTCAATCTGCTGAATAATCTATTTTATTAAAAGTAATAAAAAATGCTAGGACTAACCTAGCATTTGAATGAATTCTTCTTGAATGGCAACGCCCTTGTCTTTGTTGTACCATTCTTGGAGTTCTAATTTGGTTTGATCGTGATCCATTCCTTTTTCTTTTAGTCCTAAAAAGAAATCTTGACATTTCTTTGGTCTAGGACCCCACACATATAAATCCTTTCCTTCTTTATCTCTAATCACTAGTTTTGGAATTGACTTTCCTCCATTGGTTAAATAATCATCAATCATAAAAGGAGCAGTATCTCTCCATACAATGTTAAGTGTGATATTAGGATTAACTTCTGCCATCAAATGTATAAATGGCGCAATATGAGCAGCATCTCCACACCAAGGCTCTAAAATTAAATTCCACGTTTGTTTTTCTTGAATATTATTTAATACTTGAATGAGTTTTGGATTGATTTGTGCAGTCTTTATCCAACGTTTTACTCTGCTTCTATTTAGTTTGGTATATTCTAAATAGGTCTGATCATCATAAGGAGTTTCAGGTGTTGGATTGCTTACTATTTCATCAAATCTATCTAGGAGTCCATTCCAAGTAGTCATGTTTTCAAGGCTTACTTCTTTTTCCATTTTGCGTTCTTTTTTATACTGTTATTACAAATATTTTTTTAAAAAGTTTTCAGTAAATGACATAAAAGACTTTTTTGTATTTTATTTTGCAATGCAAAGATACGACATGTATTGAAACCAAATGCAACATTTGTTACATTGAGGATAATAAGATAAAAAGATAGAAATAAAAAAGGTAGGAGTGAGCCCCTACCTTCTTATCTGTTAAAATACCTTCGGATGTGTTATGAAAGCAATTTTGCCATAGTTTCCCCAATTTTGGCAGGAGAATCAACTACATGAATACCACAATCTCTTAAAATTTGTTTTTTGGCTTGAGCGGTATCTTCTGAACCACCAACGATTGCTCCGGCATGTCCCATAGTTCTTCCTGCAGGTGCAGTTTCACCAGCAATAAAGCCAACCACAGGTTTCGTTCCATTTTCTTTTATCCAACGAGCTGCATTAGCTTCTAGGTTTCCTCCAATTTCTCCAATCATCACGATACCTTTTGTTTCAGGATCATTCATCAATAATTCTACAGCTTCTCTGGTTGTTGTTCCGATTATTGGATCTCCACCGATACCTATAGCAGTGGTAATACCTAGACCAGCTTTCACAACTTGGTCAGCTGCTTCGTATGTTAATGTTCCAGATTTTGAAACAATACCAATTTTTCCTTTTTTGAACACAAAGCCAGGCATAATACCTACTTTTGCCTCATCGGCTGTAATGACACCTGGACAGTTTGGCCCAATTAATCTACAATTATAATTTGAGATATATTCTTTTGCTTTAATCATGTCTTTTACTGGAATACCTTCTGTAATACAGATAATAACTTTAATTCCTGCATTAGCAGCTTCCATAATAGCATCTGCAGCTCCAACTGGAGGTACAAAAATGATGGAAACATCGGCTCCTGTTTGTTTCACTGCATCTTGTACAGTATTAAATACGGGTTTGTCTAAATGAGTTGTTCCTCCTTTTCCCGGAGTTACACCTCCTACTACGTTTGTTCCGTATTCAATCATTTGACCAGCATGGAAAGTACCTTCACCTCCTGTGATTCCTTGTACAATAATCTTTGAATTTTTATTTACTAATACACTCATATTTGCAGTTTGTTTCTTTAATAACTTGCCAAAAGTAACTTTTTCAAGATTGATTGACAAGGAAAATCTAAAATGTTTTTAAAAAGTTCTTGTTCCCTAGAAAGACTAATAGGGTATTTAACTCTTCTTTTTATTTTAAAGATGAAAATATTTTCAAAAAAAAATAAAAATTATTTTTATATTTAAATAAATACTATACCTTTGTACCAGATTATTTTTGTTAGGTATTAGTAAATAATCGGTTTTATAGTTTTAGCATGGTTTAGCAAAAGAGGAATAAGTGTCTAGCATTTATCCCTCTTTTTCTTTTTAATGCAAAATTAAAATAAAAAAAGCCTCAATTTGGAGGCTTTTCTATAGTTGAGAAATTTTTAATGAATAATCGTAATTTTCTTAGTTACTGAGAATGCTTTTGAATCTGAGATTCTGATGAGGTAAATTCCAGTTGCCCAATTTTCAGTAGAAATTATGGTGTTTTCACTTTGTGTAGAAAGAGATTGTAAAAGCTGACCATTTGAACTATAGATATCTACTAAAACTGGATCGAAATTCTTATTTGAGATAGTAAGTTGCGTATTTGCTGGATTTGGATATAGCGTAACAGCATTTAATATGGCTGACTCTATTCCTGATGTACCTTGTTCAATTATCTCTATACAATAGTCTTCTATTTCTCCACTTGTATAAGTGCCACAAACTGCAGGTAAAGCGGATGAACCGTACCCTTGGTAAGCCATCTGTACTCGCATACGTGTACTTCCTAATGGAGTAGATAATGGAAGCGTAAAGTTACCATTTACCACTCCAAAGCTAGCGTTACTTTGATCAAATACAATTTCACTTGCGTCAAAGACACCGTCTTGATTTACATCTATCCATACTCTTGAATATTCTAGTAGAGTATCTCCTGCGAAACCCGGTTGTATCTTCAAACTATAGGGAGCTCCTCTTTCAATAGCCGTAGATGCACTGCCGAAATAATATCCATTGTTATTTCCCGTGCTATGAACATTACCATTTAGGGTAATAGATTCTATCCATTCCTTTTGCGCTCCTAATAAAGCCATTGGATGATCATTGTTATTAATAGCATTTATAAGCGTATTTCCATTTGCCTGAGAAATCATAATTGCTGGGATTGTCACATTGGGATCTGTTCCGCCCATGGATATTGGAGCTCCGGCAACATTGTTTACTACAATAATAGCTTTGGCACCTGCATTTTGTGCATTGATAGCTTTCTGTGTGAAGGGGCATGTACCTCTTCTTACAACGGCAATGTTGCCATTAAGTTGGGCTGAATTTATAAGTGTGTTACAACCTTCAGTTGGATTCGCACTTCCGTCATCTACCAATACTAATTCGCCATAGACATACCCATTTCCAACGTTTCCTCCAAATCCTGCTGCTTCGTACGCATAAGTTCCAGCAATGGATGCGGGATTGTGAACAATAAGGCGAGTTGCAGGGTCGTTAGTACCTGTTGTGCAGTAATTTAAATCCACACAATTTCCGCATCCGCTCGTAGTGAATGTTTTAATAGCTGTTGGATTACTATCTTCACCGCTACATTCAGATTTAATATAATAGGCATATTCTGTACAGCTATTTAATCCAGCAAGAGAGAAGGAGGTAGTACTGGAAGTTGAAGTCAGCCAATTTATGTCTCCAGATGCCTGATAGTAAATAGTGTAATTATCTCCATCTCCATCAAATGTAACTTCAGCTGTATTTTCTTGGATATTTGCCGTTTGAATATTGAGTGGAGGTAAACACGAATTACAAATTACTGCCATTAAGGTATCAATGGATTTTTTCGCATTGATTCTGCCGCCATATTTAACCTTTCCTTGAAGATAAGTAGTTTTATCTACTCCATCAAATAATGCTTTGCGTACAATGTCGGCAGTTCCTTGCGGGTCTGACATAGCTAATGATTCAATACTTTCACATGGAGAACTATACATCAGTGCTATTAACCCTGCGGTTAGTGGACAAGCAAAAGAAGTGCCTGAGGTGCTAGTATATCCATTGTTAGGGGCAGTTGTATAAATAGATGATCCAGGAGCAGCTATGTCAATTGTGGTTAAACCATATCCAGCAAAATCAATAATATCACTTGAATTTGTTGCAGTCACAGAAACCATGTAATCACTTGGGCAGGCAGTAGGCACATCTCCTGTTTGGTCCACATTCCAATTTTGGTTTGTGGTTGCTCCTACATTTAAAATTCCGGCTTGACCTAAATCATCGTAGAAACCACACCAAATAGGATAATCATTTGGATTGGCACCATCATAACCCCAAGAAGCACTTGAAGCAACTACAAAAGCGCCACTTGCCCCGTTGGTTTGATTCCAAAGGAGTCGTTGCTGTAAAGCATAGTTATAGCCAGCAATAACACCAGCCTCTGTGCCAGATGACAAATTAATTACCATGATTTTTACATCCCAATTAATACCTGCAACGCCTAAGCTATTATTTCCTTTCGCTCCTATCATTCCAGCGCAACTTGTTCCGTGACTTCCAGTTCCGATATTGTCGTTATTTGATGAAGAATTCCAACCGTTATAATCATCTACAAAACCATTTCCATCATCATCTATGCCATTTCCCGGTATTTCTGCCGTGTTAATCCAACGATTATCCTTTAAGTCATTATGGTTAATAACATCAGCACTTTCCATTAAAGCAACCACGATATCATGCCCATTAGTGGTTTTTCCCCCAGTGGTAATATCCCAAGCCCCCGGAGAATTTATTTTGGTGTGTTGCCATTGATTTCCATAATTTGGATCGTTAGGAATGGCTCTTAATTCCACAAATCTATTGGGCTGTGCAATGCGAACGGTTCTGTCCCGTAACAATAAATTAATTGCATTTTCTTTTGTAGAATTATCTTCATTGAAGTGAAGCAACCAAATGTCAGATTTTTCAGCAAGAGATTGAGTTACTTTGAAATCCAGATATGCAGGCATACGTGTTACCAAAGTGTATGGATTTCCTCCTTTTTCCATACGAATTATGACATCTCCTTTTACTGAACGAGGTGGCTCTGTTTTGGCAAGTTGACCTATTGAAATATATGATATCAATAAGTTAAGCACTAAAAATATTATTTTAATTAGTTTCATAATTTCTTGGTTTAATATCCGAAAAATACAAAAAAAAATCAAAATAACCTGTTACGCATTTATAAAAATAAATATAATTAATAATTTCTACTGTATTATGGATTGTATTGAATTGTAGAGATGTAAGAAATTGGATTTATCAAAAAAAAAACAGACCCCGAGAAACCAAGGCTCTCGGGGTGACAATTGTGAGGGACTACTATCGGTCGATTTTGCCGACCGCCTTACCCTCTCTTTGTATTGTCACCCCGACAGACGAAGGAATGTCGGGGTCTATGATTATAATCGGTATTTTATTCTAAATGTACAACGGGTTTAAATTAAGATTATCGCTTTATAATCTTACGAGTAATAATTCTTTGATCTACATCTTCAATTTGTAGCATGCACCATCCTTTATCAACTAATTGTATAAAGGCCTTGTTGGTATTGTTTAGCGTGTATGTTTCTACTAGTTTTCCTTCAGCATTAACTACTTTTATTGTATAATTGCCTGAAGTTGGAAATTCGATATTCAAAGGGCCATCCGTTGGATTTGGGTAAATTTTTATTTCAGAATCTGTTTTAACTTCAGAAGCCACACTAAGTGAAGGATCATGAGTGATAGTTCCAATATCATTAATAATGTAGTTTTTAGGATCTATTTTACTTAAATTAGTAACTACGCCTTGGATAGGAATTTGTAGAAATTGTGTACTGTTATTTATATTCATTCTGATAATCGTGTCACCTAAATCACGCGTGAATTGAAACTCTACGGGAGTGGTAAATAGTGGAGTAACACTTGGAGTAGATGTTGTTTGTGATAATTCTATAAAAAGCTGATCATTAATTTGATTCCATCTTGCAGAATAGGTAGGATACCCTTCTCCAAAATACCATTCTTGCATGAAGTTTGTCAAAGATACACCACTTGTTGTCTCCATAATAGCTTGTAATTCTAACCCAGACGCAGTTCCATATTTATAGGTGTCTAAATAATTTTGTAATCCTGCATAGAACAAAGAATCGTTGTTGATGATATGACGCATAGTATGGATGATAGCACCTCCTTTGTTATATGTTAAACGTCCACTAAAAATCCGGGACATATTTAATGAATCTTCTACCCAAACACTACCACCTGGTTGTTGCATGACTGCATCATGTAAATCAGTTAGTAAACTTGCTGCATTAGTTGGATTTCCCTCTTCCATTAGGTATTCTGCGTATGCTGCAAACCCTTCGTTTACCCAAATATCAGCCCATGAAGAACAAGTTACTAAATCTCCAAACCATTGGTGAGCTAATTCATGCACCACTAAAGATTTGCCAAAATCAATGAGAGTAGTCATTGTTTGATGTTCCATACCACCACCAAATTCACCCATGGCATGACCGTATTTTTCATTCCAGAATGGATATTTTCCAAATTTTTGTGAAAGAGCTAAAATATAATTTCCTGTGTTGTCAATTTTTGTTTTGTAGAAATTTAAAATATATTGATTGTTATATAAGTAATTTTGAACTAGCATAGAATCGTTATAGTCTTCTGGCCAATGAACATAGTAGGAGTATTCCTGATAATCAGAAACAGCTATAGAAATTAAATAATAATCGATGGGATATCTATTTTTCCATTCATATCTATGTTTCCCATTGCCCATGTCGGTGATGTTTGCTAATAATCCATTTGATCCTACTTTGTTGCTGATGTCTGTCGTAACCCAAATATCTACCGAATCAATTTTATCACGTAAAGATTGTTTACAAGGAAACCATTCATACGCATAAAAAGGTTCACTGAGGGTCCAAGTTACTTGTCCACCCCAATATGGTGATGTTTCATTTGACATAGCTCCGCCAGAATTTGGGTCTGTACCACTATTTGGAGGAGTACCTCCATAGTCAATTTCTAATTTAAAATCAGTTCCAGCAGCCAGATTAGTTTTTACGATGACTGCTGTATTTACTCTATCAAATGCAATTGTACTTCCATTGAGTCGTATATCTGTAATTGTTAAAAAAGGATGAAGCTCAAATAAAATTGTGTCCATGGAGCTGTTTCTAACTTTAGCACGCATCTCTACCGTTCCATCTATATCTTCCGAAGTGCGTTCTACATTTACATCTAATTTATAATAATAAACATCATATTTTTCAGTAAGATTTATTTCGTGCGGTGAAAGCAATCCAGACTTATTATATACATTTGATTGTGTGGATTTTGCATGTTGACAAGAATATTCTTGAGCAAAAGAGGTAAACATTCCTACTGAAGCAAGAAAACTTAAAACATAGTTTTTCATGGTATAGTTTATTTTGCATAAAGATAAATGAATTTGAGAAAGATTGAAAAAATACAAAGGAATTTTATGAATTTTGTAGAAAAACCCGTTGTGCATTTAAAATAAAATATCAATTATAAACAAATAACAGCTATTTTTTTAAAAATGGTTAAGCAACTACCACACAAACAAAAGAATTTTTATATTTGCTTGACATGAAAGAAAACGAACTAAAAATATCTATTGTTATTCCTTTGTTTAATGAGGTAGAGTCACTTCCTGAACTTCATCAATGGATAATTAAAGTGATGAAGGAACACAATTATACGTATGAGATAGTTTTTGTAGATGATGGAAGTACAGATGGTTCGTGGAATAAGATTGAAGAGTTACAACAAATAGATACAAATATTCGGGGAATTAAATTTCAACGGAATTATGGAAAATCAGCTGCTTTACAAAAAGGTTTTGAGGTAGTTAAAGGTAAATTCGTGATTACGATGGATGCCGACTTACAAGATTCTCCAGAAGAAATTCCCGAAATGGTGCGTATGCTTGAAGAGGATGGTTATGATTTGGTTTCTGGATGGAAGAAGAAGCGTTTTGATCCAATTTCCAAAACTATTCCAACGAAATTATATAACTGGACTGTGCGTAGGATGACAGGGATATATTTACATGATTTTAATTGCGGTTTAAAAGCATACAAATTAGTGGTAGTGAAAAGTGTTGAAATTTATGGAGATATGCATCGCTATATTCCACCTTTAGCAAAATATGCTGGTTTTCATAAGATAGGAGAGAAAGTGGTACAGCACCAAGCTCGTAAATATGGCGTTTCTAAATTTGGATTGAATCGTTTCGTACATGGACCCCTTGATTTACTGTCTGTAGCTTTCATGGGAAAATTTAGCAAAAAACCAATGCACCTTTTTGGAACCATTGGAGCTATTATGTTTGTTATTGGCTTTGGTTTTGCACTTTACTTAGGAATTGATAAATTTATCAGTCTATACTCAACGCATAGAGCACCTTTGTTGGCTACACGCGCTGAATTTTATATAGCATTGACCTCTATGATTTTAGGGAGTCAATTCTTTTTAGCTGGTTTTTTAGCTGAGTTGATAGGTAGGAACTCCTCTACGCGTAATGTTTATTTAATTGAACAGGAAATATAATATGCCAGTGTTTCATATAGATTCAACTTGGACATTGTTTTTAGATAGGGACGGTGTACTTAATCATAGGAAAATGGGAGGGTATATTGAATCCATCGAAGAATTTGAATTCTTACCACATGTTATTTCGGGATTAAAAAGACTTCGCCCAATGTTTGCACGTATTATTATAGTCACGAATCAGCAAGGTATTGCAAAAGGCGTTTATTCTTTGGAACAATTGGATGCTATTCATCAATATATGTTGCTTGAATTTGAAAAAAATGGAATTCATATCGACCAAATTTATGTGGCAACCAATCTGAAAGGAGATATCAATGACCGAAGAAAGCCTCATTCTAAGATGGGGATAGAAGCAAAATTAGACTTCCCTGAAATAGATTTTCGAAAATCCATTATGGTAGGTGATACAGATTCAGATATAGAATTTGGAACAAAACTTGGTATGAAAACCGTATTGATAAAATCTGAAGAAAGAGTGTTACATAATTCAGATTTATACGTTAATAACCTTATAGAATTAGCTAATGAAATTCAAATATAATATGTGTCGAAGCTTTTTGCTTATCTTCCTTATGGGATTGAGCGCTTCATTGTTCGGGCAGGTTAATCAAACGGATGCGAAAGGAAAGAAGCAAGGGAAATGGATTAGGTATTATGCCAATTCTAAAGATAAACGTTATGAAGGAGAGTTTAAAGATGATAAACCTATAGGGAAATTTATATATTATTATCCTTCAGGTAAAGTAAGAGCAATTATCACACATGATAAAGTGGGAGATAGGTCCAAAGCATTTTACTATTTTGAAAATGATACTTTAGCTTCTGTTGGTATTTATCGTGGAGAAAATAAGGATAGTGTATGGGTGAATTTCTTGCCGTCTGGATGGCCTTCTACCAAAGAAACTTTTAATAATGGCAAACTAGAAGGGGAGCGCATTACCTATTACGGGGAAGAAGTTTCCGAGGATGGAAAAACACTTATTATTTTACGTAAAGAAAATTATAAAAACGACCAGTTGAATGGACCTTTTGTTGAATACTTTCCGGACGGTGTGATTCGCGCAGAAGGGAATTATCTGAATGGTAGATTAAACGGTACGGTTGTCCGCAATCACCCCAATGGTAAGGTTATGATTCGCGAACGTTGGAAATATCGTAATAAACATGGTTGGTGGGAAACCTACGATATAAATGGAACTTTACTCGGAAAAAAATTCTACCTGAAAGGCCAAGAATTAGAAGGGGAAGAGCTAGATAAGTATCTGCAAGAATGTAAGGCAAAAGGAGTAAATCCCAATAATTAAGATACACATATATTTATTAGAGTTTCTTAATTTGTTGTGTATTCAACTTTCCACTAACAAATCATAATTATTTCTTATCTTTGACTTGTTCTAAAGAAAACGGATGAAATTCTTTGTGATATTCAGTGTGTTATTACTATTTCTAAGTGCTTGTAAAAAAGATGACCAGGAAATGGATATGGGATATGATTATTTCCCACTAACCGAAGGGACTTATGTCACGTATAGAGTACAAGAAATTTTTCACGATAAAGATTTGATTCCTCAACACGATACAATTACATATATTCTTAAGCGTCAAATAGGAGAGGAATATATTGATAATATAGGTAGAAAAGCACATAAATTATATCTTACATATACGAATGTTGTAACGGGAGACACTCTGGAAAGACGTGTTTGGACCACTCTTATTGACCAAGGGAAGGGAGAAGTGATTGAAGAAAATCAACGTAAAATTCGAATGGTTTTCGCTGTCCGAACAGGAAAAAAATGGGATTTGAATGCGTATAATACAGATCCTACGCTTGAAATTAGTTATGCGGATAAAGATAAAGCACGCATTATCAATAATTTTTCATTTGATGCGACTTCCAAAGTATTTTATAAAGACTATTTTACTTTGGTAGATTATCAAAAAAGTTCAGAAGTATATGCCAAAGAAGTTGGATTAGTGAAAAGAAGCTTTAAGGATTTAGCTATTAATAATTTTGATACACTCAATATTAGAAAAGGAACAGAACTCCATTATCTGTTAATAGATTATGGAAAAGAATAAGTTCTTTTTTTATGATTGTTTATAGCAGAATCTTAGTTTTGTACTCATGAAGACACTACATTCTATTCTTATAATTCTTTGTACAACCTGTACTGGTTTTTCACAAGGTTGGTTGTCTCAAGGAGCACGTAGCAGTGCATTAGCAAATAGTGGAGTTGCACTCATTGATATTTATTCCTATCACCATAACCCAGGAGCATTGGGGTATTTAAAAGAAGGCTTGGTTGGATTATCGTATGAGGCAAAATATGCACTAAAAGAATTACAGCAACAAAGTATTGCTTTAGCGGTGCCTTTAAAAGTAGGCGTAATTTCTGCTGGAGGTCAGTTTTATGGATATGATTCTTATCGCACTACGCGAGCAGGCGTAGGGTATAGTATCAAATTAGCCGAAAATATTTCTGCTGGAGTTCAGATTAATTATTTAGGAATGAGTCTCGGGAATACATATTATGGCAGAAAAAATACAGTAAGTGCAGAATTAGGGATTTTAGCTAGATTGAATAATAAGATTTCTTTAGGGGTTTCCGCATCGAATATAACACGAACAAAGTTGTCTTCATATCAAGATGATAGATATGGTACCATTTTGCGATTAGGTGCTGCTTATTACATCTTAGATAATCTGATGTTGACAGGAGAAGTAGAACAAGAAATCTCCAAACCTACTCGTTTGCGTTTAGGGATTGAATATGCTCCCATTCCTCTGTTATTTATCCGCGCTGGTGTGCAAGGTGCACCTTTGGATTTTGCTTTTGGATTTGGTTTGGTGTTTGGGCGTGTTAAGATTGACCTTTCATCACAATATAATCAACGCCTTGGTTGGTCACCAGTGGTATCTTTGGTTGTTAATTTTTACAAACCTAAATCTTCTCCAAAGGAATAATGAAATGGTTGCTCTCCATATTGTTAGTGGGTGTTTGTTTCCAGATGTACGCACAAAGTAAAGCAGAAATCATTCAAGAAAGAATAGAGTTTTTAGCTCAAGAAATGGAGGTGGAAGATATTTCTATGGAGGATATCTTTGAAGTGCTCAATGATTACTATGATCATCCGTTGAACTTGAATACAGCCACTCAAGAAGAAATGCAATCCTTGATGCTATTAAATGATTTTCAAATTAAATCCCTACTGAAATGGAGAGATGAAAAGGGTTTGTTTAAAACTTTATATGAACTTACTGAAATAGATTATTGGGATTTACTCACTTTAGAACAAATAATGCCGTTTGTACGGGTTTCAGAAGTAAAAGAAAAGCAAAAACGCAATTTTAAAGAATATCTTAAAGAAGGAAAAATAGAAGGGTATATGCGTTACATCCAAAACATTGAGCGTAAAGATGGGTATCAACGTGTTTCTGACGAAGAAAAAGAGGCAAGCAATAAATATTATTGGGGAGACCCGAGTAAAATATATTCTCGTTTTCGCTATACGCATAAAAAAGATCTAAGTGTTGGGGTGACTATGGAGAAAGACCCGGGAGAACAACTGTTTGGTAAAACACAACCTTATGGCTTTGATTTTTATAGTGCCCATGCGTATTATGGAGGAGGAAAAATAATACGTAAAGCAGTATTAGGTGATTATCAGTTACAAATAGGGCAAGGCTTGGCTTTTTGGACAGGTTATGGATTTAGCAAAACTGCTGATGCATCTACGGTTAAAAAAAATGCAGGTGGTATTAAACCCTATAATTCTACAGACGAAGCACGTTTTCTTCGTGGGGCAGGTTTAGAGTTGGGATATCGAAATTTTTCTTTTACTTCCTTTGTTTCTTATAAAGGGGTCGATGGTTCCATCCAGAGTTTAGATACATTGGAAAATGAAGAAGCTCGTTTGGCTTCCTCAATCAATCAATCTGGGTATCACCGAACAACTTCAGAATTAGCACGTAAAAATAGTATGCACGAATTGATTTATGGAGCTGTTGCTAAATATCAAACACGTGTGTTCCATATAGGTTTAAATGCAATTCAGCAAAGCTATAACACGTATTTCAAACGAGAGGAAAGTTTGATAAATAAATATCAATTTGAGGGCAAAAACCTACTCAATTTAAGCGCTGACTATTCTGTGATAATTCGTAATTTGAGTTTATTTGGAGAGGTTGCTATGAGTGCTGATACACGCAAATTAGCAGTGTTGCAAGGGATGGACTTAGCAGTGGGAAGAGGTATAACTCTTTCTGCTTTGTACAGAAATTACCCTAAAGATTACCATACATTCTATTCTACCGGTTTTGGAGATGGAGGAAACACGATAAATGAGTCAGGATTTTATTTTGGGGGAACCTTTAGATTACATAAAGCATGGATATTAAATGCTTATATGGATTTATTCAGTTCTCCTTGGTTAAAGTATCGTGTTGATGGCCCAAGTAAAGGGAATGAAGTCTTTGCTCAATTGAAATATAAACCTAACACACGTTTTGAAACATATCTTAGAGTTCGCCAAAAGAATAAGATGCAAAATGCGAGTGAATACGTAGGGAATATACGCCCAATAGAAACATATCGACAAATGAAATACCAATGGGGCTTATCTGTTAAACTATCTGGAGGTTGGTGGTGGAAATCGCGTATTGATTTTGTAACAGATAATCGTCCAAGCAAAGGATTACAAAAAGGATTTGCATTATCTCAAGATATCTTATATAGACCAAATAAATTACCCATTGAAATTTCTTTAAGATATGCTATTTTTAGCACAGATAGCTACGATACTCGTATTTATGCCTATGAGTATAACTTACAAAATGTTTTTAGTATTCCAACATATTACGGAAAGGGTAGTAGGGCTTATATCTTATTGCGATATAGCTTCTTTAAAGATCATTTTGATGTGTGGTTACGTTATGCCGTATTTGTATATGACGGACCAGGTTATATTAGTAGTGGTTCCGAAAAAATTAACGGAAATGTAAAAAGTGAATTTGGAGCACAACTGAGATTTAAATTTTAGAAAAATTTTTCAATTCCATTTTTTTTAGTTTACTTTTATTCATAGAAATCATTCTTGTTTTATGTACAAAACTTTAACAACCATATTCTTCTTATTTATTTTAAATATTTCATGCTCTCAATGTGTAGGGACTCTAATACTTAATGAGTTCTCAAATGGAGCTAGTGGTAGTAAAGAGTATTTTGAGTATATAGTAGGAGGTCCGTGTGACTGTGAGAGAGTAGATGTTCGTGGATGGATTATGGATGATAATAATGGAGAATTTGGGACGGGAACAGGAGTGGGGATAGCATCTGGTTTTGTGATGTTAGATAGTATTAGCACTTGGAGTAATGTAAAACTAGGGAGTATCATCGTTATTTATAACAACAATGACGTGAATGATGCTATAAGTACCTTATTTACTAATAATGCTGGATTAGTATCCAATGATGCACTTATAATTACGGATAGTCTTTATGTATTGCCACTAGGAAAAGCATCAAGTCCTATAACTTCTAATTTACTTAAGGTATATAGTACACAACCTTCTACTTCTAACCCTTTATATAATGTTCGTGTCCCTTTTTCGGGAGCTCAAGATCGTTGGGGAACCATAGCTCTTGCAAATGTGAATGATGCTGTTCAAAGCAGGTATCCGGATGGGAGTTATTATTTCGGAGTTTCTTATGGGAGCGCGATGACGGTAGGACCTGACAATACTAAATTATCAGGAAGTACTATGGCAAATAAGAATGGATACTTTTCTGCAGGAAATTTTAGAGATATAACTAACTGGTCAATTGGCAGCTACACGAGTGATACTCCGGGTCAGGCTAATAATGCAAATAATCAGTTATGGATAGATTCCGTTCGAAGTGCAAGTCTAGTATGTCAAACAGTTTTACCAGTAGAGCTAGTCTCATTTTCAGTTGTTCAAGAAGAAGAATTTTCTCATATAAGTTGGGTTACAGAATCTGAACATAACTGTGATTATTTCGTACTTTACCATGCCTATAATAGTTCATTCATTCCTATTGATACCATACAAGGTGCAGGAAATTCTTTGGAGGAAAATAGATATGATTTTCAATATAAACTTCGAGGGAATGGAGTGCATTATTTTAAATTGAAACAAGTTGATTTTGATGGAAAGGAAGAAGAATTTAATATCATCTCTTTGCTAATTGATAGACAGGATGTGAGATATCACATTGCATCGAAGATGTTATTACTGCCAACTAATGAACAATATGTTGTATATTCACTGCAAGGAAGTAAAGTGCTGGAAGCAAGTGATGATGTATATTTTGATAAGCAAGGATTCTTTTATGTTCAAAATCAAACAACTATGGAAATAACACGCATTTTTGTTCCATAGGGAATTTTAGCTCTATCCATGTGAAATAATTACCTTACTACTTCAAAATCCAATTAAAATTATAAATTTGTAATCAAATCTATGAATATGGGAAATAATTTGTTAAAAGGAAAAAGAGGAATCATTTTTGGAGCTTTAAATAATAAGTCAATCGCTTGGAAAGTAGCTGAGTTGGCTCATGAAGAAGGAGCTACTTTTGTATTAACAAATGCACCAGTTGCATTACGCATGGGAGAAATCAATGAATTAGCTGCCCAAACAGGAAGTCAGATTATTGGTGCAGATGCTACGAGTGAAGAAGATTTGAGCAATTTAATTGACCAATCTATGGAGATATTAGGTGGGAAAATCGATTTTATTTTACACTCCATAGGAATGTCTCCAAACGTTCGTAAGGGCTTCCATTATACAGATATTAATTACGCATTTTATGATAAAACCTTAGACATTTCTGCTGCTTCTTTACATAAGGTATTGGCAACTGCTATGAAAAAGGATGCTATAAACGAGTGGGGTTCTGTATTAGCTTTAAGCTATATTGCAGCACAACGTATTTTCCCAGATTATAATGACATGGCAGATGCTAAATCATTATTAGAGTCTATCTCTAGAAGCTTTGGTTACCATTATGGAATTAAAAAGAAGGTGAGAATCAATACTATATCTCAATCGCCAACTCCCACTACAGCAGGTGAGGGAATTAAAGGGTTTAATGAGTTTGTTTCATTCAGCGATAAAATGAGTCCGCTAGGTAACGCTTCGGCAGAGGCTTGCGCAAAATACTGTATTGCGATGTTCTCAGATTATACGAAGTATGTAACGATGCAAAATCTCTTCCATGATGGAGGATTTAGTTCTACGGGAGTAACCCAAGAAGTAATTGATAAGTTTACAGAATAATTTAAAAATTGAATTTTTAAAAGGACGCTTGCATAAAGTGTCCTTTTTCCTTTATTAAAGGCAGAAGACAGAATGAGAGAAATTAAGAAAATAACATGTATTGGAGCGGGATATGTAGGAGGTCCTACAATGTCTGTTATAGCCCAAAAAAATCCACAAATTCAGGTGACAGTCGTGGATTTGAATGCAAAACGTATTGACTTATGGAATCATACTGATTTGAGTAAGTTGCCCATTTTTGAGCCAGGATTGGATAACGTAGTAGCAGAAGCTAGAGGTCGAAATTTGTTCTTTTCTACAGATATCGAAAAAGCTATTGATGAGGCAGACATGATTTTTATCTCTGTAAACACACCAACTAAAAACTATGGAAGAGGTAAAGGGCAGGCAGCTGACTTAAAGTATATAGAATTATGTGCTCGCCAAATTGCGGAGATATCTAAAGATGATAAAATTATTGTAGAAAAATCTACTTTACCAGTGCGTACAGCAGCCGCTATTAAAAGTATTTTAAAGCATACAGGAAATGGGGTGAATTTTCAAGTACTCTCAAATCCTGAATTTTTAGCAGAAGGTACTGCAATACAAGATTTACATAACCCCGACAGAGTGTTGATAGGCGGGGAAAATGAAGAAGCAATTCAAAAATTGGTTGATATTTACAGCGCTTGGGTACCAAAAGATAGGATTATAACAACTAATTTATGGTCTTCCGAATTATCTAAATTGGTAGCTAATGCTTTTTTAGCACAACGTGTTTCTTCCATTAATGCTATTTCGGAATTATGTGAAGTTACTGGTGCAGATGTGAATGAGGTGGCTCATGCCATTGGAAGAGATAGCCGTATTGGTTCAAAATTCTTAAAAGCTTCAGTTGGTTTTGGAGGTTCTTGTTTTCAAAAGGATATTTTAAATTTGGTATATATTGCACGTTCCTATAATTTACATGAGGTTGCAGATTATTGGGAACAAGTTATCATAATGAATAATCACCAAAGAGAACGTTTTGCTGAACGTATCATCAAAACGATGTACAACACAGTCAACAGCAAAAAAATTGCAATTTTGGGTTGGGCTTTTAAGAAAGATACCAACGATACACGTGAATCAGCTGCTATTTATGTGGCAGATTATTTATTGGAAGAGGAAGCCGAAATTGTAGTGTATGATCCCAAAGTAACAGCAGCGCAGATCTATGCCGACTTGGATTATTTAGGAACACGCTCTCCGGAATTAAATAGAAAATGGGTGAAAGTTGCCCAAACTCCTTATGAAGCAATGGATAAAGCACATGCTGTGGCAATACTTACTGAGTGGGATGAGTTTAAAGAGTACGACTGGAAGAAAGTGAAAGAAAATATGAATAAGCCTGCATTTGTGTTTGATGGTAGGAAATTATTGAATCGTACTACTATGCGGGAACTTGGTTTCGATTATTATGCTATTGGAGAATAGTAGTGTTGTAATGTAAGGACAAATGAGTCTGAAAAAACAAGCTATTGACGGCGTTATATGGTCATTTGCCCAAAAGTTTAGTGTACAACTAATCAATTTTGGTGTTCAGATTGTTCTTGCACGACTTTTATTGCCGGAAGCTTTTGGATTGATAGCCATGCTCCGTATTTTTATTGATGTGGGACAAATGTTGATGGATGGAGGTATGACTTCTTCCTTGATTCGAACTAAAAAACCAGATCACTTAGATTATTCTACCGTTTTTGTCACCAATTTTCTTGTGAGTATTCTTGTGTATGGATTGGTTTATCTTGGCGCACCTTATGTTGCTGATTTTTATGGACAAGAAGTATTAAAAAATATACTCCGTGTGTATGCGTTGGCGTTTGTGATTAGTTCATTTATTGCGGTACATATTGCGCGACTCACCAAGGAAATGGATTTTAAAACACAAATGAAACTCCAGATGCCTTCAGTGATAGTAGGAGGAATCGTTGGAGTACTTACCGCTTATTTAGGTTATGGAGTTTGGAGTTTAGTGTGGTTAAATCTTACACAAACAACGGTTTATACTATCCAATGCTGGACTATGTTAAAATGGAAACCTACTTTTTCTTTTGATAAAACACGTTTTAAATTCCATTTTACTTTTGGTTATAAAATGACTTTGGCAAGTTTTATAGACACAGCTTATGTCAATATTTATAATGTTGTAGTAGGAAAATTCTTTTCCCCTACACTTGTAGGTTATTTTAACCAAGCTGAAACCATGCGTAAATTCCCTGTAGAACAATTATCTGCCGTTATGCAAAAGGTAACCTATCCCTTATTTGCTAATCTTGAAGGAGATATCGCGCTAAAAAATGCTTATCGCACTACAATGAAACTCGTTTTCTTTGCCGTTGTTCCTATGATGATGATTTTGATTGTGGGAGGGAAGGAATTATTTGTATTCTTATTCGGAGAAAAATGGCTTCCTGCTGTTCCTTTCTTCCAAGTTTTGGCTTTTATTTCTATTACAGCTCCTTTAAGTGCGTATAATCTGAATATTTTGAAAGTGAAGGGGAGGAGTGATATGGTTTTAATTGTAGAATTTATTAAGAAAAGTATTGGCTTTATTGCTGTTTTCACCTCTGTTTATTTTGGAATGGATGTTTTGATTTATACCTATTTTGTTGTGGGACATACATTTATGTTTATTAACATGATCTTTAGTGGTCGATATATTAAATATTATATCTGGGACCAACTTAAAGATTTGGTAGGTATTTATATTATTGGAATTATTTGCTTAACGGTGACATATTTCTTTCATCAACAACTTGTTTTATGGACAGATAGTGCCTTTCTTATCTTGGTGGCAATTGCACTTTTGTATAGCATTTTATACCTAATATTGATATATTTGTTTGAGAAGCAGACAATTCAATTATTGAAAAAAGTGATTCAGAGATAATGTTGAAGCGATTTATTCCATTGAGCATCAAAAGAAAATTAAAAGCTTTCCAGATTCAAATACAAATCAAGAAGGTAAAAAATGCACATGCAAATGCTTTAATTTCTGTTCGCACGCATCAACCTATTAAAGTAGCATTCTTCTTAGTTTTAGAATCTATTTGGAAATATGAACACCTTTATTTCTTACTGAAAAATGATTCTCGTTTTCAGCCTATTGTTTTTGTATGCCCTTTTGTAACTTATGGCGAAGAAAATATGCAAATTGAAATGAAAAGAGCCTATGAGTCTTTCATTCAAAAAGGGTATGAAGTACAAACTACACAACTTAAAAATGGAAGTTGGTTAGATGTGAAAGAATCGTTTCAACCTGATATCGTTTTCTTCACAAGTCCTTGGAAAATCTCTTTAAATCAATACTATATTCATCATTATCTTGATACACTTTCTTGCTATGTGCCGTATGGATTTAATTCCTGTGATTTATATCAAACGCATTACAACGAAGATATGCAAAATTTCTGCTGGAAATACTTTGTAGAAACAGATTTTCATCAACAATTAGCACGCAAATATTCACTGCGGAAAGGAGATAATACGGTGGTGACAGGTTTTCCTGGAATAGACAACTTGATAGATAAAAGTTATGTTCCCCAGCAAGTTTGGAAACCCCAAACCAAACTTAAAAAGCATATTATCTGGGCTCCGCATCATACCTTGCCGGAGAAAGATAATATGTTAGATTATGCAACATTCTTGACCTATGCTGATTTGTTTTGGGAATTGACAGAGAAATTCAAAGATGAGGTGCAGTTTTGCTTTAAACCACATCCTAATTTACGTGTAAAATTAAATAAACCTGAAGTGTGGGGGAAAGAAAAAACGGATTCCTATTTTAAACAATGGGAAGAAGGAGAGAATACTCAACTCAATGAGGGAGATTACATCGACTTATTCTTGGGATCTGATGCCATGATACATGATAGTGGTTCTTTTGTGTTGGAATATTTTGCAACGGAAAAACCAGTTATGTTTTTGGTAAATAATGAAAAGTCGTTCCAACAGTTTAACCAATTGGGTAAAGAAGCTTTACAGAATATGTATTTAGGGTATAATCAAGAAGATATCATTCATTTTATAGAGCATGTTGTTGTTCAAGGGAATGATGAATTTATGTTGAAACGGCGCAAATTTCAGCGTGAAGTGCTGGCACCCGGAAACACGCGTTTGGCATCTGAAAATATTTATCAGATTCTCTGTGAAGAATTGAAGGGGTAAAATCTCCCATTCTGTTACTATTCCTTCTAATCATACTTGTGAAAATTCTTCTTTTTTGTTAGATTTGTGACATGTGCAGAAACTTCCCGCCATGTCTAAAGAAAAACTAAAACACAGATTCATTAATCATCTGCGTAATGCCTTGTCTTATATTGTTCCCAAAAAGAAAGGCTTGTTAGTATTTGTTCCTATACACAATCCACAAAGATTAAGTGGTAATCTAAAAGCCTTTTTACGTTATTTGATTGACAACCAACCAGAGGTTTCGTATCGTTTGATAACAATGCATCCAATATTCGAAAAACAAGCTATACAAAGCAATATAAAACATACTGTTCGGGGTGTTTTTTCAGCGTTGTGGTCTGAATTACGTGCCGAAATCATAATATTAGATGCTTCTGCGCCAAAGTATAGGGGGAATTATGCCATAGTTCAACTGTGGCATGGTGTAGGTTTTAAAAATGTAGGTTTATTAAATGAAACCACTTCTCCTGCTGAAATAAAAGAATTGAAAAAGCATTATCGAAGTTATAAATTGGTTGCCTCTACTTGTCCGATGGATGTGGAAAAACAAAATAAATCTTTTGGTATAACTTCTACTCAAATTACTGGTTATCCTCGCAATGATAAACTTGTTAGGTGGGAAGATTTCAAAGAAAATACCCAGAAAGAATTTGAATTTTCAGAGTATAAACGGATCATATCTTATGTTCCTACTTTTAGAGATCAACCTACACAACAACCTTTCTCCCAGCAATTTTGGGCATCATTAAATGAATTTTTAATCAAAACGAATAGTTTGTTTCTCGTTAAAAAGCATCCTTGGGACGAATATATCGAAATCCCAAATAATTATAGCCATATCAAGGATGTTACTCATTCTATTTTTCCTCAGGAGTTATTTATGATAACTGATTTGTTGATTTCAGATTATAGCTCTGTATTTACAGATTTTGTGTTAACGGGAAAACCAATATTGGCTTATACCTATGATTTAGATGCTTATATTTCAACTTGTAGAAGTATTTATTACAAACTAGAAGAGATACTGCCCAAACCGTTTATAGCTGACGAATGGGAACTTTTAGAAAGGATAAAGAATGATTCTTGGATGAAAGATGCTATTTATATCGAAAGTTATCATACTTTTAGAAATAATTTTAATACCTATCAAGATGCAAAGTCGTCTGAACGAATTTGGGATATGATTAAGCAATTTAGTGAGAGTTAAAAGATATGGAGAACATTTATGTTATTGGAGTTTTTGATTTATTTCATGCTGGTCACGTTGAGCTTTTAAGAAGAGCCAAAGAATTAGGTGATAAATTAATAGTTGCAATTAATGGAGATGATATGGTAGCCTCATATAAAAGAAGACCATTCTTTCAGGAGGAGGATAGACTTAAGATTATTCAATCTTGTAAGTATGTAGATGAAGCCTTTATTATCCGAGAATATGATAATAAAGAGTATATTCAAAAGTATAAGATTACACAAATTGTGCATGGCGATGATTGGGAAGAAAATAGTTATATGAACCAAATTTGCGTTACTCCGGATTTTTTGAAACAAAACAACTGTAAGTTGGTGTTGTTACCTTACACGAAAGGGGTTAGTACTTCTGATTTAATTAAAAAGATTAAAGAAGCATGATATATAGACAACAATCCTATTTGCCTATAATTTTCCAAGTGGATGAGGGTATTATTTATGATATAAGTGAATACCTGAAAAGAAATATGTTGTTGTTTAACAAAGTTTTGGTGGTATCTGGAAAATCATTCTCTAAGAAATATGCTGAGGAAATTGCACGACGAAATCAATGGCAGTTATATGAGTTGGCAGATAATACAGAAGCAGATATAGAACAACTAAAGCAGAAAGCTATTCAAGAAAATATCGAATTATTTGTCAGCGTGGGAGGAGGGAAAGTAATTGATGCGGTCAAACGTGTGAGTTTACTCATTCAGGTGAATAATTTAGCTGTTCCAACTATTATTTCCAATGATGGTTTGATTTCACCTATTTCAGTGATTAAAAATAAATTTGGAAAAACTGACAGTTTACCTGGTATGATGCCGATGGGGGTAGTGATAGATATAGATATTATCAAAGATTCTCCAATTAAATTTATTCGTTCTGCAGCCGGAGATATTCTTTCTAATGTTTCAGCTACGAATGATTGGATATTAGCTTTTCAAAATAACAAAGAAAAAATGAATGATATTGCGTTTCATTTGTCTAAGAGTGCAGCAAATTCTTTGATTCATTTTGATGAAATCAACTTGAAATCAAAGCCATTTCTTCGATTAGTGGTACAAGGGCAAATCAATTCGGGTATTGCCATGTCTTTGGCAGGAACTTCCAGACCGTGTTCGGGAAGTGAGCACTTAATTAGCCATGCTATCGATCATTTGGACTATGGCAAAAATACGCTACACGGCACTCAGGTAGCTTCTATCAGTTTGTTTACGCTTTACCTTCAAGATAAATTAGAAGAAAAACATATTATTTATGCCAAGAAATCAGAAATACCTCTTGATTTTACAGACTTAACAATTGATTTATCGGAAAATTTGTTTTGCAAATTGATAGATACAGCTCGCGAAATGCGCCCTGGACGTTTTACCGTTCTTGATTGTTTTTCTACTCCTGAGATTTATAGAAAATTATTGGCGTTTAAACAGTTTATAGCCATTAAATGATTCAGAAATGTTTTCAGTAGTTATTCCTCTATATAACAAAGAAAATAGTATCACGGACACGCTACATTCTGTATTTAATCAGGATTATAATGAATTTGAAGTGATTGTGGTAGATGATGGTTCTATCGATGCTAGTTTACGTAAAGTGCAAGAATTTACAGATGCACGAATTCGAGTTATTCAACAAGAAAATCAAGGTGTTTCAGCAGCTAGGAACTCAGGAATTAAAGCTGCTAACTATTCATGGATAGCCTTTTTAGATGGAGATGATTTGTGGAAGCCAAATCATCTGAGCTTGATGAAGCAATTAATTGATACTTATCCAAGTGAGAAAGTGTTTGCATCTTCTTTTGAAGAAACTAATGGACGACAAATGAATGGAGGAATGGAACCCTCAACTGTTTTCACATTAGGTGTTAACGAATATTTCAAACGATATTTAACTTTCCCAAATCTTTTATGCACGATTACGATTGTAGCCGATAAAGATTTATTGCTCCAGATTGGAGGCTTTAACCCGAAAATAGCAATTGGAGAAGACTTGGATTTATGGGCGCGTATCACTCAAAAAACAAGTATTGTAAAAAGTTGTGCAATTACTGCAACTTATCGTTTGAATGCTGAAAATAGAAGTGATATCGGAACTTATAATATGGAAAAATCATTTCTGAAGTTTATTCAGTTTAGACAAATGAAAACTATAGAAGAGAAGAAGTTTTACCGTTACTGGATTTGGCATCAGTTGAAATTTTTCTTGGTGAGAAAAGAGCTTAAAAACAGTATGTATTTAATAAGTAAATTTGGATTTTATTTGCTGCGTTACTAAAACAAAGTATGAACACTACAGGTAAACATAAAATATGTTTTTTTATTGGCTCTCTTGAATTTGGAGGAATATCACGTGTGTACATGAATTTAATTCCTGAACTTATCCAACGGGATGATATAAGCATTGATTTGTTTTTGTTAAAAGAAGGGGGAGAATATTTGAAAGAAGTTCCAAAAGAAGCCCGTGTGTTTGTCTCTACCGGAAATCCGATCAAAAGACTATTCGCATATACAGCATATTTGTGGAAGGAAAAACCTATGTTTTCTTTATCTACACGACAACGTTTAGATATCATCAATATTTTATGCTGCCTTTTGACCTTTTTGAGAACCAAGCCTGTAATTACAGTACACACTCATTTGTCGATGGAAATAGAAAGTAAAAGTAATGCAAGTAAGATGTATCCATTTCTTTCAAAATTGATGTATAGGATTCCTCAAAAGTTTATTGCTGTGTCGCAAGGTGTTAAAGAAGATTTTTCCAAACGAACAGGAGTAAAACTTGAAAAGATCCAAGTTATTTATAATCCTATTCCAACATATCAGGGAACAAAGCCAGTTCAGGTACATCCTGTTTTTGAAAAACTAGTAGAAGAGAAAAAGCAAATCATTATTTCTGCCGGGCGACTTACTGAAGCGAAAGATTTCTCTACATTGATACATGCTTTTGGCATGGTAAGAGCAAAAACAGATGCTGTATTAGTTATATTAGGAGAAGGGCATTTGAGAGCAAGTTTAGAACAACAAATCAAAGAGTTAAACTTAGAAGAATCGATATTTTTAATGGGATATGTCGAAATTCCCTCGTTTTACATACAATTTGCTAAGCTATTTGTGTTGAGCTCAAAATGGGAAGGGTTTGCTGCAGTCATTGTCGAATCGTTAGATGTGGGAGTGCCTGTGGTTTCTACAGATTGTCCAAGTGGACCCAGAGAAATTTTAAAAGATGGAGAATATGGAAAGCTTGTTCCAGTTGGAGATTCTTTGCAATTATCCCAAGCCATATTATCTTCTTTACAAGAAACAGTAGATTCCAATTTTTTGAAGCAACGTGCTGTTGAATTTTCTGTGAAAAAAATTGAACCTGAATACTATAATTATTTATTTCAAGTATGAGTAAAACAATTCTCCATATTATGAATGATTACTCGGGTTCAACTATTTACATGAACTTATGTAAAGGCTTGGACGAGTTGGGATATACACAAATTATTTATCATCCCATCCGCGATAAAAAGAGAATAGGGAAAAACCAATTTGAATTCAAAAACTCTTCTTCTAAGATAATTTATGCGCCTATCTTAAATGTTACTACGGATAGAATTCTTTATCCAGCTAAAATAAAGAAGATTATACACGATATTGAGAATAAAGTTGATGTAGGTGAAATAGATGTTATTCACGCTCATACATGGTATAGTGATGGAGGAGCAGCCTATCAATTATCTAAGAAGTATAAAATTCCCTACTATATTACCATACAAAATACCGACATTAATTTTTTTCATAAATACCTTATTTATGCACGTCCATTTGGGCTATCCATTCTTTTACATGCTCGAAAGATTGTATTGATGTCAACTGCTTATCAACAGCGTGTATTGAACTTGCAAGGAATCAAAAAACATTATTCAGAGATACAGCAAAAACTCCAAGTAATATTGAGTGGAGTAGATGATTTTTGGATTGAAAATGCCGCTTCAAAGAAGAAGGATATGCGTATAGATTCTCAATTTAATCTGTTATATATCGGTAAATTTGCCAAAGGAAAGAATGTTTATGCGCTACTTCAAGCAGTTGAAGAATTGAATGAAGCATATCAAATCCCTGCATTTCTACATGTCGTAGGTGGAGGAGGAAGAGATGATAAACGAGTCAAAGCATTTATGAACCAACACCCCGAAATATGCAAATTTCACGGAGCTATTTATGAAAAAGAAAAACTTCAAGCAATCTTTGCACAATGTGCCGTTTTTGCTATGCCTTCTATGAAGGAGACTTTTGGATTAGTGTATGTAGAGGCTTTGTTGCAAGGTTTACCTATTTTATATACACAGAATGAGGGAATTGATGGAATTTATGAGGATAGTGTAGGTGAGAAGGTTGTATATGGAACAAAGGAGGAAATTGCCCAAAAATTAAAACTACTTTATACAAAATATGCTGATTATTATATAGATGTTACCCAAATAGCAGTGAATCATGCATGGAGTAAGGTAGCGCAGGAATATCAAGATTTGTATTCAGATTAGCTGATATTTCAGGCAAAAAATATACTTCAAAAACATAGGATTTTTAAAGACTTTATTGTCTTTTAAAATAATTTCAATAATTTTAACGTTGCTAAATATATAAACTAGATGTAAATCTGTAAAACTCTAAATTATGAAAAGAATAACCTTTTTAACAGTATCAGCTATTGTAATTGTTTTTGCTATAAATAGTTGTAAAAAAGATGATAATAAATGGGATGCTGATCGCCAAGCTCTTATTTTCAATTCTATTATTGAAAGAACGTATAGCGATATGTCCAATATCTCTAACCAAGCTAAGGATGGAAGTTTGCCCGTGTATGGAATGGATCAAGTTACTGTTCGTTATGAATCTGCTTCTTCTGCATACATGATGGATAAATCAAATTGTAATGTTGTGATTACGATTGATACAGTAGGGTCTGTAAATACGTTGATTGTAGATTGGGGCTCTACTAATTGTACATGTAATGATGGAAATAAACGTCGAGGAAAAATTATCACAACTTGGACAGGTTCTTATTATGCACAAGGTTCTATCATCAAACATGTGCCCGTAGATTATTATGTAAATGATATTAAGGTTGAGGGAGTTATGACTGTAGAAAACATGGGGAATAATTCAAATGGACAACCGTTTTACAATGTAAATGTCGATGGTACAGCTACCTTTACTTCAGGAGAGGTAGTTAACTATACTTCAGATAGAGTGAGAACTTTCACAAACGGATATAATACACAACTTAATTTCTTGGATGATGAATATGACATTACAGGAACAGCAGATGCAGAGATTGTAGGTTCCCAAAAATATACAGCGATTATTACATCACCTCTTCATGTGAAAGTACTTTGTCCTTATATCACGAAAGGAACATTTGATTATACTCCAGAAGGATATTCAACTCGTACAGTTGATTATGGAACGGGAGCATGTGATAGTCAATTTACAGTAACAGTTGATGGGCATACTTATACCATTAACTATTAAGAAAATATGTACTCATTAAAGAAGGCGGTTTTTTTAAACCGCCTTTTTGTTTCTATATGCTTTTATAATTCCGTTTAATTCTTCTTGTAGAAAGGAGTCTTAACCACTTCCGCTAATAAAGGTTTATTTCTTACTTCGATGTAAATCTTGCTTCCTTCTTGTGCATATTCAACAGGAACATATCCCATTCCGATGGCTTCATCTAGTGATGGTGACATAGTACCAGAAGTTACATACCCAATCTTGTTTCCATTTGCATCTTGAATAGTGTATTCATGACGAGGAATACCTTTGTCGATTAGCTTAAATCCGACTAATTTATTTTTAACTCCTGCTTCTTTTTCAGCTTGAAGTGCTTTGCTATTTACAAATTCTTTTGTGAATTTTGTTACCCAACCCAATCCAGCTTCCATCGGAGAAGTAGTTTCATCAATATCATTTCCGTATAAGCAGAATCCCATTTCTAAACGAAGTGTGTCTCTTGCTCCTAGACCAATAGGTTCAATTCCATAGTTTTTTCCTGCTTCAAAAACCTTATCCCATAGTTGTTTTAGATTTTCGTTTTTCACATACACTTCAAAGCCGCCACTACCAGTATATCCTGTAGCAGATATGAAAACATCTTTAATTCCTGCAAATTCGGCAATTTGAAAACTGTAGTAAGGCATGTTTGTTAAATCAACGGAAGTTAATGATTGCATAGCTTCTGCAGCTTTTGGGCCTTGAATAGCTAATAAACCAATATTGTCAGAAGCATTGATAAGTTCTACTCCTAAGTCATTATGCTTATTCATCCATTCCCAGTCTTTTTCAATGTTAGAAGCATTCACTACCATCATAAAATGGGTATCTGAAATTTTATAAATGATTAAGTCATCTACAATTCCGCCTGTATTATTAGGGAAATAACAATACATAGCTTTGCCAATAACAAGTTTACTTACATCATTACTTACTACTTTTTGTAATAAAGCTTCTGCATTATCGCCTTTAATGTAAAATTCTCCCATGTGGGACACATCAAAAACGCCTACTCCATTACGAACTACTTCGTGCTCGTGTCTTAATCCTGCATATTGAACAGGCATATTATATCCTGCATAAGGAACCATCTTGGCACCCAATTGTACATGTACCGCTGTTAATGCTGTTTCTTTCATGTCTCTATTTAGTTATTTTTTACAAACTTAATATTTTAATCTTTCAAAATTAGTTAACACGAATTTTTAAATGTCATAAATGGGCAAAATTCATTCATAGCAAAACGAATCTCACTGACCAGCCGAAATACAAGCAAATAAAAACTTTCAATCCAACATGTCGTGAGATATAAAGGGTTTTTTGTTCGATAAATGTAGTATGGCAAATGCCCGTGGGGACGTACGGCAAATACCCGTAGAGACGTACGGTAAATGCCCGTAGAGACGTACGGTCGTACGTCTCTACGGGTATTTGCCAGAGCGAGGAGGCAGCATTTTTTTTGCCTTGCTATTTTGACAAGAAAAAAGTAAGGAAGAATTAATTTTTTGTATATTTCGATTATGAAACGCACACTTCAAAACCACAACGCTACTTCCGAGACAACCGTAGCGAAGCTCACTGACCAACGGGAAGTAAAAGCGAATAAAAACCTTCGATCCAACGAAGTATGATGTGTAAAGAGTTGTCTATTAGTTATTTATGAAATAAGGATTATAATCTTTTTGAGGTTTAATTTTGTAACTACAACAAAAAAAGTGAATGAGTTTTTTCGGGGGGCTTCTGTTTTAGTGAAGATAGAAGACTTAAAGACCGAAAACTATTACGGTTTAATTCGTACAATTTTGTCGCCTCGCATCACCACAAGTTCACTATTTTTTTCCTTTTTAAATTGAAGCAAGCGTTTATAGGTGAGTTTAAGACCCTTTAGAATCTTATTTTCTAATTCTTTCAGTTGTTTTTCTTTATCCTTTGTTGTCACCGTATTCTTTTAATTAATCATCTCCATTGGAACACTTTTTCTTTTATTGGCTTTAAATTTAGTTTTAGGATTACATGTGTTAACTGTTTTCTCTATAGATAATGTCCTTTGACAGAAAGAATAAATACAACATTTTCTTTTACTTCATAAACTAACCTATGTTCTTTGTTGATCCTCCTAGACCAGGTCCCTGATAGACTATATTTAAGTGGTTCTGGTTTGCCAGTTCCAGAAAAAGGATGTTCAGAAATATCTTCCAACAAAGAAAGTAATTTATTGAGGACAGCTTTATTTCCAGACTTTTGATGAAATATAATATCTTGTTTTGCTAGATCAGTAAATTCTATGTAGTAAGACATGCTATAATCCTAGAAACTCTTTTAAATCCTCTTTTTTTACTCTCGTTGATTTTCCTTCTTTAGCTTGTTTTCTGCTCGTTTCGATTTTTTCAACAAACTTAGGACTATAGCTTTCATCATTACTAATATTGAAATTAATTTTAAGAGCTTTCAAGAAAGCTTCTAAAGCAGCCCACTTTTCATTATCTTTTGGTTGCTCTATAGTAATTATGTTTTTTCTTTCAGACATGAAAATTATTTTACTCAAATATAATGAGAATATAATTATTCTCCAAAAATTGTTTTCACCTCTTAAGTTGAGACCCGCTACTTCCGAGACAACCGTAGCAAAGCGAAGCTCACTGACCAACAGTAAGCACAAGCAAACAAAAACTATCAACATTCCCCCATCCCCATCCTGAAAAGCCATCGCCAAGTGCGTCGGCCAGACAAAAAAGCGAGAAGCAGCGCGCGTGAATGGCAAATATCCGTAGGGTCGTACGATCGTACGTCCCTACGGGTATTTACCAGAGCGGGGAGGCAGCATTTTTTTGTCTTGTCTTTTTGCCTACTTTTTTGAGTAGTGTAGTCCTCCCCCCAGCCCCCTCCAATGGGGGAGTATGGAACCCCATTTTCCTATCGATACTCAATTTTCAATTAATTATTCCTACCCCTACCTTCCCTTCCACATTTTTCTGTATTTTTGAACCATGCAGATAGTCCGCATCATACTATTTCCATTGTCACTCTTGTATGGGGTGATTCTTTCTATGCGAAATATGTTGTTTACTATTGGAATTCTACCAGTTTCAAAAGTAAGCGTACCAGTTATTTCTGTTGGAAATTTATCTGTAGGTGGCACCGGAAAAACTCCCCATGTCATTTATATCGTAGAATTATTGAAAGAACAATATAAAACAGCTATTCTACTTCGTGGCTACGGACGGAAATCGAAAGGATTTGTGAAAGTCACTCCAAATATAGCTGTTAATTTAGTGGGAGATGAAGCGCTTTCCTATGCACGCAAATTTCACCAAAATGTGGATGTGGCTGTTTCTGAAGATAGAGTCGAGGGTGCTAAAAAACTGTTAGAAAGTAACCCCTCTCTGGAGCTAATAGTCCTAGATGATGCCTATCAAAACCGCTATCTTCACCGTGATTGCAATATTTTATTGACAGAATATAAAGCCCCATTTTTTAATGATTGGGTAATGCCTTCAGGTAAACTAAGAGAATTTAAAGCAGGGAAAAAACGTGCGGATATAGTCATTGTGACCAAATGTCCAACTGATTTATCTGAAACACAAAAATCTGATTTCACCAAAAAACTTCAATTACAAAAAGAAACTCCTGTTTATTTCTCTACGATTCGATATGGAGCTTTAAGAAATATCCAAAGCGATGAGGTAATTGAAATACCAAAATCTGTTCTGTTGGTCACTGGAATTGGGAATCCGGAACCTTTACAAAATTATCTAAAAGCCTTTTCGGATGTAAAAATTGTTAAATTCGGTGACCACCATCATTATACGAAAGAAGATATAGATAAAATTCATAATTTATTTGATACCTTTGCAGGTCAAGATAAAGTGATAGTAACGACAGAGAAAGATGCAGTAAGATTACTGAATTCAAGTCTTAAAAGTTATGTAGAAAAGTATCCATGGTATTATCAAACTATGGAAGTTGAAATAGATAAGAAAGAAGAATTTAAAGAAAAAATAGGAAAATATGTTAGCTCAAATTAAGGAATCAGCAGATTATTTGAAATCTAAAATATCACTTCAACCAGAGGTTGGAATTATTTTGGGTACTGGCTTAGGTGGTTTGGTTAATGAAATTGATATCATCAATGAAATCCCTTATGAATCAATTCCTAATTTTCCAGTTTCTACGGTTAAAGGACACTCTGGGAAATTAATTTTTGGAATGTTAGGCGGAAAGCACGTGATGGCAATGCAAGGTAGATTTCATTTCTATGAAGGATATACAATGCAACAAGTAACTTTTCCTGTTCGTGTTATGAAAGCCCTAGGAATTAAGCGTTTGGTTGTGAGTAATGCTTCGGGAGGAGTGAATCCTGATTATGAAATTGGTGAAATAATGGTACTTTCAGATCATATTAATTTCTTTGGAACAAATCCTTTGATTGGGAAAAACTATGATGAATTAGGACCCCGTTTCCCTGATATGAGTGAAACGTATGATCACGGTATGATTGCATTGGCTGAAGAAATAGCAAAAGAGTTAAATATTAAAATCGCTAAAGGAGTTTATCTTGGTTTGACAGGTCCAACCTTAGAAACACCTGCTGAATATAAAATGGTTCGTATTTTAGGAGCAGACGCGGTGGGTATGTCAACCGTACCTGAAGTTATTGTTGCACGACACATGGATATTCCATGCTTTGCAGTTTCTATCATTACAGATATAGGTGTAGAAGGAAGAATTGTAGAAGTTTCTGCTCAGGATGTTATTGATGTAGCCAACCAACAAGAGCCAAAAATGACTCAAATTATTAGAGAATTGATTGCACGTGTATAATTGAATAATTGAATGGTATCAGAAGAAATTAAAGCAACGTATGAAGCTGTCATTGGACTTGAAGTCCATGCGCAAATGTTGACAAAAACTAAAGCATATTCAAGTGATCCGAATGAATATGGTGCACGTCCAAATACAAATGTGAGTGCAATTACGCTTGGACTACCTGGCACGCTGCCAATGATGAATAAAAAAACCATCGAATATGCGATTAAGTTAGGTTTGGCTTTGGATTGCAAAATAGCAGAAAAACAACATTTTGATAGAAAGAATTATTTCTATCCTGACCTTCCAAAAGGGTATCAGATAACTCAGGATGAAACTCCAATCTGTTCACAAGGAAAGATAGAATTGAATATGGAGAATGGAGTAGTTAAAACCATTCGAATTCAACGAATTCACATGGAGGAAGATACGGGGAAAAGTATTCACGATGTAGATGTTTATGATACTCTTGTTGACCTGAATAGAGCTGGAACACCTTTGTTGGAAATCGTAACTGATCCCGATTTTAGAAGTGGTGATGAAGCGTATGCTTATTTGAATGAAATCCGACGTTTAGTTAGGTATCTCGATATCTGTGATGGGAACATGGAAGAAGGAAACCTACGGTGTGATGCCAATGTTTCAGTACGTAAAAAAGGAGCTACAGAGTATGGGAGAAGGGTAGAGGTGAAGAATATGAACTCTATGCGTCACGTGCAAAAAGCTATTAACTATGAGATTGATAGACATATTGAGTTGATTGAAAATGGTCAACAGGTAACACAAGAGACTCGAACTTTTGATGCAGCTAATATGCGTACAATTTCTATGAGAGCAAAAGAAAATGCAAATGATTATCGTTATTTCCCAGAACCAGATTTACAGCCTTTAGTGGTAACAAAAGAGTATGTGGAGAAGGTCCGACAGATGATGCCAGTTTTGCCTAAGGCTTTATACGAGAAATACACACAAACATTCCAATTATCGGATTACGATGCGAATAACCTGATCTCTTCGAAGGCTTTTGCTAATTATTTTGAAGAAATGATTCAGTATACGAATCAGTACAAAGCAGCTTCTAACTGGATGAATGGTGAAGTTCGTTCGTATTTAAACCATCACGGAAAAACTATTGAAGAATTTCCAATCTCCCCAAAGATCTTGGCAGAGTTGGTAGATATCATTCATGAAAATGTGGTTTCAAATACGGTGGCAGCTCAAAAAATATTTCCTGCTTTACTGGAGCAACCGACAGTTTCCCCTAAAAAATTGGCAGAAGATATGAATTTGGTGCAAGTGAGCGATGAAAATGCAATTCTTTCTGTGATAGAGGAAGTGTTGAAGCAACATCCAGCGGAAGTACAACGTTATAAAGACGGTGAAAAACAATTGACAGGTTTCTTTATGGGAGCCTTGATGAAAGCATCAAAAGGGAAAGCAGATCCTAAATCTGCTAGTGGTTTGTTAAGAGAATATTTAGAAAAATAATATAATGAAGAAGAGTTTATATCTGTTGTTGATGCTTAGTTTAGTGTTGTTTTCATGTAGTTCATCAGAGGAAGAACCAGTGATAGATAAGGATGTTGAAGTAAACGATACTACTAATACAGAAATGTATATGAATCAAGACTTAGATCCCAATGTGATTCTTGAAGGTGTGATTAAAGGAGGTGAGGGAGCTACATTAGTTTTGGAAGCCAATACAGATAAAGGCCCTATGATTATTGCTAAAGCAATTTCTGATAAAGAAGGTAAGTTCGCATTAGAAGGAGCTATTTTAGATATGGGTTTGTATCAGCTACATTTGGATGATAAGCAATCGAGTGACCCAAAAATAATTCCTATGACTTTGGTGCCTGGAGATCATCTTCAATTAGAATTAGATGCAAGCAATTTCAATTATACTCCTGTTTATAATGGAACAGAGTGGTCCGCAACGATGAATGGTTACATGCATGAGTTGAATAAATTCATAGAATGGCAAAAAACGATTACTAACCCACAAGCTTATCAGCAAGATGTTTTGTTGGATATGATACTGAAAAATAAAGCACCTATGGATAAATTTATTGTAGATAATATCAATAAAGACCCAGGAAATCCTGCCAATATTTTGATGATGACGAATATTATGCCTTTGATGGGGTTAGATCATTATGATCCTAAGAATGTAGATGTATTAAATAAGATGTTGACCGCATACAAAGAGAAATATCCAGATAATATTGCCACGAAAGAACTAGAAATGCAAGTGGTTCAGTTAGCCAAAGAAGTGAAAGAATATACTGATTTTAAACAAAAAGGAATCGCTCCAGAAATTGAATTACCCAATCCACAAGGAACAAAAATGAAGCTTTCTTCATTACGTGGAAAATATGTGTTGATTGATTTTTGGGCATCTTGGTGTGCTCCTTGCCGTATGGAAAATCCGAATGTGGTTAAATTATATGATAAATATGAGAAAGAAAAATTTGAAATTTTTAGTGTTTCTTTAGATAAAGACAAACAAAAATGGATAGAAGCAATAGCTGCTGATGGATTAAGATGGAAGTATCATGTAAGCGATTTGATGTATTGGCAAACACCCTTAACTCAGCAATATCATTTCAATTCTATCCCACATACAGTCTTGATTGACCCAAATGGTAAGATTATTGCAGAAGATTTGCGTGGTTTAGCTTTGGAGAATAAATTAAAGGAGATTTTTGGAAAATAAATGAATATGAGAAAGAGTTTTGTTTTAATAATCTGTGTGACGCTATGGTCAACGATGTTTGCGCAAGAAAAGTTTTCTGTTGTGCTAAAAGGACAAATTTTCAATACACAAAATGAAGTATTAAGTTTACAACAGAACGACGGAACAGCAGTTAAAACACTAGCTCAAATTCCATTAGATAAAAAAGGTTTTTTTTCACAAAAGGTAGAGTTAAGGGATAAAGATTATTATACATTAACCTTGAAAGATAATCAAAGTATCACTATCATTATCCGAACTAACGATACACTTAAAATTTATGGAGATGGTAAGAATTTCTTTCAATTTACTAATGTAATAGGTTCTCCAGAAACAGTCGCATTATTAGATTTTTTGAGAATCCAAGCAGTGTATAATCGAAAATTAGATTCTGCCAACCAATATTTACAACAAAATTTAAGTCAGCAAAAACAGATACAACAAGATTTTTCACCGGTATATCAAAATTATGTAGGGCAACGACAACAATTTATCCGTAGTAATAATTACTCTCCTGCCTTAATTGGTGCTATCTCTAATTTGAATTTGGATGGAGAATGGAGTACGTATGAGCAAATCATTAATGAACTAAAAGGATGTTTTAGTGAAAGTCCTACTGTTCAGCGTTTGGTAAAAGAATTTGAGAATAATAAACAAATAATGATGGCTAGAACTCCTCTAATGCCAGGTAATCAAGCTAAGGAAATTTCACTACCGAATCCGCAGGGAGATACTTTACGTTTGTCAGATTATAAAGGAAAAATAGTTTTAATTGACTTTTGGGCTTCTTGGTGTGGACCTTGTCGTAGAGAAAACCCAAATGTTGTTAAACTTTATCAACAATACAAGGATAAAGGATTTGAAATATTCTCAGTTTCTTTAGATAAATCAAAAGACGCCTGGATAGGAGCGATTCAACAAGATGGTTTGGTATGGAAAGGACATGTTTCTGATTTAGCATACTGGCAATCTATTGCAGCTAAAGCGTATAATGTAAATTCTATTCCTACTACAGTCCTTATTGATAAAGATGGGAAAATTATCGCTTCCAATCTGAGAGGAGAAGCATTGGCTCAGAAATTACACGAGTTATTAGATTAATATTTTTCTTTTCCTTCTTTTTTCTATAGAAAATAGTATTTTTAGCCATCTAGAAATTATTGGCTTATTTTTTGTCTAATAAAAAGAGTTATAAGAAGATAACGTAATGCTGTTATAAATCCTAAAATATATGTTATGAAAAAGTCAATAACCTTCCTCCTTTTACTATGTACATTTACTGTGAATGCCCAAATTGAACTTACCTTAAAAGGAAAATTAACTAATGCCAAAGATGGAAATATAGAATTGTGGCAACGAACTGATGGAGAACTGAAACCAATAATTGAGAATATAAAAATAAATTCCCAAGGAGAGTTTGCCCAAGATATTTCCCTAGTTTATAAAGATTATTATGTTTTCTTTTTAAATGATTCTATCTCTTTAGATGTTGTAGTTGAAGGCTCTCAAACGATTGAGATTTTTGGTGATGCTAATGATTTGATAAATACGGCTGTAATACATGGTTCAGATAATTCCATGAAAATATTAGACTTTCAAAGATTGAGTAATGCCTTAGATAGTCAGGTGGATTCATTGGGTAAAGAATTGCAGCTTCACCCAGAAAACCAAGATGAAATTGTGGCTTATTTTAATGAGATATACGGAGAATTTATCACTAAAAGAGATCAATTTCTTGAAGATAATAAGTTTACACCTGCTTTAATAGGAACTTTTGCATCTATAGATTCAGATGAAGAATGGGATGTTTTACAACGTGTTATCTTGGAATTAGATTCTTGTTTTAATGAGAGTCCAACTATCCAACGTATTGTTGAATCATATAATCAATTTATTGAGAATGCTTTCAATAAACTAAATTCAGTACCTAAAATAGGAGATGAAGCTATAGAAATTGAACTTCCAAATCCTGACGGGAAAATTTTAAAATTATCAGATTATAGAGGGCAAGTTGTTTTATTGGATTTCTGGGCTTCTTGGTGTGGACCTTGTCGCCACGAGAATCCGAATGTTGTAGCGGCTTACGAGAAATATAAAAAGAAAGGTTTTATTGTTTTTTCTGTATCTTTGGATAAAAATAAAGAAGATTGGGTAAAAGCGATTAAGAAAGATGGTTTAACTTGGAAAACTCACGTGTCTGATTTACAATATTGGCAGTCTCAAGCAGCAAAAGATTATCAAGTAGAAGGCATCCCAGCTTCTTTCTTAATTGATAAAAATGGAATTATCATAGCGACAGATTTGAGGGGAGAGGATTTAGAAAATACATTGAAAGAAATTTTTAAATAGGAAAAATAAAATTGGAATCTAACTCGAAGAAAATATATTTTGCATCTGATTTCCACTTAGGAGTTCCTTCGTACGAAGAAAGTCGAAAAAGGGAAGATCTATTAGTACAATGGCTCAATGAGGTAAGTAAAGATGCTGAGACTATCTTCTTGATAGGCGATATTTTTGATTTTTGGTTCGAATACAAACATGCTATTCCCAAAGGATTCGTACGCTTACAAGGGAAAATAGCTGAACTTACAGATAAAGGGATTCAAATTCATTTCTTTACGGGTAATCACGATATGTGGATGTTTGGATATCATGAGAAAGAATTAGGGATTACTATGCATCGTGAACCTATAACTTTTGAAGCCCAAGGAAAGAAACTTTATATTGGTCACGGAGATGGATTAGGACCAGGCGACAAGGGTTATAAAATGATTAAGAAAATTTTTGCAAATCGATTTTTTCAGTGGTGTTTTGCGCGCTTACATCCTAACTTTGGTATTGGAATAGCCAATTATTTTTCGCGATCAAGCAGAGCGGCTACAGGTACGATAGATGAAAAATATTTGGGAGATGAGAATGAATGGCTAGCTATTTATTCTAAAGAAATCTTGCAAAAAGAGCATTTTGATTACTTTGTATTTGGTCATCGCCATTTACCAATTAATATTGCTTTGTCTGATAGTAGTCGCTATTATAATTTGGGAGATTGGTTGAGATACTATACATACGGAGTATTAGATAATGGTGAATTCCATCTAAAGACCTATCCATCAAACGAGGAATACAAGTGTAAATAATAACACTATCCTCTTGTGCCAAAAATAGCGCTTCCTACTCTAACCATATTGCTCCCCTCTTCAATAGCAATTTGATAATCACCGCTCATTCCCATGGAAATAATATTGAATTGGTCATTAAACTTGAAGAAATGACTTTTAAAAACTTGAAAATAATTATGTAAAGTTCGGAATTCATCTCTTACCTTATCAATATCCTCTGTAAATGTAGCCATTCCCATTACACCTCGAATTTGGATATGTTGTAAATCGTGAAATTCCTCGCTTTCTAGCATTTCCTTTGCTTCTTCAAAGTCAAAACCAAATTTAGTTTCTTCCTCAGCAATATGAAATTGAATTAAAACTTCAACTACACGATTGATTTTTGCCGCTTCTTTATTAATTTCTTTAAGTAATTCCCATTTGTGAACTCCGTGAATAAGCGATACAAAAGGAACAATGAATTTGACTTTGTTAGTTTGTAAGTGCCCAATCATGTGCCACTGAATATCTTTTGGGAGTTCTTCGTATTTTGGAACTAATTCCTGCACCCTATTTTCTCCAAAGATACGTTGCCCTGCATGATATGCTTCTAAAATCATTTCATTAGGTTTTGTTTTAGAAACAGCAACAAGTTCGACACCTTTAGGTAAGGTAGCTTTGATTTTTGCTAAATTCTCCTGAATCATTCTTCAATATTGTAAATTGTTAATCCACTACGCATTTTGGGTTCTATCCAAGTCGATTTGGGAGGCATGGTTGCTCCTTCATCGGAAACAGCAATTAATTGCTTGGTTGTTACAGGATATAACACAAATCCTATTTTATTAACACCTGCATCTATAGAATGTTTTACGGCAGGTAATTTGTTTTCTCCTCCAATAAAGGAAATGTTTTCATCTGTGGTTAAATCATGAATGCCTAATACAGGTGAGAGAATGTATTTTGTCAAAATTTCAGCATCTATCGAACTTACAGCATTTTGAGAAATGTTGACATCATCTTTTAAACGTAATAGATACCATTTTGAATCTACATACATGTGGAAATCATGTAGTTGTTGAGGGTAAGCTTCTTTTTTCAAGGGGAATACTTCAAAATGAGTAGAAATCTGTGCAATTAATTCGTTGTGTGATAAGCCATTCAAAGATTTACAAACGCGGTGAAAAGGCAATATGTTTAAGCGTTCATAATCAATAAAAAAGCTCAGGAAAAAGTTGTAATTTTTTTGCGTATCATAATTCCCTTCTTGTTGTTTTAAATCATGTAAACGCACTGAAGATGCGGATCGATGATGCCCATCTGCAATATAACAAGCAGGAATATGGCCAAAAGCTGTTTGAATAGTTTTTACTTCCTCTGGAGTTGCAACCCATAATTCATGAGTCATTTCGTCTGTTGTAGCAAATTCATATTCTGGTCGTGTCTGTATTATTTTTGATAAGATGGCATCTAATTCTTCACTCTTTTGATGACAAAGCAATACAGGTTCTGCATTAAATCCAACTATATTTAAATAATTAGTAAACATATTTTCACGAGAAGTTAAAGTTGCTTCGTGTTTTTTTATCTTATTTTCTTTATACTCCTGAACGCTAGCGCCACCAATTATACCTAAATAGGAGTGTAGGGAAGAGGATTGACGATAGATATATAATGCATCTTGTTTATCTTGAAATAAATATCCTTTTTCTTTAAATTCGTCGTATTTAGCTCGAACCTTTAGAAATCGCTCTCTTGTGTTAGGAGCAGTACGATTATTGTCGTCTTCAAAATATTCTGGATGGATAATATGAATGAACGTATATGGGTTAGATTCTAATTTTGCATCTAAAACAGATTGTTTGTAGGTAGCAACTGCTCTGGAAGCTACCAAATGTGCTTTGTCACGAGTTGGACGTATAGCCTTAAATGCTTTAATTTCTGTCATGGTATTAGCAATTCACGAATGAAAATACAAGAGAACAAAGATAGAAATTTGTTTGATTAATTAGAAGGACTATTTTTTTATCCAGCAAAATATGCTTCTAATTCTTTTAAGGTGCTTTCGTTGGTTTGAATATCCTTAACGAGTACGCCTTTCTCTAGCACTACGATTCGACCACATACTTCTGTTACATGGTTTAAATCGTGGCTTGAAATCAGAATAGTCACTTTTTGTTCTTCGGCTAATTGTTTTAGTAATTTTTTAAGTCTTATTTGTGTTGTAGGATCCAAATTTGCAAAAGGCTCATCTAAAATAATAAGTTCTGGGTTTCCTATTAATGCACCTATGATTCCAGCCTTTTTCTGGTTCCCTTTGGATAAATCACGCAAGTATTTTTTTTGATTTAAAATCTCTCCATGAAAGAAGTCTTCGAATTGAGCCACAAATGCATCAACTTCTGCCTTTTGTTGTCCCCGCAAGTCACCAATGAAATAGAAGTATTCTTCAGGGGTTAAATATCCAATTAAAAAACTCTCGTCAATAAAAGAAGATGTTACTGGCTTCCATGATTCATTCTCGCTAACAATATGATTATCTATTTGGATCTGTCCAGTTGTTGCCTCAATTAAGTCTAGCAATAAACTAAATAAAGTAGTTTTTCCAGCACCATTATTTCCAACTAATCCAAAACTTTGACCTTTTGAAATGGATAGTTCTTCGATATTTAAAACAGTAGTTTCGTTATAAACTTTTGTAAGATTTTGAACTTGTATCATACATGATTTTTTATGAATTTTCACTATAAGCTTGGATAGTATCGTATTTTTCTTCCTGATAAATCTTTACTATTTGATCTAGCAATATATTTTTTAGCAAGAGTCCAATAATTCCTACTACTATTAATGCAAATATACCTGCATTAAAACTTACAAAAATGTAAAACGGATAAAAGATAATTAATGGAGCAATGAGTTTAGGTAAACCTATAAACAATTGGATAAAACTAAATCCTTTCATGTTCTCAAATGCTTTGGCTTTCACGTTGAGTTTTACTGGAATTCTATTATATACTCCTCCTAAAATGGTTATGTAGGAGTTAACTCCCATATTGAAGAATGCGCAAGCTATAAATAGGTAATATATATCCCATCCGAAATAAATATATGGAGTAGTCAAGATAAGCGATAAAATCACAGAAACAATCATTAACCACCATTTAGATTCAATGTATTTTCGATAAAGAATATTCTGACTCATTAATAATTTATAATATTCACTATCCCAAGAAGGAACATATTGCCCAAATGAAAACAAGAAGCCACCTGTTGTTATGAGTGCAACAAATACTTTCATTAAAGTGGAGTCATCATAAGTTTCGTTCGTAAAGAAAATAAGCCCATAAAAAAGCATAAACACGGCAATAAGTAATACCTGTTGAGGCCTTTTATTTCTCCAGATTAAACGAATATCATTCTTTAAGAAGATAGACATGGTTCCAAATCTGTCTAACCAACTTAGAGTGTGTGTGCTAATAGCTTTTTTCTTATGAGATAGACGCGTATCGATATAAAAATCTCTTCGAATGAATGTATAATTCAAATGGTAAATAAAATATAATAACCCCAGCATCAATATCAAGAGATAGGGATATAGGTAGATTGTATAAAAAATAGTTCCAAAATATTCTGTAAAATCTATAATTTCAAACTTCTGAAAACCTATCAGTAATGCTAATACCACTATAAAAGAAGCAAACCAAACAGTGGATTTATCAATTAAGAAATTAATAAAATTAATACATGCCTCCATAATCATGATGGCAAAAAACCAAGGAATAACGTGAATGGCTGGATAATCCATAATGATTAGAACAACAATAAAAGGTAGAAAAAACATTACAGGTAGAATATTGAATACAGAGAAAATTGTTTTCCCAAGTAAGTAATGTATTATCTTCTTTTTTGAAATAGGTAGCGTCATTAATGGTATTATACGAACCGTAGGCATCTTTTGAAAGAAGAAACGATATGTTAGATCAATGAGAAACCAATAGATCAAATAGTTATTTACTAAGATAAAAGGATCTTCATTGGGTAATTCCTCTTGAATGATAAAAAAGGTAGATATTCCCATTAGTGTAAATAAAGCGGAGAAATAGAGCACCCCGATAATGGTGAATATCTTAACAGCTAGACTCTGACTAAAATTAGCAGAACGGAAAAACTGCTTCCATTCAAGATAAATAAATTTTCTTATCATATTAAATAAGATATATCAATATGGTATTATATAATTAAAGTATGGATAAATGAAATTGTGAGTCATTCATTTATTAACAATGAATTTATCTGTTTTTATAGTTTCTCCATTGTTATTCTTCAAGATATAAATATATACTCCATTTGTTAATTTATCAAGGTAAACTGTATTTAAGCCATTGGAAATAGGAGATGAAATAATTTCTTGTCCAAGTATAGAACAAATACTGATTGAACCATTCTCTAAAAAGCTAACATCAAAATGTATCGTATTCTTTGCTGGATTTGGATAAACTTTAAGATTTTTTGCAATGATTTGATCTAAAGAAGCCGTCGCCCCATTTTTATAGAACTGAATATTGTCTATAGATATAGATGAACCAAGTTTAATATCACTCCCGGTTATAGGATTAATTTCTTTTTCACTACTTGCTGATAAGAAAGTAAACGAAGCAGAAGCTCCTGTATAGGTTAAAGGAACAACTTCCTTTTTCCATGAACCCTGTGTTCCACTATAATATTTATAAGCACTTGCAGAAGGAGTATATCCTGAAGAAGGCATAGAAGTTAAACTAACAACAGCCTGATCACCTGTTTTGATGTTATACTTCACATAATATACAACGCTATCATATTGGGTGGTAGTAGGGAAATTTTGTTCTAATGTTGCGCCATGATCACCATTTACAACAGCAGGAATAGTTGAATTTGTAATATTATGTGTAGTTAATTTAGCATAACTTGAACCATGTATAGCTCCAGAAGAAACTTTAGCAACAGGAACAACAGCGTTTCCTCCGTCATCTTTTACCGTAGCCACATTTACTGAGTTATTGTTTGTACTCCATCCGTTTGGATTATTTCCCGTCCAATTTTCAAAACTTGAATTATTCATTTGAGCAGCAGCTCCATTTATTAGTAGAACGCTTAAGATTGTATAGTATATTTTTTTCATAAGATATTTGTTTAATTCGCTAAAATATGAGATATCTTTTAAAGATACTAAAAATATTTGTTAAATTTTTAGCAGATGTATATTATATGTATTGTCGTTATATTATAGAAGAGTCATTTATTCCATTAACTAATCCTGTAAAATTCGTCTATGAATTAATAAGATTGATACAAGAAAACATCTGTTTTGAAGAATTTTCAAAAATAATTTCAAAAAAGTAATGTAATACGAAAATAAATATATTACCTTTGCCCGCCGCAAACGAGCGGTATTTACTTTAGAATAGTTCAGAAAATATTTTAAAAATAAATGAAAAAACATTTGGAAAGTAAAAATAATGATTATCTTTGCCCTCCCGAAAACGCAACGGCGAATAAAAAGAGGGGGTAATTTGGAAGGGATAGGATATAAAGCGATGGTATCGATTTATATAGCATAAGAAGTTCTTTGAAAGATTGAGAAAATAAGGAAACAGCGTAAATAAAAGAAGAGTCACATAAACAATTCAACGTCTTTATACAATGGAGAGTTTGATCCTGGCTCAGGATGAACGCTAGCGGCAGGCCTAACACATGCAAGTCGAGGGGCAGCACAAAGATAGCTTGCTATTTTGGTGGCGACCGGCGAATGGGTGAGTAACGCGTATGCAACCTGCCTTCTACAGGGAGATAGCTCGGAGAAATTCGGATTAATATCCCATACGGTCTTTTAAACACAAGTTTTAGAGAAGAAAGCTACGGCGGTAGAAGATGGGCATGCGTCCTATTAGTTAGTTGGTAAGGTAACGGCTTACCAAGACAGCGATAGGTAGGGGGCCTGAGAGGGTGATCCCCCACACTGGTACTGAGACACGGACCAGACTCCTACGGGAGGCAGCAGTGAGGAATATTGGTCAATGGAGGCAACTCTGAACCAGCCATGCCGCGTGCAGGAAGAATGCCCTATGGGTTGTAAACTGCTTTTATTTGGGAAGAAACCCCTCTACGTGTAGAGGGCTGACGGTACTAAATGAATAAGGACCGGCTAACTCCGTGCCAGCAGCCGCGGTAATACGGAGGGTCCAAGCGTTATCCGGAATCATTGGGTTTAAAGGGTCCGCAGGCGGACTTGTAAGTCAGGGGTGAAAGCCGGCAGCTTAACTGTCGAACTGCCTTTGAAACTACAGGTCTTGAATTTAGTCGAAGTGGGCGGAATGTGTCATGTAGCGGTGAAATGCATAGATATGACACAGAACACCGATAGCGAAGGCAGCTCACTAGGCTTAAATTGACGCTCATGGACGAAAGCGTGGGGATCAAACAGGATTAGATACCCTGGTAGTCCACGCCGTAAACGATGATTACTCGATATCAGCGATATACAGTTGGTGTCTAAGCGAAAGTGATAAGTAATCCACCTGGGGAGTACGATCGCAAGGTTGAAACTCAAAGGAATTGACGGGGGCCCGCACAAGCGGTGGAGCATGTGGTTTAATTCGATGATACGCGAGGAACCTTACCAGGGCTTAAATGTAGTCTGACAGTTTTGGAAACAGAATTTTCTTCGGACAGATTACAAGGTGCTGCATGGCTGTCGTCAGCTCGTGCCGTGAGGTGTTGGGTTAAGTCCCGCAACGAGCGCAACCCCTATCTTTAGTTGCTAGCAGGTAAAGCTGAGGACTCTAGAGAAACTGCCAGCGCAAGCTGAGAGGAAGGAGGGGACGACGTCAAGTCATCACGGCCCTTACGTCCTGGGCCACACACGTGCTACAATGGTCGGTACAGAGGGCAGCTACCCCGCGAGGGGATGCGAATCTCGAAAGCCGATCTCAGTTCGGATTGGAGTCTGCAACTCGACTCCATGAAGCTGGAATCGCTAGTAATCGCGCATCAGCCATGGCGCGGTGAATACGTTCCCGGGCCTTGTACACACCGCCCGTCAAGCCATGGAAGCTGGGGGTACCTGAAGTCGGTAACCGCAAGGAGCTGCCTAGGGTAAAACCGGTAACTGGGGCTAAGTCGTAACAAGGTAGCCGTACCGGAAGGTGCGGCTGGAATATCTCTTTTCTAGAGTGCTCCGATTTTGTTTAAGGCTGTTTCTATTTTCTTAATTTAAAACATTATTAATCTCTCCCAATTGAGAGGGAGACTAAGCAGAGAGAGAGGAGGGATGAAAGACAAATAGTCCCGTAGCTCAGTTGGTTAGAGCACTACACTGATAATGTAGGGGTCAGCAGTTCAAATCTGCTCGGGACTACATGTTTGGGGGATTAGCTCAGCTGGCTAGAGCGCCTGCCTTGCACGCAGGAGGTCATCGGTTCGACTCCGATATTCTCCACAAAAAAATTGAAAGGAGAACAGATGAAACGTCATCGGTTCGTCCCGATAGCAATCGGGACCGATATTCTCCACAAAAAAAAAGAAAGGGGGATAGATTGAATATCTATTCTTAGCAATAATGTTCTTTGAAATATTGGAAATTGATTGAAGTAGTAATAAAGAGTAAGAAAACTAATAAGTTACTAAGGGCACACAGGGGATGCCTTGGATTTGAGAGGCGAAGAAAGACGTGATAAGCTGCGATAAGCTACGGGGAGGAGCACATATCTAGTGATCCGTAGATTTCTGAATGGGGCAACCCGTTATGTTGAAGACATAACACTCGAAAGAGAGCTAACCGGGCGAACTGAAACATCTAAGTACCCCGAGGAAGAGAAAACAAAAGTGATTTTGGTAGTAGCGGCGAGCGAACCCGAAATAGCCCAAACCGGTTTTGTTTCGGCAAGGCCGGGGTTGTAGGACTACAATGTGGACTTAAACGTTATAGAAGAACCAAGTTGGAAAGCTTGACCATAGGGGGTGATAGTCCCGTATTTAAAATGGCGTTTATACCTAGTAGTATCCTGAGTAGGGCGGGACATGTGAAATCCTGTCTGAATCTGCCAGAACCATCTGGTAAGGCTAAATACTCCTCAAATACCGATAGTGAACTAGTACTGTGAAGGAAAGGTGAAAAGAACCTTGAATAAAGGAGTGAAATAGAACCTGAAACTGTGTGCCTACAAGCGGTCGGAGCCTACGGGTGACGGCGTGCCTTTTGCATAATGATCCTACGAGTTACCGTCACTGGCAAGGTTAAGGGCTTCAGGTCCGGAGCCGAAGCGAAAGCGAGTCTGAATAGGGCGTATAGTCAGTGGTGGTAGACGCGAAACCTTGTGATCTACCCATGGCCAGGTTGAAGTTTTGGTAACACAAAATGGAGGACCGAACCAGTAAACGTTGAAAAGTTTTTGGATGAGCTGTGGGTAGGGGTGAAAGGCCAATCAAACTGGGAAATAGCTCGTACTCCCCGAAATGCATTTAGGTGCAGCGTCGAGGTTAAGTTTTATAGAGGTAGAGCTACTGATTGGGTAAGGGGGCTTCATCGCCTACCAAACCCAGACAAACTCCGAATGCTATAAAATATACTCGGCAGTGAGGGCATGGGTGCTAAGGTCCATGTCCGAAAGGGAAAGAACCCAGACCATCGGCTAAGGTCCCAAAATATATGCTAAGTTGGTATAACGTGGTTTGATTGCATAGACAGCTAGGATGTTGGCTTGGAAGCAGCCATTCATTTAAAGAGTGCGTAACAGCTCACTAGTCGAGCGATCGAGCGTGGATGATAATCGGGCATAAGCATATTACCGAAGCTGTGGATTTCATAGTAATATGGACTGGTAGGGGAGCATTCTATGGGCGTAGAAGGTGTACTTTGAGGTATGCTGGAGCGCATAGAAAAGCAAATGTAGGAATGAGTAACGATAATGCAGGCGAGAAACCTGCACACCGAAAGACTAAGGTTTCCTGAGCGACGCTAATCGGCTCAGGGTTAGTCGGGACCTAACGCGAACCCGAAGGGGGTAGTGGATGGCAAACTGGTTAATATTCCAGTACTAATTATAACTGCGATGGGGAGACGGAGTGATGAAAGGTCTGCGTACTGACGGAATAGTACGTTAAAGCTGGTAGCTATATTCGGTATAGGTAAATCCGTACTGAATGGCCAAGGTGATAGTACCACAAGTCTACGGATGCGTGGATAATGACCCTAAGGGCTCCCAAGAAAATCCTCTAAGCTTCAGGTTATAATTACTCGTACCGCAAACCGACACAGGTAGTTGGGGAGAGAATCCTAAGGTGCTCGAGTGAATCATGGCTAAGGAACTAGGCAAAATTGTCTCGTAACTTCGGAAAAAGAGACGCCCCGAGCAATCGGGGCCGCAGTGAATAGGCCCAGGCGACTGTTTATCAAAAACACATGGCTTTGCGAAAACGTAAGTTGAAGTATAAGGCCTGACACCTGCCCGGTGCTGGAAGGTTAAGAGGAGATGTTAGTTTCGGCGAAGCATTGAATTGAAGCCCCAGTAAACGGCGGCCGTAACTATAACGGTCCTAAGGTAGCGAAATTCCTTGTCGGGTAAGTTCCGACCTGCACGAATGGTGTAACGATCTGGGCACTGTCTCAGCCATGGGCTCGGTGAAATTGTAGTATCGGTGAAGATGCCGATTACCCGCAACGGGACGGAAAGACCCCGTGAACCTTTACTATAGCTTCACATTGACATTGGACACTTTATGTGTAGGATAGGTGGGAGACTTTGAGGCTGCGTCGCTAGGCGTAGATTAGTCGTTGTTGAAATACCACCCTTAAATTGTCTGATGTCTAACCCCTTAATCGGGAGACAGTGTGTGGTGGGTAGTTTGACTGGGGTGGTCGCCTCCAAAAGAGTAACGGAGGCTCCTAAAGGTACCCTCAGCACGCTTGGTAACCGTGCGTAGAGTGTAATGGCATAAGGGTGCTTGACTGAGAGACCGACAAGTCGACCAGGTAGGAAACTAGAGCATAGTGATCCGGTGGTTCCGCATGGAAGGGCCATCGCTCAAAGGATAAAAGGTACTCCGGGGATAACAGGCTTATCACTCCCAAGAGCTCATATCGACGGAGTGGTTTGGCACCTCGATGTCGGCTCGTCACATCCTGGGGCTGGAGAAGGTCCCAAGGGTTGGGCTGTTCGCCCATTAAAGTGGCACGCGAGCTGGGTTCAGAACGTCGTGAGACAGTTCGGTCCCTATCTGTTGTGGGCGTTAGATTTTTGAGAGGACCTTCCTCTAGTACGAGAGGACCGGGGAGGACATACCTCTGGTGTACCTGTTGTGGCGCCAGCTGCATTGCAGGGTAGCTAAGTATGGATGAGATAAGCGCTGAAAGCATCTAAGCACGAAACTCACCTCAAGATGAGAAATCTTTTAAGGGCCGTGGAAGACTACCACGTTGATAGGCTACAGGTGTAAAGATGGTAACATCAAAGCCGAGTAGTACTAATTACCCGTAAACTTATAGTATTCTGTTGTTACTACTTCAATCGCCCAATATTCCAATATTTTGCATAGACCAAAAAACATTTATGATTTTCGGTGTCTATTGCGGCAGGGTCCACCTCTTCCCATCCCGAACAGAGAAGTTAAGACTGCCCGCGCTGATGGTACTGCCGGCTCACCGGTGGGAGAGTAAGTTGACGCCACTTTTTTTAAAATCCTCTTGAAATACTCAAGAGGATTTTTTTTGTTTAATACCCTCAAAAATTTATTCAAAGATATATTTATTCTAAATGCACAACAGGTTATATTTATTTAGGTTTAATACCTCCCTATTAATCATGACAAGTATTATAACTCATTTCCTGCTACTGATACTCTGTATACTTATTAAAGTATGAAAGTGAATAGGAACATAGCCTATTTATTCATATATCTCTGTTTTTTTCTCAATCTTTGGTGGTATCAGTTTATATACAACAGGAGTCACGATTCTTGACAATAAAGTAGAACTAATTAACCCCCCTATGATTACTACAGCTAGAGGAGAAATCATGGGGTTGCTAGACCAAGCTATGGGCAACAAACCTCCGATTGCTGTTAATGTGGTTAAAATTATGGGCAAAAAGCGTATTTCAGATGCTTTTTCAGCAGCCTCTGTAATATCCATACCTTCTTCTCGGAGTTGATTCGTAAAATCCACCAAAAGTATGGTGTTCTTGACTTCAATTCCCGCAAGTGCAACTAATCCAATAGTTGAAACGAATGAGAGAGGGTGACCTGTAATCCATAAAGCCACAACAGCCCCAACAATTCCTAATGGAATTACAGATAAGACAATTAGTGTACTTTTTAAAGTTTTAAATTCTAATACTAATATAGCGATAAATAAAAAGGCTGTGATGATTACAATGGTTCCAAATCCTCCAAATGATTCTTGTTTGCTCTCTACTTCTCCTCCCATTTCAAAATGGTACCCATGAGGCATATTCATCTTTTGCATTTGTTTTTCTACATCATTGATGACAGTACTATTTGAATAATTTTTCTGTACAAATGAATTTACATAAACCACACGTTGTTGATCTATCCTGTTTATAGAGGCAGGAGATGCTTCTAGATTTAATGTGACAAACTGATTAATGGGGAAACTCATACCTTTAACATTATCTACAAAAATGTTATCTAATATGTGTAAATCAGCATAATCGCCACGAGGAACACTCACTCGAATAGGCAAGTCTTCCCCGCCAGCTTCTGGGTTTGAAAAAGAAGCTACATCTAACCCTGATATTGCCATGCGTATGGTTCTGTCAATTAAAGCAGTTGGAACACCAAAAGCTAAAGCTTTATAGCGGTTTACATCTACTTTTAAATCCATTTTGGTAAAGCGAGATCGGTTGTTAACATCTTGTGTCCCTTCTGTATTTTCTAACAGTTTTTCAACTCTTTCAGCAAGCATCTGGAGTGTATCTATGTTATCGCCAAATAAACGAACTTCTACAGGAGATAAAATAGGTACACCTTGCTCAAAATTCCTTACTTCCACACGAGCTCCCATAAAATTTAGCCATTTCAAACGCAATTCTTCCATGATCTTAAGTTTTTCGCTAGCCTTCACATTATCTTGTAGTTGTACAAAAATCTGTGCGAAATCTTCTTTTTCACTTGCTTGGTCAATGTTATAATAGATACGTGGATTTCCCTTACCAACATTTGTAGTATAATATTTAATTTCGTCTACTTCAGACAAATCTTTCTCAATAATTTTAGAGATAGAATCTGAATGATAAATATTGGATTGTGGCGGAGGGGTTATTTCCACCATAAACATTGGTTTTTCAGATGACGGGAATAACTGAAAACCTAATTTTGGAATCATTAATAAAGCTCCTCCAAAGATAATCGCTGCTATTATAACAGTCATGACAGGCTTTTTTAATGCTTTATCCAACCACACTGCGTAGGTTAGATGAATAACTTTCTGTAAGCCTTTTAAGATAAAATTTCCTCCTTCTCCTTTTTCATGTTTTAAAATTTTTTTTGCTAAGAGTGGTACCACAAGAAGAGCAACAAACATAGACCCAACAACAGACCCAATTACAGCAACAGGTAGACTCCTGATAAATTGTCCAGCCATTTCTGGTAAAAACATTAAGGGAAGAAAGGCTACTATTAAAGTAGCTGTGCAGCCAATAACAGCATATAGAATTTGTTTCGTTCCTTTTATAGCCGCCTCATGTTTAGTATACCCTTCTCGAATCCAACGTTCAATATTTTCCACAACAACAATACTATCATCGACTACTAAACCAAGTGCCACAACAAACCCAACAATACTTAGCTGATTGAGCGATAGACCGGCAGCATTTAAAATGATAATTCCAATAGCAAGTGATAGTGGAATAGCAATCATGACAACGAAAGAAGCACGATATCCCAATGGTAGTAAAGTAATTAAGACTAAGCCAATAGCTATTAAAAAATCTATTCCTAAACTACTTAATCTTCCTTGAACGTTATCTGCTTGTTCAAAGTTGACAACTAAATCGACATTGGCTGGTAGTTTTGCTTTGAATTCTTCAATAACTTTCTGATATTCTTGTTGGGTATCACTAATATTTATTCCTTTCTTCTGGGTGGCGGTAATAATTATTCCTTTATATCCATTAAGTCGTGTTATATGTGTTTCTGGCGCAAAATCCTGATAAACGTCGGCTACATCTTCTAAGGTTATGTTCTTTCCGTCTGCGCTTGAAATAATGGTTTTTTTGATTTCGTCTATGCTTTGGAAATTCCCACTGGTTTTAACACTAAAAGTTTTCTCTCCAGCATGAACACTACCACCTGGAATGTTCATAGCTTCACTCCCAATGGCATCCATTACTTGTTTAATGGGAATATTTAATTGTGCTAGTCTTCCCGGATGCACATCTACTCGAATCAAAGGGTCTGTGAGTCCATGTATCGTAACATCTTTAATAGCCTTAACCTTACCAAGCTCGGCCTTTAATTCATCAGAAAGCTTTTTCATAGTATTCTTAGATGCATTTTCTGATACAAGTGCAGCTTGTAGTATGCTAACATTAGTAGGATTGATTTCAATTACTTGCGCTCTATAAATACCTTCAGGTAAATCTTCCTGTTGAGCTGCACCTAATTCTCGTATGACTTCCTGATATTTAGAATCGTAATTGGATGAATACTCATATTCAACCACCATTAGAACTAAACCATTATCTATCTTTACTTTTAATCTTTTGATATTGTCAAGTCCACCAAAACGTGCTTCCAATGGTTTAGCGACCAATTGTTCCATGTCTTTTGGACTAGCACCGGGATAAATGACAACAATGGGAAAGTATGGAGCGACCATATCAGGATCTTCTGCACGAGGCATAGTAAAAATTAAACTACCACCTAGTATCATAATCATTAGTAAAATGATAAAGGTGAATTGGTAATTCTTTATAGGGTATTTAATGAGATTCATAGGAGGAAAATTTTATTCTTTTACTTCAATCATTGAGTTGGCTCGTAAATATGGACTACCCGAAACCACTAAAAATTTATGATTCTCGAGACCTGAACTAATAAGCGCATATTCTGCTTGAAGAGATGCAATTTTAACTTCAACTTTAGAAACTGTCTTTTTATCTTCTGTTATAAATACATAACCTTTATCTCTGTCTCCATCGATTAAAGCGCTGTAAGGTATTTTCCAAGTTTCATTTGTTTCGCCGTAAATTTTAACTTTCGCAAACATTCCTGAAGCCAATGGAACAGTTGGTTTTTTAGTTGGTTGCACATGTACCGTAAATGTTCCTGATTGATAGTCTAGTCCTTCTGCTTTTCGTATCACACTAGCTATCAATATATCAGGAAATGCATCTGTACTGATTGTTGCCGAATCCTTTAAATGAATATTTGCCCATTGATAGTCAGATACACCTACTTTTACTAGCCAGTTTCCGGCTCCTGCACCATTCATCTGAAAAACAGGCATTCCGGGGCCGATGATTTGTCCTTCATTGGCTAATTTTATAAGTATATACCCATCCGAATTAGCTCTGATTTCAGAATAACGCAAGTTGAATTGAAGTGTATTCCAATCTTGTTCAATGACATCTAGTTGTGTTTTCGCATTTTGAAATTGTTCTAGCGTCGCAACACTATCTTTGTATAATTTTTCAGCTCGATTATAATCTCGCTCAGCTTTCTGTATAGCAGCCTTTACTTGTTCTGCTTTGGCCATTAATTCCGTCATGTTTAATGAGGCAAGTAATTGCCCTTTCTTTACAAAATCACCTTCTTTAACATAAATGCGTTCAATAATTCCTCCATTTTTAAATGAAAGAAGCGTTTCGTCATCTGTTGAGAATAGTCCCGTAGCTTCTATAGTTGTTTTTTCTTTGCTTTTCTCTAGCGGTAAAATAGTTACCGGAATAGTATTTCCAATGTGTGCATCATTTTTCTCTTTTCCTTTACAAGAGGAAAAAACTAAGAGAATACTAATAAAAAAGAGGTATATGTATTTCATGGAATTTAATTTTTTCATATTAATTTTTATTGGGTAGTGAATAACTTGCAGTTTCACGTTCTAGTTTTGCTTGGGCAATTAAAAGTTGATAATAGCTAACATTAGTAGCTATTTTTGCAGAAGACAATTGAGTTCTTGCATCAACTGTTTCAATGTAAGTGTTTATACCCGAATCATATCCTTTGTTGATTAATCTGTGATAGGTTTCGGCAAGTTCAAGTTGTTTTAAAGCAGCCTCATAATTTGCTTGTTCTGTCAACACATTATTATATGCCACTTGAACGGATAGATTTAATTTTTGCTCAATTTCTTGTTTCTGATATTTTGCTATCTCAATATCATTTTTTGCAACTTTGATAGCTAAATTATTTTTTGTTCCATTAAAAATTGGAAAAGTTAATTGGAGTCCTACCATATAATATAGCGCTTCTTTATTAAAACGCATTTTTTCTGCTTGAGCACCTGCGTCAGCGAATCCACTTAATTTTGGGATAAAAGTTTGTTTGTTCATTTTGAGAATGGACTCGCGTAATGAGATTAGATTTTCTAGAGAGGTCATCTCCTCTCGGTTAGCTACACTAACTTCATTACGATCAATTAATGGAATATTCTGAACACTCTCTTCTATCACTATATTCTCATTAGACTCTCTATTTAATAGTGCATTGAAATATAGCTGTACAGAATGAGCTTGATATTCAGCATTCTTTAGTTTAGTTTTTGCTTGCTCAATTTCAGTTTCAGCACGAAGTGTATATGCGTATACACTTTTTCCAGCTTCCATTAAACGTTCATTCATACGTTTACTTTCTTCTGCTAAATCAATTACATTTTGATAGATTTCAACAGCTTTTTTTGCACTTAAATAATTGTAATATGTGATTTTGATTTCTTTAACCAATTCACGTTCAAATATGATTACATCATTTTCTGATAATTTAGCTTGTTGCTGTCTTATTTCATTGTTGTGGATAATATCCATGTTTAAAATAGGAACAGCCAAACGTACTTTTGCATCGTAATAATCTTTTGGTAAGAAATTGATTTTTTCATTATCTAAGTTTGGAATGGGAGTACTCAAGAATTGATTTACTGTATTTAGTAGTGGATTCAAATAATCTCCAACCGGGATTTCATAACTTCTCCCCCCTTCTGCTGTTGTGTATATCCCTTCAAAGTTTAATGTAGGAATATAATTACGGCGTGCTGATTTAAGTGCATAAATAGCATTTTCTAAGGAGAGATTTCGTTGCTTGATAGCTAGATTGCTCTCTAAACCTTCTTTAATATAGTTATCTAAAACACTGTTTTGTGCAAGCATTGCTATAGGGAAGAAGAAAAGTAAAATATATAAAATACTGTTTTTCATTAAATATCTCTTTTAGCTTGTTCAACAAATCGGATATATGCGTTAAAGGCGCTATCTAATAAGACCTCTGCTGGTTCAGTAGAGAAATTTTCACAAGCTACCTTTTCCAATCGTGTAGTTAGGTATAAGGAACAGAGCCCATGAACAAAGCCCCAAGAGTGCAAGGCGATATCATTTGGACTATCTTCATTGAAATATCCCATGTTTTGACATTCTGAAATTGTTCCAACTATAAATGAAAAGATTTGTCTCCCACCTTCCCAAATTTCTTTGTTTGGATCCTGATCCAGAAAATTCATAGGCTCTTTTTGGATAAACATAAGTTCGTAATAATCACGATGTTCTTTAGCAAATTTCAAGTATGCTTTTCCTAAAGCTTTTAATCGCTCAAAAGGATTTTCTACAAAAGCTAACACTGTTAATTTGTTTCTTAAAATATCAAACCCCTCCTGATGGAGCGTATATATAATGTCATTTTTGTCCTTGTAATATAAGTAGATAGTTGTTGGACTATATCCGATTTCAGATGCTATATTACGAATGGATGTTGCTTCAAACCCTTTTTCTGTAAATAGTGTTTTTGCAGCGTTCAAAATGGAAAGTTTAATATCTTCCTTGTGTTTTACTTTTGTTTTTACCTCTTTCATAATGCAAATTTAATAAAAACTTAACACTGTTAAGTAAATAAATAAAGAAATTAAATTTTTAGTAAAATTCATATTCTTTCCTGATAAATATCATTTGCATTTCTTTATTCATACCTTATCTTTGTACCAATAATTAAAGAATGAAGAGAATTATTAGCATATTACTTTTGTCAGTTATCCTCTACTATTCCTTTTTCCAGATTGGAATTTTTTTTAATTATGTGAAAGACATCAAAGGATATACAGAACAGTTTTGTGTAAATAAAGATAAGCCTACGCTTCACTGTAATGGAAAATGCCACCTCGTAAAAGAATTAGCTCAACAAGAAAAACAAAAAGAGAATAAAGATTTACAAATCATGCCCGAAATCAATCTTTTTGTAGAAGATTCTCCAATTGAACTCTTTAGTAATCCCAATATTAATGAGGTAATAAAACATACTTATCTCTATAAAGGCTTCTTTTCAAATGAGAATGTAGATGCTACCTATCCGCCTCCTCGGCAACTTATTTAATTTCTGTATCCTCTCGGGATTCGTACTCATTGAGTAATTATATATTCCTCATGCTATGGTGTTTTCCCAAAGCATGAATTAAAAAAAAATTAAATAAGTTATGAAAAAGATATTTTTAGTGTCCATACTAGGACTTGTAATATTTACATCTTGTAAAAAAGATGAAATAGAAATTAAATCAGAAGACAATCAAAATGTTGTTGAATATAAATTGATGCATACAGATACTATCTCTGATGATCGGGTGGTTTCTCTTTATGCGGAATCTAATGTGATTTATAATGAATACACCCATTTGTTTGTTAAGATTAAAGATTTTAATGGCAAAGAAATTAAAGATTTAGCGCTTGAGTTCCGTCCAATTATGGATATGGGAAGTATGCAACATGCTTGTCCAGTCATTCAACCTACATATAAAACATCTACAAAAATGTATCACGGTATATCCATGTTTACGATGGCTGGAGAATGGGATTTTGTTGTGGCTGTTGCTGGTGAGGAAGTGCATATTCCAATAACTGTTCAGCCTGTATCTTCAGGACTCAAATACATTGGTTCTTACTCTGGGACTGATGGTCAGAAGTATATTGTATCTCTTGTGAAACCTGTTAAATGGAAACAAGGAATGAATGATTTCTCTATCATGGTACATAGGAAACAATCAGACATATCTTTCCCTCCTGTTGATGATTTTGAAGTGGTTTTAAATCCTCAAATGACTTCTATGGGACATGGTTCTCCAAATAATGTCTCTCCTGTAAGCACAGGAAATGGTTCTTATAAAGGAAATGTGAATTTTACTATGACAGGAGATTGGAGATTGAATCTCGATTTAGTTAAAAATAATGACACTATTGTTAATGCTTATTTAGATATTAAATTCTAAAGGAAATAGATGCCAAAGTCCTTGTTACATATAGTTTGGGGTATAGCAATCCTTATTATTCCCTTTTTTGTAAATTCTCAAGAGCCGGATAGTCTGTCTACTATTCAAGAGTTGAATTCGGTGACCATCCAAGGAGCAAGACAACAAAAAGTGGAACCTTCCTTGATCATACAAGAATCTACGGATAATTTGATGAATGCAATACCAAAGCTAAGCCTTATTAAAAGAGGAAATTATGCTTTGGAACCAACTATTCGGGGAATGCAGGCTGGACAAATTACTACTACGATTGATGGGATGCAAATGTTTGGTGCGTGTACCGACAGAATGGATCCTATCAGTTCGTATGTAGAACCAACAAACTTAGAAGAGATACAACTAAGTTCAGCTTCTGATAGTAAGCAAACGGGAAGTTCTACAGGAGGTGGGATTAATTTCTCTATGCTAAAAGCTAAAATAGGAGCAGATAGAAAGTGGAGTGGGAGAGTAGGAGTAGGATATGAAACAAATGCACAATTATTTCAAGGTCTTGGGGCTCTTCAATACAGTGGTAAAAGATGGGCATTCTTGGTAAATGGTGTTTATAAGAAGGCAGACAACTATTATGCTGCGCGTCGAAAGGAAATTAAGTATTCTCAATTTGAAAAGTGGAATGCCCGAGCAAGCCTGAGTTTTCAATTAAATGAAAATCACTTGTTATATTTGGATTATCTTCAGGATGAAGGCTACAACATTGGTTATCCCGCTCTAACAATGGATGTTGGCTATGCAAAGGCTTATGTGTCTGCACTAACACATGTATATTCAAATTCGAATAGAATCATGAGAAAGGTGGAGACTAAATTCTTCTTTAATTATATTGATCATACGATGGATGACACCAAGCGTCCCAAAGAAGAGGTGCCTATGCACATGGATATGCCGGGAATCTCTCGCACCTTTGGGATGTATAGCAATGCATTATTTGTTCTTGGAGAAAAGCACATGTTGAATGCCAAAGTGAATACGTTTCAAAATTTCCTACATGCTGAAATGACGATGTATCCCGACAAAGGGAGTGAAATGTTTATGTTGACTATTCCGGATGCACAACGTCAAACGCTTGGTGTGAGCATTAATGATGTCTGGAGAATTTCTCAAAAGTGGAAGTTGACAGTTGGGGGAAGAATAGAAACAAATAACTCTCAAATAACAACAGAGCTCGGGAGACAAACCTTAACCAGTTTTTATGAAGGCGAAGCTAATAAAACACGATTATCAGGGAATGTTTCTGTTAAAGTAGATTATCAATTAAATAAGAATGTAAGCTTCTATTTGGAAAGTAATTATGCCCAACGACCTCCTTCCTTACAGGAATTGTATGGGTTTTATTTGTTTAATCGTATGGATAATTACGATTATATCGGAAATCCTAATAACCTGAATGAAAAATCAGTAGGAGGGAATATTGGGGCTACATGGAGGTATAAAAAAGTGTCTATTTCTTTAGAAGGATTTGTAAATCATTTATCAGATTATATAACCGGTATCTTTATGGAAGGATATTCAGGAATGGCTTTTGGATCAAGTGGAGTGAAACAATATCAAAATATTCAAAGTGCATTACTAACAGGTGGAGAGTTTGTGTTCCAATGGAAAATCATTGAACAACTTCATTTTCAAACAATTAATAGTTATGTCTATGGAATCGATTTTGAGAATAATTATTTACCTACAATTCCTCCATTTAGAAGTAGAAACTCATTGGAGTATGATTTAAAAGGTTATCACATCACGGTAGAATATGTTGGGGCTTTAGCACAAAATAATGTAAGTGAAAAACGTTATGGAGAAACTCGAACTCCGGGGTATAGCTTATTCAATATATCATTCCATAAGCATTTTGAGCTTAAAAATAATCAAGGTATCCACGCTCGTTTAGAATTTGAGAATATCTTTGATACTCCGTATTATGAGCATTTGGATGTAATGAAAATCCAGCGACAAGGATTTAATGCGGTTATGCGAGTAACTTGGGAGTTTTAAATCTTTCCTCTTAATGACATCCAACCTCCACCGTTATATACATTCTGATAGCCGTGCGACTTTAAGATTCTTTTCGCCATTCCACTTCTCATTCCAGAAGCACAACAGCAAATGATAACTTGATCTTTATTTTTTAATTTGGATAGATTATTTTCGAGTTGTTCTACAGGAATATTGACGGATTTCTTGATACAACCAGATGAAAATTCTCCTTTACTTCTAACATCTAGAATGATAGCGCCTTCTTGACACATCTCTTTATAACTCTTTTTAGGACCTAGTCCCAATAATTTCTTAAATGAATCAAACATATTTCTTTATAAATTTTCAATAGTTGTTTTTAATTTTTCTCTTACTTCATTAGCTACAGTACCTAATTCATCATTTTTGATAGCCATCATGGAAGCAACTGGATCAATGGCCGAAACAACTATTTCATCTTTGTCATTTTCTTGCACCAATACATTGCAAGGAAGCATTAACCCAATGTGTTCTTCAGATTGAAAAGCTTTATATGCAAAAGGAGGATTGCAAGCTCCTAATATTTTATATTTTCTGATATCCACATCTAGTTTCTTCTTAAGCGTGGTTTGCATGTCTATTTCAGTTAAAACTCCGAATCCGTTTTCTTTTAGTTTCTCGGTAACTTTTTCAACTGCTGTATCGAAATCACCTGATATTGTTTTTGAAAAATAATAACTCATAATGTTAAATTTTGATGTTTTAAAAATCTTGATTTCAAAAGTAATTCAGATTGAAATCATTATTAGCTACTTTTGTTACATAGCATTTATTTACTTGTTGTTTTCTCTTTTTTGAACATAGAGAATAATAATCCTCCCATCAAAATTCCGTATAAAGTACTGTTAAATGGCTTAGAGGTAATAGCACAAGTTCCTGAGCTGCACCCGACAAATTTCCAATAAAGAAATCCAGCGATAGCACCAACTATTCCTCCGATAATCTCTAGTTTATATTTAGTTAAAAGTGCCTTCATAAATTTATTAAAATTTAATCTTCCACATTCCTCTTAATTCTCCAATCTGATATTCAATCGCTTTATCGTTAGGGTATTTGTCTTGAATGATTGCCAATGTGCTTTCTGAAATATCTTCTTTTCCACCATGACATTTTAAGCAGGTTGGCATGCCTAGCTTAATCGATTTATAGTAGGTGATTTCACCCATATTGTTCTGAATAAAATCAACAGGTAAAGTAGAGTCTTTGAGTTTTTCAAAAGCGGATAAATCTTCTTCAAGTGCCAGTACATTGTTTGGGTTTCTATTCTTATCGCTTAAACGTTGGATGCTGACGTGGTGCATATTCGAAATCGAATCAGTTAAAGGGATTGCTTGAATATTACAGAATTCCACTGCGTAATCTGAACCGCCTTTTTGCATTGCTTGAGATACATTTTCAAGCAAGGTTTTTTGCATGTGAGTTGAGATGCTGTCTCCAAGATGAAGATAATGTTTAATCTCGTCTTGAGATAATGTTTCTGTTTGTTCGCTTATCAGCGTTTCTTCTTCGTGTGTGTTTTCCGTGCAAGAAAGGAAAGATAGACCTACAAAGGTTAGTAGTACAAATATCCCCCACACTTTACTTAATTTCTTCATATTCTATTTCTTTGTTTAAGTTGCTATCTTTTGAGATAGGTGTACTACAACCTGCTGGACCGCAACAGCCAATATTAAATAAAGGCATGAGAGTAAATAAGCCTCCAAATAATAGGACTGCATTTTCTTGTGAACGTATCCCTTCAATGAGAATGAATATTCCCAATAATAGACGGAATACTCGCATAAAATTCCAGCCTGTGACTAATTTATTCATCTTTTTGTTTTTTTAGTGTACTGATTTTAAAAGGAAAATACAATGGGCAAAAACTAATAGACGAAGTTACTATAAATATTAATGCTAATACTCCTAAGGCGATAGCCAATGTACCGGAGATTACATTGGTAAAGTATAATACAGCTATGATGATGGCTAAGCTTACACGAATGATTTTATCAGTTGTTCCTAAATTTTTTAATTTCATGATAATTTGTTTTCTGATGATTACAAATATCGATAAAACAAAATAAATAATGCGTAACAAATGTTACATTGAAAAAAATGAAGCACTCATTGCTTTACTTTCAAGAGTTTTTGTATGTCAAGTCATTTATTTTTACACAAATAAAATAATCCTTTTTAATCTACGTTTTTAAAGAAGAACTCCAAATCAGATGCTTATGGCAAATTTTACAAAAATAGCTCCCAAGGTTCAAGAGGATAAAGTAGAACCATCCATTAAAGTACTTCAATTTCTTCTTAATTATTCAAAAAGTGTTGAAGCAAAAAAAATTAAAAAAGAATCTTTATTGATTCACTTAAACTAAATAAACGAGCCCTTGAAAAAGGGCTTTTTTATTTAACATTTACTCGTTGTTCATTTAGATTAATATTTTTTTTTAGAGAAGTCTTCTGATAAAATTAAATACATTTGTATTTTAAATTCCTCATATGTTGGTTTGGACTTCTTTTATAATTTTTATTTTACTTTGTTTAGTACTTGACCTAAAAGTATTTAACAAGGAGGATCATGTTATTTCAACGAAAGAAGCAGGAAAACTAACTGCCTTCTGGGTGTCACTAGCACTTTTGTTTTCGGGTGTAATTTGGTGGTTATTTAAAGAAGGCTTAGTTAATAATCATACCAATTTAACACCTGGAGCAGCCGTGTTAGATTATATTACAGGGTATTTAATGGAATTATCACTAAGTATTGATAATGTCTTTGTAATAGCTATCATTTTTAATTCCTTTAAGATTCCACCTGAATATCGTCATAGGGTTTTGTACTGGGGGATTTTGGGAGCTATTATTTTCCGTGCAGTTATGATTGTTTTCGGTGTTGCACTTATCACCAAATTTGAATGGATGATTTTCGTTTTTGGTGCCTTTTTATTGATTTCAGCAGCAGGTATGTTGAAAAAAGATAGTGATAAAGATCCACATGATACTTGGTTTTATCGTTTGGTTTCTAAGATACTACCGATAACTAGTGAGATACATGGACATGATTTTATCATTAAAAAAGATCATAAAACGTATGCTACACCGCTATTAGTAGCGTTGGTAATTATAGAGTTTACGGATATATTGTTTGCATTGGATAGCATTCCTGCTATTTTAGCAATCACACAAGATGAGTTCATTGTATTTAGTTCTAATATCTTGGCTATCTTAGGTTTAAGATCTATGTTCTTCTTGATTATAGGAGCTTTAGAAAAATTTCATTATATCAAATATAGTTTGGCTGTTATTTTAGCCTTTGTTGGAGTTAAGATGCTTATAGCTGAAATATATCACATTCCTTCATTAGCATCTCTAGCTGTGATTATTTTAGCGCTTTTAGGAGGAGTTTTATTTTCAAAATGGAAAGCTAGTAAATAACTCATTATAAATTTGTATTTTCGCTCCGATGAAAAAGATACTCACTATCATAGGAGCAAGACCTCAGATTATTAAATCGGCAGCATTATCTCGTGCTATTCAAAATCATTTCTCTTCACAACTTAAAGAGGTGATTGTCCATACAGGTCAACATTATGATAAAGAGATGTCTTCTGTTTTTTTTGATGAATTAGGATTACCACAACCAGATTATAACTTAAATATAGGTTCTCATTCACACGGTGTTCAAACGGCACAAATGATAGAAGGAATTGAGCAAATTCTTCAAAAAGAGAACCCAAATGCTGTTGTTGTTTATGGAGATACTAATTCAACGTTGGCTGCCTCAATTGCTGCTTCTAAAATGCAAATTGATGTAGTTCATATTGAAGCAGGTTTACGTAGTTATAATAAACAAATGCCTGAAGAGATAAATCGTATTACGTGCGACCATGTATCGACTTTGCTCTTTTCACCTACGAAAATAGGTGTTGAAAATTTACAAAAAGAAGGATTTAAACTAGCTAACCAAAGCCCTTATTCTATTGATAATCCCATGGTATATCATTGTGGAGATATTATGTATGATAATAGTTTGCATTTCTCAAAGATAGCAGAACAAAAAACTACGATTATACAGCAGTTAGGACTAGAAAATAAACATTTTTATTTAGCTACAGTTCATCGTCCTGCAAATACGGATGATTCAGAAAATTTATCATCCATATTTAAAGCATTTTTACAACTCTTAAAGCAAGATGGTGATTTATCAATTGTTTTACCACTACATCCGCGTACAAAAGGATGTATGCAATCTAATCTTAGCAAAGAATTACTAGATGAAATTGCACAGGAAAAACGTTTGCTCATTATTCCTCCTGTTTCTTTTTTAGAAGTTATTGCCTTAGAAAAAAATTGCAGTTTGATTCTAACAGATAGTGGTGGATTACAAAAAGAAGCTTATTTCTTCCAAAAACCTTGTTTGATTTTAAGAACGGAAACAGAATGGCTGGAAATTGTAGAGCAAGGTGCAGCACTAATTGTGAACGCTGATACAAACAAAATTTTGCAAGGAGTACATGAATTAGAAAATAAGCAAATAGAGTTCCCTCCATTATATGGTGATGGTCATGCTGCTGAATTTATTGCTTCTGAAATTTTAAAACACTGCTAATGCTGCTTGTATATTCTGAAAAAATAACAGAACGATTAAAATATACTTTATCTATCCTATTTGATGATAGAAAAATAGCCTATGCATTGACAGATGATTTTGAACAATATAAAGAAGCACCAGAACCAAAGATATTATATGGAAATTCTTCAGATGAAACCTCTTTCAACGCCTCTATGATTTTATTTGATGATAAAATAAAAAAATATCACATAGATAAAATTGAATGGGAGGGAGTTGAAATACTTCGTTTTGATGGTATTCAGGATGTGTTAGGGAGTATCTTTTATGTAATATCTCTCTATGATGATTATTTGCAAAATAGATTAGACGTTCATCAACGCAATGAAGGAAAACACTCTTTACTCTATAAATTCGGTTGGCTGAATACACTCGTTGTTGAGAGATGGTCAGAGGCATTTATCCAGTATGTAGAGAGAGTCAGTGATTGCAAACTTAATCCAACACCAATACCCTTTGAAATTATTCCTACATTTGATATTGACCACGCTTACGCTTATAAGTATAAAAGCAGATGGAGAAATTTTTTAAGTATTGCCAAGGATACAGTTTTTCAAAATGGTAAACGATTAAAAGAAAGACAAGCCGTTTTAGCTGAGAAAACAAAAGACCCTTACGATACTTTTGATCGAATAAAGGAATACGCTAGTAACTGGAATATTAAACTATTTTGGTTATTGGGTGATTATGGAAAGTATGATACAAATTTACCGTATGATAATATCTATCAGCAAAAATTAATACAAGATGCTGTTTCATACGCAGATATAGGTTTACATCCAAGCTATGCTTCAAATGAGAGTATAAAGAAACTGCAAGTACAAAAAAATAGATTGCAAAACATTCTGTCAGAACAAGTAAATATATCACGACAACATTTTCTTAAAGTACATTTACCCACTACTTATGAAAGATTAGAAAAACTAGAGTTCACCGATGATTATTCATTAGGATATGCTGATGTTTATGGTTTCCGTGCGGGAATAGCTCGACCTTTTAAATGGTTTAATTTAAAAGAAAATAAGGTTTCAAACTTAACTATACACTCAATTTCATATATGGATGGAACACTGAATGAATATTTAGGATTAAGTATTGAAGATGCACAGAAAATTGTTTTAGACCTCAAACAAGAAGTTCAAAAGTATGGTGGTGAATTTATTCCATTGTGGCATAATGAAACTATAGGTGATTACGGTAAATGGAAAGGATGGAGGGAAGTACTGGATGTAAGTTTACAAAACTAAAATGAAAAAGACACCGGTACATATTAACCCATCTCCATGTATTGATTATCAGTCAGATTACTTATTCTTAGGTAGCTGTTTTTCTGAAAATATTTCTCAAAAAATGGAAGAAGAAGGATTTCAGATGTTTTCCAATCCTTTCGGTGTACTTTTTAATCCGGTATCTCTGGCTCATTTATTTACTAAATCAGATAATGAATTGGATAAATCAGTATTTGAACGAAGTGGGGTATGTCTTTCTTGGTTTGCAAATAGTACGTGTTTTGGTTATGAGAGAGATGTGTTTGTACAACGTTTAATTCAATTACGAGAGGAGTTCCTTGAAAGATTAAAGACTAGCAAGATACTATGTATAACTTTTGGAACCTCTTGGGTATATGAAAAAAAAGATATACAAGAAGTAGTAGGGAATTGCCATAAAATCAATCAAAATGAATTTAATCGGAAGATGCTTTCTATTGATGAAATGCTTATACTTTGGAAAAACATTTTAGAGCAAAAGATCTATTCAATTAATAAAAATATAGAAATAATTTTTACTGTGAGCCCTGTTAGACATGTAAAAGATGGATTAATAGAAAATACACGTAGCAAAGGAAGACTCATTGAATTAATTTCAAAACTGAAAGAACAACTCCCACAGATTCATTACTTTCCAGCGTATGAGATTATGTTAGATGAGTTGCGTGACTATGCCTATTATGATAGAGATGGGTTACATCCAAATGAATTGGCTGTGGATATTATTTGGGATAGATTTAAAGAAAATTATTTCACAGAAGACACGAAGAAAATTAATCAAGATTATCTTAGAATAAAAGGACTATTTACACATCGTTTACAACATCCTGAATCTAAAGAATCTATAAATTTCATTGAACAGAGAAATCAAAAATGGAAAGATTTCCAGGAAAAACACCTTACAATTAAACCTAGTTGGTAAATGATGAAATGGAGTATAATCATAGTATTTGTTTTGTTTTTGCATACTTTCTTGAATGCTCAGTTGTTAAAAGGAGGAAAACCCAACAGGGCTGATATTTTAATGGGAGCCTTGCGCCCTCAACGTACGTGTTATGATGTAAAGAGCTATTATTTAGATGTGCGTTTTGATATTATAAATCATAGGATTGTTGGAACGAATACGATGAAGTTTGTAGTTGTTGAGAATACGAAAGAAATCCAAGTCGATTTGTATGAGAATATGCAGATGGATGCTGTGTTTTTTCATAACAAACAACTCCCATTTAGAAGAGAGTATAATGCTGTTTTTATTGACTTCCCTACTGAATTAACTAAGAGTAAAGATACTTTAGCTTTGCGTATGAAGTTTTCGGGAGAACCTCATGTTGCCACCAATCCTCCTTGGCAGGGTGGTTTTGTATATAGTACGGATAATAATGGAATTGATTGGGTAGCTGTGGCTGTGCAAGGTGACGGGGCTAGTTTATGGTTTCCGTGTAAAGATCACCCAGCTGATGAGGTAGAGAATGTGTATTTTAGAATGCAAATTCCGGATAACTTAATAGGAGTGTCAAATGGTAAATTGATACAAGAAGAACCACTTGAGAATAATTATAAAGCTTACACTTGGCAAGTAACTTACCCTATTAACAGTTATAATATTACATTCTATATCGGGGATTATGTGCATTTCAATGAACCTAACAATGCATATTCTATTGATTATTACGTTTTGGAAGATCATCTTGAGGCTGCAAAAGAGCAATTCCAACAAGTAAAACCTATGTTGCAATGTTTTGAAGAAAAGTTTGGTCCATATCCTTTTGCGAGAGATGGCTATAAATTAGTTGAAGCTCCTTATTTAGGAATGGAACATCAGAGTGCTGTAGCTTATGGAAACAAATTCATGAATGGGTATTTAGGTACTGATTTGTCTGGCACAGGCATAGGACTGAAGTGGGATTTTATTATCATTCATGAATCTGGTCATGAATGGTTTGGAAACAGTATTTCTACAGCTGATATTGCTGATATGTGGATACATGAGAGTTTTACCTCCTATTCAGAAGCTGTTTTTGTGGAATGTCAATATGGCAAAGAAGAAGCTTTAGATTATATCGTCGGCATACGCGCTGAAATTGAAAATGACGCTCCTATGCAAGGAGTTTATGGAACCAATAGAGAAGGCTCTGGCGATATGTATTACAAAGGTTCTAATATGTGGAATACGATTCGCTTTATCGTCAATGATGATGAATTGTGGTGGGAGGCAATTCGATCTTTTGTGAAACAATTTTCTTATCAAACCATAAATAAAGAACAGGTTATAAACTTTTTTAATACCTTTTTAAAACGAGATTTAACCTCCGTTTTTAATCAATACATAACTAGGATAGATGTTCCTGTATTAAAATACAAAGTGAAGAAACACAATTTGTATTTAAAATGGGATAAAGTTGTTAAAGGATTTGAAATGCCTGTAATATTTAAGGCGAATAACAGAGAATTTAGGATAGAATCAATTACTAGACGGTGGAAAGATACTAAGGTGGAAGTAACTGACATGATGAAAGTTATTTTTAATCAAAAATATTTTTATTATAATTTGTAAATCAGCTACTTTAACCTATTCAAAATAATAAACACTTTTGTCTTAATAAAAATAAAATCAAAAACAGCTTTTCTTTCATAATATATTGAATACTTTTATCTTTGTATTTATAATTATTGGAAGTAGATATGCGCAAGATTTTTGTAATTATTTCGACCTTGGTAATGCTTGGAACCTTCGGATTAGGTTATTATTTAGGGTCTAGTTGGTATGTGCTTTTTGCGGCAGTGCTTGTTTTCACGGTTATGGGGTATATTGATATGGTTCAAACACATCATACAATCCGAAGAAACTACCCACTATTTGGAAGACTTAGGTATGTATTAGAGGAGTTAAGACCTAAGATGTATCAGTATTTTGTTGAATCTGATATTGATGGAAGACCTTTCAACCGTATTGATAGATCTACAATTTATCAACGTGCGAAGAAAGTGCGAGATACTATACCTTTTGGAACTCAATACGATGTGTATGCAGAAGGATATGAATGGATAAGTCATTCCATTTCTCCTAAAAGACATGATGATATGGACCAAGATCCACGCGTTATGGTGGGAAATAAAGATTGTAAACAGCCTTATTCTTGTAGTATTTTGAATATTTCAGCTATGAGTTTTGGTGCATTAAGTGCGAATGCAGTTGAAGCATTAAATATTGGAGCTAAATTGGATAATTTTGCACACAATACAGGAGAAGGTGGTTTAAGTGATTACCATTTAAAACACGGAGGAGATTTAATTTGGCAAGTTGGAACAGGATACTTTGGGTGTCGCGATAAAGATGGGAATTTTAACCCTGAATTATTTGCAGAAAAATCACAGCATCCTAATGTAAAAATGATTGAATTGAAAATTTCTCAAGGTGCCAAACCTGGGCATGGAGGAATTCTTCCAGCTGCAAAAAATACAGAGGAAATCGCACGAATTCGTCACGTAGAGCCTCACACAAAAATTGATTCACCACCATATCATACAGCCTTTAATACTCCTTATGAAATGGTTCAATTCATAAAAAAATTAAGAGATTTATCAGGAGGAAAGCCTGTGGGATTCAAGTTGTGTATCGGCTTGAAGAGTGAATTTATTTCGATTTGTAAAGCAATGATAGAATTAGATACTTATCCTGATTATATTTCTGTTGATGGAGGAGAAGGGGGAACAGGTGCAGCGCCTCCCGAATTTACAAATTATGTAGGAGCACCAATGATTGATGGGTTAGATTTTGTCAATAATATCTTGAGAGGTCTTGGAATTAGAAAGCACATTAAACTTTTTGCTTCTGGCCATATATCTCATGGATTTCATATAGCACGAGCAATTGCTTTAGGTGCTGACGCATGTTATGCTGCTCGTTCTTTCAAAATCTCTTTAGGTTGTATTCAGGCTTTATTATGTAACACAAATAAATGCCCTACTGGTATCACTACACAGGATCCTAAATTAACTAAAGGACTTGTTGTAGAAGATAAAAAAGTGCGTGTTGCTAATTACCATAGAGAAACAGTAAAAAGCTTTGTAGAACTGATTGGTGCTGCAGGTCTGGATGATGCTAGAGAATTAACACGATCACATATTTATCGTAGAATTTCATTGAATGAAATGATAACTTATGAAGAATTATTCCCTACGTATAAGGTAGGTTGTATGTTGGATGGAAATATTCCAGACCGATATAAAGAAGATTTCGAAAATGCCAATATACATGCATGGGGTATTCATCCAAATGGGTGTAAATTACCTGAATAAATGATGTAAACTAATATAGATAAAGGACGTTTCTATGCGTCCTTTTTTTGTGTGCTATTTTGCAAGAACACGAACGAATTCCCATAATGTGACTCCAGCACATACGGATACATTCAAACTATGCTTCGTTCCAAATTGAGGGATTTCTAGAACAACATCAGCAATATCTACCAATTCTTGTTGTACTCCATCTACTTCATTTCCAAAAATGAGTAAATGCTTACCAGTAGTATCCATTTTTAAATTCTGCAAGAAAGTAGTATGCTCGGTTTGTTCAACTGCATAAACGATATAACCTTCTGTTTTATATTTCTGGATAGCCTCCTTTAAATTTTCATAATATTCCCAATCTATAGACTCTGTAGCTCCTAAAGCAGTTTTTTGTATCTCTCTATGAGGCGGTTGGGCGGTAATCCCTCCTAAAATTATTTTAGAGACATTAAAAGCATCAGCTGTACGGAAAAAGGTTCCCACATTTGCTAGACTACGTATATTGTCCAAAACGACTACTAATGGAAATTTATCTGCCTGTTTGAACTCTTCAACGCTAGGTCGTTGTAATTCCCATAATTTTAGTTTTCTGTTCATAAATTTTGATAATTGATTGAAAATTCACCTTGTAAATTCGGAGGTAAACCTTAAGTTTATCGTTTGCAAAATAACACAAACTATTTCATTTTGGCGACGGATAACGAGAAAAAGATTGGAGAAACTCCACTTATGAAGCAATACAATAATATCAAGGCAAAACATCCTTCTGCTTTGCTATTGTTTCGAGTGGGAGATTTTTATGAAACTTTTGGAGAAGATGCAGTGAAGACATCCAAGATATTAGGGATAGTTTTAACTAAAAGAAAAAATGGTGCAGCCGGTGATATGGAGTTAGCTGGCTTTCCACATCATTCATTGGATGTATATCTTCCAAAATTGGTGAGAGCAGGTCAACGTGTGGCTATTTGCGATCAATTGGAAGATCCTAAAATGACTAAAACCATTGTCAAAAGAGGTGTAACAGAGTTAGTTACTCCAGGAGTAGCATTAAACGATCAAGTATTAGAACAAAAGAAAAATAACTTTTTAGCTTCTGTGTTTATCGGTAAGAAACTGATTGGAGTTTCATTCTTAGATATTTCTACAGGTGAATTTTTACTAGCTCAAGGAAATTACAATTATATAGATAAACTCATGCAAGGTTTTGAACCTAGTGAAGTGCTATATTGTAGAACACAAGAAAGTAAGTTTCAGGAACTTTTTGGGACACAATACTATTCTTTTCGTTTAGAAGATTGGGTATATACAGAAGATTTTGGAACAGAAATTTTAAATAAGCATTTCCAAACTAAAAACCTAAAAGGATTTGGAATTGAGGAGCTAACAGAAGGGCTTATAGCAGCAGGATCTATCCTACATTATGTGTCTGAAACCCATCATGATAAGTTAGGGCATATTCTAAAAATTAGCAGGATAGAAGAAGATAAATTCGTCTGGCTCGACCGTTTTACTGCTAGAAATCTAGAATTGATTCATTCTCCCCATGAAAATGGTACAACTTTATTGTCTGTCCTAGATAAAACTCTAACACCAATGGGAGGGCGTTTGATGAAACGTTGGTTAGTACTTCCTTTGAAAGATTTAAAAGCCATTGAACAGCGTTTGGAAGGAGTTGAAAATTTAATTGAACAAGATGATTTAACCTATGAGTTGCGCCAGCGTTTAGGAGGAGTATACGACTTAGAGCGATTGGCTTCCAAAATAGCGGTAGGGAAAGTAAATCCTAAAGAAGTGAATCAATTAAAGATTACATTGGAAGAATTACAAGCTATCCAGGATTTACTCAAAAAATCAAAAGCAAAGTCATTACAAGGAATTGTGGATAGGATAAATCCATGTGTAGATTTAATTAAAACGATCAAAGAACAGTTAGATGAGGACGCGGCTATACAAGTTGGAAAGGGAAAGGTAATAGCAGATGGATTTAATTCGGAATTAGATGAATTGAGAGCCTTGTCTTCTTCTGGAAAACAATTCTTGGAGGAGTTGCAACAAAGAGAAGCTGATCGTACTGGTATTCCTAGTCTAAAAGTTTCTTTTAACAATGTCTTTGGCTATTATATTGAAGTTAGAAACACACATAAAGATAAAGTCCCTGATGATTGGATTCGTAAGCAAACGCTGGTTAATGCCGAACGTTATATTACCCAAGAACTCAAAGAATATGAGAGTAAAATCTTAGGGGCAGAAGAGAAAATTGAAATAATAGAACGAAGATTATTTACAGAATTAATTCTATCTATTGCCGACTATATCCAAACCATTCAATTAAATGCTTTTCTTATCGGACAATTAGATTGTTTAGCTTCATTTGCTGTAGTTTCCAAAGAAAATAATTACAATAAGCCAATGCTTGATGAGCATTTTGAGATAGACATCAAAGGAGGGCGTCATCCAGTGATTGAAAAATGTATGGGTATTGGTGAAGAGTATATTCCAAATGATATTTTTCTTGATAATGAATCTCAGCAAATCATTATGATTACCGGACCTAACATGTCAGGTAAAAGTGCAATTCTGCGACAGACAGCTCTTATTTCATTAATGGCACAAATAGGTTGTTTTGTTCCTGCTACTCATGCTAAATTAGGTGTAGTTGATAAGATTTTCACACGTGTTGGCGCTTCAGATAATATTTCATCAGGTGAATCTACTTTTATGGTCGAGATGAATGAAACAGCAAGTATTCTGAATAATTTATCTGCCAGAAGCCTGGTTTTATTAGATGAAATAGGTCGAGGAACCAGTACTTATGACGGTATTTCTATAGCGTGGGCTATCGCAGAATATCTACATGAATCTCCCCAAGCTAAATGCAAAACCTTGTTTGCAACACATTATCATGAGTTGAATGAAATGACCAATAAATTCTCACGCATTAAAAACTATACAGTCTCTGTTAAGGAAATTGACAATAAGATTTTATTCCTGCGCAAGCTAGTGCCCGGAGGAAGTGAGCATAGTTTTGGAATTCATGTTGCCAAACTTGCAGGTATGCCTAGTATGGTTGTTTCTCGCGCAGAAAAGATGTTAAAAGAACTGGAATCATCTAATCGAACTACAGACAAAGAGAAAGTAAAAGAAGCCGCTAACAGTCCCGATATGCAGTTAAGCTTTTTCCAGTTAGATGATCCTATCCTAGAAGAAATCCGTGAAGAAGTCAAAAATATTGATATAAACACGCTAACCCCAGTTGAAGCTTTATTTAAACTAAATGAGATACAACGAAAAGTAGGGAAGGGGTAGTGGATACGATATCAAAAGATTAAAATCAAAGAAGTAAAAAGATGAAGAATAATATAATAAATATACTTTTCTTAGTGTACTGTTCCCTTTTTATTTGGAATAGTTCCTATGCTTGTAGCTGTATTGGTAAAGCAACTACTAAACAAGAACTAAAGTCATCTGATTTTGTTTTTCGGGGGACGGTTATAGAGGATTCTACTTTTGTAATTGATACACTATTTGGAGACCGTTACGTTTACAACACGAAATACAAATTCAAAGTACAAAGTATTTACAAAGGGAAGAAAAAACATCATGAACAGGAAGTTGTTATTATAACAGGGATAGGTAACGGGGATTGTGGCTTTAGGTTTGAGAAGGGAAAGGAATATATCGTGTATGCAAATTGGGAAAATAAATATTATAGCAAAGGAGAGCAGGTAGGAAAATTTCTATATACGAATATTTGCAAACGGACAACATCCGATATAGAAACTGAAGAAGCTGAAATTGAGAAATATATAAAACCCTGTAAATGGGTTCTCTACCTCCGAGTCCCAAGCGAATAAGATTTTATCAACATTCCCCAATCTCCTCTTGAAAAGCCAACCCAAAGCGCGTCAGCCAGACAAAAAAGCGGGAAGCAGCGCGCGTGAATGGCAAATGCCCGTGGGACGTACGGTAAATGCCCGTAGAGACGTACGGCCGTACGTCTCTACGGGTATTTGCCAGAGCGGGGAGGCAGCATTTTTTTGTCTTGTCTTTTTGCCTACTTTTTTGACAAGAAAAAAGTAAGGAAATAAATTAAAATTTGTATCTTTCGATTATGAAACGCACACTTCAAAATCACATACTCGATACTTTTTCTCCGATGGGAAAACCCTATCAAAAAGAGTTTTTGGTGTGGAACATCTATGGAAGTTCCAGACTTGGAGCAACGAAAGAGGCAGTAAATATGCAAAACCCTAGTTTATTACCAAGCTACGGTATTTTAGGAAATAGAAACTATGAGCTTTCAGACCACAGAGGGAACGTGCAAACGGTGATTAATGACATCAAATATCCGCTAGAGGATAACGGAACGATAACGAGTTATCAAACTGGTATTTCCCATGTATTTGACTACTCTCCATTTGGTGCACCGCTGGATGGCAAACAGATTGAAAACACTGCGTACAGTTTTGTTAACAGCTTAAAAACAAGTGATAGCAGTGAAAACGAGAGTGAAAAGATGGTAAAATGAAGTATAAACAAACGGTTATTTCTGAAATATTACCAAGTTCTAAAACCTTTAAACCGTCAACGGCACTGATATTAAAATTGACAAAGGGAATGTGAAGCCTGTTGGTTTTGTTTTGGTTTTGTTTGGTTCTAAAATGATTAACAACCTAAGCGGTGCAGGTTATCTAAACGAAGCCCTGGATGAATGTTGGAAATGAAATAGACTACTCTTCTTGCCAATTATTACTAATAGTTACCAGTTTTGACTTTTTACACAACTTTTTAAAGTGAAATACGTTATCTTTGTAGAAAGATTTGTTTATATTTATCAAAATCAATAATAGGGAACGTCATGAGAACAATAAGAATACAGGCAACGCCAGAACAATTAAAGCAAATTAATGCTTTTATAAAAAAAATCGGTGCTGAAGTTGTGAAATCAGAACCGAGCAAGGTTTATTCTAAAAAGGAAGTACATCCTTATTTATTAGAAACCGATAATTATTGCAAACATCTTAAAAATGAAATTATTAAAGAGTACAACAAAACCACTAAGGTTAAAGCCAAGCCTGTCCTTTGAAAAAGCTGTAATTAGTTATTTTGTTTTTAAATCAAAAAATCTGAAAGATATTGAACATGCAAAAAGTATTATTGATCGAATAAATGGGGAATTAAAGGAAATACAAATTAACAAAAAACACTTCTCACAAAAAGTACACTACCGGAACTCCAAAAACTTACAACGCTTCATCATTGAGAAACATACAATTTTCTTTAGAATCGATTTGCAAAAGGAAGAGTTACAAGTCATGTATTTTGTTCCTTCCAAACGAGTAAAGAAAAAACTAACCAAATAGCCTTCAAAAAAATATTTACCCACCCGTGCATTGTTGTACGGATTTTTTTATGTTTTGACAGGCAATTCCTGAGACAACCGAAGCAAAGCAAAGCTCACCCGCTACTTCCGAGACAACCGTAGCAAAGCGAAGCTCACTGACCAACGGGAAGTAAAAGCGAATAAAAACCTTCGTTACAACGAAGTATAAGATATAATGAGTTGTTTGATAGTCTTTTACAAAATAAAAAGTCTAAGGCTTTTAAGAGTTTCATTATGTAACTACAATGGCAAGATAGAATGAGTTCTTTTGCTGGCTTTCTATTTTAGTGAATGGAAACAAGATGCTCCACGGTTATAGTTTTCAGGAGTTATTTAAGTAATTCATTTGACTTCGATTTACAGGGAGGTAGGTTAGAGTTCATAGTCAATACAGCAGTTAATCTCTTTATTTTGTGCAATTCTTATTTTCTTCGCGTTTGCTTTTTGTTTAGAAAAATCGAGATTTATTTTTTGTTGTGTATATACCTCAAGAGGAGTACATCCATTTAAAGAGGTGTGTGGTCGTACGGCATTATAATCATAAATAATGTCTTTTAAGCACTGATTTAATTCTATTAAATTTGTAGGTCTTTTTACTCTAAGGTATCTTTTTATTATTTTATTAACTGCTTCAATCGTGGAGTTAGAAAACCTTACATCTTTTAACGCCAAGAGTTTATTGAGTTCAGGCATTTTAGATTTTTCAATAAAGTTTTGGATAATGAGATTGTTGTTTTCTGCACCGCCATCGGTAATCAGGGTTGTCCTTTTAAGATGAGGATGATAATAACGTATTGTTTCCCAGGCTTTTTTTAATGCTTTTTTAGCATTTTCTCCATTTTTTCGTAAATCAATATTCCACCCTATGATCATTTTTGAGAAATTATCACAAATTAAAATAATTGCAGCTTTTATTCCGATAGTTAATTCCCAAAATGTAGTGTCGATATGAATTACCTCGTTTGGTTTTGATGTTTTTAGTGGATGATAGTTTTCGATATCGATTTTCTTAAATTTTCTTTTCAATCCAAGTAAGTTAGCATATTTATAGAATGTGCTTAAAGAAATCGAGAGCATATTATTCCTTAATGCATAATAATAAATAGAAGAAGCAGGCAAGCAAATAAAGGATGGATTTCTAAATAGATTTTTTATCGTTTCTACTTCTTTTTTAGCAAGTTGGAAGGGATGTCTTTTAAAACAGAGACTTAGTGGAGAGATACCGCAATTTACCTTTTCGCTTGTTAGCCAAGCATAAAAGGTAGTTGGAGAAATTTTATAAATATCGAGTACTATTTTTTTTGGTATCGCGGTAAATAGGAGTTGCATTGAATCAATCATAAGCGATCTCATTTTTTTATTTTCTTTGATAATGGGTAAAAAATAGTTAGATGTTTTTTTCCATACACGAATTATATTTAAAACAATAAACTTCAATTTTTGATATTCTTGAAAAACTTCAAACTGTTCGATGGCTTCTTTTTGTATCGCGCTTATTTGATGACCCACATAGCAGGAGTAGTCTAAATTTCTCCATGTAGATATGGTTGAATAAGGAATGTTTTTTCTAATATTTTCAGGAATTAAGTACTCTTTATTTTGGTTGTACAGCCAAATCAGGAAAGAATCATATTTCTTTCGTTTCATAGTAGTAGCTTTTTATGTTTTCAACACATTAAGGCTTCAAATATAGGTTTATTGTTTGAAGTAAATGTATTTTACTCAGTAGTAAATTGTATATAGCTTGTTTTTTGAGGTAACTAAAGTTTGAAGACGGAATTGGTAAAACTAAGCTTTAAATGTATGCGTTACTTTGGGATTATCGTTTGTTGAAGGTCAGTTTAAAGTACGTCGAGTTATTTATCTAAATAATGACCCATAGCAGAAATTACGAAAACAGTACCTACTTTTTCATCTACTTTATAAATTAATCTATCTTTTGAATTAATCCTACGCGCCCATTTTCCTTGTAATTCATATTTAAGTGGTTCGGGTTGTCCAGCTCCTGTATATGGATGTTCTGAAAGTTCAAGGAGAAAGGTTTCGATCTTCTTGATAGAAGATTTATTACCAGACTTTAAATGTTTTTTAATATCATTTTCAGCTAATTTTTCTACTTTAACCCTAAACTTCCCCATATATCGTCTGGATTAATTTCTTTGTAATCGCCTCTTTTTTCTGCGTGCTGTATTTTTTTTATGAATTCAGGGTTATAAGGACTTTTTTCTTCCACTATTTCTACTCCAGGTTGTTTAGAAAATATTTCAAGCATTGCCTTTAAAGCTTTTCCTGCTTTACTGTTTGTATTGATTTTTAATGTAATCGTCTCCATAATCCCTATTGTTTCTTCAAAGATAACGTATTTCGTTGAGAAAAGTTGTTTTTGCAAGGTGAAAGTAAATAAAAGCCTTCAATCCAATGAAGTATGAGATAGAAAGAGTTGTTTATTAGTTATTTATAAAATAAGAGTTATAATTTTATTAAAGTTCCCCAATCTCCTCATGAAAAGCCATCTCAAAGCGTGCAGGCCAGACAAAAAAGCGGGAAGCAGCGCGCGTGAATGGCAAATGCCCGTATGGGTCGTACGGTAAATACCCGTAGATACGTACGGCCGTACGTCCCTACGGGCATTTGCCAGAGCGGGGAGGTAGCATTTTTTTGTCTTGTCTTTTTGCTACTTTTTTGACAAGAAAAAAGTAAGGAAAGAATAATTTTCCGATACTTTTTTGAGTAGCCTAGTCCTCCTCCCCCCAGCCCCCTCCAAAGGGGGAGTATGAAACTAAAGGGTTGTCATACGTCCCTACGGATAGTTGCCATACGATTCCATAATTTTTTGTAAATGCACAATGAGTTAACGTACTATTTACTTTTTAAAAACACTATCTTTGCCCTAATATTTAGAATATGAAAAAATTCTGGGCAAAATTCCGCTATTTCTCAATTGGTTTAGTTTTAGGAACTATCTTCGTTTTAGTCGTTTTTGGTGATAGGGCATGTTCTTGGCTTCCAGGCCATAGAATCAAAGAAGACATCTTAGGTAAAGTGATTGTTTTTCCGGAGGATCAACTCGATGCGCTAAATGCTATGGGTATATCGGGTGAAAATATTTCTGATATAATCACTCACGGTAAAATCCTTTTTAGTGAAAGTGTAAAAAAACCTACGGTATATCCTAAGGCATATGTGCTAGAACTAACTGATGGAAATACCCGTAAGAGAGTACAGTTTTCTTTATATGAGGATAGTTACATAAGCATTGTTCACCCATTAAAAGAAGGAGAGAAAGCATCCGCATACAAACAACTTAAGGGATGGGGAAAGATGGTGCATTTCCCTTCTGATTCTTCTTTGGTATATATTGATAATTCTGAATATACAATGTGTAAGGCAAGCGGTTTGGCAGATACTTACCCAAATCATATTTTAAATGACTTAAGAAAAACAGGAAAGGTAGATTTTTCTCATAGTAATTTGATGTTAACAAAAGCTTCTCTCCGTGTATCATTTACTCAAAATGATACCTTACATGTTGATGCAGAAACCATCATTTATAAATACCGAATTACCTTTAAAGATTTTTACTGGGATTCTAAATTACCTTGTGAAAAATAAATATTAGCACTTTGAACTATGAAAAATAAAAAATATAACGTAATCATTCTTTTTGTATTGGGATTGATTTTTTCGTCTTGTGGTTCTTCTAAATTAGTTGAGCCGCTTCGAAAAAATGAGAATGCCATTGCGGTTGAGTTGGGAGGACCTTTAATTAAAATACCAGGTTCTATTACAGCACCTCTTCCTTTTACTTCTATTATGTATGGACGAGGAATTACAAATGATTTAACGCTCCATGGTAGTTGGTATTCTACCGCCTCAGTTTTTGGAATTGCTCAAATTGATCTAGGAGCTACCTATGGCTTTTGGAAAAGTAAAGATGAAAAACACGGCTTTTCAGGTATGTTGGGTTTTAATACCGCTTTAGATGTATATGAAACAAAGAGCTTTAAATTCTGGCCTCAACTAAATGCGCATTATTATTTAAAATATAATTTTAAACAGCAAACACAGGATGAATTACTCACCAATGGTTCTAAAAGGGCTAATTTGTTTTATGTTGGTTTCTCTACTTGGTATGAATTAGGGCGAATTAAAGCACATGGTGAAAAACAGAAAAATATAGTAATCCCATCTTTTGATATTGGTCATGATTTGAATTGGAAACGTTGGACGTTTAAATTGGAGTTGAGATTGATTGCTCCTTTTACTTCCAATAAAGATATTGTTGTTGAGTATAAAAGTATCACGGGAAAAACGGGAGCAACGGGTGTGTATTTAGGATTTATGTATAGATTTAAGCGATGAAAAAGATATTATTTTTAATAATTATAGTAGTTGTAATAACTGGATGTAGAAAGCGATTAGATAGTTTTCTGTTTAATAATAGTGAATTAACTTCCTATAAATTAGATGAGTATGGAGGTGAATTAGCTTTAGATTTACCGCAAAGCTATTATGTTCCCTCAAACAAGATTCACTTATTTAGTTATACTATTAATGATAAAGGAGAGAATTTGAAAATGTACGCAATTTATGTAGGTGATATTGCACAAATTCAAACAGATACCATTATTCTATATTGCCACGGTAATAAAGACCACATGGATCATTATTGGCCTCGTCAGAAGTTGCTAAGTTATGTTGGAGGTTTTGGTCGTTATGGGGTATTGATGTTTGATTATCCAGGTTATGGAATGTCGCAAGGAAAACCCACAGAAGATAATATGTATGAGGCAACAAATGGGGCTATGAAATGGCTGAAAAATAATGGTTTAACAAATGATCGTTTAATTATATATGGTTATTCTATGGGAAGTGCGCCAGCTTCTAAATCGGTAGGAGACAAATCGTTTGTACTACAGCCAAGTAAGGTGATATTAGAAGCTCCTTTTGCTAGTTCAGCTGTGATGGTACAAGATGGCTCCGCATTAACCATGCCTTCGTCTTTCTTTGTAGATTTGAAAATTGAGAACGCAGAACAAATGAAGAAATGTGAAGTGCCACTCTATTGGTTACATGGAATTGATGATGACTTTTTGTCCATAGAAACTCATGGAAGAATTGTTTATAAAAACCATACGCATAGCTGGAAGCAAAGTAGTGAGGTAGCAGGTGCTAATCATACCACAGTGCCAACCTTTATGGGTTTGAACAACTATAAGCAAAAGATTCAAGATTTTATAACAAAAGATTGATTTTGGATAGGCATTTTCATAACTTTCGCTTATGAAAATTTATAATCCATACACCCAAAAAGAAGTAGGAGAAATCTCTTTGTCTTCTCAGAAAGAAGCAGATGTAATAGTAGCAAATGCTGTAAAAGCTCAACCTATCTGTGCTAATTTAACTTCAGGGGAACGTGCTGAAATTTTGAAAGACATAGTGGATGGAATAACTGTTCATTTTGATGATTTTGTAAATACCATTGTTAAAGAAAGTGGGAAACCATATAAATACGCGAAAGGCGAAGTACTTAGAGCGATACAAACATTTACTATTGCTTCGGAAGAGAGTAAACGTTTACCACATGAATTATTTGATTTAGACGCAACAGCTAAAGGAAAAGGATTGAAAGGAGAATATGTATATTTCCCTAAAGGAGTGGTTCTTGGAATTTCTCCTTTTAATTTTCCTCTTAATTTGGTAGCTCATAAAGTAGCACCCGCTATAGCTACAGCTTGTCCAATTATTCTTAAACCTTCCGAGAAAACTCCTTTAACGGCTGAATTACTTGCGAAAATAATAGCTAAAACGAAATTACCTCAAGGAGCTTTTCAAGTATTGCACTGTAAGAATGAAGTGACACAAACCTTAGTACAAAATAAGGATATACAGCTAGTTTCATTTACAGGTTCTGCGAAAGTCGGATGGGATATTAAAGCTGCAGCAGGTAGAAAGCAAGTAGTGTTGGAACTAGGAGGAAATGCAGCTGCCATTGTTCACCAAGATGCCGAGTTGGATTTGGCAATTGAGGAGTTGTTAGTAGGAGGTTTTGCCTATTCGGGACAGGTGTGTATTCATACGCAACGTATTTACGTACATGCTTCATTGTTTGATTCATTCACTCAAAAATATATACAGAAGGTGCAAGCATTAAATATTGGTGATCCTAAGAATGAAACTACAGAATTTGGTGTGCTAATTAATGAAGATAATGCTATTCGTATCGAGTCTTGGGTAAACGAAGCGATTCAAGCTGGGGCAAAAAGTTTGTTAGAAGGTAAACGGGAAGGAGCATTTTATCCGCCAACTATTTTGACCCATGTTGCTAAGGGACAAAAGGTAAGAGATGAAGAAGTTTTTGGTCCTGTAGTAGTCATCGAGAAATATTCCCAAATTGATGAAGCTATTACACAAGTGAATGATTCAGATTGGGGCTTACAGGCGGCTATTTTTACGAATAGTATATCGATTCGCGATAAAACATTTAACGAATTGAAAGTAGGAGCTGTAATCCATAATAAATCCACAACTTTTAGAGTAGATGATATGCCTTATGGAGGAATTAAAGCTTCAGGATTTGGTAGGGAAGGGGTTCGCTACGCGATGATGGATTATTTAGAGGGGAAATTATTGGTTAGATAGTTTCTAACCGCAAAGCATAGTATCCTTCGCGGTTAAAAACCTGATAATTCTAGTTAAGTGTCCAGTGAGTTTTTAAAGGAATGAATATGGGACAAACTATTTCCCTCTTACCAAATGAATATATCCATTTCTTTCAATCTCATTTCCACTAAAGGAGGTGACTTTTATAACATAAAAATAGACTCCTTCACTACAATCTGCACCCACATTGTTTACCTTTCCATTCCAAGCAAATTGAACTTCATCACTTTCAAATACTGTATTATTCCATCTGTTTACAATAAATATGTTTAAACTTTTAATGTTTTCTGCATAAATTAATTTGAAGAAATCATTGTCATTATCTCCGTTTGGAGTGAAAACATTTGGAACATCAAAACGAGATTCTGGCTCTAGGATGGTGATTACAAGTTGAGCAATATCCATACAACCATTTGCATCATATCCTACCAATGTTACGGTGTAAGTTCCAGACTCTGAGTCAGAATAAGTATGGGTCGCATTGGTGGTAAATTCATTTGAAGTTGTATCGCCAAAATCCCAGATATAATTTACAGCATCCGTAGATGTGTTTGTAAAATTAATGACTGTATTATCTAGATCAGTTTGTGTTGGGTCTGCAGTGAATGATACGTTTGGCCCTGAAATAATTACGGTTTTTGTTACTGTATCAGCGCAATTTGCACCGTATGAAACAATATAAGTAATCGTATGGGTTCCATTACCAGCAATCTGAGGATTAAATGTATTGCCATTTACTCCTGGACCTGAGAAAGTACCGTTGGCTTGCGTTGGAACTAATATGATGCTTGTATCACTCTTACAGTAATCGTTATTCAATCCTGTAAAAGAAGCGTCGGGTGTATTGGTAGTCAAAGTAAAAGTCTGACTAGCGCTACATGGAGCTCCTCCACCTCCAGTTGAAGAGATAATTTCTAAATTATTAATAGCTACAGATGGATCTGTTCCCACACCATCATCATTGTTATCCCAGCGAATAGCAATTTGAAGGTTGTTGATGTTTTCACAAGAGACAGGTAATGCTTGTGAATAAGCAGACCATAAACCTTGAGTGTTAGGGCATGTCCCTGAATTAAGAGCGTTACCTAGCTGCGTCCAGCCATTACCATCATTATACCAAACGGTAGCCTGATCGTTCGGTATAGCACCATTAGCTATGTAATCAAAGTTTAGTGAGAGTCCAGTGTATCCAACCGTATTAATTAGTGGAGATTCAGCTCTACGATGTGTTTCAGGGCAGAATAGAATTCCACATAAACCGCCCGCATCATATGCAGCACCCCCATTAGGCATAAATACACTGGTTATATGAAGTGTAGCGTCTCCGTTATTAGCAACACCACAACCACCAGGTGAAACACCGCCTTCTGCATCACTTACGGTGAAGAAATTTGCGTCTGATCCTTCTGGTGCTAACGAAACATTGAGATTCCAGTTAGTTGCTCCAGAGTTAAAATCTTCATAGAATAGAGAGGTAGTTGTACCAGTTCCTCCACTTCCGCCTCCAGCATTAATTACTTCTACGGAATAATTGCCATCACATATATTAGATAGCGTAGAAGTATTTCCTCCTACAACATTCCCATTACCGTCTTTCCATATATAGGTGTAAGGAGGGTTTCCACCTGAAACTGTGATTTCAATTTCACCATCACACATGCCATTACAAGATGGATTAGTCGTAATTACATTATCAATTACAGGTCCTCCTATATTACTAATAGTTATTGTTTCTGTACTTTCACATCCTTTAGAATCTACAATATATACTGAATAAGTCCCAGCTCCTAGATTTTGAAAACCACCATTACTTTGTAGCGTGTTTCCACCATCTATAGAATATTGATAAGGAGAAACTCCACCTGAAGCAGTAAGAGTGATAGAACCATCTCCTGCATTACAATTTTCATCTGTAAATGAGGAAGTATGGGTTAGTGTAGATATAGTAACTTGGATTTGTTGAACACTAAAACAAGTAGGATCATTTGGATCTTCTATTCTTACCCAATAGGTACCAGGAGTTGAAACACTTGAAGAAATAGCATTTGTGGCATTGTTAGCATCTGCTTGTGTGCCGTAGTATGTAATTGTAAATCCGCTTGCATTTGATACCGCATTTGATAAATTGATTGGGCTATTACAGGATGATTCAGTGATATTAGCAACGGTAGCATTATTTGTGTTACAGCCTGTACATTGAGGAATACCTGCCAATGAATTTATTGTGAGTGTATCACCTAAAGCATCTACTACAATGATTGGTAGATTGCTTGGTGGTGTTACTGTTGTTCCAGTAGCAAAAACATCATAACCAGGAGGGGTAGAGCAAGATGTTATAGGCATAGGAGGAAGGCCTCCGCCTAAACAAGTTCCAAATGTCCAAGTTCCACCGCATTGTACACATGATGCTTGGTCTGTAATAGGAATCGTTGACCCAGAAACCCATTCACTCCAGGTATAAGGTCCAGTCCCACCTGAAACAGTCAACTGACCATTATCCTCGCATACATTTAAGTTACAAGCCTTAACTGTAATATCGATTTTGGCAATATATCCACAATCAAGTGTAAACGAAATAGAATGTGTTCCTTCACCCGCAACACTGGGGTCAAATGTTCCTAATGTAGCATTTGTAATTCCAGGTCCACTCCATGTCCCAATTATAGTATTGGCACATTGTGTATTAGAACCAGCAGATAAATTAAATGGTGCATCATTAACACATGGAGACGGAGCAGGATTAATTTCGGCATAACAGCATGAGTTTTCTATAATACTAACATCATCTATATAATAATAGGCGTATGGATTCATGAAGGCACTTTGACCTGATCCAAAAGTTATTTGGTTAGTATTCGCATCATTGTCAAAATTTCCAATAATGAAATACTGTTCTCCTCCTGTTGCAGTATAGTCCCATTGTAATCTCTTCCAGCCCATCGTATCAGTTATGATACCACAAGTATTTGTCAGTTGGGGAGTGACATTAATACGAGAGCCTTGAGCACAAGCATCTCGTAAATAATGGGTGTTGGTAAAATATACGCCAATATTTTCTGTAGCATAAGCGACCTCATTTGCTAGACTGATATAAAAAGATACACAATAAGTTTGACCAGCTACTAATGGACTTGTTGTATGCCCTTGTAGATATTCTCTATAATTACTTGATATTCCAAAAGGAGCATCATAAAGAATAATACCAGCGTGTCGCGTTCCTGTTCGTGACATTTGCCAACCTAATACAGAATTTGGCATGTGAGTGGGGGCAGGAGTATTGAGTATTGGAATCACGTTACAAGCAGAGAATAAGTCGGAAGAACTACAACTGTCTCCTGGAATATTAGAGTTTGCATTATCCCAACTAGGATCCAAATCTTGACGGAAAGATTCTCCTCCCATTTGGCTACAATTTGTATTTGTAATTTCAAAACTAGGATTTACAACTAGGTTTTGAGAAAATATATGAATGGGTATAATTACCAATAAGGTAATATAAAATAGTTTTATTTTATAGTTCATAATATAGCTGTGTTTAACACGTCAAAAGTACAAAAATAATTTATCTACTACATCTCATTTCTGTATAAAAAAAAATAAGCTTCAAAAGAAGCTTGTTTAATAGTTTAATATTTGTATGATAGTCAGATAATTACCTTAAAACATTCACATGTCCTACCTCTGTATGATGTTGGTCGGACATGGTTTCCTTGAATTCAATTTTCCAAATATAAGTCCCATCTCTTACAACTTTTCCACCATAAGTACCATTCCATCCTACTTCAGCATTATGTGATTCAAACAGAATTTCTCCCCATCTATCATAAATCGATAAAGTATAAACTTGTGGGTCAAAACCACTGGTGAATATTGGTTTGAATTCATCGTTAAATCCATCTGCATCTGGTGTAAATGTGTTTGGTACGTAGTAAATCAATTCGTCACGAATAATTATAACTAAACGAGCAGTATCAGCACAATCTTGCCCATTGGATGCAATTAAGGTTACCGTATAATTTGCAGGGACTTCTGGATATGTATGAACAGCATTTATATCGAAAGTGTAGGGAGATGCATCACCAAAATCCCATATATAATCTGTTGCACCAATGCTGTGATTAGTGAATGTAATTTCTGTTTCGGTTATGTTTGTAACCATTGGTGTTGCTGAAAAATCAGCTATAGGTCGTTGGGTAACTGAAATATAGTCTGCAATAGAGAAGGAACCGGTACAACCTTGTGCGGAGGTAACATTTAATGAAACACTATATGTACCAGCTGAATTATATGTATGGGAAACGGTAGTGCCGCAGTCATTTACTGTTGATCCATCACCAAAGTTCCATGTGCAAGTCCCATTATTTCCTGTACCCGTATTTGTAAATGTAACTGTGTGAGGTTCACATCCCATTAAATCATCTCCAACAAAATTAGGCTGAGGATTGGCGTTTACTTTTACAGTTTGTGTAGATGATTTTGAACATCCGTTTACTGTCGCAGTGTATTCAACTGTATATGTAGTGCCTCCTACACCATTTGAAATACTTCCTGTAGAAGCATTGATAGTCGCCCCATCACTTACAGAAGGATTAAAAGTAAACACACCTCCAGGGGTTGCAATATTGCTCGCACTATTTATTGCACCTTCACAAAAATCAGTAAGAGCAAAAGAAGGATTGATATCCGCTGGTTGTGTAAGTACAATATCGTTGTAGGATACATCACATCCGTTTACATCAGTTACCTTTAAGTTGTATGTTCCAGCACATAACCCTGAAATGTTGTCACTATTGGAACCAGTTGGATTTCCATTTGTCGTCCATTGATAAGTGTAAGGTGCTACACCACTAGATACGTTTGCAGTAATATTACCATCACACATACCAAAACATGAAGGATTAGTGGGTGTAACACTATTTATTACAGGACCATTGCTATTACTAATAGATTCTGTACCAGAGGCTGAACAACCATTAGCATCAGTTACTAAAATATTGTATATCCCTGCAGCTAGATTGGAGAAAGTTCCATTCCCTTGTGAAGAGCTACCATTATCAATAGAATATGTGTAGGGAGCCACGCCACTACTTGCAGTAATTACTAAACTACCATCCGAATTACCACAAGTAGAACCTGTATTGTTAGTCGTATATGTTGGGTTTTCAATAAAAGTAATCGTTACCGTTTTTACCGTATTACAACCAGAGCCGTTTGATACTGTCCAGGTTAATGTGTATGTTCCTGCTGCCGATGCCGTTATTGTAGAAGTTGGAGAACTAGCGTTGCTAAATGTTACCCCACTTGGTCCAGTCCACGTACCTGTTGCTCCAGCGCTCATGCTTCCTGCTAATGTATATGTCATCACTCCACATGCTGCAGTTGCATCAGAACCAGCATCTGCTGTTGGCCCACCTACAAAAGGTCCACCTGAAATGGTAATAGGGCATCCGTTATCATCTGTTATTTCAAAACTATACATATCCCCATTTTGTAGTCCAGTTACGGTAATTGTTCCTCCATTAGCACAAGTAGCTGTACTAAATGATGCTGTTGCTGGTAATAAGTTGCTTGCTGTGAAGTTTGAGCCGTCTATTTGAGGTAATCCACCAGAAACAGAAACAGAGAAAGTACCAGCGGCACAATCTTCAACCGGGTTAGAGCTAATCACTTGTGGCAAATATTGAATAGCAATAGCAGCTCCCATATCGTAACAGTTATCTCCACTGTTTGTGTATGAATACCATCCATTTAAGGTATCATACATGGTAATAGGAACTATATAAAGTGTGTTATTAGTAAAAGGAGTACCAAAATTAGGTGGTGTACCATTTTGGTTTGGAATAAAGATTCCAGGGTCTCCGGCATTTCCGCCACTGGAAGCAACCCACCCCACAAAACATGGATCTGTAAGCAAATCAGCAGGAGGAAAGACAGTTGGAGGACAAGAATATACCATATAACCAACACCCGGAAGATATACAGCAGGCAGCATAGGATCTCCTCCTAAATCTGCCGAAGGAACAAATCCACCATTAGGATCAATGGTTAAGATATCTCCATAGCAAAGCTTATAATTTTGTTGGCCATCACCAATTAAGTTAATATCAAAGGTTCCGATATTAACAATACAAGAACAATCGGAAGGATTGGTATAGGAAATAGTTGATGTACAAGTAGGATCAGCAGAAAATTGAGCGGTGATGCTACAGTTCGCACCATCTGCGGGAATTCCAGAGATAGAATAACTGATTGGACTAGTAAATGGTGCGTTGAATGTTTGTTGGTGACCGTTACAATCAGACACAATAAGTTGTCCTGTTGTTGGAGCATCCGTAAATTCCACTATACCTGATATAGTGAATGTATTGGTTGGACCATCGCAAGCAGCGATGTTTGCTTCGAAGTTGTTAATTAGACAAGATTGACAACTTTGTACAGTAACATAGGCAGTATCTTTTGATACATATCCACAGCTATTTACATCCGTGACAACATACATGTATGTACCAGGTGTTGCTGGTGGAGTAACTGTAACATTAGCACCTGTTTGCGGGGAAATGTCAGCTGCATTAGGAGATTGTGACCAGTCGTAATTTCCACTACCACTACTAGCAGTCAAGTTAACCGATCCACCTGTACAAATTGTAGAAGCGGCAGGATTTACTTGAACATCATCTGGATCAGATTCAAAAGAATCAGCTTGTAGGAATACGGCAGAATCCATACCGGTATCAACTGAATTACAAATAGCAATTTTAATATGATAGGTTTGATTACATTGTAAGGGTGCATTTGCTGGTAGGACAACAGTACATCCATTCAAATCATCTAAAATAGGCATGCCGAAAAGTAATTCACCAACAATTTGAGAATTGGTAAAGAGAGTATTATAAGCAGTCGTAAAATAAACTGAATTTGCTTGCCAATTTGGATCCATATTTGAACAGTAGTTCGGATCGTTCCATCCAGCATTACCAGAGTTAACTGTATTAATTCCAACAGGAATATTGGGAGAACCAGGAACAACAGCTAAGTTAATGGCATTATTAGAATAAGGGCCAGAAATACCAGGTCCAGATAAGAAGAATCCAAATACATCATTAAAGTCTGAGCAAGTATAAAGATTATACTCTGAAGAACCAAAAATATAATTAAATGTTAGTGTGGCTCCCGTAGGAATAAAATCAAATTCTATGATAACTCCATTTGTTGGGTCCCCTCCAATAGCAACTAAATCTGGATCATTGATAGATGGGGCATTCTTTGTACGTATTAAGACTCCATTGCTCATAGGAAAAGATGTACTAGTAGCATCAAATATTTTAACCGGATCTTGATTTATATTAGCGTTTGGTGCAGAACCATTATAAGTGACATTGGTAGCAGTTAATCCCCCTCCTAGCAATACATTTTGAATAGCGTTAGTTGGAGAAGTGTTAGTGAGAGTAATGGTTTGTCCATGTGTGAGTGTGCTTATACAAAATAAAATAAGTATAATGTAATAGTTTATAGTTTTTCTCATGGTTTTAGTAATATATTCTTAAAACGAAATTCATTCTAATTGGTTGCCCAAATGGTGGGTCAATTTTATTTATTTTTTCGTTTAAAAATTATTCTAAATATATGATTTTGAATGTAGTTAATAAGATTTTAAAATCACAAATTGATGAAAGGCTAAATAGAAGGGTAAATGGGATATTTTATTTTTAATTGGCTTTAGATTGTTACCAACGAATTATTAATTTTAAATTAAACCTTCTTTGCGTAAGATAATTAGGGATAGCAATATATCTTCCTTCTGTATCTTGTACCCATTGTTGAGAAAGTACATTTTTAAATCCGAGAAGATTAAAAATTTCAAAATTAAGTCGTATATCGGTAAAAGGGCGAAACATTTTTTTTCTTGTTTCCCGATTTGGTTTCTTATAAAGAAAATCCCATCCAAAACCTATATCTACACGAAAATAAGCTTTCTGACGTAGAACATCTTTGTAGCGTTCATGACCAGGGGGACCATACGGTAATTTAGATCCAAAATGTAGCCCTAACTGAGCGGTTAATTGTTCGAGTTTAGGCATTCTATCTTGAAATAGGGTAGCAAATGTTACCCATTGATCAGTTGGTTTAGGAATAAATCCAGGAGAATTTAATATACTATCAGTGGGTACATTGTTAAAAGTGTATCCGGGGATAATTTTTTCACCATCAGAATTATAATAGGTATAATAATCATCATTATTAAGATCTTCTATGCTTCTTAATAGACCTAATTTGAAGAAGGATTGTACACCATCAATAAATTCACCGTTTAATTGAAAATCCATACCGTATGCATGCCCAATAGCATTATTTTCAGCGAAGTAGCGTAAACGCACATTATCAATGTAATATGGATTCACATCCCACATATATTTGTAAAACAATTCACTCGTAAGTTTAAATGGAGTTTTTCTGTCCCACATGTTAAAGGTAAACTCTGTACCAGCTACAAAATGGAAGGATTTTTGACTTTTAGTGTCAGTATATAATTCACCATTAAAACGACGTAATTCACGATAAAAAGGAGGTTGGTAATATAATCCAGTTCCTGCATAGATTCGGATATATCTTTTCTTTAATGTTTCTTCTTTATCTAAATAATAAACTCTTGGAAAATAACTTACCATGGCTCGAGGAGTTACATAAAATTCATGGTTAAAAGCAGTATATCCCATACGTACACCTGTGTTGAATGCAAATTGAGAACGAGAATTTTCAACAGTGTCTTTAAATGTATATTTTACTTTGGTACCTGATTCATCTTTCTTCTTGACCTTGATTGAGATAGGATATAATTCTTTGACTTTATCAAAAGTTTGACTGTATTGTATAAATCCACTAGTTCTGAATGTTGATAGAGTATTGTTTGCTTTAATCACATCTTTTAGAGTAACTTCATAAGGATTAGTTTGTGGTAAACTATATCCTGCTGAATCTATAAGTCCCCATTCACTTATAACATCTTTAAAGTCCTCATATTGTCCATTTATTCCCCAGTCTATTTTTCCTTTTTTATCATGATCTAGTCCATCTTCGCTAATCTTTAAGAATTGGTACCCACCTTCTAAGCGGAGAGAATAAATGGTAGCTTTTAATTGGTTTCTAGCATGGTTGAGATAAGCTCCAACACCAAGCGTTCCTATAGAATCTCCGTATTCTTCTTTAGCAGGATCTTTTTCAAGTTCATTGATATAATATTCACCTAAGATATCAAAATTTTCACGTTCATCTGTGTTGAATATCTGAGCATATAAAGCAATATTGGTTCTTTTATTAGCCTGCCATTTTAATGAGGTAGCTCCTGTGATTGTTTGGAATTTTGTTCTTTCTTGCCCTTCAAAATAAACTTTAAAACTCAAGGGATTATTTATTGTTCCTAGTTTGGTTTCCTGTGTTTCGGGAGCAAAATTATAATTGTTGGAAGAGAAATGACCTAATACACTCCAAACCAAATTTTCTTTAATATAGAAATTAGTAAGTAATTGAAAATCATAAAAAACAGGTTTGTAAGTTCCTTTAATGGGAAGTGCATTAAGCAAATACCCTTTATTCTGGTATCTACCACCTGCTAAAAAATTAAAACGAGCTCCTACCTTGTCTTCAACGTGCGCACTTACACCGAGCATTGATGCGTCAAAAGAGCCATGAAATGCAGTAGGAGAGCGGTAAGTAATATCTAGTACAGAACTTAATCTGTCTCCATAATTAGCTGTAAATCCACCAGCACTAAATGCAATACTTTCAACTAAGTTTGGATTGATAAAACTCATTCCTTCTTGCTCTCCGCTACGGGTTAAAAATGGTCGATAAATTTCAAAACCATTTACATAGATAAGATTTTCGTCATAACTACCTCCACGAACATTGTAATTACTTGTTAATTCATTGTTTGAAGATGCTGCTGTTGTATAAGTAATATACTTTTCAACACTATTTGTGGGGCCAGGAATTTGGTGTATTTCAATAACAGGCAATTCATTTATGGATAAATCTTTGCTTTTACCTGAGACATCAACTCCTTCAAGGTATTGTATATTTAATTTGATTTTATCAAGCTTTAGAATTTGACCTTCTTGAACTTCAATATCTATAAGTTTATTGCTCTCATCTTCTTTATAGATTAATTGATGTTTGCCTGGAGGAACTTTGAGTGAGAAATCTCCTTCTATGTTGGTTGTAGTTTGGTGTTTACTATTGTCTTGTGTAATGATTGTAACTTGAATATTGGGGAAACCTTTATTCGTTTTATCTACAATTTTCCCCATAACAGTGCCCATCTGAGCAAAGCTAAATACTGTGAAAAATGTAAATAAAATAACTATTCCAAATCCCCGCATGTAGAGTTGAGTTTATCCAATTAACGTTGAGAAGTCAAAAATGGTATGTACATGAATTATAAAAGTTCTTCAATAATTCTATCCATAGAATACCCTTCTGCCTCTGCTTTGTAATTACGGACTATTCGATGTCTTAATATAGGCTTTGCAACAGCTTTTACATCTTCAATATCAGGTGCATATTTTCCGTTTAGAGCAGCATGGCACTTAGCCCCAATAATTAGATATTGAGAAGCTCTGGGTCCTGCACCCCATGAGATAAAGTCTTTGGTTATTTTAGGAGAAGAAGCATCGTTAACACGTGTTTTAGCGACTAAGCGAACTGCATATTCCAATACATTATCGGCAACTGGGATTTCTCGGATGAGAGATTGTAATTGCATAATTTCCTCTCCACTCATGATTTGTTTAATTTCAATATGTTTATCTTGTGTGGTTCCTTTTACAATTTGAATTTCTTCTTCAAAAGTGGGATAATCTACCCAAATATTAAACATAAATCGGTCAAGCTGAGCCTCTGGTAATGGATAAGTACCTTCTTGTTCGATTGGATTTTGAGTAGCTAATACAAAGAAAGGTTGAGGAAGCGGATAGGTTTTACCAGCTGCTGTTACTTTTCTTTCTTGCATGGCTTCTAATAATGCCGATTGTGTTTTAGGAGGAGTACGGTTAATCTCATCCGCCAAAATAATATTACTAAATAAAGGTCCTTTCACAAATTGAAATGCTCTGTTTTCATTTAAAATCTCAGAACCAATAATGTCAGAAGGCATTAAATCTGGAGTAAATTGGATACGGTTAAAACTTAAGCCAAGAGATTGCGCTATGGTGTTTACTAATAAAGTTTTCGCAAGTCCAGGAACACCAACTAATAAACAGTGTCCTCGTGAGAATATAGAAATAAGCACTTGGTCAACTACTTCTTCCTGACCTACGATGATTTTATGAACTTCTGTTTTAAGTTCTTTTGATTTTGCAATTAATTGATTCAATTTTTCAACATCAGACATGGTATAAGAATTATAGTTTATTATTTATTTCCAATTGTAAATAAAATCACAATCCACATAGTTTTTATCAATACGAATATATGTTTTTTTAATCTTCTTGTTCACCCAATCAGTAATTGTGGTAGTTTTCTTTTGATTTTCGGCTGCTTTTTTGATGAAGCTATAATCGTCCAGAAGATTTGCTCTGTGAGGGTTTGTTCTGTTTTTAATTCGTACAATTCTAACTCCTTCTTTTCGATTCATCATATCTGTGAATAATGCAGGGTTAGAAATTTGTCCAACATTTAGTCCGTTTGTTATTTCAAAAATTTGAGGGTCTATTTGGTTGATATTAGCAACGTCCCAAAACTGTTCACCCGTATATGGATTAGTTATGATTCCTTGGTTTTGTTTTGTTTCTTCATCTTCAGAATATTCTGCTACAGCTTGATCCCATGTGATTTCATGTTTCATTAATTTAGCATGACATTCATCCAGTAATGTAGCAGCATCACCTAATTCTTTTCTTCCAATTTCAGGAGATAGCAGAATATGACGAACAGTATAATCATCACCTTTGCGTTCAAGCAATTGTATCAAGTGGTATCCATATTGAGTTTGAACGACATCTGATACTTCTCCTGGATTAAGAGCAAATGCGGCTGCTTCAAAAGGTTTTACCATCATTCCACGAGTTGCTTCAATCTTTCCTCCATCTCGAGCACTACCTAGATCTTCGGAATAAACAGTTGCAAGCGTTGCAAAAGACTTTTCACCAGAAATCACCTCCTCTCTCCATTTTCTAAGCTTTGTAATTACAGCATCAATACTAGTTTGTGAAATTTTAGGGTAAATCACAATTTGTTGAATAGAAATGTTTTCGTTTATGAATGGGAGACTGTCTTCAGGTATTTTATTAAAAAACTCTTCAACTTCTTTTGGGCTCACTTCTACATGCTCTACTACTTGTCGTTCCATTTCTTGAGCAAGCATTCTATTCCGAATATCTTCTCTAAATTCATCCTTTATTTGTGTATAACTTTTACCATAAAATTTTTCTAATTTTTCACGACCTCCAATTTGATGCTCAATGGTTCTTAATCTATTCTCCATCTCTGCATTTACCTGCTCATCAGTGATCTTAATACTATCAATCTTAGATTGATTAAGCAGCAGTTTTTGGTATAAATTCTCTTCTAATATTGTACAATTAGAGTTTTCATTTATTGTTTGACCTTCATTTTTTAGTTGAATCTTTTCTGCTTCAATTTCTGAAAGATAGATAGGTTGATTGCCCACCTGGGCAATAACTTTATCAATTACACTACCTCCTTTGGAAGTGTTGTCATCAATAATTTGAGTCTTTCCTAACTGAATAGAAATAAGACTAATAAAAATCAATAGGATACTTTTTTCTGACATTATTTAATATTATTACTTTAGCTTCTTCTCGTAATTGATTGGAACGTATTGTTAAAATATGTTGTTTAATCTTTGCACGCTCAACTTGTAACGGTGAAGTAATACTCTTTGTTTTATAATCCAAAATATTTACATAGTGAGTTTCTCCATTTTCAAAAAAGATGGCATGACGTTGATTGCGGATAAGATCTTCTTTTTGGCTAGTTGAGATAGGGATTTCTCGCATCAAATCTTCAAAATAAATCCATCTGTTTTGCTCAAGGTAAAAACTGGTAGCATATAAATTACCAATTTTATTAATTTCATTAAAGTCTTTGCTATCTTTTAAAAGGTAATATTTATCAGCATTAATGATTTTAGCGATGGTATCTGGAATTTTCATGTAAAGAGCACGAACTATATAGCTTTCTCTTTTGTAATTGTCTCGGTGCTGATCATAATAGTTTTGAATGGCCTTTTCTGAGATAACAGTATCTAGATTTTCGCTAATATATTTGTTTTCAAGCGTGTATAGATTCAATTGTAAAAGGTCTTCATCTAATTTCACTTTCTGTTCCATGAGTTCTTTAGGCATATTATCCTCCATCTCGAGTAAAATTCGCTGTTGATTTGCCCATTGCTCAATTGCCAATTTTTGAGCTTCATTTTCTTCTAGATTAGGGTAATAAAGTTCTATACGTTTATTTAATTCTGATATGGTTAGAACTGAATTACCAATTTTGCAGATAGGATAATCATTTCCGTTTGTACAAGAAGTAAAAAACAGAAAAAGGCTGCCTAAAAAAGCAACCTTTAAAGATCGATATGGTAAAAGATTATTCACCTATACTGTAAAGAACATCTTTATTAATTGTAACACTATGTTTTTGATTTAGTTCTTTTAACCAAGAATCTTCCAAATATTTTTGATAATCTTGAATAATTTCACCTTTTGCTTCATTCAATTGTTTTGGTCCCGCGGGTATAATTTCCTCTACCATAATAAAGTAGTATTTATCCCCTGATTGGAAAATCTCATTAGCACCTTCTTTTAATGTTACAGAAGAGAGAATACTATTGTTGTTTTGGATATACTTCCCTTCTTCTGCAGCAATATTTAACTGTGAATCGGTGTTGATTTGATTCTTGATATCGCTCATAGTCAGAGTATCTATAGCACTTAGTTTATTAGCTTCTTCAACCATACTTTTTTTATCAGACGAATAAATAATAGCTTTCACACGTTGTGGCCATTGGTATTTACTGATATTTTTGTTATAAAACTCTTGCAAGCCTGTGGTGTCCTTAATGGCTTTATCCCAAACTTTGTCTTTCATTATTTCATATAATAGTACACCATCATGATATTCTTGTAATAAAGCTTTGTAACTTGGATATTTTTCAACTAATTTATCCTTTTCATCATTCATGATTTGTTGAGATTGCCATTGTTCATAATAGTAATCTACAAAGGAGTGGATAGGCATTTTATTGCGGTATGTTCCATTTGCTAAATAATCTAAGAATGATTGCATATCATATTTCTTTTTATTGTATTGGAATAACCAGCTGTTTTTTGATAGGGTAGGAGCATTCCATCCTTTTGTAAATATGGTACTGTCAATGTTGTTATAGAACCAAGTTAAGTTCTTTTTGCTATTGTCTTTAAACTTATTTGCTTTTTTTAGGTTTGAAATGAATGCTTCTTCAGACAATTTTCCACGGTCACCTTTTTTTACTTTTTGTAAGATATCTGCTTGTAAATTTTCAAAGCTATCTAAAGGTTTATATTCTATACGTTTTACAATGTGAAAGCCGAAATCTGTTTGGAAAGGTTCTGAATAATCTCCGTCATTTTTAAGGGCGAAAGCAGCGTCTTCAAATACTCCAATCATACGTTGGGTAGTACCTGTTCCAAATGCTGGCAATTGTCCGCCACTATTTTTACTTCCCTGATCATCTGAGTATAATCTAGCTAGTTTCTCAAAAGGTTCTCCTTCTTTAAGTTTTTGATAGACTTCGTCGATTTTTGCTTTTGCCTGCTCTATTTCAGATCTTTCTGGATTCTTAGTAAAAGCAATCATAATATGAGCGGCAGTTATAGTTCCTCTAGCATCTCTTTTGTCAGTTGATTGTATTAAGTGATATCCATAACTAGAACGTATAGGCATAGAAATTTCTCCTTGTTTTAGACTGTAAGCTGCAGATTCAAAAGGATATACCATTTGAAAAACTGTAAAGAATCCTAAATCTCCTTTGTTATCCTTTGCAGAAGGATCTTCAGAAAAGCGAGCTGCAACATCTCCAAAATTTTCTCCTTTTAAAATTTTATTTCTTAATTCTATCGCCTTGTTATATGCCTTTAATGTATCGGCAGGAGATGCGTTTGGAGCTACTTTTATTAAAATATGTGAAGCGCGGATTTCATATTTCATACGGTTGTATGCTTCTTTGACCAAATCATTAGTTTTAGAAGAATCAATTAAGTATGGTTTTGCTAGCTGCTCATCGTACCCTTTTAATTCTTTAACTAATGCAGGTAGAGTATCGTAACCTAAAGCTTCAGCCTCTGCTACTTTTAGTTTAAAGTTTTTAAATAACTCCATATATTCATCCAAAGAAGCTTGGTCGTATTTAGGGTGCTCGTTATTTTTAAGATAAACTCGAAGAAATTCTTCTTTAGTGATTGAATTTCCGTCGATAGTCATTACAATAGGTTCTTTTACTTTTTGAGTAAACGCATGGAAGGAGATAAATCCAGCTGCAATAAAAAATAATAATTTAAAATACATAATTGATTTGATAATGTTATTTAATACTATAATTAGGTGCTTCTCTAGTGATTGATACATCGTGTGGATGCGACTCAACCATACCGGCGTTGGTGATTCTTACAAATTCTGCGCCTTTTAAATGTTCGATATTTTTAGCTCCACAGTATCCCATTCCGGCACGTAATCCTCCAATGATTTGATATACTACTTCTTCTACGTTTCCTTTGTATGGAACCCTTCCTGAAATTCCTTCTGGAACTAGTTTTTTTGAATCAGCTTGATCTGCCTGAAAATAACGGTCTTTTGACCCTTTTTCCATGGCTTCTAAAGATCCCATACCTCTGTATGTTTTGAATTTTCTTCCTTGATATATAATAGTATCTCCTGGAGATTCATCTGTTCCAGCGAACATAGAACCTAGCATAACAGCATCAGCTCCAGCAGCAATAGCTTTTACAATATCTCCTGTATAGCGAATACCTCCGTCAGCGAGAATTGGAATATTAGTACCAAGTAGAGCTTTCGCTACATCATTGATTGCTGTAATTTGAGGTACACCTACACCTGCAATTACGCGTGTTGTACAAATAGAACCAGGTCCGATCCCTACTTTCACGGCGTCAGCACCAGCATCTACTAAAAATTTAGCGGCCTCACCAGTAGCGATATTACCTACAATAACGTCGATATTTTTATGTTTAGCTTTTACTGCTTTTAATTTCTCAACAACGCCTTGCGTATGCCCATGAGCGGTGTCAATCACAATAGCATCTACACCAGCAGCTACTAAGGCATCTACTCTTTCCATGGTATCAGTTGTAACCCCAACGGCTGCTGCAACGCGTAAGCGACCTAAGTCATCTTTACAAGAATTTGGATGCTCTTTTACTTTGATAATATCTCTGTATGTGATAAGGCCTATTAACTTATAATCCTTATCTACAACAGGTAATTTCTCAATCTTATGTTCTTGGAGAATTTCTTCTGCCGTATGTAAATCGGTTGAATCTGTAGTTACAATCAATCGATCTTTTGTCATTACTTCAATAATTGGGCGTTCTTTTGCTTTTTCAAAACGTAAATCTCTGTTAGTAACGATTCCAATTAACTTTTTACTTTCGTTTACTACAGGAATTCCTCCAATTTTATATTCTTTCATTAAAGCCAAAGCATCTTTTACCAATGCTTTTTCATCTAAAGTAATAGGATCTATAATCATTCCGCTCTCAGAACGTTTTACTTTTCTAACTTCAAAAGCTTGTTCTTCGATGCTCATGTTTTTATGAATTACACCAATTCCACCATTTTGAGCTATAGCTATTGCCATGGCTGATTCTGTAACCGTGTCCATTGCTGAAGAAAGAATAGGCGTATTTACTGTAATGTTTTTGGAGATTCTGCTTTTCAAAGATACATCTTTTGGTAATACCTCAGAATGAGCTGGGACGAGTAGGATATCGTCAAATGTTAGTGCTTCTCTTATGCTGTTTATGTCTCGAAATGCCATTTGAACTTATTTTAATGAATAAATTCGTGCAAAAATACAAAAATTAAATTCTTATGTGCTTATTACAAATATTTTCTATTGATAAAATCTGTTAAATTGTGATAATTCTTATATTCGAAACCTGAAATTAGTGTCAATGAAAAATTACTTTTTACTACTAATCACTGTAATGGTGCTTGTTTTTAATAGTCCAGTCTATGCTACACAAGTTGAGTTCCCACAGGTTGTATTAAAAAATGTCCCAACAGATATTCGGGTTTATACGGAAGATACATTGGAGGTTATTACCTTAAATAATGAAATAATACCGTTAATAGAAAGAGATGGTTTCTATAAAGGAACTATAACGCTAAAAGACGATAAGATTCAGTTTAAAGATAGTTCTACTTCCTATAATTATCCACTTTTAATACCTGGATGGTTATCTGTTTTGCCTCCTTTAATTGCAATTGCGTTGGCACTCATTTTTAAAGAAGTTATATCCTCATTATTTATAGGTATTTTCGTTGGTGCTGCAATTATCGGTGTATATGCAGATGGAGCATCGGGCTTTTTTACAGCTTTTCTATCTGTGTTGGATACTTATATTTTGAATGCGCTTTTTAATGAAGAACATTTAGCAGTTATTTTATTCTCTATGCTCATTGGCTCTATTGTAGCTGTTATATCTAAAAATGGTGGTATGAGAGGAGTGGTGAGTCACTTGGCTAAGTTTGCTAAAACTCGCCGATCAGGATCGATGACTGCTTATATCTTAGGTATTGCCATATTCTTTGACGATTATGCAAACACATTAGTTGTCGGTAATACGATGAGACCTATTACAGATAAACTAAAAATATCACGTGAAAAATTAGCCTATATCGTAGATTCTACAGCTGCTCCTGTGGCTGCTACTGCCTTTATTACTACATGGATTGGAGCTGAGCTAACGTATATTTCTGATGGAGTAAAAGAAATAGAAGCTGCTAAGGGAGTTAAATTCGTAGAAAGTGCATATAGTATTTTTATGAACTCATTACCATATGCTTTCTATTCAATATTTACTCTTGTATTTATGTTTATTTTAATATATAGACAGCGAGATTATGGCTCTATGTATAAAGCTGAGGTAAAAGCTAAAGAGGAAGGGATTAATGAAGAAACTATATCAAGCTCTGAGTTACAAAAATTAGAGCCAGCAGATTCTGTTAAACCAAAATCATATAATGCAATTATTCCTATTGCTATCATTGTATTTGGAACTTTAGTAGGTTTGCTATATACTGGAATGTCATCTATGCACACAGAAATGCTTGCAAATGGGGTGGATGTTAGTAAAGGAACATGGAGCGCTATTACGATGGCTGATGGTTCGTACGCTAGTTTTTTCACCAAATTAGGATTGGTTATAGGTAATTCTAATTCATTTGTAGCTTTGCTATGGGCTTCTTTAACAGGTTTAGGTGTAGCTATTTTACTTACTGTGATTCCACGAATAATGACTCTAAAGGACACAATGGAAACGGTAGTTGTTGGATTTAATTCTATGCTATCTACTATGATTATTTTAATTTTAGCATGGTCTTTAGCAGGTACAACTGAGGCACTTTCTACAGCTCAATATTTACAAACCTTCTTCGATGCTGATTTTTCGCATACGTGGGTGATTCCAGCATTGACTTTTATTCTATCTGGATTTATTTCTTTCTCGACAGGTTCTTCGTGGAGTACTATGGCTCTGATGTATCCTTTGGTGATTCCATTGTCTTATACAGTAGCATTGAATGATCCAAATTATTCAGAAATGATGATTTTACATATAACTATTGCTTCTGTTTTAGCAGGTTCGGTGTTGGGCGACCATTGTTCTCCTATCTCAGACACGACTATTTTGAGTAGTATGGCTAGTTCTTGTAATCATATTCAGCATGTAAAAACACAGATGCCTTATGCTATTACCGTTGGATTAATATCTTTATTTATAGGAATTATCCCTGTTGCCTTAGGTGTCCCTGTCTGGATTACTTTAACTATAGGAATACTTATGCTTTATTTGATTATTCAGTTTGTTGGTAAGAAAATATAGAACTCTTTAGTTGAAACTGTATTTTAAGCCTATTCCTGTATCGCTTAAGGATATTTTATCTAAAAATAAATTATCGGCATTTTTTCGTTGATGACTATGGCGAAAATATTGAATAAAATCAAAGAAAAGTAGAAAAGCTCCATTAATTAAAAATGAATCTCCATAACCATTTAGCATATCTTGATGTTTCGGATATTTACTAGCTATTCCACGTAAAAAAGCCCCAGTTCCAACATATAAAAAGTCAAGTCCTCCGTTGATAAGAAATGTTTGTTCACTTGAATATTGCATCTTTATCATTTTTCCAGTTGGAACATTTGCATCTACTGCTTTGTAAGAACCTAATAATCCAGGAATAGCTATTCCTATGTTGATAGCGCTCCATAGCACGTTCATCTGACCAAAATATTTAACTTCTCCCTTGCCTAGTGCCCAAGCGGCTATTCCTCCTGCCATATTAACACTAGACCAAGAGGTATATGCAATCATACCGCTTTTTCCAATTTGTTGTTTCTTCACAAGAAAATCATAATTGGTTTCATATTTATATTGTGCATTTATTCCAGTTGAAGTTAGTGAAATAAGCAAAATCAGAAGTGTAAATGTTGTTTTCATATTAATTGTTTTCACAATTAGAGAGATGAGTGAAGAAAAGGTTACAAACACTATTTTGGAGCCAAGCGATATAAGAAAAGTCCGAGTATGCCAAAAATGATATTAGGAATCCAGACGGCAATGAAAGCAGGGAATCCAACATTCTCTGCGGCAACAGTAAACACTTTCATTGCAAAAATAAAGGTAAAAGCCAAGAATAGCCCTACGGCAATATTTGCCCCTATTCCTCCTCTGGACTTTTTGGAAGAGACAGCCATGCCAATTAATGTAAGTACATACGTGGCAAAAGGAAAGGAAGTACGTTGATAAAGTTCTATCTCATAGAAGGGGATTTCTGCAGATCCTTTTAGTTTCTCTTTTCGAATAAATTCTTTAAGTTCTTTATATCCCATCGTCATAGCTACAGATTCACGTTGAGCCATGTCATTGAGTTTAAAGGGAAATACAGTATCTAATTCTTGCCCAGAGATTTCAGGATAAACTAGTTTGTCATTTGGATTCCCTATGTATCGGATGTGATAACCGATTAATTTCCATGAATTTGTGCTGTCTGTATTGATAGCTTCACTTGCTTTTAAAATAGATATTAAATTATCCTTTTCATCACGTTGCTCAATAATAAAGCCTAACGCTCTGTTCATGTCAGATCGATAGGAATCAAAATAAACAATTTGATGCCCAGGATACTCAGCAAAATAATCATTAACAGTTCGGATATTTCTATAATAATCTTCTTCGAAAGCCAATCTTGCTCTATTGGAAATGGGTAATACGTAGTGATTGAGTAAGAGAGAAATTAACATGAGAATGGTAGCACCAATCATGTAGGGGCGCAAGATTCTTCTGAAAGGGCGTCCACTATTTAACATGGGGATTATTTCGGTGTTCTGAGCTAATTTGGCAGTAAACCAGATTACGGAAACAAATACAATAAGAGGAGAAAATAAATTTCCAAAATAAATGACAAAATTGAGGTAGTATTCAAAAATTATCGCTTTGATTGAGGCGCCTTTCTCTAGAAATTCAGTAAGTCGTTCTGCTAAATCAAAGACCATAGCTAATAACATAATTACACCCAACATAAAGAAGAATGTAACTAAATACTTTTTAATAATATACCGATCTAAAATCTTGAGCATCTATTTTACATAATCATTTCAATAGCATATAGAAATCTAATATCCAAATTTACAATCTTTCCGCTAAAATCTTCACTTTTTGTTTTTTCCACTCACCAAATGTATCATTTAATATTCTTTCCCTAGCTTCTTTAACTAAAGCTAAATAGAATGCTAGATTATGTATCGAGGCGATTTGTATGGCTAAGTTTTCTTTTGCTTTCACCAAATGGTGAAGATAGGCTTTAGTATAAAACTGATCAACCAATGAAGTTCCGTTTGGATCTAAAGGTGAGAAATCTTTTTCCCATTTTTTATTCTTGATATTAATGATACCTTGGGAAGTGAATAACATGCCATGGCGCGCATTACGTGTGGGCATCACGCAATCAAACATATCGATCCCAAGAGAGATTCCTTCTAATAAGTTAACTGGAGTTCCTACACCCATTAGATAGCGAGGTCTTTCTTTTGGAAGGATGTCACACACTATTTCGGTAAATTCATACATCTGTTCTTCTGGTTCACCGACAGACAATCCTCCTATTGCATTTCCGATAGCTTCAGTATCAGCTATATACTTGGCAGATTCTTCTCTTAAATCTTTATAAACACTTCCTTGAACGATAGGGAAAAGAGTTTGTTCATATCCATATTTAGGTTCAGTTTCTTTCATGCGTTGCACGCATCTATCTAACCAACGGTGTGTCATTTTCATCGAATCTTTTGCGTATTGATAGTCACAAGGGAAAGGAGTACACTCATCAAAAGCCATGATAATATCGCCTCCAATAGAACGTTGAATGTCAATGGCTCTTTCAGGTGTAAAAAAATGATAACTACCATCAACAATGGATTGGAATTTCACTCCTTCTTCGTTGATTTTTCGACTGCTAGACATGGAATATACTTGATAACCACCACTATCTGTTAAGATTGGCTTATTCCAGTTTATAAATTGGTGTAAACCTCCAGCTGCTTCTAAAATATCAGTTCTGGGGCGCAAAAACAAATGGTAGGTGTTACCTAAAATTATTTGAGCTTTAATTTCGTTCTCTACTTCAAATTGATGAACGCCTTTTACAGACCCCACTGTTCCTACTGGCATAAAGATTGGCGTTTCAATCACTCCGTGATCTGTTACAAGTTTTCCCGCTCTTGCTTTTGTGTCTTTATTTTGATGAATTAATTCAAAGTGCATAAATATGTTGAAAAAATGAAAGGCACAAAGATAATTGTATTTAATCAAGTTCCCATCTTTGTATAAAAGTAAACGAATGGAAATCTTTCCTGATTTTTCAGATTTAAATCAAAGTGTAGGGAACTACGTGGTGTGGTTGTTAGTATTTGTGCAATTATTTTGGTTGCTTTTCTTCTATTTGAGAATTGTAATTCATAAAGAAAAAAATAATGAAACTTTACCTCCTATTAGTGTGATTATTGCAGCAAAAAATGAAGAAGAGAATTTGCAAGAATTTCTTCCAGCTATTTTAGAGCAAAATTACCCCGAATTTGAAGTAATTGTAATTAACCATCAATCGAGGGATAGTACATTATACATTCTCAAAGATTTTGAAAAACGTTATCCTAATTTAAGAATTATTGACATTCAGGATAGTACGCATTTAATGTATGGAAAGAAATTGCCTATCACCCTTGGAGTAAAAGGGGCTAAATATGAAAACCTTTTATTTACAGATGCTGATTGCAGACCAACTTCTTCTTCCTGGATTCGAGAAATGGCTGCTAAGTATTCAGAACAGAAATCGATTGTGCTAGGATATGCGCCTTATGAAAAGAAGGAAGGTTTTTTAAATAAATGGATACGAATAGACACTACTTTTATTGCGCTAAATTATCTTTCTTATGCGAAGGCAGGAATTCCATATATGGGAGTTGGGAGGAATTTAGCATATACCAAGGATTTGTTTATGACAAATGGTGGGTTTAAAATGCATTATACCATTGCTTCAGGAGATGACGATTTATTTATCCAAGAAGTAGTTAAAAATAAAAACTATACAATTTCCTTATCGCCTGATTCATTCTGTTATTCAGAGCCTGAAATCACATGGGAAAACTGGATGAGTCAAAAAGGCAGACACCTTACAACAGCTCCTCGTTATCCACTTATTAAAAAACTATTGTTAGGAATATATCCACTTTCAGTGATTTTGTTATTTCTTTCTTTTGTTCCTTTGCTAGTGTTAAACTGGTTTAATTGGTTTACAATTGGTTTAATAGGTGTACTAATTAGTGTAAAATGGATTGTTTTAGGAATGGCATTTAAAAGGTTAGAGCAAAAATCATTTATGGGAAGTATCTTATTTTGGGATTTTTTCTACGCTTTTTTTGCCCCTATCATCTATTTTAAAGCAAATAAAACTACCAAAAAGAAATGGAAATAACAGAACCAGAAGATAACCTATCCGAAAAAGGGAAAAAAGATCTCGTTATAGTTGATCGAGCAAAAGCAGGTGACCAAATGGCTTTTGCTGAATTAATGGGTAGATACCGCGAGTCTGTTTATTTTATGCTCTTGAAAATGGTGAAGAATCCGAATGATGCAGAAGACTTAACAATAGAAGCATTTGGAAAGGCTTTTCATCGTATTCATCAGTATTCTCCTAATTATGCATTTAGTACATGGTTATTTAAAATTGCATCTAATAATTGTATTGATTTTATACGTAAAAAAAGAATCAATTTGCTTTCTATAGATAATGCTTATATTAACCATGACGGAGATAGTGTTCAAATTGATATTGCAGGTGATACTCCAGATCCAGAAGAAGAATATATTAAGAATCAAAAAGTAAAAGCAATGAGGGCTGTGGTAGATAAATTGAAACCACGCTATAAAGATTTAATTGTAAAACGCTATTTCCTAGAATTGTCTTATGAAGAAATAGCAGAAGAACTTGATTTACCTTTAGGAACAGTGAAAGCCCAACTTTTCCGTGCGCGCGAATTTCTCGCAAACATTATGGAAAATACAAAAGATAATATTTAAGTATCTGTTAGAAAAAATCTTCTTTCTATTCAGGAAGTAAATCCATTTTTTCAGCAAAATGGAAGCAGTAATCACGTAAATCTTCCGTGATATTTTTCTCTCCAGTTGCATTTTCAAAAGTATCAGCCATTGTCATGAGTGTTTGATGAAAAAATTGTTTCATTTCATCTACAGTCAAATCTTTTGTCCATAAGTCCACCTTCAAGGTATTCTTTTCTTTTGGATCCCAAATAGATAAGAACATAGCTCCAGCCTCGCTATTTTCAATATTTGCATCGCTGGCAGACCACATCATTCTCAAGGGAACATTATTTACATTTGTTCCAACCTTAACAGATATCTCAGATGTTTTTACAATTTTATCATCACTCATAACTATTGAATCTCGTATGTTTGTAATATTTTGTTGTATTTCGTTTTTAACAATTGCTGCAAAGATAATGATTTGTTTTTAAGCATATAGTTTTTTACAATACGATAACCGATGAATTGTCCGATTCGGTCAGGAGAGCTATCTGGTAATCCTACAGTTTTTGGTCCCTCATTTAAGAAATTCATCTTTGTTTGTAGATTATTGCTAAATAACATTTCTTCTCGCACAAGGTAATCCCATGTCATCGCTTCGTTTTCAATGGCCCATTTGTATTCTTTCTCATTGTAACGCAAAATATATGCTTCGGATTCTTTCGGAAATACGGCATTTAATACATATAATATTTTACCAGCTTGGATGAGATGTTCGGCTAAATTTCCATCTATTTCTTCAAATAGTTGAACTTGTATCCAACTTAGAAGAACATCTCTTTTAAGGTATTGAATATCCATACGCTGACGTTGCCAATTATGCAATTCCATTTCTGGTATTGCTTTGATAACAGAAGATTCTGGTGAGATATAATTCTCTAAACCAATAGATATTTCGGCATCTGTACAATTGATCTTGCTAAATAATTTATTGATATAGAATATGTTGTTGGGAATAGAAGTGGAGTTAAAATAATATTTAAAGTAGTGAAAGGCATTATTAATTTGCTCTTCGTGTTGGGGCAGTGTTTTGACTAATTTGCTTTTTTCTATCTCTATATCCTTAACATACTCTTGCTGATAAAAATTATATACAGCAATGTAGGAAGAGTCATTGAGTTGTTGTTGAATATTCTGACTTAGTTCATAATAAAACAAATCTCCTAACTGGTTTTCGAATGTAGGGATTTCATTCTTAATTTCTTCCAACCCTACATTAGATAATACTTGATCTACGTTAGTGTACGTAATATTAATCTCATTTTTTGGAATTGGAATATCAATTGGATTAGACTGGCAAGAAAGAAAAAAGATAGGAAGTAGAATTAACCACAAGGAGATATGCTTTCTCATAAAATATATTTATTTTTGCTTTTTAATTTTGTTTAAAATAGAATTCAAAAGTATGAAAAAAATAGTAACGTTTGTTTTTGTATCTTGTATTGCTTGGATGGGATTTAGCCAAGAGGCAGCAGATAAAAAATTTTTAGCTGGAATAACTATAGGTGGAGCTGTGGATTTTAATATCCCGCAAACAACAACTATTAAAGCTAAACCAGGTGGTGATTTTATCGCAGGAATGGCTTTAGATTGGAGTTTCTCAAAGAATGTTGGATTAGCCGGAGGAATTGAATTTGATTTCAATAGCTTTAAAACAACGTATAATGATAGTGTGTATTTCAGTTATAATGATAAAAATATCTTGCGTTATAAAGATATGGATGGTAAAGATTATGCAAGTTTCTTGTTAGAGGAAAGAAAAGCAAAAAGCATTTATCTGTCAATTCCTGTAATGTTGAAGTTCCAAACTAATTTTATGGGTTATATGAGATATTATGGGAAATTTGGTATTAGAAATAGCTTATTATTAAGCACCCGCATGGACAATCAAGGTATTGGATATGATAAAGATGGAGCGGTAGATAATAAGAATGAATTAAAAGCTATGAGCTCCAAAGGAGTAATGAATTTTTATAAAGGTTCTGTTGGTTTGGCAGGAGGTGTGGAATATAATGTGTCAGGAACAACCACTATTGTTGGCGAGATAGGTTATTACTATGGATTTACCGAAATATTCCAACAAAAAGGAGCTGTTTTTGGTGATGAAGAAAAAGCAATGTCTTTATATAATTATAATAAAAAGGGAGAGAGAGAATATTATGCTCCTAGCTTAAAACAAGGTCAATTAATTTTCAAAATAGCAGTATTATTCTAAATTATGGCTTTATCTGACTGCAGTCGGGTTGCACATCATATCGTAGATTGGTTAAATCACTACATTGCCGATATTCCCTCTATAAATGGTTTTATCGTTGGAGTTTCAGGAGGAGTTGATTCGGCATTGGTTGCTATGCTTTGTGCTCGCACAGGACAACAGGTGATTTTGTTAAATATGCCTATCCGTCAAGCAAGTTCTGAGTATGATAGAGCCAAAAAGCAAATAGAAACAATTGAAAACATGTATCCTAATGTTCGTGGGATGGAATTGAATTTGGATTCTCCATTCTCAGCATTGGAAATGGTTTTCCCTTCAAATGTAAGAGTGAATCAATTAGCTATGGCGAATACTCGTTCTCGATTACGTATGCTTTCACTCTATGCTGTTGGACAAGAACACCAATTGCTGGTGACAGGAACAGGGAATAAAATTGAAGATTACGGAATAGGATTTTTTACCAAATATGGAGATGGGGGAGTGGATATTAGTCCAATTGGAGACTTGTATAAGTCAGAAGTGTTTGAATTAGCCCAATTTCTAGGGATTATTCCTGAAATTCTAAATGCAAAACCTACAGATGGATTATGGGGAGATGAGAAATCGGATGAAGATCAAATAGGAGCTAGTTATGAGGAGCTAGAATTTATTATGAATCTTTCAATTGACACGAATATATCTGAACTTACTGCAAGACAAAGAGAGGTTAAAGCTATTTATGATAGAATGCATAGAATTAATCAACATAAGATGAAGCCTATTCCTATTTGTTTGATAGAAAGATAATTGTTGTATTGAAAAAATAGTTTGTCGGTATAAACTATTTGTATTTATAAGAAGTAATTCGAATTTCTTGTTTTAGTTTTCTTTGAGCATCTTCTAATCCATTTATAAGGATGAAGCGCCCATTACCAAGTAGCGCAGCTTCTGTCATATTCGCTTCGGCATTTGGATTACTCTTGATTCCTACAACACTTAAGGTTATGTCCTTCTTTTTAAAATTCTTCTCAATAAATTTTTTGTAATTTCCAGAATTTCGATTGAATGCTCCATCAGTAATAATGATTACATGATTTCTTCCGTTCTTAATCATGGCTTTTGAAACTTGTTTATAGCCTAATTTGATTCCTGCTTCACCCGCAGTAAAACCTGATGCTTTTAAGTCTTTTACTCTCTCCATAATTTTTTCTTTTTGATCACCTTTGGTTGGCGCTAGAAGAATTTGCGCATTGTCAGCATAAGAAACTAATCCAATCTTATCTTGGGGACGTATCATTTCCACTAGTTGATTTAGGGAGTATTTAAGCAAATCTAAACGATTCCCTTGCGCCATAGAAGAAGATACATCAATCACAAAAACAACATTAATAGGATCGAAATAAGTATCGTCAAAGTTATTTTCATCTAACTCAGATAAACCTATAGGAATATCTGTAGTTTCGGTTGTTTGTATAGGAATATCTTCCTTATCTTTTTTGAAGATACTGGTTAAATCAATGTTATCCTCTTTTATTGGGTCGCTTGGAATTTCAATAACGCGTTCTTCAAATTCTTCCTTAATTGGAGGATTATCAACTATAAGTTCTTCTTGAGGAATTCCTTTCTCACGGGCTAACTCCAAAATCACGTGGTTTTGCTTAAAATTGATGTATAGTCCTTTTTCATCCGGTGAATAACCTTCGTGACTTCCATAAAAATATGCGATACCTAGGGGCACTTTCACCTTTAAAGTTCCTTTTGAATTAGTTTGCCATTTGCCTAAGGCTTTTCCATTTTGGAGTATGGCTACATCCGATTTCCCAATAGGTTCACGGGTTTCTTTATCAATAGTTTCTACAGTTAGGATAAAATCCAATGGATTCCCTTCTCCAGGACGTTGATTGAAGTCTGGACACGCAGTGAGTACGTCTTGTGTAGGTAAACTTACAATCTTTCCCTTTAACGTAATATTGGTAGGCTCGTTTTTATCGCTTGTAAATACAGGAATAGTATATGAAAAACTTCCTTTACTATTCTTGGATATTTGGAAACGTATGATTCCTGAACTGTCTGGAAGAATAAGCGCGGATTTCTGAATATAAACCACATCCATAGGACGTTTTACGCTCAAAATGAAAGCATCTTTACCTGTTTTATTTTTTAAGTAAAAATCAACATAACGCGTGTCATTATCATAAATATCTCCAAAATCGTAGGATGTTTTATCAAATACGATTTGACTTATTCCACTCCATGGAATTAAGTATAGAAACAATAAAATAATCAGAAATCGCATAACTTATATTATAAATAAACAAAAAAAGGAAAGATACCCTTTCCTTTTTGTAACGCATAAATCATGCAAATATTAAGCATTCTCTTTAATAAGGTTTGCCAAAGCCTCTAAAAGATGTTGATCTGCATCACCATATTTGTTGATGTAGTCGTTATAACTTCTTTTAATTACTTCTTTAGCCTCATCAGCATCATATGTATGTGTAATTTCTACATTCTTTGAACTTCCTTCTAAATCTTTATAGGTCAAAAAGAAATGTTTTACTCTGTCTAAAACTTTTTTAGGAATATCATTTACAGAACGCATTTCACCATAAACTTGATCATCTTTCAATACAGCGATGATTTTATCATCAGCCTCTCCACCATCAATCATTCTAAAACCACCAACAGGAATACATTCAGCGATGATGCTTCCTCTATCAACTTCTCTTTCAGATAAAATACATATATCTAGCGGATCGTGATCTCCTACGATTCCTGTTTTCCCTGTTTTTGAAGCACAAAATTCAGCTATTTGAGTATCACAATAGGTTTGAGGAATAAAACCGTACATACATGGCATATGATTTGAAAATTTTTGAGGTCTATCAATAATGATGTATCCACTAGCCTTATCTACTTCATATTTAATAGCATCAGAAGGTATAATTTCTACAAATGCATTTACAACTTCAGGTTGTTTCTCTCCAATATTGATTCCATGCCAAGGATGTGATACAAATCTATTTTTTAGGGCATTTGCCAATTTGTTGATTTCTTCTTTCATGTTTTTAGTCTTTTAAAGTGATGCAAAAATAGGAAATTTATCAGGATTGCTCTTATTTTCCAAATGAAAAATATTCCAGCGGATCAACGGGTCCCATATCACTCCATAATTCAAAGTGTAGGTGTGTACCGGAAGAACGTTCTCCACTATTACCAATAATACCAATAACTTCTCCAGTGTTCACATGATCGCCTACTTTAGCAAAACTTGTCTTTGCGTGTTTATATACAGAAATTAAATTGTTTTCATGACTGATGATAATGGTGAAACCATCTTTAGTATCATATGAAGAGTGGATGACTGTTCCACTAGAGCATGATTTAATCTGAGTATCTTTTGGAGCTACTACATCTACACCAATATGTTCAGGCTTTTTGAATTTTTGACTTATTTCTCCACTGATAGGGTCAAACAGAAAAAGATGGCTGATAATATCTTGCTTCTGATTTTTTCTGGCTTCTATCTGCAATTTAATATTTCTATTTAATTCTCGCTCAGCTTCTGTTGAGGTTGTATCGAACTTAATATTTCCTTCATCAAAAAGAGAATCGTTTGGCTCATTTGTATAGATAGAATCAATTGGAATTTTTCCAAGTATAATTAATTGAAGATTTGTTATGTATTTATCTTGAGAAGCTAATTTGATTTCTAAATCATTCACTCTTACAGCGGCAGATTCAATTTCTATTCTGTCTTTATCTTTAACTGTCTCAGGTAAAAGATACCCAATAGGAGTATAGGAGAATATGACATAGCTCAAAATTAAAAGGAGTACAAAAAGTATAAGAGAAACACTTATAATTTGAATATTATTAATTTTGATTCTCCACCATTCCTCAAATGAATGGGGATTCATACCTACAATGCGTATAGATTTTCTGAACCAGTTCCTCTTTTTTTTCTTTCTGGGCTTTTTCATCTAATTACAAATTTAATTGAAAATTAGGATTTGCTTGGATTAGAATGTTAAAAAATGACAATAAATAAGACCCAATTCTTTGGATTTCCATAAATTTGGCTTATATTTTGTAATAAATATGTTGCATTAAGCACAACTATTTTAACATTTTTACGTTTTATAAGTGAATATGAAATTTTTCCTGATATCCATTCTGAGTCTGTTGACTTTTTCCTCATTTGCACAGTTAGTGACAAATGGAGGGATGAGTGCCTCACAACTTGTACAGAATGTGTTGCTCGGGCAAGGTGTAGATGTGTTTAATGTATCTTATTCAGGTTCATCCCAGGCTATCGGTACGTTTAACTCAACCAATGCGAATGTGGGTATCACAGAAGGGATTATTATGACAACTGGTACGATTTCTTCCAATGCGCAAGGACCTCTTGGACCCAATAATAGTGAGAAGGCTGGGAAAGATAATAATGTTTCTGGATATTCTAAACTGAGTCAATTAGTTGGAACAAATACATATAATGCAGCTTTATTGGAATTTGACTTTATCCCTTATTCAGATACAGTTCGTTTTAAATATGTTTTTGCATCTGAAGAATACCTCGAATACGTTGGCTCTCAGTTTAATGATGTGTTTGCCTTTTTTATTTCCGGACCAGGTATAAGTGGAATGAAAAATATGGCCATTATTCCAGGCACGAGTTTGCCTGTTACGATTAATAATGTTAATCACATGCAGAATACAGCCTATTTCCAATATAACGGTGATGGAAATACAGCTCCTTACAACTCAAATCCGTATTATATCCAATACGATGGATTTACCAAACCTTTAGAAGCAGTTTCTAAAGTTCAATGCGGGGAGACATATCACTTAGTCATAGCAATTGCAGATGTTGGTGATGCTATTTATGATTCAGGAATATTCTTAGAGAAAAATAGTTTAAATAGTATTCAGCCTGTGCAAGTAAGCTATCATTTGGTAGAAGATCCCTATGGAGATGGTGTTACAATGGCCCAAGGATGTTCTTCAGCTATTGTTACTGTTACTCGAAGTGGAAATAACATTAATCAACCACTCACTATTCCCATAAATATCTCAGGAACAGCTATTCAAGGATTAGATTACTCTTCTATTCCGACAAGTATTTATTTCGCACCAGGTCAAACAACAGTTTCTTTTACGATTAATGCTTTAAGTAACCCTGGATTGACGGGTACTGTAAATATTCTTCTCAAATTCCTTATTGAAGATCCATGTGGTAATGAAGAATATCAGACAGTTGAATTATTTATAAAACCATTAGAGCCTGTAACGGTAACTGTAGATGATGTTGAGAAAATGTGTAAAGATGATGAAGTTATTTTAACCGCTAATGCTCTTGGTGGAGGAGGAAGCTATACATATCAATGGAGCACAAATGAAACAACTCCAGAAATCACGGTTAATCCTACTTCCACCCAAACATATACTGTGAGTGTAACAGATGATTGTTTAAATCAGACTGTGTCTGCAACTGCTACTGTAACAGTTCCTGTTTTAGCTCCTTTAACAATTAATTTAACTCCAGACATAACAGAACAATGCCCTTTTATAGAGCATGATTTAGTAGTTGAAGCTATGGGCGGAGCAGGTGATTATACGTATCTATGGATAGATGGAAATGGAAAGAAATTTAGTATAGATCCGTCTGTAACAGTTAAAACAGGTACGACTACCACTTATATGGTGTACGTTACGGATAAATGTGGAGAAATGGATTCAGCAGCTGTTACAATTACCATTTTGAGCCCACCACTGTTATTAGATATTACCCCAAAACAACAAATTTGCCCAGGAGATTCTGTACAATTAACGGTTTATCCTACTGGTGGTTTTGGTAATTATTACTATTTCTGGCCTCATTCTGGGGAAACAACGGCTAGCGTTTGGGTTAATCCAACTGAAACAACGCGTTATAATGTAATCGTTAAGGATGATTGTCAAACTTTCCAAGTTTCTACTTATACAACGGTTGTTGTGGTTCAGCCTACTGCTGACTTTGCCATATTAACAAACCCAAAATTCGAAGATTTACCTATTACTTTTGAGAATATGAGTGAAGGTGGAAATACCTATTATTGGGATTTTGGTGATGGTTCAACATCTAGTGATATACACCCAAATAATGTATATACAGATACAGGAACGTATATCATAACTTTAATTGTAGAAGATGTGAATGGTTGTCGTGATACTATTACAAAGCCTATTCGTATTTTGGAAGAATTTTATCTCTATATTCCAAACTCATTTTCACCTGATGGTAACCGATTTAATAATACGTTTAAAGTTAGTGCTATTGGTGTAGTTGATTTTCAAATACGAATTTTCAATCGTTGGGGAGAGCTCTTGTTTGAAGCTAAAGATGTAAATTTTGAATGGGATGGAATATATGATAATAAGATGTCTCGCGATGGAACGTATGTATGGGAAATTGATTATCGATCTATTCATGATGTAGAAGACCAGCATATTGTTGGTCACGTAAATCTACTGAGATAGTAAAAAATTCGATTATCTCGCTTCTCTTTGTTTTCCTATGCTATCTTTGTAAACATTAGTTAGAGTTTATGAAATTATCTCGTTTACATCGCTACCTGTTAAGTATATTGAGTGGACTTCTTATGGTGATTTCCTTCCCTCATACAGGTAGTTTATTCCCTTTGGTTTTCATAGCATGGATTCCTTTACTGTTGGTTGAACATACTATTTATCTAGAAAAGTATAGATCTTCTAAAGTTTTACTTCATGCCTATATCACTTTTGTGATTTATAATGCGGGTGCCTCCTACTGGGTATACTATTCTATTGGAGGAGAAGTTGCAGCCATATTGGCATATCTTCTTAATGGATTTATTATGGCACTTGTTTTTATGTTCTTTCATTGGACAAAGAAATATGTTGGTCAGAAAGAAGGATATATTGGGCTGATTTTCTTTTGGATAGGATTTGAATATGTGCACTATCATTGGGAATTGAGTTGGCCATGGCTAAGTATAGGAAATACATTCGCAATTACTCCACAAATTGTACAATGGTATTCATATGTAGGAACATCGGGAGGTGCTTTCTGGATCTTATTACTGAATATGCTAGGTTTTAAGATTGTAGCTAATATACTTCTGAAAAAAGAGACACTCAAGGTGCAAACACCTTTGCTTATCTTATTCTTTCTATTAATAATTATTCCTTCTTTATTATCTCTTTGGTCTTACTTTTCATTTAAAGAAAACAAAAATCCAATTGAGATTGTTGTTACACAGCCTAATGTGGATCCTTATAATGAGAAATTTTATTTTGATGAAATTCCTCAATTAGATAAGTTTTTAGAAAAAGCTGATGCCTTAATTACTCCGAATACAGCTGTTGTATTAGCTCCAGAAACAGCGATACCTCAACCTTTTGATGAAGAGGAATATAACGAAGATGAAGCGTATAATTATTTGATTGATCATATCAAGAATTGGGGAAATACCTCTTTGTTTATGGGGGCATCTACGTATAAAATTTTTGATCATAATACAGGAATTGCTGCACGACCAATACATAATTCTGATATGTATTATGAGTCGTATAATTCATCTATGCTTATGCAAAATGGAGAACCTCCTCAGTTTGTACACAAATCACAATTAGTTTTAGGTGTAGAACGTATTCCTTTTACTAAATGGTTCCCATTTTTGGAAAAACTATCCATTCAGAATGGAGGTACGTCTGGAACTCTGGGAGTCGAAGCTGAACCTCGAGTTTTATCTACAAATGGTTTTACTTTTGCACCTATTATTTGTTATGAATCCGTTTACGGTGATATGATTGCTACACAGTGTAGAATGGGGGCAGAAGTGATTTTTGTAATAACCAATGATGGCTGGTGGGGAAATTCTGCAGGACATAAACAACATGCAAGTTTCGCACGACTTAGAGCCATTGAAACTGGTAGATATGTTGTTCGTTCAGCTAATACGGGTATTTCTTGTGTAATTAATCAAAGAGGAGATGTAGTAAAGGCTACTAAATACTGGGTTCAAGACGCTTTTAGAGAAACGATACAACTGAATGATAAGCCAACATTTTATGTAACCTATGGGGATGTGTTTGGTAGATTATCTGCTTTTGTTTTTGTGCTCTTAACTGTATTAATGCTAGTGAGAAGAGTAAAGAAACTATTAGGGAAATAAATAGTTATTCTCCTTCCCGCAAACGTATTTGACATATCCAACCTAAAATAGGATGAGGTTCTATGCTAATATCTAATATTTTTTGCCCCATATTCTCTTTCCTCCATATTTTGTATTCTGGGCTATTGGAAGGGAGAGGTTGACCTAAAAATTCGTGATTTTCGAATAGCTTTAACTCTTCCTGTGTTTTTGTATAGAAAATAAAAGTGGAAGGTTCATATTCATTGGAATATGGGAGAAAAAAAATGTCATTTTCAATTTCTGCGATCTTAATTCCAGCATTGTCTATTTGTTGAATATTCTCAGGGGTCCATTCATCTTGGATGAAGCTAAAAAATGAATTTAAGGTAATCTCTTCTATATTTGCTTCCACCTCGTTCGTTTCAGTAATTCCTTTGATAGCAACGGTGTCATTGCTGTCGCATCCTGAAAGTAGCCAAAAACCACTAAGCATGTAAAATATTCCCTTCTTGAACCAATGCATCACCTCTCATTTTTAAAAATAGTTGAATCAAAGCTATTACATCTTTTTCACAATATACTTTGATACGTTCCAAATCATGTTCTTCATAATACACCTTCGCTACATCTGCACCAGAGATATCATCTTTTGGTGTAGGGATATGGAAAATATGACAAAGCAAAGCTAAGGATGTAAAGTGTTTATAATCTCCAAATTTCCATAATTCCAAGGTGTCTAAATGTGCTACTTCCCAAGGTTTTTTTCCAGCAATATCTAATGCATTTGGCAATTTAATACCATGAATAAGCATTCTTCTGGCTATGTAAGGAAAATCAAATTCTTTCGCATTATGACCACAAAGTATATGATATGGTGTGTTGTAGTGTTCGTTGAGTAAACCTGCAAATTGTTTGAGTAATGTTTCTTCATCATCGTGATAGAAGGACTTTAAACGTATCTCCTTGTCTGTACGAGTTTCCCTTACAAAACCAACAGAGATACAAATGATTTTTCCAAATTCCGCAAAAATTCCAGCTCTATCTGCATAGGCATTTTCTACGGTGTAGTTTTCCTTCTGAAGGGATTGTGTTTTGTGACTGAAAAGAGCGGCAGAAGTTTCATCTAATTCACTATAAGTATAATATTGAGGTACTGTCTCAATATCGAGAAACAAGACTTTTTCAAGGTTTACTTTTTCGAGCATATATATTTTATTTTCATCTAAGTTAAACGAAATTCTGAAAATAATTTTGAAAATCTGAAAATAATTCTGAACTTCATATAAACCTAAAAAAGAAAATATGACCACCAAAGAATTAGGCGATTTAGGAGAGAAAATCGCAATCCAATTTTTAAGAGAAAAAGGATTAGAAATAGTGTGTACCAATTATAGATTTCATCACAATGAAGTAGATATTATCTATAAACTATCTGATAAGTATGTATTTGTAGAAGTGAAAACTAGACAAACTAATGAGATTGGGCCTCCCTGGAAAGCTGTAACCAAAAGCAAACAAAAACAGATTATTAAATGCGCTCATGAATATCTAGTCTCTCATGATTTGGAAGAGGAAGCTCAATTTGATATTATCTCCATTGTACATAATTCTTATGGAACAAATATTGAGCATATAGAAGATGCATTTTATCCAATGAGATGATATGAAAAAACAGCTTAGATAATTTTTTTCTATGTCTAAATTATTAAATTTAACCTTATGAAAAATTATCAAGCAGATCACGTTATTGTTGGGGCTGGAATTGCTGGAATGGTAACAGCAATTGAATTATTGAATGCTGGACAAAAAGTATTACTTTTAGATAGAGATATAGAAAGTAAAATGGGAGGTTTGGCTAAACTTTCTTTTGGAGGGATGTTCTTTGTGGATTCGCCCATTCAACGTAAAAGAGGAATTAAAGATTCTCCTGATATTGCTTGGAAAGACTGGCAATCAGTAGCTGAATTTGGGGAGGAAGATAATCTCCCTAAAAGATGGGCAAAACTTTTTGTAGAGAATACGACTGAACACGTTTTTCACTATTTAAAAGGGAAGGAGGTAGATTTCTTTCCGATAGTTCATTGGGTAGAACGCGGAATGTTTAAAAGAGGAAATTCTCTACCTCGTTTTCACATGGTGTGGGGAACAGGATATGAACTTTCTGAACGAATCAAATATCATCTGTTACATCATCCTAAAGCTAAAACACATCTTGAAATTCATTTTGGGTATAAAGTTGAAACAATTTTGGTACAGGCAGGTAAAGTGAGCGGTGTTTCGGGTATCATAGAATTAGAAAATGAACCTTTTGAAGCAATTGCCGACAATACTATTGTTGCAACTGGAGGTTTAGGAGGAGATATTGAACAAGTTAAAAAGAATTGGCATAAAGACTGGGGGACAGCCCCTGAAATCATTTTGAATGGTGCACATCCTTATGCAGACGGAACTGTTCATTTTGCAGTAGAGAAGGTAAAAGGAAAATTAACTCATTTGGATCAAACATGGCCGTATGCTGCTGGGGTTCATCATCCAAGACCGACGCAAAAGGATGATGGATTAAGTTTAGTGCCACCTCGTTCCGCTTTATGGTTGAATTATGCAGGAGAACGTATAGGACCTATCCCATTAATCACTGCTTTTGACACACGCTTCTTAGTATCCGAAATATGTAAGCAAGAAAAGAAATATTCTTGGCAATTGATGAATATGAAGATATTACAAAAAGAATTTGCTATTTCTGGAGCTGAGTGGAATTCAGCTTTTCGTAATAAGAGCTATATGCAAGTACTTAAAACTATTCTTTTTGGAAATAAATCTTTGGTGAAAGATATGCTAGATAATTGTATTGATTTTGTTACGGCAAACACACTGGAAGAACTTGTTCAAAAGATGAATACTTTACAAGGAACAGATGATGTGAAATTGAGTAATATTCAACAAGCCGTGCATGAATACGACATTCAAATTGATAGAGGGCAAAAGTATTTCAACGATGAGCAGTTGCGACGTTTACAACATTTGCGAAATTATTCAGGAGACAAATTGCGCAATTGCAAATTTGCCAAAATCAACGATACGAAGTCCATGCCTTATGTTGCTATCCGAGAATTTATAATGTCACGAAAAACTTTAGGGGGCATACAGACCGATTTGGTAGGAGCGGTATTAGATTCTAATGGAAAATCCATTAATGGTCTATTTGCTGTGGGAGAGGCAGCCGGTTATGGCGGAGGAGGAATACATGGTAAAGGTGCTTTAGAGGGCACTTTCCTAGCTGCTTGTATATTAACAGGGAGAATAACGGCCTCCTATCTGAATGGAAGTCGCCTAATTCAGGATATATACTAAGTAAAGGTACTTAGAAATGTATTCTACCTAAACGATACCCACCTTTACTTAAGAGGGCATATACGATAATACTGTTGCCATCTGAAAAAGTGCTAACATTTGGCTGTATGGCAATTTTACCTATTTCTTTTGGGTTGAGAAAGAGACTTTTAGTGACCATTCCCGTATTGTCCATTTTTACAAAAGATACTCCCATCTTTTTGTTTGGTACAAAAACTCTAAGTTTTTCTGCAGGCTCTCCGGTTGCAGTGAAATTTTTTAAATTGTCGTTGTAAATAAAGTAGAGATCATCGTTCTTCTTATTGTGATTAATAGCATACGAAAGGAAACTGCCACTGTTACTCTGGGTACTTTCTTTCTTAATTAAACTAATCCATTCAATAATTCCTTGATTATTCATACTTGCTACCACAATGTTATTATATACATAATAATAACGAGTTGAAGTAACTCCTGTTTTAGGATCAGTGCTTGTGACGACTCTTATATAGAATTGTTCAGCAACAATATAAGATCCTCCATTTTCTTTGCTGATAAATTGTCTAATCTCAAAGTTGGATATTCCTTTATCTTTATTAGCAGCTATTCTACCAAGTATTTCTGTCTTTATTTCATTGCTGAAAGGTTTATAGGAAACACTTTTGATTTCATTTGTAGTAATATCTAATTTCATATAATAGATACCGTCAGATTGATATGTTTTGAGGTCGTTAGAATACAGTCCTCCTATAGTTAATTGATTTGTGTGCGGACTGTATTCTCCGTGCATATCCACTATCCATTTACTATCTGGTAAAGTTACTTCATATTCATTTGTTTCACCTTTTGCATAGTTGTATCCTAGAATTAGAAATTTAGTAGCTTGATTTGTTCTAGTATTTTTTTCACCCTTACTTCTATCTGGTTCCACTTTCACTAGCATATATACATTTGATAGATTGTCGATAATATACCCTTCAATGCTAGTGTATCTATTTTTATAGGGGAGTTCTATTTCTTTTTCCCATACTATGTTAAGTGATTGATCAAAAACTCTAAATTGAAAATCTAAATTTTCATTAGATTTACCTGGTAGTGGATAGTATAATAGTAATTGTGAGCTATCTTTTGAAATAACAATTTCATATTCTGCGCTTGCCTTCCCTGCGTCAATATGGTTGTCAAGTAAAACCCCATTTCCCTCGTTTATCACACCATCTTCAGTGATAGAGTATGCATATAAACTATTGTCTTTGGTAGCTGTGTTAAAAGTTGATTTTGTTATATATAATTGATTATTTAAAAAGAAGGGATCTTTAATCCTAGTCTTAACCTGCTTATCCATCGGTAATTCAGGCTTTGCTGCGTAAATCAAATTTAAATTAGCATCGTATTTTTCTATCAATCCATTAACCGACATAGTAGAATGTCTAAATAAGTATATTTCTGTATCGTTGGATGAAATAATTTTTGGAAATTGAAAAACTCCAGTTTTAAATTCATCTCCCCATTCGATGTCAGGTTTCTGACTATATATGTATGTGGTTGAGAATAAAATTGTTAAATAAAGTAATGTTTTCATAAGTGTTTTATTTTTAATATCCTTTGAATAGATATTGATTTTTAGACTTTTTAAAAATACTAACCCGTTGTGCATTTACAAAAATAAATAAAAGCACTAATTACTCCTGTAGATGGATTGTATTTAATTTGTAGAGAAGTAAGAAATAGAAATTATAAGAAAAATAGACCTCGAGCAACCAAGGTTCTTGGGGTGACAATTGTGGGGGAGGCTATCGGTCGGCTTTGCCGACCGCATAACCCTCTCTATGTATTGTCACCCCGACGGACGAAGGATTGTCGGGGTCTAAGGTTATAATCCGTATTTTGTTCTAAAACCATAAGAGTTAAAATACTAATAATTCTTTATTGAACAAGATATTTATCTTGTAGCTTTACAATAAATATTTGTGAAATAAAAATTCATATCTTTGTTATCAAATAGAGATGATATGAATCAAAAAAAAGGTGGAGCGCCTAAAAAGAAGAGTTTTAAGCCATCTAAAAGCACCACGAAGCCAAGTCTAAATGCTAAAAAGTCAGCACCAAAACTTGTAGATAAAAAATTTAAGCCTAAATCTGACACGAAAAGGGACGCTACAATCTCTCTTAAGAGAAAACCTGATGCAAAGGAGAAATATCAGGTATTATCTAAGGAGGCGCCTAAAACAGTTTCACAACCTAGAAAGAAATTTGCTGTAGGTGGCGCTCCTCTTCCAAAATTTGGAGATGACATTCGTTTGAATAAATACATTTCTAATGCTGGCGTATGTTCTCGTAGAGAAGCAGATGTATTGATTCAAACCGGTGTGGTAAGTGTGAATGGAAAAGTAGTAACTGAATTGGGATACAAAATCAAGCCTACGGATAAGGTTACTTATGATGGAGAAACAATCAAACATAATAAAAAACAATACGTTTTAGTAAATAAACCTGAAGATTTTGACGCTAAACCAGCTGATAATGTTACAAAGAAAAGCAAGTCTGTATATCAAATTATAAAGAAGGCATGTCCCGAGTATTTATATCCTGTAGGAAAATTAAATATCAATGAATGTGGTTTGATTCTTTATACAAATGATACAGATTTAGAAAGGAAACTTACTCATCCTGGATTTAAGGTATCACAGCTTTTCCATATTGTATTAAACAAAGATATGGAGATGGAACATCTACTGAAGATGAAGAATGGGATGTTTGTTGAGGATAAGATGTTTAGTGTTGCAGACATTAGTCATGTTGCAAAAGCACCGAAGAATGAAATTGGAGTGAAGGTGTATTCCAATAAAACAAGTTTGGTAAAAACAATGTTGAAGAAATTAGGGTATGAAATTGTAAAATTTGATCGCGTTGAGTTTGCTGGTTTGGATAAATGGGATTTAGCTCGTGGAAATTTTAGGCATTTAACTAAAAAAGAGGTTATATCGCTACAGATGGCAAAATAGAAGGATTAAAGGCATAATTATTGTAAGTATTTAACATATTTTAAGATTAAATCCGGATTATGAATTACGTTATCACCACTATAATAAGCGCATGTTTTCTATTGTTTTCTGTTTTTGTTGTTCCTTATAATGATATTGAAAAAGCATTTAATACTGGGAATGCAGCCAAGATTATGGAATTGGGAACTTCTAAAGTATTAATTTCTATTGAAGGTGAAGAAGGAGCGTATAGTAAATCGCAAGGAACGCAGGTACTAACTAATTTCTTTAAGAATAATCCACCCAAATCGTTCATCTTTAAATTTAAAGGAAACGAGGAAGGGCCTTCTGCCTTTGCAGTTGGTGAATATCAGTCAACTACCAAACTATTTCGAGTGAGTTTTAAATTAAAAGAGGTAAATAAAAATTATTTTATTGAATCCCTTGTCTTTACAGTTGCTACTTCCGAATGAAAGTTAAATTGATTTATATTGGAAAGACAGGAAAATCATTCTTAGTTGAAGGAGAAAAGTATTATACCGAAAAGGTGAAAAAATATATTCCTTTTGAAGTGCTCGAGCTTCCGGATGTAAAAAATGCCAAGAGCAGAACTGAGAACGAAATCAAAGAATTAGAAGGAATAGCTATTTTGGAAAAGGTAAAATCGAGTGATTATCTTGTTTTATTGGATGAAAATGGAAAAGAATATAATTCTATAGACTTCTCAGTGTACTTACAGAAACAATTTAATTCTGGGAATCAAGTGTTAATTTTTGTGGTAGGTGGCCCTTATGGCTTTTCGAAACAACTTTATGAGCGAGCAAATGCTAAAATTTCTTTGAGTAAACTAACCTTTTCACATCAAATGGTGCGCATGTTCTTTTTAGAGCAATTGTATCGTGGTTTGTCTATTCTAAAGAATGAACCTTACCACCATCAGTGATTAGTATTTGTAATAATGAACGCTGTCTATTATCATTTCCCAATTCCCATTATTTATAAAGGGTTCTTTATCAACGTAATGGATTTGATCTACTGAATTTCCAATTTGCAGAGCTTTGCTTGCTTTGTTGTATTTCATCTTTCCTGCTTGAAGATACAAGCATTTTGAATAGGGTTTGTTCTTATCACAAGCTACCCCAAAACCACTGTCATTACCATTGATTGTGATGAAATTACGAATAGAATCACCTACGGATGGGTAAAAGAATACATTTGTTCTCCATTCTCCTTTAAAATCAGGATTGTATTTTTCAATATCCTTAACATTACAAGAAGAAAGTATTGAGGCTATTAAAATAAAAAGGCAAATAACTAGATTCTTCACAACTATAGTTTTTATAAAGATAAAAAAAATGCTGTTAATTTTAACAGCATTTATATAAAGATTGAATGTCTAGTGTTTAGTTTTCCTCAAATGGAGTAACTGAAACAAAAGATCTATTTTCTTTTTTCTTTCTGAATTCAACGATACCATCAGTTAAAGCATATAATGTATGGTCTTTACCAATACCTACATTTTCTCCTGGATGATGTTGAGTTCCTCTTTGACGAACGATAATGTTTCCAGCAATAGCAGCTTGTCCACCATATATTTTAACTCCAAGTCGTTTGCTGTGTGATTCACGACCGTTTTTCGAACTACCGACTCCTTTTTTATGTGCCATTTCTTTCTAATTTTTAATTAAAAGATTCCTTTTAATTGGATTAAGCTTTAATTCCTGTAATTGTTATTTCAGTTAAGAACTGACGGTGACCATTTTGTTTTTGGTAACCTTTTCTTCTTTTCTTTTTGAAGACAATTACTTTATTTCCTTTAAGGTGACGTTCTACTTTTGCAGAAACCTTTGCACCGTCTATAGCTGGGGCGCCAACTTTTACTTTTCCTTTGTCATCTGTTAAAAGAACACGGTCGAAATCAATTTTATCTCCTTCTTGTGCGTCTAAACGATGAACGAAAACTCGTTGATCTTTTTCTACTTTGAATTGTTGCCCTGCTATCTCTACAATTGCGTACATAGCTAATAATTAAAATTAATAATTTCCTAAAATTCGGACGACAAAGATATATATATTTTTGATAAAACCATACTGTTTTAGAATTTTATCGAAAAAAATATTCTTTTATTTTTTTGTCTTTTTATTTTCCTTCATAAATGGCGCCAGATGTAGGTGTCTCATTTAATTCAATTCGCTTTAATAAAGGTAATTGAGGTTTTATTTTATTCCATATCCATACAGATAGCATTTCACAAGTTGGATTTTCTAAACCTGGGATTTCATTCAGAATATGATGATCTAAGCTGTCTATAACAGGTCCAACTATATCTTTTAAATCTTTGAAATCCATAACCCAAGCTAAGTGACTATCTAATTCTCCCTCGACAATTATCTTTAAAAGATAGGTGTGACCGTGCATTCGTTTGCATTTATGGTTAGCAGGGACATGAGGTAAAAAATGAGCTGAGTCAAATGTGAATTGTTTAAAAATCTGCATTTCTTATGATTTGAAGGTGCAAAATTGCAAACTTAAACTGACTAGACAAAAAAAATATATACAAAAGTTTACTTTTAGTCATTTTTTTTCACACCAATATTTTCTAAAAATTGTTTTGCCTGATTTGCGTAATAGCTATTTTCCTCTATAACGTTTTTAAGCCAATATTGAGCTTTTAGTTCTTTGTTTAAATGAATATATGATTGCGCTATCCATAAATTAGCCTCTTGCTTAAAATTTTGATATCCTGTGGAATAAGCATTTCTAAAAAGTATAATAGAATTCTCAAAATCTCCCAAATTATAATAACAAATTCCACCGTAAAAACTTCCGTTTATGTCGTTGGGATATTCATTTAATATCGAGAGATAATAAATTAATGCTTTTTTATAATTTCCTTTGTTGTAATATTCATTTGCTTGTTTGAGAATATCTGAATAGCTGAATAATTGAATACCTGAGCTTTCTTTTTTGTTGCTCGAGATACTAAACCTAATCGAGATAGAGTCATTTCGATAATTTTGATAATCTATATATGGAAGGTGATTGTAAAAAATCACATTAGCCTCCGTATAGGACTCCTTGTTGAAAGAATTTTCTAAGTTCCATTTCTGCTTTTCTGAGAATATAGAACGTAAGGTGTCTGCTGTAATCTGATCATCTTTTGAGAGTTCAACTAAGTTATCTAGGTTGACAAGAATAGATTCTGACCCCTTTCTTTGAGTGATTTCCTTATTCTCTATGGCGGTTTGATTTCCTTTATATGTAAATAAAATTAGTAGGACCATAATGAAAATAAATAAGAGAAAACTCCAAAGAAGTCCTTTATCATATTCATTTTTATATTGTTCATTTTTCATTAGAGACAAAAGTAATGAAAAGTTAGCATAAAGTCAGGCTTATAGTTTTCATCTATTATTATATAAATATTATAGATGAAAATAATTGAATTGTTACAAATATATTTACATCATGAAATTAAAAAAAAATGTTATGAAGTCAAATAAAGTGCTTGGTTTTGAAAAAACAGAAATGGAAGCTATGGTGGAGAGTTTGAATTTGCTATTAGCAAACCTTCATGTACACTATCAGAAATTAAGGAATTATCACTGGAATGTTACAGGAGGAGAGTTCTTTGAGATCCACGAATTAACAGAAGTTGAATATAATCAGGTGTTGACTGAAATTGATGATGTTGCAGAAAGAATTCGTGTATTTGGAGCATATCCAATGAGTACTTTGAAAGAGTATTTATCAAAATCTGAAATTAAAGAGACTAAAGTAAAGCATAATGCTAAAGAAATTGTGAAGGAAATATTAGATGATTTTGGAGTACTTATTTCATTAATGATTGATACGATAGAATTGACTCAAGATATGGGTGATGTTTCAACAAATGAAATGTTGACAGGCTTTATGAAAAGACGTGAGAAAATGCACTGGATGTTAAATGCATTTATTACAGAATAAAAGAAATCCGATATAAACTGATGACGGATAGAGGGATGCGAAAGTGTCCCTTTTTTTATAATTTGCTTAGTTCGGAAATAGTTTCTATAGGATTAGATGAATTGAAAACAAAACTACCGGCAACTAAAGCATCTGCACCAGCCTCCACTAGCTCTTTTCCAGTATTAAGATTAACGCCCCCATCAACTTCAATTAATGTATTGCAACCTTTTTCTGTGATTAATTTCTTTAAAGTTTTTACTTTTTCAACAGTGTGAGAAATGAATTTTTGACCACCAAATCCAGGATTTACGGACATGATAAGTACAACATCAATTTCTTGAATAATATCGGCTAAAAGGTGGATAGGTGTGTGAGGATTGAGTGCAACTCCAGCTTTCATTCCATGACTTTTTATGACTTGAAGAGTTCTGTGTAGATGCGTGCAAGCTTCATAATGCACAGTTAAAATGTCAGCCCCGGCTTCTTTAAAATCGGAGATATAATCATCTGGAGTGGCTATCATTAAATGAACATCTAGAATTTTTTCTGCATGTTTATGAATAGCACTCAAGACAGGTAATCCAAAAGAAATATTAGGTACAAATTGCCCATCCATTACATCTATATGTATCCATTCAGCTACGCTACTGTTTAGCATTGTAATATCCCTTTCGAGATTGGCAAAGTCAGCGGATAAAACAGAAGGAGAAACTATTGTACTCATGTGATTTATTTTTTACAAAAATAGCATATTTTTTGGTTTTGGCTGATTGTGTTTTCGATAAATAACAAGATTCCATCGACATAAAGGTTGTAATTAGGTTGTTTTTATCTTTTATTTTTCGTTATTTCATACTTTATTATATATACTTATATATATAGAAAAAGAAACTATGCTTTATGACACTCTTACAGTATCCAATAACTATAGCAATTATTATATTAACTTCACTGATTTCCATAGTGGCTTTTAAAGATGGAGATTTGAAGTATAAGCTATTGTTGTATCCTTATAGAATGAGGCATAACAAGGAAACTTACCGCATCTTATCCCATATTTTCATTCATGCTGATTATATGCATTTGATTTTTAATATGGTTGTTCTGTTTTCTTTTGGAAGTATTATGGAACACCTTTTTAATGTCTCTTTTGGTTCTGAGCTGGGTAGCTTTCATTTTTTAATACTTTATTTAGCGGGAGGTGTTGTGGCTACTATATGGCCGTGCATTCGAAATAGTGAGAACCCTTCTTATATGAGTTTAGGTGCTTCTGGAGCAGTATCTGCTATACTGTTTGCTTCAATCATTTGGATTCCTTACGGAGGAATATATGTGATGTTTATACCTATCGAAATTCCTGCATGGTTATTTGGTATATTATACTTGCTGTTTGAATTTTATATGAATAAAAAGGGAGGGGGAAAGATTGCGCATGACGCGCATATTGGAGGAGCCTTGTTTGGGGTATTTTATGCCATTATCATAGAGCCTCATAAAGGAACGGAGTTTATTAATTATATTTTAGGTTGAGATGGAGAAACTATTTGTAAATAACAACGGTGAAGTGTTGGAAAATGATGGACATACTTTATGTGCAGGAAATAGAGGTCATCTCTACGGCGATGGTTTGTTTGAAAGTATTCGTGCAATCCATGGAAAACCTATTAATATGGAAGCTCATATTGCTCGTATGCTTGATGGTATGCGTGTTCTGAAGATGAATATTCCTACCTATTTTACGGTTGAATTCTTTATTGAAAAAATGGAGGAATTACTTCAGAAATCAGAAATCAAAGGAGGAGGAAAAGTACGTTTATCAGTTGATAGAATAAGTGGTGGAACATACAAGCCTAGCTCAAATGAGGTTGACTATTTTATTGAAGTATATCCACTTCCTACAAATGAGTTTATGTTGAATGAAAAAGGAATAGAAGTAGATTTATATACGGCAATACATAAAGAAAAAACTCCTTTTTCAAACTATAAAGTGAAAAATGCTTTATTAAATGTTATGGCTTCCATAGAGGCTTCTGAGCGTAATCTGGGAGATGTTTTGCTTACGAATAATCGGGGTGGTATTCTTGAAGCTACTGGATCAAATATTTTTGTAGTCGGAAATGGAATTTTATATACACCTGGATTGGAAGAGAATTGTGTTGGAGGAACTATGCGTATGTTGCTTATAAATATAGCTCTGCAAAATAATATCCGAGTATATGAGTCTCCTCTTACTCCTCAAAATCTTTTAATTGCCGATGAAGTATTCCTTACCAATGCTATTCAAGGAATCACCTGGGTGGGAGGGTATAGAACACGAAGGTACATGAATACTACTTCTGTTAGACTGCTTCAATTATTAAATGAACAGTTTGGGTAGTTAGTTAGCGGTCAGCATCGGACGACCCAATAACAACTATAAAATTGACACATAAAAAGACAATAGCAATGAAGAAAACGACATTATTTAGATTATCACTTTTGACATTAGGACTTGTATGTTCCACTTTGTTATATGGACACACAAGCTATCCTGTGAAAGTAAAGTGTCCTATTGACGGAAAGAAGTTTACAATTTATGTAACGGGAAGTTATACGACATTCAATACATTAAAAGACTTTCAAAAACAAGGTGCAATTGGCGACTTATACGAAAGTATGATAAACTCTTGTCCAAAATGTCATTACTCTGGCTACAAAAACGACTTTGACACGACATATACAAAAACAACTAAGCAAGACATTCTTAAAATTCTTGAACCTTACAAAGAATTAAGAATGACAGACGTTTTAGAAAATGAAATTGCTGTCAAAATCAATCAGTATTTTAAACGAAACAATGACATCATTGCAAATTTGTATTTAAAAGCATCGTATTTTTTAAAAGGCGACAGTTCTCAAATAGTTAAACGAAAAGAACTTCAACTAAATGCTGCGACATACTTTGTTAAAGCCGTTGAAAACAAGGAATATGATGAAGAATCAACTTATGCTACAATAAATTATTTAATTGGCGAACTTTACCGAAGAATAGGCGATTTTGATAACGCAATCAAATATTATGACTTGGCAATTAATGACGAGAAGAAAAAAGATTGGCTTCTTGAAGTAGCGACAAAACAAAAAGAACTTGCATTAAAAAGAGATGACGACAATAGCATTTAATGAACAAATGCCTAACCGCTAACACACGGTATATTAAAAGCAGTAACAACTGTGTCTTGTCCTGAAATAGGTTTACACATTTATTAACCATAAAAAGTGTAAACAATGCAAAAAAGTAAAGTCAATTTAGGACTAAAATCTTCGGGAGAATTTAATTTAGAAGAACGGAGGCAAATCATTGAAGAATATCTTCAATCAGATTGTACTAAAAGAGAAATCTGGTATAAATATACCGGTCAAGAACATGAAAAAGGTTATCTTTTAAATTGGATGCGTCAACTAGGTTACCAAGTTCCAGAGAAAAGAGTTAAATTTGTTTCGACTAAAACACTAGCTATGAGCAACAAAGCCAAAGAATCGGTAGAAGTAACTCAATTAAAGGAAAAAATTAAACAGCTAGAAAAGGCACTAGTCAGCTCTGAACTAAGAGCCACTGCGTATGAAACAATGATTGAAATTGCAGAAAAGGAGCTAAAAATAAGTATTAAAAAAAGTCCAATACCAAACAATCTTTACGATAAAAATGCGTCAACCTAAAATAGGATTAAGCAAATTATGCTGGTTGTTTGGTGTTACTCGTCAGGCATATTATCAGAGTTTTTATAGAGCAGAATTTCAAGAAATTGAACAAGCTTTAGTATTAAAAGAAGTCATTTCTATTAGAAATAATCATCCAAGAATAGGAACTAGGAAGCCTGTACATTATGTTGGAAAGTTTTCTGCTAGAGCACCAAATAAAAATGGGGAGAGATGCTTTGTTTGACTTGCTTTCCCTACATACTTTATTGATTAGAAGGAGAAAAAGAGTCATCAGAACAACCCAGTCTAATCACTGGATGAGAAAATACCCCAACTTAATAAGAGCATTTATTCCAACTGCTCCTAACCAGTTATGGGTAAGTGATATAACTTATTGGAAAACAGGATTTGGTGTTTTGTATATTTCTTTAATTACAGATGCTTTTAGTCATAAAATAATTGGTTATAACCTAGCTCAATCTCTTGAAGCCATTGAGAGTTTAAAGGCTCTTAAAATGGCATTAAAGCAGGATATATTGTCGCAAAATCTTATTCATCATTCTGACAGAGGGAGTCAGTATTGCAGCTATAAATATGTAAATCTCTTAAATAGTTATGATGTTCAAATAAGTATGACTGAATCTGGAGATCCGTTAGAAAATGCCGTTGCAGAAAGGGTTAATGGAATACTAAAAGAAGAATATTTAGAGTATTATAAAGTAAGAACTTTTAAGCAGGCTAAGGAGTTATTTGACAAGGTGGTTGTCTTGTATAATGAACATAGACCTCACATGAGTATTGGGAATCAAACTCCTAATAAGGTTCATTTAGGAGAGGTGGAAAAGGGCGAAAGGAAATGGAAAACATATTATAGAAAAGTAAATCAAGAACAAAAAAGTGAAGAGTGTGTATAGGTTTTTTTTAGGCATTAAGACCTCTAAAGTATTTAGAAAAGGGCTAACAAAAGTTAGCCCCATAACAAAGTTTAATACTTCGTCGGTCGTCGATTTATCCCTGATAAGTTGCTCCTCAGCAGAGCTTATTTCCGTTTCCATCGATAATGCAAAAATAAATAAAATGTAAATGAATTTTAGGATTAAAATAAAATGTAAATTTATAACAGGATTAAAGAGAAAAAGTGTAAACTTTTTTTAGGACGAGACACTGTTTTGAATTAAAGGTTTTCGTTAAATTTGATGTTACTGCTTCGTTTGAATCCCGATAACTATCGGGATTAGGCTAAAATGCCGTCTTCGCCAAGCCGTAGAAACGTGTGTGACTTGAACAATCAGCTGTCTGCTGATTGGTGCTTTAAAACAGATGAGAGTAGGTCTCTCAATGGCGATTTTCAGGAATAGCCATTAAACCACTTTGTGCTGCAAGATTAGGAAACGGTTTTGTGGTGAGCGACAAAGAAAAACGGAAGCAACGACTTCTGTAGGTGTGTGTATGTGAGTTGAACGAAAGTGAACCCAACGATGAAGCCTCGTAAGGGCAATAGACGATGTCAAAAATAGGTAGTTACGTTTGTACCTATGATAAGAGTGTACCGGACACCTGATTTACTGGGTACACGGCATCCGGGGTTAAGTGGGCAAGACGCATACATAGGCTGTTTTAAGGAACAAGTGAACTCTACATCGTTCTGTAAAATAGAAATAGGAAGCAGACAAGAGGGGATGTGCTTGAGATGTAGGGGGCAGACTTAGCCGTAGTAGTGTTGAAGTGTTTGTAATGAACATGGAGCGAAGGGCTAAGCATGTTAGGTTTCAAACGAATTTACAACCGTAAAAGGGATGATTAATTATTATGAAACAAAATCACAGCCAATAACCAGATTAATGGTTTATGAAGCATACAAGGAGGTAAAATCCAATGCTGGAAGTGGTGGAATAGACAAAATGAGTTGGGAATATTTGCAGAAAAACGCAAGTACGGAACTTTATATGCTCTGGAACCGCCTAAGGCTCAGGGAGTTATTTTCCGAAAGTGTCAAACAAGTTGCTATACCAAAGAAAGGGAGGAGAACGATTACTCGGTATCCCGACGATTTTAGACCGTATAGCACAACAAGTAGTACGAAAACACTTGGAACGAATAGTAGAACCAAAATTTCATTCCAGTTCATTTGGTTACCGACCCAATCGGAACTGTCATCAAGCCGTTGAACAAGCATATACAAATTTATACAATCATGATTTTGCTATTGACTTAGACATCAAAGGTTTCTTTGACAACATCGACCACGAACTGATGATGAAAGCATTAAAACACTACTGTTCAGACAATTGGTTTTGTTATATGTGGAAAGGTGGTTGAAAGCAGGAATTGTACAGAAAGAGGGAGATTTTAAACCAACCCTTTCAGGAACTCCACAAGGTGGCGTTATTAGTCCGCTTTTAGCAAACTTATTTCTACATGTAGTCTTCGATAAATGGATGGATAAGTTCCACCCTGAAAAGCCATTTGAAAGGTATGCAGATGATATTGTAGTGCATTGCAAAACCGAGAATCAAGCGCAATTCATGTTGCGCCAAATTAAAGAGCGCATGGAATCGTGTAAATTACAGTTGCATGAAGTCAAAAGTAAAATAGTCAATTTGAGAGGGTTTTCACAAACGAAATACTCCAAAGGGTTCGACTTTCTTGGCTTTACAATCCGTCCACGAGCCTACAAAACAAAAGGCACAGGAAAAGTGAAATCTATTCCATGTATCTGCGTAAGTCAGAAGTCGAAGACAAGCATCATGCGAAAGTTCAGGGAAATGAATTTACACAAGCGCAGAAAATCCTTGGAAGAAATCGCCAAGGAAATCAACCCCGTCATTCGTGGGATTATCAACTATTACCACAAGTTTTGGAAAGATGATATGCGAATGGTGTGGAATCAACTGAACGCACGACTACTGAAATGGACAAAATGGGAGAAAGACTTATTCAAGAAAGCCTCTGTGCGCTACTTGAAAACCAAGTACAAAGAAAACCCCAATTTATTTGCGCATTGGTTATTGGTATATCCGTAAAAAGTTATTACTTTTGATGTGATTTAGTAACATGAAGAGCCGTATGAAGGGAGACTTTCACGTACGGTTCCGTGAGAACGTAGGGGTGAAATTCCCTTACGTGACTCGATTATAATACCTTACTTTCATTCCAATAGTATCGATGTTCAACTTTCTTGTTAATAGTTACTGTTATTTAACTAGCAAACTTTGTTTGCCAAATAAATCACTATTTATATAATGGAAAAGTGATAATGATTTATCTAATTTATCAGATCATCCTATAAAAATAAGGGGGTAATGTTATTATAAAATGCTTTTTTTATATTTACCCCCCTAAATTTTACCACCTATCATTAAAAAAAACATAAAAAAAATAAGTTTTTTTAATTTTCTTATTTATTTTTGTAAAAAAAAATAAAAAACTATGTCCTTAGTCCGTAAAAATGCCTACGAAGATGTACTACATCGTATCCCAAAAGAAGTTCAAGCAGATTCAAAAATTGCAGAAAAATTTGGAGAAAATGTCTTTCATGAAGATAAAATGCGTGAATATTTACCAAAACACGCTTATGAAGTTATAAGAGACGCTATCGCAACAGGCAGTAAAATAGATCGAATTACGGCAGATATAGTGGCTTCAGCTATGAAGGATTGGGCTATAGAGAAAGGAGCGACACATTATACGCATTGGTTTCAGCCATTGACAGGGACAACTGCTGAAAAACACGATTCTTTCTTTGAACCGATAGGTCCAGGAAAGGGTATCAATATGTTTAATGGAAATTTGTTGGTACAACAAGAACCTGATGCTTCTTCTTTTCCTAGTGGAGGAATTAGAAATACATTTGAAGCAAGAGGTTATACAGCTTGGGATCCTTCATCGCCTGCTTTTGTGATTTCAAATATGTTGTGTATCCCAACTATTTTTATTGCATATACGGGAGAAGCATTAGACTATAAAATGCCATTGCTTCGAGCGTTAAATGCAATTGATAAAGCGGCAGTCGATGTTTGCCAATATTTTGATAAAGATATTACAAAAGTGAACGTTACTCTAGGCTGGGAACAAGAATATTTCTTAGTTGATAAATCAATGTATAGTGCACGCCCTGATATGGTTATGACAGGACGTCTTCTTTTTGGTCAAAAACCGGCTAAAGGACAACAAATGGATGATCATTATTTTGGGTCTATACCTCGAAGAGTCACTAGTTTTATGCGAGATTTTGAGATGACAGCTATTAAGCTAGGTATCCCTGTTAGAACTCGCCATAATGAAGTTGCTCCTTGTCAATTTGAATGTGCTCCTATTTTTGAAGAATGTAATTTAGCGAATGACCATAACTTATTGTTAATGGATTTGCTAGATAAAATTGCTAAAAAGCATGATTTTAGAGTGCTTTTGCATGAAAAACCTTTTCGCGGATTGAATGGTTCGGGAAAACATAATAATTGGTCATTATCCACCAATACCGGAGTAAATCTTTTATCACCAGGCATTAATCCAAAAACTAACCTTCGTTTTCTTACCTTCTTTGTGAACACGATTAAAGCTATTCATGATAATGCGGATATATTACGTGCCTCTATTGCTAATGCATCTAATGACCATCGTTTAGGAGCGCAAGAAGCACCTCCTGCAATTATGTCTGTGTTTATAGGATCCTATTTATCTAAATTTTTAGATGATTTAGAGAAAAGTATCAAAGCTGGTAAAATGACACCACAAGATAAGACAGAGTTAAAACTAAATATAGGAAAAATACCTCAACTTTTAGTGGATAATACAGATAGAAATAGAACTTCCCCATTTGCATTTACTGGAAATAAGTTTGAATACCGGGCGGTTGGCTCATCCGCTAATTGCGGTCAACCTATGATTATGTTAAATACGATAGTTGCAAGGCAATTAAAGTTGTTTAAAGAGGCTGTAGATCAGCGTATAGCTAAAGGAAATGGTAAGGATGAAGCTATATTAAAAGAATTACAAAAAATCATTAAAGAATCAAAAAAGATCCGTTTTGAAGGAAATGGATATGGGGAAGAATGGCATAAAGAAGCAGCTAAGAGAGGTTTGAGTAATTTGAAAGATACTCCGGAAGCTCTCCAAGTATGGGATAGAAAAGAAGTATTAGACTTATTTGAAGAAATGGGAGTGCTTTCTCCTAGAGAATTAGCAGCTCGTAAAGAGATCGAATTGGAAAAATATATAAAGGTTATTCAGATAGAGGCTCGAACCATAGAAGATTTAACGCAAAACCATATTATCCCTGTAGCTATTAAGTATCAAAATGAGCTAGTCAATAATATCAAAGGTATAGAAGAAGTTTTAGGTAAAACCCAAGCAAAATCTACTACATCGGCACAAAGATCCATTCTTTCAGATTTGATTTTACACATGAATCAAATGCAGGAATATTCTAGAACCATGTTGGTAAATAGAAAAAAGGCGAATAAAATTGAAAATATAGAAGAGCGAGCAATAGCATATAGAGATACGGTTCTCGTTTATTTTGATAAAATTTCATATCATACCAATAAATTAGAAACGTTAGTAGATGATGAAATATGGCCTTTTCCTAAATTGAGAGAGATTTTGTATATTGACTAGTGAGGAAACAAAATGAAACTATTTGGTTTGTGAATAGTTGCTGTGCTGCGGTAGTTTTTATTAAAACTCTTTCCCAGTATAGTAATTATAATCTTTGATAATCGTTTCAATGAAAGTACTCAATTTCACTTCCTCTTGATTAAATGTGATACCCGTTATTTCACAAATTTTATCAGCTAATTTTTCTGCAAGTACTTTATTCTTGGTTGCTATTGCTTTTTGAAAATTTTCTTTGATAATACGTAGGTCATTGTCAGATAAGGCAACTACTTGTGGGTAGAGCGGAACGTAGTCTTGTTGTAAATCAACCAGAATAGTGTGACTAATATTGTATTTGCTTTTTAAGGTAATAACCGCTGTTCCAGCTACAATATCGCCTAATCTTTTATTTTTGGTATTAATGATAATGGTAAGTATTCCCACTAATCCAAGACTGATAAACACATCTACTAAACGAAAAATCCACCGAGCAAAATAGTCCATAAAATGTCCTTGATAAGCATCTGATTTGATCACTTTAATTTTCATAACTTTTTTCCCCGGTGTTTGCCCTTCCATTAGGCTTTCAAAAAATAAAGTATAGAAATAAATAGGGAGAAAAAATAGATTTATGATGGCAGCCGAAGACCAACCATCCATATTGTCAAGATATTTATCAAGATTCCCTATTTTGATAAAAACAAACCATAAAACAATTAGGTAGGCAAATTTTACCATCATATCAAATAAAAATGCAACCATGCGCTCTCCTATATTAGCTAAAGCAAAGTTAATATTCACATTTTGAGAAGTATTTATAGAAATAGTTTCCATTTTTATATATCTTTAGCAAAGATATGAGAGAAATTGCATTTATAAAGCAAAATAAAGAAAAATGGATTGAAATTGAAGAAGTTGTACAAGGAAAGGCTAAAAAAAATCCAGATGAACTTTCGTCTTTATATGTCCAGTTAATGAACGATTTGTCGTTCTCTCAAAGCTATTATCCCAAGAGTAAGACAACGATTTATTTGAATTATCTAACGATTCAGATTTATCAAAAGATTTATAAAACCAAACGCGTTGAAAAAAATCGTTTGAAGTCATTTTTTACAGAAGAGGTTCCTTTTATTATGTATGCCAATAGAAGGATACTACTATTTACCTTTGTTGTTTTTTTCCTCTTTGTTGGGATTGGTATTTTGTCAACTATACATGATAAAGAATTTGCCAAATTGATTTTGGGTGAAAGTTATATCAATATGACAATAGAGAATATCAAAGAAGGTAATGCAATTGGAGTGTACGAAAGTGGTTCTAATTGGGGAAGTGCTATTTTAATTATAATGAATAATCTTGGGGTGGCGGCACGGATGTTTATTTATGGCGTCTTTGCTGGAATTGGAACACTCTTGTTTATGATATATAATGGAATTATGTTGGGGACTTTTCAATATTTCTTTGTGGAATATGGAGCGCTTGGTGAAAGTGCACGAGGAATTTGGATTCATGGAGCTTTTGAGATTTCTGCTATTGTGATTGATGCTATGGCTGGTTTTGTGTTGGGTGCTTCTATCTTGTTTCCTAAAACTTATTCGCGAATTGATTCTTTTAAAATTGGTTTTATGGAAGCAATGAAAATCTTTATAAGCACCATTCCTTTTATTGTGATGGCAGGACTATTAGAAGGATTTATTACGCGTTATGCTTTAAAAATGCCGCTGATTTTGAATTTAATCATTATTTTTGGAACACTTGGACTCATATTCTACTATTACGTAATCTACCCCTATAGAATACATGTGAAATCCAAGAAGTTAGAACTAGTATAAAGTATTTACGAATTAGAAGTAAAAAAATGGAATTTTATAAAAAACGTGATTTTGGTCAAATCATTGGAGATACATTTACGTTCTTCAAAGAATATGGACGTAATTTCATTCTCAATTATTTGACAATCAATGGTGGAATTATTTTGCTACTGCTAATAACAGTTGTTTTAGGGTATGGTGAAATTATTTCTCAACTTTTTGGAGGGAATATTTCAGGAGAAACTTACTATTTCCAACAATATTATAACGATAATCAGATGATGTTGATTTTTACATCGATTGTCCTATTCTTGTTACTCTTGCTGCTGATGCTCTTTACATTTAGTTTCCCAGTATTTTATATTAAGATTGTTTCGGAAACAGGTAATAAAAAAGTAACTACATCTGAAATTATAGATCATTTTAAAGGAAACTTCAAGCGCCTACTTCTTTTTTATTTGGGAACAATCTTTATTGTAACACCTATCTATTTTGCAGCTACTCTCTTATCTGCATTTTTGATAATAATAATGATAGGTCTTTTTCTATTTATCATGCTAATTCCAGTAATGTTGAATATTGTGAATTTTTCTTTATTCGATACATTAATTGGGGGCAATAGTTATTTTAAAGCATTAATAACAGCATTTAAGATGCAATTTTCTAGACGATTTTGGAAATATATGGGAGCTACTCTCGTAATTTATCTAATAATCTATGTGATAAGTATGCTCTTTACATTAATTCCTATTTTGATTTTTGGTTTTTCTATCTTCACTGTTGCAGGTGGCGCTCAAGATGATTCTACAGTTATGGTTATCTTAATCTTAGTAATGTATTTTATTTCGATTATTTTTTCATTTATAGTCTTTAATGCATTCTATATTAGCGCTGGATGGATGTATTTTGATAGTCGTGAAGATTTACAAGGTGAAGCATCTATATCTGAAATTGATCAAATGGGCTTGTGATTAAGAAAATTATATACATAGCAATTCTTGGTATCGTCTTTTGCTTTGGAGAAGGTAATCTATTGGCTCAAAGAGATTATCAGGCTAATGTAAAAACTGAAACACCTATACAAGAACAATATCTTTATGCCGAAGATGTTGATTCTCTTTTAAATAGTGATTATCAGACTGTAAATACTGTTTATCCACAAAAGTTTAAAAATAAATTTCAAGATAAATATACGAGCGAAGCATTTAATTACAATACGATAAAACCGCAAAAATCTATTTGGCAGATTTGGATGGATAAATTAGGAGAATTTTTGGATAATTTATTTAAATCCTCCCATATTGATGGAATCAATAACTTCACTTTGTGGATTTTTAGAATATTTTCTATTTTGCTGGTTGGTGTAGTTCTATATTTTTTAATTCGATTTTTGCTGCAAAAGAATGGAAACTGGATATTTACAAAGAAGGGAATAGGAATTGATCCGGAAACAGAAGATATTACAGAAAATATTCATGTAATTAATTTCCCTACCTTAATTGGTAAATACGAACAATTAGAAGATTATCGCACCGCTGTTCGCTATTGGTTTTTGTATGTATTGAAGTCTATGACTGACAAGGATTTGATAGAGTGGGATCCAGAAAAAACCAATAGGGATTACATGCAGTTATTGTTGGGTAGTAAGTATCATCGTGATTTTCAAGAATTAGCACGCATCTTCGACTATATCTGGTACGGTAAACGAGAGATAAATCAAGCGGATTACGTAAATTATAAATCCAAATATCAAAGAGTACTTCACAATTTATGAATAAGGCGCTGAAAATATATTTGATTGTGGCAGTCGTTATTGTAGCCTTACTCACACTTATGCAGTTGAATAAGAAGCCTATTTTGGATTGGAGAAAGAATTACAATCTAAAGAGTAAAGCTCCTTTTGGGCTATATGTTTTTAATCAAGAAGCTGATAATCTATTCAATCATAAACTAAAAAGAAGCAAAGAGTCACCGTATGATTTTTATTCAAAAGACTCCCTGAAATCAGCACATAATATCCTTATTATAAATAAAGAATACGACATAGAGAGTCGCAATAAGGTCCTCAAACAAGTTTATAAGGGAAGCAATGCCTTATTAATTGGAGATTGGGTGTTATCTGATTATTTTGACACTTTACGCATACATATTCAAAATTTTTACAATGATTCCTCTACGCTTTTATCGTTTACCGATACTACTAGAAATGCTAAAATGAATATAGATAAATTGCCTAATTATCGAGGTTTCTATATGTTAAAAGATAGGAATCATGAATATTTAGGGAAAGTTGAAGTGAAGGGAGCAGACTCGTATTTTTCAAACTTTGTAAAGGTTAGTTATGGAAAAGGAGCTTTTTATATACATGCTGATCCTATGATTCTAACAAACTATTATCTACTTCAAGTAGGAAATGAAAAATATGTAGAACAAGTTTTTTCTTATCTACCTCATGATAAGCATACGATATGGTTTATAGATAATCAAGTGATGGTAGATGAATCGCCTATGCGTTTCATTTTACAACATCCTGCTTTGAGGTATGCTTGGTATTGTATGCTAATAGGTATGCTCGCTTTTATTATTTTTAGGGGAAAACGTATGCAACGTATCATTCCAATAGTGAAGCCTTTACCAAATACTTCAGTAGAGTTTGTGAAAAATATTGGTAATCTTTATCTTAATGAAGGAAATGTGAAAGATATGATGAATAAGAAAGCAGCCTATTTCTTACATAAAGTGCGAACGGATTTACTTTTAGATACTTCCAAACTGAACCGAGAATTTGAAGAAAAATTGCAATTAAAAACTAATGCTACAATTGAAGATGTTGAAGAAGCAATTCAATGTATTCGTATCGCACAAGACAATCATACTGTAGTATATGAAAAAGATCTGATAGCAATGAATAAACTACTAGATAAAATTTATAAATGAATTAAATTATAAAATGATGGAAGAAAATCAAGAACCACAAGGGCACATTAACCTGGAAAATTCTCAAGGAGAGTTTACCAATAGATTGGATTTTACCGAGTTAAGTATTCATCTTCAAAAAATTAAGGATGAAGTTAAAAAGGTGATTGTTGGACAAGAGTCTATGATTGAACATCTTTTAGTGGCTTTACTTTCAAACGGGCATGTGCTGATTGAAGGTGTGCCAGGAGTTGCCAAAACGATTACAGCAAAGTTAATTTCCAAAACAGTAGATGTAGGCTTTAGCAGGATACAATTTACGCCTGATCTTATGCCTGCAGATATTTTGGGAACTTCTGTATTTAACATGAAGAATTCGGAATTTGAATTCAAAAAGGGTCCAATCTTTTCTAATTTTATATTGATTGATGAGATTAACCGCTCTCCAGCTAAAACACAAGCAGCTTTGTTTGAGGTAATGGAAGAACGACAAATTACCATGGATGGTAAACGATATCAAATGGATGAGCCATTTATTGTAGTTGCTACTCAAAATCCGATAGAGCAAGAAGGAACGTATCGTTTACCCGAAGCACAACTAGATCGCTTTTTATTTAAAATTAAAGTAGATTATCCTAATTTGGAACAAGAGGTTCAGATTATTAAAAATCAGCATATATCAAAGGTAGAAGATAAAACATCTCAGATTCAAGCTGTTGTAACTGCCTCTAATCTGAAAAAATTCCAACTACTTATTAAGGATGTGATTGTGGAAGATAAAATCTTAGAATATATAGCAAAAATCGTAGTTTCTACTAGAGAAAATCCATTCTTGTATCTCGGAGCTTCCCCTCGTGCATCTCTTGCTTTATTGACTTCCTCTAAAGGATTTGCCGCCATACGTGGAAGGGATTTTGTGACTCCTGAAGATATTAAGGACGCCGCAAATGCTGTGCTACGTCACCGTGTTATCATTGCGCCTGAACGCGAAATGGAAGGGATGGAAATTGAAGAAGTTGTGAAACAAATTATTGACGGAATTGAAATACCACGTTAATTGTAACCAAAAGATCTCATGATTTCATGAAAAAGCTTTATCTAAATAACACATTTTTTATTCTCTTGGGAGTATTGATTATACTCTATGTTTTTAGCTTTTTCTATCCTGCTCTTTTGAATATTAGTAATGGTTTTTTAGTTCTTTTTTTAGGAATAATAGGAGTTGATATCTTTTTGCTTTATAGACGAACTTTAGGATTAAAAGCGAGACGTATCGTTCCTGAAAAATTGTCAAACGGTGACGATAATCAAATTAAATTTCATCTAAAAAACAGATACCCCTTCCGGATTTCTGTAAAAGTGATTGATGAGGTTCCTAAACAATTTCAATTGCGTCATTTTGAAATTCATAAGCATATCGCTCCTATGGATGAAGTTCATTTTCAATTTGCCTTAACTCCCAAAGAACGTGGAGAATATATATTTGGCGCATTGAACGTATTCGTAAGTTCTCCATTGAATTTGATAGCTAAACGTTATAAATTTCAAGAAGATGTGATGCTTCCAAGTTACCCTTCTTTTATTCATCTCCAAAAGTACGAACTGTTAGCACTTCAAAATGAAGTGTTATTCGGTGGTATCAAGAAAATTAGAAAGATTGGTCACACAATGGAATTTGAACAGATCAAAGAGTATGTGAGGGGAGATGATATTCGAACTATCAATTGGAAAGCCACAGGGAAAAGCAATCAACTGATGGTTAATCAATATCAAGAAGAGCGGGCACAGCGTATCTATATGATAATAGACAAAGGTAGAGTCATGAAAATGCCTTTCAATGGCTTATCTCTATTAGATTATGCCATTAATGCTTCCATGGCTTTGTCTTATATCGTTCTAAAGAAACAAGATAGGGCAGGGGTTATGACTTTTTCTAAAAAAGTAGAAAACATCGTGGCTGCAGAGGCAAAATCTAGCCAAATGAAACGTATTGCTGATGCGCTGTATAATGTACAAACAAACTTCTTCGAATCCGATTTCAATCGACTCTATGTAGATTTACGAAATCATATAAAGCAGCGAAGTCTATTACTTTTGTTTACTAATTTTGAAACGCAAGACGCCTTAAAAAGGCAGTTAAAGTATTTGCGCGGACTTGCCAAGCAGCATTTAGTTGTAGTAATTTTCTTTGAGAATGCTGAAATCAAAAAATTATTAGATTATAAGAATGCTTCTAACATTGAGGATATTTACGATGAGATTATAGCTGAAAAATTTGAATACGAAAAGAAATTAATTAGACAAGAATTATCAAAATATGGTATCCATTCTATTTATACTTTACCAGAAAATCTAAATATCTCAGTGATAAATAAATATCTGGAGATTAAAGCGAGAGGTTTAATTTGATTGATTTAACCATGTAAGTAAACAAACAAAATGAAGTGAGTATCGAGTTAACTCATATTTCCGCAAGAATTCACCATATTTAGAAAGATGGTGAGGGTATTCCATAATTAAAAAAATATTACGTAACTAAAACAGTATGAAAAGTATAACAGTATTATTAGTAAGTTTATTTTCTTTTTCTCTTTTGAGTCAAGTGAAAGAGCAGGATTTACGTTCACGTATGGCGTCAAGCCCTTTTTGTGGACAAGAAACGGTGATTAAAGTATTAAAAGAAAAATCACCTGAACGCTATCAGAAATATATAGAGAGGAAGAATCAGTCAAATCAGTTACTAGATAAGGCTGATACTCGTGGAACAATATATACCATCCCTGTAGTATTTCATATTCTTCATGATAATGGTCCAGAAAATATATCTGAGGTGCAGATTTTAGATGCAATGGATATTCTAAATCGAGATTTTAGAAAATTAAATCCTGATGTTGTAAGTATTATTCCTGAGTTTCAGAATATTGCAGGAGATGCAGAAATTCACTTTGAGTTGGCAACAGTTGCTCCAGATGGTACCTGTTTCAATGGTATTACTAGAACGGAATCACTAGAAACATACAATGACGATGATTATGGAGGATGGGATCAGTTACAAGCAGTTCTGAATGGGAATGATGTGTATCAAGGTTATTGGCCTTACGATAAATATTTGAATATTATAGTTGCCAAAAAGATAATTTCGGGAGCGGCAGGTTATACGTATTTACCTTATACAGAAGATGTAAACGATGATCCGTCTAACTTATATTTCAATAGTATTTATATTTTGAACAGCTATGTAGGTTCTATCGGTACTTCAATGCCTATAACCAGTAGAACACTAACTCATGAAGTAGGGCATTGGCTTAATTTAAATCATATCTGGGGAGATGAATTTGGCGTATGTGGAGATGATGAGGTGGCAGATACTCCTGAAACAGAAGGATCCTCTGGTTGTGATTTGAATTTACATTCATGCGATGGAACTTTAGATAATGTACAGAATTACATGAATTATTCATACTGTAGAGTTATGTTTACCCAAGGACAAGTTGATAGAATGAGAGCAACATTAGAGGGAAATCTTGAAGGAAGATCTAATTTGTGGACAACTTCTAATCTAGAACAAACCGGGGTATTCCTTAGTAACTTAGGCTGTTTACTTAAAATTCAAGCGAATCAGTATATCATCTGTGAAGGAGGTTCAACTACTTTTGCAGTGACAGGAAGTAATGAAACAATTCTTTCTTATGCGTGGTCTTTTCCAGGAGGATCTCCAGCAACTTCTACAAGTGCAAATCCAAGTGTAAGTTACGCATCATCTGGAGAATATGACGTGGAAGTGATTATTACTACATTATCAGGGACAAATACTGTTTATAAAACAGGGTTAATTACGGTTTCTGCATCTCCTAGTACTTTTGTTTCCTTACCTATTGTAGAAGGTTTTACAGGAGTGACTTTTCCACCTGCAGACTGGTCTATAGAAAATGGAGGAAACCCTTCTACATGGAAAAAAGCAACGAAAGGAGTAGCGCCAACCGTTGGTAATTCGACAATGCTTGATTTTGACCCTGCTAATGGCGCTGTAAATACTTCAGGAGATATAGATATTCTTCACCTCCCTTATTTCTCATTAGAGAATATGTCTTCCGCATCACTCTCTTTTGATGTGGCATATAGACCGTATGGCAGCACTATATTTGATGATGAATTACAAGTGTTGATTAGTCCAAGTTGCGGTATGCCCTATGTCATCTATGATAAAAAGGGAGCCATTTTGGGCACTGAACCTGCATCTATTGAACCTTATCTTGATCCAATCAATTGGAGAAATGAAGTTATTGATCTAACTCCTTATGTGGGAGGTGTTGTACAAATTGCTTTTAAAGGTATATCTGGTTGGGGGACTATTGTATATATAGATAATATTAATATTCAAGAAACTACTGGAACTACTAATATCTATGAAGAACTCGATCAAGATTTTACGATTTATCCCAACCCCACATCAGGTAAGATTACTTTAACAGGTTCAAATGCGATGAATATAGTTTCTATTTATGAGAATTCTGGAAGATTGATAAAGACTATAGAAGTGAACCACCTTAAAGAGATTGAAATAGATTTGTCTTATTTGTCAAAAGGGATTTACTATGTACAAATGGTAGGAGAGGGATATGCCTTAACGAAGAAGGTTGCTGTAGAATAATCTACTAATTAATATTTCAATAATTTATTGGTTATTATTGAATGGAATTCACTTGACTCTATTGTATATCGATAAAATCAATTACTTTTTGTAGCACCATTTCTGGAGCTTCTTTGTGTGGTGTGTGCCCTACATCAGGAATAATGAATTGTTCTGCTTGTCCACTAACTTGTGCAATGGTTCTTTCTACCTGCTTTAATGAACCATACTCATCTTTTTCCCCTTGAATGAATAAGAGTGGACAACTAATTTTAGACAATAAATATTCGATATTCCAATCTCGGTAATCACTTCGTGTCCATGTTTCTGTCCATGCTCTAAACAAAGTTTCTACTTTATCTCCGTGGTATTTTGTTAAACGTTCTTTCAAGTTGGTAGTATTATAGGATTTTATTGCGTCGTAAATCCCTTGTAAAGTAATATCTTCTACAAAAATATGAGCAGCTTCTACGATAACTGCTTTAATTTTATCAGGATATTTGCTTGCTGCAATTAAAGAAATTGAACCACCATCACTATGTCCAAATAAAATCACATTTTCTAATCCAAATTGATTTAATAAATTATATAAGATATCCGCTTCTAATTCCATATAATTCACAGGTCGTTCGTGAGTAGCTATAGATTCTGATTTTCCATAACCAAGTCGGTCATAGAGTAAGAAATTACATTGTGTCGCTTGTGCTAATTTTTTCGGAAAATCTCGCCAGAGTTGGGCGCATCCTAAGCTATCATGAAGAAATACCAGCGTAGGACGATTTTTATATAAATTATGAAATTCTATATATAGCGAATGATTAATCATGTATATGATAATTCCTTTTGAGTTTTTCCAATATTACACTTTCCTACCAATAGCTATCGGTATTCGGCCTTGTGCTTGTCGAAGGTTTACTTTCCCTTCCTTCTCTTCCACTCTTTCTCGATCAAACTAAGCTCTCTACCTGTTTGTCCAGCTACAGAAGTATTTTCTTCTGCTCTTCTCAATAAATATGGTGTGACTTTCTTTACAGGGCCATAAGGAACGTATTTAGTTACGTTATAACCTGCATCTGCAAGATTAAAAGAAATATGGTCAGACATACCCAAAAGTTGCGCAAAGAAAATACGCTTATCATTCTTGTCTAGTTTGTGTTTTTCAATAAGATCTACTAATAACATCGCGCTTTTTTCATTGTGAGTTCCACAACAAACCGCACATACATCTATATTTTCTACCATGATTTGAGTAGCCAAATCAAAATCATGGTCGCTAGATGCTTTATCAGGCTGAATAGGAGAGGGATATCCCATTTCGAGGGCACGTTCTCTTTCTTTTTCCATATAGGCTCCCCGAACCAGTTTTAAACCAAACTTATATCCTTTGGCTCTTGCTCTTTCAATACTTTTACGAGTAAATTCAATTCGGTCGTGACGATACAATTGGATAGTATTATATATCCAACAAGTTTCTTTGTTGTATTTTTCCATCATAGACTCTACGATTCTATCCATCACGTCCTGAATCCATGTTTCTTCAGCATCTACAAAAATGGGGACCTGACATTCTACAGCTAAAGCACATATTTCATCAATTCGATGGATGATACGATCTAGCTCCGCCTTTTCTTCAGGGGTTAGAACAGTATCTTCATGATTTGCTCTTTCTAACAATCCTTTTCTTGCCAAACCTGTTGGTTTAAATACGCCAAATGGAATAGAATCTCTGTGATCTTTTGCTTTGAGAATAGTGCGCTTAATTTCATCCTTGGTACGGTCAAAATCTTCTTCTTTTTCTTGTCCTTCTACGGAATAATCTAAAATAGTACCCACCCCATAGTTATATAGTTTTTCTATGGTTTGGTCACATTCGTCAATAGTTTCTCCTCCGCAAAATTGCTTGAAAATGGTTGCTTTTATCATCCCTGAAATAGGCAGGCCTAATTTGAAAGAGATAGGAACTATCTTTTTACCAAAAGAAACCATCCATGGTTTGCCTACAATTTTGAAAAGTTTGTGTGCTCTATTTAATTCTTTGTTTGTCTTATATTTAAAAGCTACTTCTGTATTATCGAATGAAACCATATATCTGTTTTTAATAGTTCAATTTGTCGGGGCGAATTTAGAAAATTCTTACATCGAATAAAATGAATTAAGTCATTTTTCATAAAATCACTACCTTCGTTATATCAAATGGATACATCTCCCACATATTGGTTGGCTTGTAGCGGCGGTTTAGATTCTGTTGTTTTGGCTCATTTACTTAAAGAATCACAGCAATCTTTTGGAATTCTACATTGTAATTTTCATTTAAGAGGAGAAGACTCAAATCTGGATCAGAAGTTTGTAGAACAACTTGCCATAGAATTGAATGTCCCCATTAGAATAAAAGAATTCGACACCTTTCAATATATGAAAAGCCATCAAATGAATCTTGAATTAGCCGCCAGAGAATTGCGGTATAATTGGTTTGAGGAAATTATTGAAATAGAAAAGACCTACATTATTCTTGCACATCATAAAAATGACCAAATTGAGACCTTCTTCACTCAATTACGTAGAGGAGGGAAAGTGCGAGGGTTGGCCGGTATGCCTGTTTATCGGGATGGATTTATTCGTCCATTATTAAAGTATTCTAAAGAAGAATTGAAATCTCTAGCATCTCGTTATCATTGGGCTTGGAGAGAAGATAAAAGCAATGAATCCAATGAATATGTACGTAATCTCTATAGAAATAAGCTACTTCATCTAATCGAAAAGCAAGGTTTCCCTATTGTTGATGTTATTCCTTTGATGCATGATTTTCAGCATTTGCTTTCTTATTTAAATACTTTGCCCAAACCAAATTCTTGGAAACTGAATGAATGGCAAAATCTTCCTATTTGGTTTAAACAACATCTTCTTACTCACTACAAAGTTTCTGAATTTCCTACTGAAGAAGTGGATAAACTACTCCATTCTGAAAAAGGGAAATATATCGGTAATCAAGAGACTTCCATTTGGAATGAAGGGAATGTATTAATTTTTGTAAGCAATAAAATAGAAGATTCACAAAAACAAATCAAAATAGAAGAAGTGAAAATCCCTGATTTCACCTTGCTCAACTGTATTTATATAGATGCAGACAAAGTAGCGATGCCGCTGGATGCTCGAAAGTGGAAAGAAGGTGATTTATTTCAGCCGTATGGAATGAAAGGAGTAAAAACAGTTGCAAAATTCCTGAGAGACAAGAAAATCCCTTCTCATCAAAAAGAGAATTATTGGGTGTTAGAAGATAATACTTCTCGTATTATTGGCATTTTTGGTTTTGGAGCTGGAGAGTTATTTAAGATTGACAAAAACTCTCAAACAATTTGGCAAATAAATTTAGTCGATAAATAATGGAACATTCTTACTTCTAGGTTGTTATATAATTAAATGAAGGGGTATGAATTATAAAGAAAAATTAATAGCTGAAATTCAGCGTGAAGGATTAAGTACGCAGAAGTTACTTAAAGCAGTACCAAGTGATCAATTCAATTGGAGACCTCATGAAAAATCTATGAATTTATTACAATTAGCACAGCATATTGCACAGATTTCTCATTATCCACAAATTATTGCAACTTCAGAATTTCTTGATTTTGCAAATGATACACGTAAAATCCCAAACATCAATACAGTGGAGGATTTGGTAGCTTTTTCAAAGGAAGGCACCGAAAAATCAGTAGTTGCTCTTTCTAATTTGTCAGAAACGGATTTAGAGAAAAAGTGGGTAATGAAAAGAGGAGATATCATTATCATTGAAAATACGAAAGATTTTGTGATAAGACATGTTGGGTTAAATCATTTGTATCATCATAGAGGTCAATTAGGTGTGTATTTACGATTGTTAAATGTGCCTGTACCTGGAATGTATGGTAGAAGCGCCGACGAGAAGTAATCAATCTGAGTCTCCTTTATTTTTTCATGTCAAACTCTAATAATCTAAAGAGTTCCTCTTGAATTTCGGGTTTAAAGATGTTATGGCCAAATGGAAGAAGTTTTAAGGCATCTTGATTCTTTACTTTTTTGAGGAACTTACGGGCACTTTTTTTAGAAATAATTTGATCATATTGCCCAATAATAATTTCAAATTTAATATGGTTATATTGAAGTGCGTGCCGGATTTCGGTATTGGAAGGTTTTAAATTCCTAAAACTACTCCATGATTGATATCCTATTTTTAATCTTTCTGGATTATCAGCATAAAATTCTAAGAAATCAATCACTTTCGGATGAATAAGTCGAAATTTCATTAAAAATTTGGAAATACTCATGAGTTCATTTGGCTTTTGTACCCAACGTTTGAATAACATACGTGCCCACCATTGACGTTGTGTCCAGCTGTAAAAACTATAGTTATTCATGCCGTCTGGAGCTATAAGATACATACTCTTTACCCGATGCGCAAAATAAGGAAAGGCACATAATGTAAATCTTCCACCTTGCGAATAAGCAACCCAATGAAAGGTGTCCACATTTTCATTTTCTAAAATTTTTTCTAACAACTTTTCAACATGTAGTGGGGTGATTTCACCCGTTTCTATACGCTCAGGTGAGAAGGTAGAATAGTGGTGTAGAAAGAGGTGAATCGAGATGATTTTTCGCTCTTCGGTTGCTAAAAAGCGAAAGTCTTCGGCTGACCTTCCATTACCATGGAAGCAAAGTATAGCATTGTTTCCGTTGCCATATACTTCATAAAATAATTTAAAGTCTTCGAGCTGTACCTCCTTTAATTTTTCTTCCATTTTTTCATTTTTTGGAGATATAAATTCTCTCCTTTTATGTGTATATAAAATTTGAATTTAACATTATTTATTACTGTCGTTCATAAATTTATTATGCACGCCTATAAAAGTACTAAAAATGAATTAAATTTGTGCTCCGATTGTATCACGCTTTTTTATAAAAAGCATAAAAAATAAGTAAATGCCTAAAAACGAAAAGATTAAATCGGTTCTTATCATTGGGAGTGGCCCCATCGTCATCGGTCAAGCATGTGAATTTGATTATTCCGGATCTCAAGCAGCTCGTTCTCTGAGAGAAGAAGGGATTGAAGTTACCTTGATTAACTCAAATCCTGCGACTATTATGACAGATGAAGTGGTAGCTGATAATATTTATCTCAAACCTCTTACCCCTGAAAGTATCCGAGAAATTTTAACATTACATAAGATTGATGCCGTGTTGCCTACTATGGGGGGGCAAACAGGATTGAATTTATCTATGGAATGTGATAATTTAGGTATTTGGGAAGAATTTGGTGTGGAGATGATAGGAGTGGATATCCACGCTATTGAGGTGACGGAAAATCGTGAAGATTTTAGAGAATTAATGAATGAAATTGGGATCCCTATGGCACCCCAAAAAACAGCACGTTCTTTTCTCGAAGGGAAAGAAATTGCGCAAGAATTTGGCTTGCCTCTTTGTATCCGTTCTTCTTTTACCTTAGGTGGTGCAGGCGCTGGAATCGTATATAAAGAAGACGAATTTGACAAGTTACTCGAACATGGTTTACATGAATCGCCCATTCATGAAGTAATGATTGATAAGGCATTAATGGGCTGGAAAGAAATCGAGATTGAAATAATTCGTGATAGTAATGATAACTTCATTATTGTATGCTGTATTGAAAATTTTGACCCTATGGGTGTTCATACAGGAGACTCTATTACGATAGCTCCTGCAATGACAATATCTGATAAATGTTACCAGAAAATGAGAGACATGTCTATCAAAATGGTACGTGCTGTTGGACATTTTGCAGGAGGATGTAATGTGCAATTTGCAGTTTCTCCGGATGAAAATGAAGAAATTATAGCAGTAGAAATTAATCCACGGGTTTCACGTTCATCTGCTTTAGCTTCTAAAGCTACGGGTTATCCCATTGCAAAAATTGCCTCTAAGCTAGCAATTGGTTATACCTTAGATGAGTTAGACAATCAAATCACAAAGACTACCACTGCCTTTTTTGAACCAACAGTAGATTATGTGATTGTTAAAATACCACGTTGGAATTTTAATAAATTTCCAGGAGCTGATCGTAAACTTGGTTTGCAAATGAAAGCGGTGGGAGAAGTGATGTCAATTGGACGCTCTTTTCAAGAAGCACTTCAAAAGGCGTGTCAGTCGCTCGAGATTGGAAGAAATGGACTAGGGGCTGACGGGAAAGAATGGACAGATCAATCAAAAATTCTTGATAGTTTAGAACATCCAAGTTGGGATAGATTATTCCATATTTATGATGCGATTAAATTGGGAATTCCATTTAAAACTATCCAAGAAAAAACTAAGATTGATATTTGGTTTTTGCGTCAGATTGAAGAGTTGATTAAATTTGAAAAAAGGATTGAAGCTTTTAGTTTGAATACTATTCCAAAGCAATTGATGTACGAGGCTAAGCAAAAGGGTTATGCGGATCGTCAGTTAGGTCATCTCTTAAAATGTTTGGAATCTGAAGTACGTGCGAAACGTATAGAAATGGGTGTGAAACGTACCTTTAAACAAGTTGACACATGTGCGGCTGAATTCCCTGCTCATACTCCTTATTTCTACTCTACTTTTGAAACTGAAAATGAAAGTGAGGTTTCTGATAAGAAAAAAGTGATAGTGCTTGGTTCTGGTCCAAATAGAATTGGACAAGGTATTGAATTCGACTATTCTTGTGTTCATGGAGTAATTGCTGCAAAAGAAGCAGGATATGAAACCATAATAATTAACTGTAACCCTGAAACTGTTTCTACAGATTTCGATACAGCAGATAAATTATATTTTGAACCTGTTTTCTGGGAACATATTTACGATATCATTGATCATGAAAAGCCAGAAGGTGTAATTGTTCAGTTGGGCGGTCAAACTGCCCTAAAATTAGCTGAAAAGTTAGAGCGTTATGGAATCAAAATTATTGGAACAAGTTATGATGCAGTTGACTTAGCGGAAGATAGAGGACGTTTCTCCAATTTATTAAGAGACCACAATATTCCTTTCCCTGAATTTGGAGTAGTTGAGAACGCAGAACAAGCCTTGGAATTAGCTGATACTTTAGGTTTTCCAATTTTGGTAAGACCATCCTATGTATTAGGTGGCCAGAAAATGAAAATTGTTATCAATAAAGAAGATTTGGAGCACCACGTTGTTGATATTCTTAATGAAATGCCTGAAAACCAAATTTTATTAGATAGATTTTTAGGTGGAGCTATTGAAGCAGAGGCTGATGCTATTTGCGATGGTGAAAATGTGTACATCATTGGTGTGATGCAACATATTGAACCAGCAGGTATTCATTCGGGTGACTCTTACGCAGTGCTGCCTCCATATAATTTAGGAGATTTTGTGATGCAACAAATTGAAGATATCACCAAGAAGATTGCTGTAGAATTAAAAACAGTAGGTTTAATTAATATTCAATTTGTTATTAAAGATGAAAAGGTATATGTAATTGAAGCAAATCCAAGAGCATCTCGAACTGTGCCTTTTATTTCAAAAGCATATAAAGAGCCTTATGTGAAATATGCGACTAAAGTGATGTTGGGAGTGAATAAGGTTACAGATTTTCAATTCAATCCAAAGCGAGAAGGGTATGCAGTTAAGATTCCTGTGTTCTCTTATGGTAAATTCCCTGAAGTTACTAAGGAATTAGGTCCTGAAATGAAATCTACTGGAGAAGCGATTCAGTTTATTAAAGACTTGAAAGATCCATTCTTTTTGAAGATATTTGCTGAACGAAATCTGTATTTGTCTAAATAGTATGATTCTTAGTATTACAGGGCTTTTCAGAACTATTTTAATAATCATTGGAGTGATTGTTATAATGCGCTTTATTGGTCGATTAATGATGGCAAGAAGACAACAGGAGGCAGATAATAAATTCCAACGTGAAAAAGAAGCTTTCTTGAAAGAAAAGAAGCGCAGTGAAGCTCAACTTGGTCAAACAAGGGTAATTCCAAAAAGAAACATTGAAGCTGAAGATGCAGATTTTGAAGAGATTAAATGAGTTTAGATAAAGATTTCGATAAAAACAATCTTTTTTTTCAGAAAGTATTGTCAATTTAAAAAAGTAGATTATATTTGCACTCGCTAATGAAAAAGGAAGATACAGCGGTATGTCCATTAGCATTTTGAATAATACAAAATTTAACAATGAAAATTGTAGCTGACTGTTGTCAGCATCTTTATAAAGATTATAAATTTTGGTTTGGTAGTTCAGTTGGTTAGAATACATGCCTGTCACGCATGGGGTCGCGGGTTCGAGTCCCGTCCAGACCGCAAAGCTCAATCGAAAGATTGGGCTTTTGCTTTTTTTAAACCCTAGCAATCTATATAATAACTTTTATCTTGAATAATCTTTGAGATTATTGAAGTTGCTATATATTTAATTACTTTTAACGACGAGTTAAAATATTTACTACAATGAAACAATTCGCCATCATTACTGGAGCAAGTCGAGGTTTAGGAAGAGTTTTCGCTACAGAAATGGCTAAATTAAAGCATAATCTTATCTTGATTAGTTTACCTAATGAAGGATTAAGTGAATTTTCTTCAGAATTGCTTGCTGCCTATGGAGTAGATATCATAAATTATGAAATTGATTTATCAAATAAAGAAATTGTGTGCGCAACAGCTCAGGATATTAATGAAAAATATCAAGTTTTCTTTCTCATTAATAACGCCGGAATTGGAGGGACAAAAGATATTACCAAAATAGATTTGGGATATATCCATAAAATTATTGAATTAAATGTGTTGGGGACTACAACTTTGATCCATCAATTGCTCCCTAATTTAATGAAACAATCAAAAAGTTATATTTTGAATATCTCAAGTTTGGCTGCTTTGACTCCCATCGGTTATAAAACAGTGTATCCCGCTTCTAAGGCATTTATTCATCATTTTTCACTTGGATTAAGACAAGAGCTTAAGACTACATCTGTTTCTGTGAGTGTAGTGCATCCTGGAGCTATGGCTACAAACCCAGATGTTACAAAGAGAATGAAAGAACAAGGCGTACTAGGGAAATTAACTCAATTAAATATTGAGAAGGTTGCCAAGAAGTGCATTCATCAAACATTGCATGGAAAGAGAGTGATTGTAGTTAATAGAATTAGTTGGACACTAATGTATATGCTACCAACTCGCATGTGGACGCACTTGATAACAAAGGGTGTTAAAAAGGAAATAAATATGTAATTATTTAATTTTTACAATTATAATGATAAACTTAATACAAGAAATAATTACCCGTTTTGGTCCTCGTATAGCAGGATCGGAAGCTGAAAAGAATGCACAAATATTCATACAGAGCAAGTGTAAGGAATTTACAGATGATACTCATTTTATGCCTTTTGAAAGTTATTTGGATGCTCGTTTTGGAAAACTGAAATATTTTGTTGCTCTATTCTTCGTTTCTCTTATTTTGTTTTGGTGGACAATATGGGGTGCGCTAATTGTTTCGCTAGTAAATGTTGTCTTTCTTTTAGTAGATTTTCTAATGTATCGGGTAATTCTTTCTTCATTTCCCGGTAAAAAACAAACTTCTTGGAATGTTGAGGCATCCATAGAACCTAAGGGAGATGCGAAAAGCACCCTTATTGTCAGTGGGCACATGGATAGCACAAGAGAATATACTTGGTGGTACAGGTTGGGATATTTTGGAAAACAGTTGACAATTTATGCAGGTGTATTGATGCTATTGCAATTTGTTTTTAATTTATGTGCTCTTTGGCTCCCCTTCGAAATGATGCTGAATATTTGGTTTGTGTTTTTGTGTTTGAGCCCCTTGACGATTGTATATTGGTCAATGCAAGGCAAAAACGGTGTACCTGGTGCACACGATAATCTATCAGGAATAACTATTGCCTATCATCTTTTTCAATATTTTGCCGATAATAGCAACAAAGGAAAATCTACATTAGAAAATACACGCATCCGCTTTATCAGCTTCGGAAGTGAAGAAAGGGGATTGTGTGGTGCAAAGGCTTATGTAAATGAATACTACGATAAATTGGTAGCAGAAAATGCAATTATGGTTAATTTTGATAGTATTCGCCTAGTTGATGAGTTGGCTGTTGTAAAAAAAGAAGCAGCGGGTACAGCGCATCACCCTGTGCTAGTTAGGGAAACCAAGCGGAGTTTTGAAAACCTCCAAATCCCTTGTAAATATACAACTGTACCAATTGGAGGGATGGATTCTACACCCTTTGCTAGAAAAGGCATTCCAACAGTGTCTATGCTCGGAATTACACCAAAAGATCCTTATTATCACACAAGAAATGATAGTGTAGAGAATATAGAACCTAAATCTATAGAAAATGCCTTTGAGGGTATTAAAGATTTTATTATTCGCTGGGATAGAGGGGAAGTGAATTTATAGCATCAGATCATCCCTCTACTTTTAAACCACTCGAAAGTATCTGTTAAGGTTTGCTCCATACTTGTTTTTGTATAGCCTAGTTCTTTTTCTGCTTTCTCCGTGGATATATGTTGGTTTCCATCAACTAATATATCCAAATAAACTTTATCGTAAATTGGTTTTGTACGTGTTAATAACGCATATAATTGTATAAAAGGTAAACCTATAATAGCAAATGCTACTGGCAGTTCAATAAATCGTTTCGTTTTTCCTTTGACTTTATATACTAGTTCTGCAAACTCTTTTAATGGATAAAAACGTCCACCTAAAATATAAGCTTCGCCTGATTTTCCATATTTCATGGCTTGTATGGCGCCTCTTGCAACATCACGAACATCGACGAAATCAAAACCACCTTTAATCATGGCAGGGAACTTACCTCTATAGATATCAATTGTTGCTTTTCCTAGTTTTGAAGGTTGGAAATCAAAGGGACCGATTACGCCTGTAGGGCATACTATCACCACATCTTGTCCATCTTTTGATGCCTGAATAGCTAATTCATGTCCGTCCCGTTTGGTTTTATCATAAAAGATGGCTTTTTCTTCAATATATTTTCGGGTTTCATCTAAAGGAATATTGTATGGAAACTGTTTGAATACATGAATGGAGCTAAAATGCACAACTTTCTGAATACCCAATTCTTTGGCAACTTGTAAAACATTCTGTGTTCCAGTTACATTGATGTCATAAACTCTTTGATGGAAACGATATCCCAACCCAATTACACCAGCCACATGAAATATAGCATCACATCCCTCCATTAAACATTTGAGAGAGTTTTTGTCTAGTACGTTTCCGTTACAAAATTGAATGGGTAAACCTTCCAAACTAAGATTAGAATTTCTTACTAAAGCAACAACTTCATACCCCTCTTGTATTAATTCTCTACAAAGTACTGAACCAATATGCCCTGATGCTCCTGTAATTGCTATTTTCATACTTACTATCTATTAAACAAAGATACGTATTTATCAATTTTAAACGCTACACTATTTTTTAATTATTATTTTCCTGATTTTCTTGCTTTCTTTTTTTAATTTTGTACACTTTACAAGAAATTTTTATGAAAGATATCAAGATGGTTGACCTAGTTGGTCAATACGAAAAGATTAAACCACAAGTACAAAGTGCAGTTAATAATATTTTGGATAATGCTCAGTTTATAAATGGGCCAGATGTAACGGCCTTTAAAAATGAACTAGCTACTTATTTGGATGTAAAACATGTAATCCCATGTGCTAATGGTACGGATGCTTTGCAAATTGCATTGATGTCTTTAGGATTAAAATCAGAAGATGAAGTCATACTCCCTTCCTTTACTTTTATCGCTACAGCTGAAGTAATTGGTTTATTAGGGTTGAAACCAGTATTTGTAGATTGTGAACGGGATTCTTTCAATATTTCTATAAAAGCAATTGAAGCCGCAATTACTGCTAAAACCAAGGTGATTGTTCCAGTTCATCTGTATGGACAAGCCTGTGATATGGAAGCTATCTTAAAAGTGGCTAAAAAATATGATTTAAAAGTGATCGAAGATAATGCCCAAGCGATTGGTTCTGATTATACATTCTCTAATGGAAAAACTGTAAAGGCAGGAACAATTGGTAACATCGGTTGTACAAGTTTCTTCCCTTCTAAAAATCTAGGAGGATATGGAGATGGAGGAGCTATATTTACCAACGATGATAAATTGGCAGATAAGATTCAAATGATTGCTAATCATGGTCAAAGCAAACGCTACTACCATGATTTAGTAGGATGTAACTCTCGTTTGGATACGATTCAAGCTGCTATCTTACGGATTAAATTAAAAGAATTAGATAACTATATTGATGCACGTAGGAAAGCTGCAGATTATTACGATACACATTTAAGTCAAATTAAAGGAATAACTGTTCCTTATAGATCTGAATTTTCCAAACATGTATTTCATCAATATACCTTACAACTAGCTGATGAAATCAATCGTGATGAGTTGGTTGATTTCCTTGGTAAAAAGGGAATTCCAGCAATGATTTACTATCCTGTTCCTGCACATCAACAAAAAATGTTTGCCTTCATTGGTTCTTCATATGGAAGCATGGTAAATACAGATTGGTTAACTTCTCGAGTAGTTTCTTTACCTATGCACACAGAATTAGATGAAGAGCAATTGAAATTTATCTGTAAATCAATTAAAGAATTTGTAGAGAAATAGTCTTTTTCTACTAAAATCACTAATCTAATCTATATGAAAAAGAGAGTTCTAATAACAGGTGCTGCTGGTTTTCTAGGTTCTCATCTCTGTGATCGCTTTATCAAAGAAGGGTTTCAGGTAATAGGGATGGATAATTTAATCACAGGACGTTTGGAAAATATAGAACATCTCTTTCCATTGGAAGATTTCACCTTTTATCATCAGGACGTTTCAAATTTCATTCATGTTCCTGGGAAATTGGATTATATTCTCCATTTTGCTTCTCCTGCAAGCCCAATTGATTATTTAAAGATTCCAATACAAACCTTGAAAGTAGGCTCTTTAGGAATTCATAATTGCTTGGGATTAGCCAGGGCTAAAAACTCACGTGTACTTATTGCCTCTACTTCCGAAATCTATGGAGACCCAACTGTACATCCACAAAAAGAAAATTATTGGGGAAATGTAAATCCAGTCGGACCAAGAGGTGTGTATGATGAAGCAAAGCGTTTTCAGGAAGCTATGACCATGGCATATCATACCTATCATGGATTGGAAACGCGTATTGTTCGTATTTTTAATACCTATGGACCTCGCATGCGTTTAAATGATGGTAGAGTACTCCCTGCCTTTATAGGACAAGCATTGAGAGGTGAAGATTTGACAATTTTTGGAGATGGAAGTCAAACTCGCTCCTTTTGTTATGTAGATGATTTAATAGAAGGAATTTTTAGACTGTTATTTTCTGACTATACAGAACCTGTTAATATAGGTAACCCTGATGAAATTACGATTCGCGAGTTTGCTGAGGAAATTATTCAGTTGACTGGAACGAATCAGAAGATTATTTATAAAGATTTACCTGTAGATGACCCGAAACAAAGACAGCCTGATATAACTAAAGCAAAAGAAATTTTGGGATGGGAACCAAAAGTTTCTCGTGCAGAAGGGTTAAAGATAACTTACGAATATTTTAAAACGCTTTCTTCTGAAGAACTCTTCAAGAAAGAACATAATAATTTCGATAAATACGTAAAATAATGAGTTACTTTTCTCATGAAACAGCAATCATCGACGAAGGATGTCAGATTGGAGAGGGAACAAAAATCTGGCATTTCTCACATATTATGCCTAATTGTATTATTGGCGATAAATGTAATATTGGACAGAATGTGGTGGTTTCCCCAGATGTAGTGTTAGGAAGTAATGTTAAAGTTCAAAATAATGTTTCCATATACACGGGAGTGATTTGTGAGGATGATGTGTTTTTGGGACCATCTATGGTTTTTACCAATGTGATTAATCCTAGAAGTGCTATTATTCGAAGAGATGAATATAAAAAGACATTAGTTAAGAAAGGAGCTTCTATTGGTGCGAATGCAACGATAGTTTGTGGCAATACAATAGGTGAATATGCGTTAATAGGAGCGGGTGCTGTAGTTACAAAAGATGTTCCAGCTTATGCCTTGTTGGTAGGAAATCCTGCTAAACAAATAGGATGGGTTAGTGAATATGGTCATAAACTTTATTTTGACGAAAACGGAGAAGCTATATGTCCAGAAAGTCAAGAGAAATACAAATTAAAGGATAGGATTGTAATTAAAATAGAAAATAATGGGAGATAAAATCAGATTTGTAGTGATTGGATCAGGGCGTATTGGTAAACGTCATGCAATGATGATACAACAACATCCAGATGCTGAATTAGTAGCTATGGTTGATATTCTTCCAAAAGAAAATCTAGAAATTGATGAATTTAAGGTTCCTTATTTTAATTCCGTAGAAAATTTTATTGATTCTAATATTGATTTTGATATTGCGAATATTTGTACACCCAATGGATTGCATGCTGTTCAAAGTATTCAGTTTTTAGAACAAAATAAACATGTATTGTGTGAAAAGCCAATGGGCTTATCTAAAGACAGTTGTGAGAAAGTGATTTTTAAATCACTTCAGATGTCTAAACATGTGTTTTGTGTGATGCAAAATCGCTATTCTCCTCCTTCCGTATGGATTAAATCGGTAATTACCCAAAAGTTATTGGGAGAGATATTTCTAGTTCAACTAAACTGTTATTGGAATAGAGATAATAGATATTATACTAAAGGAGGGTGGAAAGGAACTCAGGCTATGGATGGTGGAACTTTGTTTACTCAATTTTCACATTTCATTGATATTATGTATTGGCTATTCGGAGATATTAAAAATATCCAAGGAAAATTTGCTAATTTCATTCATCAAGACTCCATCGAATTTGAAGACTCAGGTTTTGTTAGTTTTGATTTTGTTCAAGGCGGTATGGGAAGTATCAACTATTCTACGGCAGTTGCTACCCAAAACTTCGAATCTTCAATTACCATTATTGGAGAAAAGGGTTCTGTAAAAATTGGTGGTCAGTATATGAATGAAGTTGAATTTTGTAATATTGAGAATTATAAAATGCCTGAATTAGCACCTACTAATCCAGGAAATGATTATGGAGGATTTAAAGGTTCGGCGGCTAATCATCAATATGTAATTCAAAATGTAATTGAGACTTTACGCGGTCAGAATACAGCAACTACAAATGCTTTGGAAGGGATGAAAGTGGTTGAAATTATTGAAAGAATATACGCAGTACGCGATAAACAAGGATATTAAACTGAATTTTATGGCAAAACGAAATATCTTACTTACAGGTGGGGCAGGATTCATAGGGTCACATGTGGTACGCAGGTTTGTTAAGAATTATCCGGATTATCATATTGTTAATTTTGATAAACTCACCTACGCAGGAAATCTTGAAAATTTACGTGATATTGAATCAAGTGGTAATTATTCATTTGTAAAGGGGGATATTTGTAATGCTGAGGACCTAAAAACTACTTTTAATAAATACCATATTACAGATGTGATTCATTTAGCGGCAGAGTCGCATGTTGATCGTTCTATCTCTGGTCCAATGGATTTTGTAGTTACAAATGTTGTGGGAACTGTAAACTTGATGAACGTCTGTCGTGAATTTTGGAAAGATTTAGATAATCATATATTTTATCATATTTCTACCGATGAGGTATATGGAAGTCTAGGTGAAAGAGGCCTTTTTACAGAAACAACGGCGTATGATCCACGTAGTCCCTATTCGTCATCAAAAGCAAGCTCAGATCATTTTGTGAGAGCCTATCATCATACGTATGGATTGAATATCCGAATTTCTAATTGCTCAAATAATTATGGAAGCCATCAATTCCCTGAGAAATTAATTCCATTGATGATAAATAATGCCGTAAAAGGGAAGGATTTACCTATCTATGGAGATGGATTGAATATCAGGGATTGGTTGTGGGTTGAAGATCATGCTAGTGCTATTGATGTTATTTTCCATAAAGGTAAAGTTGGAGAAACATATAATATTGGAGGTTTAAATGAGTGGAAAAATATTGATTTAGTACATCAATTAACTCAAATTATTGATAAGAAATTAGGAAGAACTCCAGGGACAACTGCTCAACAAATTATCTTTATTAAAGATAGGGCTGGACATGATAGAAGATATGCGATTGATGCTTCTAAATTAGAACGTGAATTAGGTTGGAAACCATCTATAACTTTTGAGATTGGCTTAGAAAAAACGGTAGAGTGGTATCTTAATCATACGGAATGGATAGAAAATATCGTATCGGGATCCTATCAAGAATATTATAGCAAACAGTACAACGTATAATGTTTAGCCTCTTTAGAAAACATATTGATTCATTTAACCTAGCCTCAGTAGCAGTGGATATGCATAGTCATCTCATTCCTGGGATAGACGATGGAGCTAAGGATATGGATAATACAATGGAGTTACTCCGAAAATTTTCAGAGTTAGGCTATCAGAAAGTAATTACAACTCCTCATATTTATTGGGATTATTATAAGAACACATCTGAAATTATTTTGGAAGGTCTCCAAAAAGTGAGAGAACGTGTGGAACAAGAACAATTACCTATTCAGGTAGAAGCAGCAGCCGAATACTTTTTTGACGCTCATTTTTTAGACTTAATTGATAATGATGAGATACTAACTTTTGGTGATAAGTATGTATTGTTTGAATTACCCTTCTTAGTAGAACCTTATAATGTAGATCAGTTGATATTTCTGTTATTAGGAAAAGGATATAAACCTATTATGGCTCATTTTGAAAGATATTTATATTATCATTCGAAAACTTTGGCGATGGCAGAAGATTTTAGACGGAGAGGGGTGGCTATTCAGTTGAATCTATTATCATTAACAGGGCATTATGGAGAATCAGTTAGACATCAGGCTGAGTTGATGATAGAAAAAAATCTGGTTGATTTTGTTGGAACTGACTGTCATCGTATAGAACATCTTGAGATTATAAAAAGAAATCTGAAAAAAAAGAATTTTTCAAAATTATCTGAATTGAATTTAAAGAATAATCAATTGTTGTAATAAATATTAAATTACTTTATAATATAATGAAAAGATCTCGTATAAAATTATTTTCTCTCCTTTTTGTAGTTTGTTTTATCGTTGTAGCTTGTGGTCCGAAAATAGGTAAAGCTGAACTAAAAGAGAGTGTGCTTTCATATCTGAGTTCTACAGATGATTTATTGTATTATGGATATATAGACTATTTGCATATCAAGAATCAATCTGAATTACAGGATATTCCAGGAGTTGGTGCTTTTATTCAAAATAAGTTAACAGCCATTGAGTCTGCAATAGATGTTAGTAAACCCATTTATTTTGCCATATCAGATGTGCAAAATGAAGTAGATATCCCAAATAACAGTACGTTCTTTTTTGCCGTGAAAGATAAAGATGCTTTGGCGCATGTATTAGAAGATTTAGGGTTAATGCGTAATGAAAAATCAAATCTATTTTTATATGGAAATAATGGATTAAGTATCGGATTTACAGATGATATAGGAGTAATAGCATACGACGAGTCGGGGTCAAACTTAGAAGGAGAAATTATACAAACTTTTGCAACTATTGAAAAAGGAGCTTCTAAGAAAGAATTTGAGGAAGTACTTAGTAAGAAAGCAGATCTTATAGTTGCAAGCCCTATTATCAATGTATTTCAATATCTAACTCATTCCGATTTGCCATTTGCCACAACAAAGTACAGTGATTTTCTTGAAAAAATCAAAATTACACAAGGTGTGACTACTGTTCAATTTAATGATGGGGAAATAAGCATTCAATCTGAATTAGTTTTTATGAATGGGGATGTGCAAAAACATTTGGATCAAATCTTTTCTAAGAAAAATGCTAGTATCATCAATTATTTGGGACCTAACACCCCAAGTAGTGCATTCACATGTTCTGTTGATGTTGTGGCGATTGAAAATTTCATAGAATCACATTTAATGGAAAAAGAACAACTGAAGTCAGGCTTACAAATGTTCTATAGATCGTATGGAGATAAAGGAGCTTTAATAGAATCCATAGCTAAGGGTAAACTTACAACGATTTGGGACGGTGTTTTTGGAATGTCAATGAATTTATCTCCTGAATTATCTAAAGAAAATGGAGAAGAATCCTTAACAAGATATTACGTTGGTTTGGGAACAGAAAAACAAAATATTCATGACTTAATTGGCTCATTGGCAAAAGGTAATAAATTGCAGAATTATGGAGACAATTTTTATGGAATGGGAGAGGAGAGTATCTTAAAAGTAGAAGAGAATTTCTTATTAATTCAAGATAAAATAGGGGGGCAAAAGACTTTTGAAGTTGGTAAGATGGATGTGAATCAACTTTCAGAATTTGGGGCACAACCAATTTCCTTTTATTTTAAACCTACTGAAGATGGAAAAGAATTTAATTATCTAGGATATCCCGCATTTAATGTGCTTACACCTATTGTTGATATTGTTACCCTGAATATGAATAGTAGAAAGATGGAAATAAAGATTCAGTTTAAAAATAAAAAGGAGAATTCACTCAAACAACTTAAAGATAAATTGGAAAGAGGTATAGTAAATATGTCTTCCTATGAATTTTAATCAAAAAAAAGACTGCCTTTTGGCAGTCTCTTAGAATGATATTAGAATATTATAAGCCTAATAAAATTTCGTAAGGATCTCTTCCTCCAAACAGCATTCTTTCAGGGTTTTCAAGCATTTCTTTTACTTTCACAAGGAAACTAACTGATTCTTTACCATCAATGATTCTATGGTCATAAGAAAGAGCTAAATACATCATAGGGCGTATAACAACTTGTCCATTAATAGCAACTGGACGCTCAACAATATTGTGCATTCCTAAAATTGCAGATTGGGGAGGATTAATAATTGGTGTTGACATCATAGAACCAAATACTCCGCCATTGGTGATTGTAAATGTTCCACCAGTCATCTCGTCTGGAGTAATCTTTCCATCTCGTGCTTTAATGGCCAAACGCTTAATTTCTTTTTCAATCTCTGCTAAAGACATAACTTCTGCGTTTCGCACAACAGGTACCATTAATCCTTTGGGAGAAGATACTGCTATACCAACATCAGCATAGTCGTGCATAATCATATTCTGTCCATCGATCTGGGCATTTACGGCTGGGAATAGATGTAAAGCTTCTGTTACTGCCTTTGTGAAGAAAGACATAAATCCAAGATTTACTTCGTGATGTTCAGCGAAAGTCTTTTTATACTTTTCACGTAAATCCATAATAGGCTTCATATCTACTTCATTAAAAGTAGTTAACATAGCAGTTTCATTTTTTACAGAAACTAAACGTTCAGCTACTTTACGACGAAGCATAGACATTTTTTGCTCATCTTTATTTCGGGTGCCTCCCCAACCATTTGCAGCAGATGTATCAAAACCATTAGACATAGCATTAATTACATCTTGTTTTGTGACACGTCCATCTTTTCCGCTTCCTGTAACTTTAGAGATGTTATTTTCACGCATCATTTTGGCTGCTGCAGGAGAGGCTGATCCAGAAGCATAAGAATCTTTTGCTGGTGTTACATTTACTGGTTCAATACGTGCGTCTGGAGCTTTATCTGCAACTTTTTCTTCTTTTTTATCAGCTACAGGTTCTTCCTTTTTCACTTCTTTAGGAGTTTCTTTTTTCTCTGGAGCTTTTGCAGAAGTGTCAATTAAACAAACGACAGCGCCAATTTTCACGGTATCCCCTTCAGCAGCTTTCAAGGTGATAATTCCTGATTCTTCTGCAGGTAATTCGAGTGTTGCTTTATCGGAATCAACTTCAGCAATTGCTTGGTCTTTTTCTACATAATCTCCATCGGAAACTAGCCACTGTGCTATCTCTACTTCTGAGATAGATTCCCCTGGGCTAGGTACTTTCATTTCTAAAACTGACATCTTTTCTTCAATTTATTTATTTGGCAGTTACACCTACGTAACTAAATAATTTTTCATGTAAATTCTTCAATCTCTTTAAGTGGATTGCTTTAGATCCTGTTGCTGGTGAAGCAGATGCAGGAATGGCAACACATTGTAGATTGATATGACGTAAATTCATAGCCATATGCGTCCAAGCGCCCATATTTTCAGGTTCTTCTTGTCCCCAAATGATATGTTCTGCTTTTTTATACTTAGCTAAGATAGCGTCGATTTCTTGCTTAGGTAGTGGGTACAATTGCTCTACACGAACAAAAGCTACTTCGTCAGTAATTCCTCTACTTGCTGCAGCATCTAAGAAATCATAATATACCTTTCCTGAACATAAAACAACTACAGATGCTGTTTTGTGTACATTTCTAGGATCATCTACTACGTATTCAAATTGTCCATTTGCAAAATCCTCCATAGAAGAAACTGCTTTTGGATGGCGTAATAACATCTTAGGTGAGAATATAATCAAAGGCTTTCTAAAATTACGTTTCATTTGTCTTCTCAACGCATGGAAATAGTTTGCAGGTGTTGTTGCATTAATCACTTGAATGTTTAAATCGCCACAACTCTGTAGGAAACGCTCCATACGACCTGAAGAGTGTTCAGATCCTTGTCCTTCATATCCATGAGGTAATAAAACTACTAATCCTGACTGAACATTCCATTTATCTTCTCCTGCAGTTATAAACTGATCGAAAATAATTTGAGCGCCATTCATAAAATCGCCAAACTGAGCTTCCCAAATAGTTAACCCTTTTGGCGTTGTTACAGAATATCCATATTCATATCCTAATACAGCATATTCAGATAATAAAGAGTTGTAGATACTATATCTCGCCTGTCCTTTTTCGAGTAAATTCAATGGTATAATTTTCTCTTCGGTATCTTCTGTTGTAACTACTGCGTGGCGATGGGAGAAAGTTCCCCTTTCCACATCCTGCCCTGTCAAACGGATAGGGTAACCTTCTGTTAATAGCGTTGCACAAGCCAACATTTCGCCCATTCCCCAGTCCATTTCATCTCTTTCAATCATAGCGAGACGATCATCAAAGAGTTTGGAAATTTTTCTAAAAATGCTTTTATCGGTAGGTAATGTAGAAACTTTTTTGGCAAGTTCTATCAGCTTCTTTTTCGGGAATTTAGTATCTACTGGAGCTAGCAAATCTTTCTCATCATTTGCTTGACTGTATCCTTCCCATAAATCTTGCACATAACTCTTAATAACAGCTTGCCCCTCATTTTTAGCTGCTTCATAGGCTGCATCTAATTTTCCTTCAATCTCTCCCTCAAGTTTCTTATAATATGCTTCATCAATAGTTCCTTCTTCAATTAACTGTCTTTTGTAGATTTCTCTAGGGTCAGGGTGTTTAGCTATTGATTTGTACAGATTAGGTTGTGTAAATTTTGGTTCGTCTCCTTCATTATGTCCATATTTTCTGTATGAAAGAAGATCTATGAAAATATCTTTATTAAATTTTTGTCTGTATTCAATTGCAATAATAAAGGTTTGTGCTACTGCCTCAATATCATCTCCATTTACATGAAATACGGGAGCGTTTATAATTTTGGCAATGTCTGTACAATAAGTACTTGATCTTCCATCTAAATAATTTGTTGTAAATCCAACTTGGTTATTAATAACTAGATGGATAGTCCCTCCCGTTCCAAATCCGTTTAATTCAGCCATTTGTACGGTTTCATATACTACACCTTGTCCAGCAATGGAGGCATCTCCATGAATAATAACAGGAACTACTTCATTTTTGGAAGTATAATAATTATCAGATTTTGCCCTAGTAATACCTTCCGCTACCGGAGCAACTGCTTCTAAGTGGGATGGATTTGGTGAAAGCGTTAGTGCAATATCTTTTTCATCTATTTTCGCTACAGAATGCCAGCCTAAATGGTATTTTACATCTCCGTCAAAGCTTTCTATATCTGCAAATTCTTTTCCTTCAAATTCATTGAATAGGCCAGTTAAATCTTTATTAAGGATATTAACTAAAATATTTAAACGCCCTCTATGAGCCATTCCGAAAACAAACTCTTTCACTCCTAGTTTGGCACCAACATGTATCATTTGATCTAAACTAGAAATAAAGGATTCACTTCCCTCTAATGAGAATCGCTTTTGCCCGACATATTTCTTTTGTAAGAATTGTTCAAAAAGATTAGCTTCACTTACTTTTTTAAGGAGTTGTTTTTTGTCTTCAGTAGAAAATTTAGGTCTATTTTCTACTTCTAATTTATTCATGAACCATTCTTTGCGCTCTGGATTACGAATATAGGTATATTCAATTCCAATACTTTCGCAATATGCTTCGTCTAAATGTTTTATAATATCTCTAAGAGTAGCTGCACCAATTCCAATTCGAGTACCTGCTTGGAAAACGGTGTCTAAATCATTTTCTGATAAGTCAAAATTTTCGAGAGCTAGGGTAGGAGCATACTTTCTTCTATCTCTTACAGGGTTTGTCTTTGTAAAATAGTGTCCTCTGTTTCTGTATCCCTCAATTAGGTTAACTACCTTTAATTCTTTTTGGAAATTTTCTGGAACTCCACCTTCCACATCGTAGTTTGTTTGAGCAAATTCAAATCCTTCAAAGAATTTTCTCCACCCCTCATCTACGCTATTTGAGTCTCTTTTATAGGAGTTATACAATTCATCTATCGCATTTACATCTGCGTTACCGACATATGATACTTTATCCATGCTAATTTTTCACATTTTAAATGGAAACACAAAGTTATAATTATATTGAATGAAATGGAAAGTTTTATCTGAAAATATTCATTAAAACATACTGAAGAAATGTGAATGAAATGATTAAGAAAATATGTAAGGAATATTAATAGGTTAATTTGAACCCTATTCCATGGATGTTTTCAATGTTGACTGAAGGGTCATTTGCTAGATATTTGCGTAATTTAGTGATGAAAACATCTAGACTTCTTCCCGCAAAATAATCATCTTTTCCCCACACTGAATTTAATACTAATTCTCGATCTACTACCTGATTTTGAAATTTGCAGAGTAGCTGAAGCACTAAGGCTTCTTTTTTTGTGAGTTTCTTTTCAAAGTCGGGTCCTTTCAATTGATAGTTGGGAACATCAAACAAAAATTTATTAATCTTGAGAATTTCAGAGTCTTTCTTCTCAGTTTCAATATTCACTCGCCTTAGCAACGCTTGTACGCGAACTTTTAATTCTTCTGAACTAAAAGGTTTGGTCAAATAATCGTCTCCTCCCGAATGAAATCCTTTTACCTTGTCTTCTGTTTGATTTTTTGCCGAAAGAAATAAAATAGGGATTTCTTTATTGATTTTACGAATGTCCTCCGCTAAACTAAAACCATCTTTCTTAGGCATCATTACGTCAAAAATACAAAGATGAAAAGCATTTTCATTAAAGCGTTGCAAGCCTTCTTTGCCATCCGAAGCGAGTACAACTTGGTATCCATAAGTGATTAGTTGATCCGAAATGATAAATCCTAAGCTAGTATCGTCTTCTACAAGTAATATTTTGGGTCTCATATCTTATTATATATTATTGGGAGCCAAATGGTAAATATGCTTCCCTCTCCAATTTTGCTATTAACGTTAATTTTGCCGTTATGTTTTTCTACGATTAATTTCACATAGTAAAGCCCTAATCCAAAACCTTTTACATCATGTTTGTTTCCGGTAGGTACTCTATAGAATTGATCAAATATTTGACTAATTTGTTCTTCTGAGATGCCTATTCCATTGTCTTGAACGGTTATTTCTATACCTTTTTGAACATTTTTAGAACTGATTTTTATTACAGGAGTCTTCTCACAATATTTTTGTGCATTATCTACTAAATTAAGAAAAATATTAGCCAAATGGATAGGATCGGCATAAACCATATCATTTTCTGCTTGTAAAGAGAGACCAATTTGACTATCATTTTGATTTTGATTAAATTTTATATTTTCAGCAATCTCTTGTAAAATCCCATGTAATGATATATCCTCAAATTTTAATTCCAAATCATTTCGGTCAAGCCGAGCCATATTTAGTACACGTTCTACTTGCTTTTCCAAGCGCTTATTTTCTTTGTAAATGACCTCAGCGTATTTTTTTACACGTTCAGCGTCGTGAGCAAAATCGGCATGTAATAACATTTCACTGGATAGACCTATAGTTGATATTGGAGTTTTTAACTCATGTGTCATGTTGTTTACAAAATCAGTCTTGATTTCTGAAATTCGTTTTTGCCGGATAATTACAAAAATGGAAATAGTAAAAAATATCAGCAAAAGAATAGCTACAATTCCAACGTATATCCATGGATGTCTAAGAGCGATCAATTTATCATCTAGGGGATTTGATTCAATATTAGGGAAATATACTGTAAAATAATGTCCATCTTTTTTCCATTCCATTTTACTAGAAGGAATGCCCATCCCTTTATCAGTTGGTGCAAAAAGAGAATCTCTCGTAAACTGAATCAGATTTCCATAAATGATACTGTCATTGTAACAATCATAAATACCATATTGAAAATTTTGATAGATATTGTGTTGGTAGAAGGTACGTTTTAACAATTGTTCCAAATAATAAGGATGGAGATTTTCATTGATGTCCACCAAGAAATAATTTGAACTCTTTTGTTTTACTGAGCCATATAAATCGATGTTTTCGATATTGTTTGCTGTACTAATTTGTTCCACTACATTGCGTAGTGCTACTCGTACAGATTCTTCAAATTGACGTGTATTTAAGCTATCCTGCCTTTCTTGTATTATAATAGCATCCTTTTGAGCGCGTATCGTACGGTTTATCCATAATACTTGAACCAATAAAATACTGATAATCGAGAGTACTCCGATTAAAATCACCATATTTATGGTTCTCCTTTTCATGAAAAGAAAGGATAGGTGAAGAGCCTATTTGATAACATCTAATTCTTTTCCCACTTTGATAAATGCAGCAATTGCTTTATCTAAATGAGCTTTTGTATGAGCTGCTGATAATTGCGTTCTGATTCTAGCTTTTCCTTTAGCAACAACAGGATAGAAGAAACCAGTAGCATATATACCTTCCTCTAATAGTCTGTTGGCAAATTTCTGAGAAAGTGCTGCATCATATAACATAATAGGAACAATAGCAGATTCTCCTTTTACAATATCAAATCCAGCATCAATAATTGCTTTCTTGAAATAGTTAGTATTCTCTTCTAATTTATCTCTTAATTCGGTGCTACTACTTAACAAATCGAATACTTTAATGGCTGCACCTACGATAGATGGTGCAAGAGAATTTGAAAATAAATAAGGACGAGAACGCTGACGTAACATTGCAATAATTTCTTTTTTGGAAGTAATATAACCTCCCATAGCTCCACCTAAAGCTTTCCCTAGTGTCCCAGTAATGATATCTACTCTGTCCATAACGTTATAATGTTCTGGAACTCCACGACCTGTTTTACCAATAAATCCAGCAGAGTGACATTCATCACTCATAACGAGTGCATCATATTTTTCAGCTAAATCACAAATTTGATCCATCTTTGCAAAATCACCATCCATAGAAAAAACTCCATCGGTAACAATGATTCTAAAACGCTGATCTTTTGCTTTTTTCAATTGCTCTTCTAAATCAGCCATGTCACTGTGCTTATAGCGATAACGAACGGCTTTGCTCAAACGAATACCGTCAATGATAGAGGCATGGTTTAATTCGTCAGAAATAATTGCATCTTGCTCTCCAAATAGAGGTTCAAAAACACCTCCGTTTGCATCAAATGCTGCGGCATAGAGAATGGTGTCTTCTTTCCCGTAGAAATTAGCAATCTTCTTTTCTAATTCCTTGTGAATATCTTGAGTTCCACATATAAAACGAACGGAAGACATTCCAAAACCATGTGTGTCTAAAGCTTCTTTAGCAGCTTTAACTACTTCAGGATGAGAGGATAATCCCAAATAATTGTTAGCACACATAATTACAACATCATCTCCTGTACTAACGGTTACTTCAGCTCCTTGTGGTGTTGTAATGACACGTTCTTCTTTGTAGATTCCATCTGCTTTTATCTGGTTTAACTCTTGAGTTAAAAAATCTTTCATTTTTCCGTACATCGTCTTAATTTTTTGTCAAACAAATTTAGTCTTTTATTAATTTTCACTTTCATACCGATAGCTATCAGAATGAAACTTTCAATAGCATTCCAATTACCCCATATATGGATATCTGTAATCTTTAGGGGGATTAAATGTTTCTTTAATAGAACGAGCAGAAACCCAACGCAATAAATTAAGTTTTGCACCCGCTTTATCGTTAGTACCTGAACCTCTGGCTCCACCAAATGGCTGTTGACTAACCACAGCTCCTGTCGGTTTATCGTTGATGTAGAAGTTACCTGCAGCATTCTCTAATTTTCTGACAGCCAAATTGATGGCATATCTATCTTTAGCTAAGATAGAACCAGTCAATGCATATTCAGAGGTTTGATCTACTAAATCAAGCGTTTCTTCATATTTCTTTTCGTCATATATATAGATAGTCATTACGGGGCCAAAAATCTCCTCTACCATTGTTTTAAATTGAGGATCTTTTGTAACAATAATAGTTGGTTCAATGAAATAACCGTCCGATTTATCGTATTTTCCACCTGTAATAATTTCAGCATCTTTATGCTTTTTAGCATAATCAATGTATGTTGTGATTTTGTCAAATGCTGTTTCGTTGATAACAGCTGTAATAAAGTTGGAAACATCATCAGGGGTTCCTATTTTAAAGGAATTCACCTGATCTAAAAGCATTTTTTTAACATCTTTCCATAGGTTAGAAGGAATATAGGCTCTAGATGCAGCTGAACATTTTTGCCCTTGGAATTCAAACGCACCTCTTGCAATAGCAGTTGCTACTTCTAATGGATTAGCAGAAGCATGCACCATAATAAAGTCTTTTCCTCCCGTTTCACCCACTATTCGTGGGTAAGATCTGTATTTATCTAAGTTTCCTCCAATTGTTTTCCATAAATTACGGAATACTTCAGTAGATCCTGTAAAGTGGAGTCCTGCAAATTCTTTGTGAGAGAATACTAAATCACCTAAGATACTCCCACGTACGTTTATCATATTGATAACACCATCTGGAAGTCCAGCCTCTTTTAGAATTTCCATGATTACGTTTGCAGAATATACTTGAGTCTCAGCCGGTTTCCATATCACAACATTTCCGAGCATGGCTGGAGTAGAAGGAAGGTTACCAGAAATAGCAGTAAAGTTAAACGGAGTAATTGCTACTACAAACCCTTCTAAAGGTCTCCATTCCATGCGGTTCCATATTCCTGGAGAAGATTCAGGTTGCTCTGCATAGATTTCAGACATGTATTGCACATTGAATCGAAAGAAGTCGATTAATTCACATGCAGAGTCTATCTCAGCCTGAAAAACTGTTTTAGATTGGCATAACATTGTTGCTGCATTAATCTTATCTCTGTATGGGCCTGCCATCAAATCGGCAGCTTTTAGGAAAATACTTGCTCTTTCTTCCCAAGGAAGGTTAGCCCATTTTTCCTTTGCTTTTAATGCGGATTGGATAGCTTCTTCAACGTGTTTCTTTTCTCCAATACTAGCGTGACCAATCACTTTTTGGTGATTGTGCGGAGGACAAATATCTTTTTTATTTTTTGTTATGATTTCTTTCCCACCGATGTGTAAAGGTACATCAATCGGTTTTTGAGAAAGCATCTCTTTGTATTTACTCAAAAGAGATTTGATTTCAGCAGAATTAGGTAAATATGTTTTAACAGGCTCGTTAGCTGCTTTTGGGACTTTAAAATGTGCGAATGTCATAATTACGTTCTTTTTTGTTGCATGCAAAAATAAACATTCATTCTCTATATATCAAATTATATTGAGTTGAAAGTTGAATACTGATAGCTATCGGTATGAAAGTTGAAAATCAGCAATGAATATGAATCAGGGAAGTTATATAAAATGGTCAACCCTATTTAGAGAAATTCAGGTTAAGGCGGCTGGCTTTGCCGACCGATAGCCTCCCATTACAATTGTTACCCCGAAAACCTTGATGGCTTAGAGGCTATCTTTTTAAATAATTCTTATTGCTTTCAACTTTACAAATTAAATGCAATCCATATACAGTTGAAATTAGTAATCTTATTTATTTTTTTGCAAATGCACAACGGGTTGACATTAAGTATATTATAAAAAAAACATTTTTATTCACATATAATTCCTTGAAAAAAATAATTACATCTGTATATATTTAGGGAAAATAATAATACTTTTAAGAAAAAAACATGACGAAATCCCTACTCATATTACTTTCTTTTTTTATTGTAACAGGAACTTTCTCTCAAACAACTTTGGATGAATATCTGAATCGATATCAGAAAGCTTCCATCAATGAGAAAGTCTCTTTATTTTATTACTTTTTTACAGATTTTAATAATGAAAATAAAGACAGCCTCTTATATTATGTTAAAGATTTACAGTCAATAGGGTTAGAGTTGCATAGACCTGATATAATTTCTATGTCAAACAGAGGGATGTCTCGTTACTTAAGAGATAATAATTTATATAAAGAGTCGGAGAGGAAATTAGAGAAAGTAATAAATTATAATAAAGAGATAGGAAATGACACCTTGTTGGCTGAAGCTTATAATGAAATGGGAAATCTCCAATTTTTACAAGGTAAATTATCTGTAGCAGAGGCTTTTTATAATCGGAGTTTGAGCCTTGCCCAGAAAATAAAAATTAAGAAATATATTCTTCTTCCATACCCAAATATTGCGCGTATCTATATTGAACAAAAGAAATATGAAGAAGCTGAGAAATTATTAATAGAATATAATATGTATTATGAGGAGCATAAGGATCCTGAAAAACTTTCTCTTGTTGACGGAATTCTTGGTCAGCTCTATATGGATTTAGAAGATTTTGATAAAGCAAAAGATTATTTCATGTTGAGTATGGAAAATGGCTTGTCTAGCGGAAACCTCCTAAATGTGTCAAATGGTTATACAAATCTAGGAATTACAGAATATGTGGCCGAAGAATATGAGCGAGCAGAGTCCTATTTTAGATTGGCCTTGGCATATCGTATTAAGAATAAGGATCGTTTTTTCATTTCTGAAGGGTACTATAATTTAGGTGATTATTATTTTGGATTAGAGAAATTAGATTCAGCCTTGGCAAATTATAAAAGGGCTGTAACTGTTGCTGAAAGTATAAATAATAGCCATATCCAATATGATGCATTGAATCAAATGAAAGAAATATATATACAACTCAAGCAGGACAAGAATTTGATTCAAGTATTTGAGAAGATAGTATTAGTATTAAATGAGATGAACATTTATCAATCCAATAAAACCATTGAGTTATTGAGTGAAAGTTATGAACAGTCCCTTCAGGAAACAGAAGAGATGGCCAATATGCGTGAATCTCAGGCTGCAAAAAAGGTAGGAGCCTATCAATCTATCTTTAATAAGTGGATGTGGATAGGTCTTGCAGGTCTATTCTGTCTATTTATCTTGACTTACGTTAGGAGAAGAAAAAATAAAGAACATCTAGGGTAATATAAGTATGGCATTAAAAGAAGCAACATTTGGGATGGGATGTTTTTGGTGTACGGAAGCAATTTTTAGTAACTTAGAAGGAGTTATTGCTATTCATCCGGGATATGCGGGTGGGCATATAAAAAATCCATCTTACAAGGAAGTTTGCTCAGGTAGAACAGGACACATTGAGGTTAGTCGAATTACTTATGACGATACAATTGTTAGTTTTGAAAAACTATTAGAGGTATTTTGGTATATGCATGATCCAACATCCATAGACAAACAAGGGAATGATATAGGAGAGCAATATAAATCTATTGTTTTTTACCATGACGAAGAGCAAAAGGAGTTAACTGAAAAATACAAAGAACGTATAAATCATTTAGGGGTTTATGACAAACCTATTGTGACTGAAATAAGACCTTTGACTACTTACTATCCTGCCGAAGAAAATCATAAAGCTTATTTTGATAACAACCCCGATCAACCCTATTGTGCAATGGTTATACGACCAAAGGTTGAAAAATTTCAGAAGATATTTGGAAAAAAGTAGGAATAGATTATCGTGCGTGCCTTGCAATATTTTATACTAAATTCAAGATTTAGCGTCTCGTATTGTTGCATAAAATATTAAAAAATCATACGAAAAATGAGCGGCCACTCCAAACCATAATCCGAACTCGATATATCCATAAGCGATAATAAGAATAAAAGGAAAAACTAAAATTCCAGATAGATTCCTTTTCCATTCACGCACACTGAAATACCCATGAACTAAAATAAAGATAAAGGAAGTAATAAGAGGACCTAACCAACTTTGAATAGCTGCCCTAAAGAGAATCTCTTCCCCAATCCCGGCACATAGTGACATAAATAATATATCAAAGATATTAAGATTTATTTCTTTAATCATACGGGACTGAACTTGAGTGATCTCATCGAAGATGGGAAACTGAGTTACCAATAAAATGAAAAAAGCATAAATGAATCCAAACAACAATCCTATTAGAGTGAGTGGGCTGTAAAAAGATTCTAGGTCAAGCATTTCTAAGAATGGAGTTTTGTTGAAATAGTATATGCCATACCATCCAATAAATGGAAAAACAATTAAAGTTACCCAACCAAGAAGATAAAATAATGATTTGTAATGCATTCTTTATACTTTTGCATAAAAGTAGAAAAAACTATGAGAGAAATAATTTTAGATTGGATAAAAAGTCTTTATGGAATCAGTTCATCTAGCTCTATACGTTCATTAATCAGAAATCATGATTTCCAAAAACATGAAGTATTATGGGTGTTAGGTTTGCTAGTAGCTTTAGCAGTAGTATTTTTTCTTTTATGGTTTATTGCCAGAAAGATCCTCTTATTGGTTATTAAGCCAATTTCAAAAAAATCGAAAACAAAATTTGATGATTATTTAATTGAAACAGGATTTTTTAAGATACTGGCTAATTTATTTCCATTACTATTTTTAAATTATTTTTTCTCCATAGTCTTTTTTTCCTTACCCACCGTTTTAAAGGGCTCCTATAAAGTAACAGAAATCATCTTAGCTATCGTTATTTTAATTAGTATTCGTCGTTTTTTGAATGCTGTCGGACTCTTATTAAAAGAGAAACCATATTTTAAAGACAAACCTATTGGAGCTTACATTCAGACTGGGAAATTGATTATTACATTTATTTTTATTGTTATTCTCTTGTCCACACTAACAGACCAATCTCCAACATTCATCTTTACCTCCCTGGGAGCAATGACCGCAGTGTTATTGTTGGTCTTTAAAGATACATTGCTTGGATTTGTTGGGAGTATTCAAATCTCCATCAATGATATGGTGCGAGTAGGTGATTGGATAGAGATTGAGAAGTTTGGTGCAGATGGAGAAGTGAAAGAAATAACGCTTACGACTGTTAAGGTGCAAAACTGGGACAAAACCATTACAACAATCCCAACTTATAATCTGATTTCTGATAGTTTTAAAAATTGGAGAGGAATGTTGGAATCAAATGGGAGACGTATCAAGCGCTCTATTAATATCAAAATTGATTCTATTAAATTTGCAGACGATAAATTAATTAATCGTTTATCCAAAGTAAAGATACTTACTGAATTTATAGAAAATCAGCGAAAGGCTATAGAAGAGCATAATCAGAAATATGGTTTAATAGATGAGTACCAGATTAATGCACGTCGCCCTACAAATGTTGGTTTATTTAGAAGGTATATTGAATATTATATCAAAAATAACCAAGGTGTACGCGAAGATATGGCGCGAGTAGTACGCCAGTTACCTCCTACTACCAAAGGTTTACCTTTAGAAATTTATTGTTTTTCAGATTTGCAAAACATGGAAGGATATGAAATAATTATGGCAGATATCTTTGATCATGTTTTTGCTATTATAGATTTTTTTGAATTAGAAATTCATCAAGATCCAACAGGTTCAGATATTCGAATATTAAAAAAATAAATGGAATTAGTTGTAATGTTCATTTAAAAAGCGTTAAATTTAAACACTATTATTAACAAATCTATTTTTATGAAAAAACTTTTACTTCCAATCGTTGCTTTAACAATGTGTATTTCAATTGCTTATAGCCAAACAATTGTTTCTGTATCCTTTAGAGGGCGTGCAACTATTGATGATATTAATACTATTATCGGTATTCCAATTGCTCAATTTAATGTTAACTATTATAAAGTAACTTATAATTCAGTAGATGCCAAAGGAAATCCAGATGTGTTATCTGGTTTATTGATGGTACCTGATAGCGCTGGATTAGTATATCCAACCTTAATGTATGAACATGGAACTTCTGCTTGTAAAACATGTGTTCCTTCTCGTTACGAAGAAACTCCTGATGGAGATGAAGGTAGAGCAGGTTTAGTGTTTGCGTCTGTTGGATTTGTTTCATTGCTTCCTGATTATGTAGGGATGGGGGATGGAAATGGGTTCCAAACCTACGTTCACTATAATACGACAGTATCTGCATCTGAAGATATGTTGACAGCAGTGAGATCATGGGCAGCTGATAACGATATAGCATTAAATGACCAATTATTTATTACAGGGTATTCTCAAGGAGGATATGCTGCTGCTGCTTTCCATAAAGGAATGCAAGATAAACATGGGGCTAGTTTTGTGACTGCTGCGGCATACAATTCAGGGCCATATAGCTTATCCGGAGTAATGAGAGACTTAATCCTAGTGGATTCTGCTTATCAATATCCTGCATATATTCCTAATACGATGTTAGGATTCAATGAATACTATGAAGCATTTGATGATATTGCAGATGTATTCAAGCCAGAATTTGTAACAGATATTCAAAAGTATTATGACGGTGATATTTATTTAACCGAATTGAATGAGCGTATCATTGATACGTTGACTCAATATTTTGGTTCTCCGGTCGCTTACCACATGTTGAATGATAATATTTTAGACTCTATTGCAAATAGACCAAATTATATTATTAATAAGTTATTAGAACAAAATGATGTGTATAACTGGGTGCCAGAAAGCCCTACACGTATTTTTTACTGTAAGGGAGATGATCAGGTTCCGTATAAAAATAGTGAGGTAGCTATCGCTGAAATGTATTTATTAGGTGCGGATACTGATGATGTAAAAGCTGAAGATTTAGATGATGGATCAGGAATGACTCATGCTGACTGTGTTCAACCTGCTTTTACAAATACACTTTTCTTCTTTTTAGGGTACTACTCTGTAACTGTAGGTTTAGATAAAGATGTAACTTCTTCTTATAAAGTTTATCCAAATCCTTCTACGGATAAAGTGTTCTTAGATGGTGATATCCAAGGTGCTAGCGTGATGCTTTATGACTTAAATGGAAGAGAAAGAATGGCAAATACAGCTTATGATTCTTTCAAAGGAATAGATGTTTCTAGTTTAGAAAATGGTACTTATATTTTAGTGGTTACATCTCAAAATGGAACAGTTAACTTTAACAAAGTCATCGTAGGGAAATAAATTTTTCTACTTAAAAAATTAAAAGGGAAGCTTGCTTCCCTTTTTTTGTTTCCATAGCATCTATAAATATTACATTTCCTCGATTACAAAATCAGTTCTACGATTGATAGCCTTATTGGCTGCACTTGTGTTTGGAACTTTGGGCTGTGTTTGTCCGTATCCTTTTGATTCTAAACGGTTTTTATCAATGCCAAGTGAAATCAAATAATCTTTTACGCCATTTGCTCTTCGATCTGATAAAGATAGGTTGTTGTCAGGATTACCTTCATTATCTGTATGTCCTTGGATAAGGATTCGATATTGTGTGTTTTGTTTAAGAAAACGTGCAAATTGTTTCAAAATAAATTTGGAGCGATCATTTAGCTCTGCTGAAGCTGTAGCATACAAAATATCATTGATTGTATAAGGCTCACCTACTTTTATTTCTCGAATTTCCATGTTCTTGTCAGTAATGGTTTCAGCTTTAGCTAAATCTTCTTTAACAATGATTTGTGAATCGAAAGCAAATCCATCTTTTTTAATGTTTAACATGACATCTTCATTTTCTTTTGCTTTTACGATGGCAGCATATTTTCCATCATCCGAATTTACCTTGATTGTCTCTACTTTATTTGAATTTTCGTAGGTAATTTCAATCTCTACATTCTCTAGCTCTGTTTCGTCTTCTACTTTTAATTCTCCTTTAACCATAACCACTTTTTGAGGTCTGGCATCTTCATATAAATCAAAAGAATAGATGTCCCAGTTGTTTCTTTGTCTAGAAGAAAAATAAGCTTCTTTTCCATCAATAGATACAAACAATCCGATCTCATCATCTTCTGTGTTAATTGGGTACCCAATGTTTTTTGGTTTAGTCCAATTTCCCTTATCATCTTTCCGCATATAAAAGATATCTGTCCCACCTAAGCCTTTACGTTCTTGGGAAACACTAGAAACAAAGTAAAATGTTTCGCTATCTTGATGGATAAATGGACTTTTGTCTTTTCCTGGCGTATTGACAATAGAAAAAGGCTGGGCAGGTCCCCAAGAGTTGTCATCCAGACGCTCGGAAAAGAAAATATCGTCATTTTGAGTATTCGGGCGATTCGCTGTGAAATATAAAATATTTCCATCTGCTGAAAGTGAAGGTTGTCCTTCCCAACCATCAGGAGTATTAATAGCACTTCCTAGGTTCTCCAGTGGAGACCAAATATAATCATTCCCCCCTTGACCAGTTCTTCGATATTTGGTAACATATAAATCGCAATTTCGATAGGTTTGCCCGTTTACTTTTTCGTCTTTACATGCACAGATAATCATTTCCTTGTTATCTACGGAGAGTGTTGCTGCTCCATAGCTATCAAATGTTCCATCATTGAAAGGGATGTCAAGTGGCGTTCCTATATCAAAAGGGCTGTGTATGTTTTTACGTTTTGCCCATGTAAACTCCTCCTTAATACTCGACATAATGTCGCCCTTTGCCTTTCTATCTACTCTTCGAGTAAAGAACATTAACTCATTATCGGGAGATATCATAGGAAAGTATTCATCAACGGGAGAACTTACATTTTCTACTTTTTTAGGTTCGAAGGGAACTTTGTTGTCGTAGAAGGACATTTCGTCTTGATAAACTTTTAATACTTCAGCAACATCTTGTAACCTTTTTTCGTGATCAGGAGCATATTTCTTAACATCGTCACTTTTAAATTGTTGAAATTTTTTAAAATATTCTATTGCTTTTTTTGAATTCTCAAAACTGTAATTTATGACACCAATATAGTAATAGCAGTCAGAATGATAGTCCTTACATTTATCAAGGGCTAATTGAAATTCACGTTCAGCAATACGCATATTACCATCCCCTACCGAAGGATTTGGATTTCTATCGTATGCTTCTAAGCCTTTATTGTAAGCGTAAAGTGCAAATTCATAGTGTACCTGTGCGTTATCTGGTTCTGATTCTGTTGCCTGACGGAATAAATCGGCAGCTTCTTGGGGAGAAGATGTTTTTGCTTTATCTAATAGTTTTTGTGTTTTTTTATTGGGTGGTAAGCACGATTCGTCTTCTACTTGAGCAAATGAGAATTGGATAAGGTTGAGGCATAAAATCAGAGACCAATAAAAATATTTCATAATCATTATTTATCGTTAAATATTGTATAATCCGCAATTTCACGGATAGTTACGCCAAACTTACAAAAAAAGAGCCATTCTATTTTTGACTCTTTTATGACTTTCAAACGATGAAATGTTGATTAGATTATTCTTTTATCAACTTTATGGTTTCTCCTTGTGTTCTAAGAAAATAAATCCCTGAACCAAAAGATTCAAGTGATAACTTATTCGAACCAGCATGGATTGTTTGCGATAATACTGTTGCGCCAAGTATGTCTTTAAGAGTGATTTCCATTTCATTTTGTACTTCAATAGTGATATAGGAAGTTGTAGGATTTGGATAAATTCTTATAAAATGATACGATAAATTTTCTAATGATGTCACATTTGGATTATGATGAATTACACCTACGCCAGCCAAGTCAAAACCCCCTGAATGGAAAGCAGTAGGGAAGGGATCGTTTATTTTGTTGCCATAACTATCTACTCCTCCCTTGTTTCCTAATGTACCTACCACATCTATAATTTTTATGTGCGTTATATTTTGGATATCTATGAGAACACTATCTTTTAGATCTTCTAAGTCAAAAGGAGTTCCAAATCCTACGCGATATTTACCTGCTAGATTGTGTATATCTGTTGCTTCAATGGAGCCAAAACTCCCAATAGGTGTTGTTGTTTGAGTTTTAGAATGATTAGGAAAACGGACGAAATGGACACCGTCTGAACTTACTTCCACAAAGGCTAACTCTAAAAAATCATCTGTTACACTATTTTCAAAAATGGCAAAATCCCATCCATCTCCATTGATAATTGGATGTTTAAAGGTTAGTATAGCAACTCCACTATCTCCCAAAGAAACAACACCGTCTGTTGAATTTCCAGATGCTGGACCTAATGCATCTTCGGGTTCTCCATAAGAAGCATAGTTAAATCCATTGTAGGAAGCGCTTGGATTTTCTATATTGATATAACCTCGGGATAAATCTATCCCAGTAGCCCAAGCTACAAAAACAGAAGAATCGTATTTAATCGCCGTGCTTCCAGGTAGCCCAGCAGCTGGTGCATAATCCTGCGTATATCCTACTTGAAATATAAATAAGGTGATGAGTGTTATATAAATTTTATTCATAATAGATGATGCTATTTGGGTTTAATCCAACTTTGAAATTTTTTGAAATTTGACCATTTTTAAAAAAACGTATATAACCGCTATTGGTATAGTTCATGGCATCTAGACCAATTACTTCGTTGGTTTTAAAAGGAATAATTCCATACAAAGTGGTGAAATTACTACCTGAAATGAAATTGTCATTTTCAGTGGATTGAGTAGTACAGTTATAGGTGCTTACTTTTGCATTCCCTGAATTAAAATCATAGAAGCAGATGTATAGTATATCACTTTGGATAGATAGTGTAGTAGCGGGTATTCCCAAAGGAATAATATCACCAGTTGGTGTGATTTTAATAAGTTCGCTTGGGTCATTGCTATAATCTCCTCGTTTAGCAACATAGATATTTCCAAAACTATCACTAACTACATCTATAGGGTTGTTGCCTACGACGAATGTATCTTGAATGGCAAGCGGAAATGTGCTCAATCTTAAAACAGTATTGTCGTAATTAGGAGCATCCAAGCCCCCAGAATTTGCTACATATAAATCTCCATTGTATTCACAAATTCCTTCTGGGTTCTTTCCAACTTTAAGACGAGATTTAATTTGTAAGGTTGTAGTGTCTATTTCTGTCACATAACCGTCATAACTTGTTACAAAGACAGAATTTTTGTACCCGACTAAACTTCTAGGCTGTTGTGATTTATTTTGATAGTTAAATGCAAGTTGTTGCAAACTCTTAAAGGTTTTTTTATGAATAATTTCTACTGTACTAGAAGTGGTAACTGAGATATAAATTTTTCCACCGTAAGCTATCATTTTGTTGGCCACATCTCCTAAAAGACGATTGTTTACTTTTAAGAACAGGTCTTCACTCATTTCACCAGTTGATAGGTCTAACCAATTGAGAGAACTATTGTTTTGATTAAAAAGTCCTTCGTGAAGCACCAACATCCCTTCCTTAGAGGTATCAGGTAAAGGCTCTGGGATTACGTCCTTTTTTTTGCAAGAAAACATTCCTGCAATGACAAGTAATAAGAGTGTATAATTTCTAATTAAACGCATAACTTAATTTTATAAAATAATTTCTTCCCGGCATGACAAAATACCGAATATAATTATATGGTATATCAGTCAGATTTTTGATACCTGCTTGTAGCTCAATAGTATGTTTTTCTGCCAGTTTTAATTGGTACCCTAATGATAAATCAGAAGTAAAATATGCATCAAGATGGTTACTTGGGATGTTTTCATTCAAACTATATCGTTCTCCGATGTATAGTCCAGCATAACTTAAAAATATTCCTTTGAAAGAGATGCTAAAAAGTGTATTTCCCGTAATTTTAGGAGTATAAGCAATTTGATGGCGATAAGTAGGGCTATTTTTATCACTGATATCTTCTACCTGTTGATAGTTAAATCCTAGTTGTAGAGAAGTTCTCCAATTTTTATATTCGTATTTCAGATTCAGATTGATATCTCCTCCAATCACATCTACTTTTCCAACATTTTGAATCGACCAGATGAATAGATTTTTGGTTGGTAGTGCTAAAATCTTATTGCGCACCCAATTTTTAAAGAAGTTTGTTTGAATGGTGAGGGAGAATCCTTTTTGAGTAAATCCTGAATTAATTCCTGCGTTGAATTGTGTGGCTTCCTCTGGGTCTAAATCCTTATTCCCTATTTGCGAATAATACAAATCTGTGAAAGAAGGAGCTCGGGATGATGGTTTAAACCACGCATAAAATTGGATTTTTTTTACTAATTGTTCAGAGGTATAAATAGCTATTGTAGGGTTGAATTTATGATAGGATTTTTGATGTGAAAATAGAGTGTTGTTGTCTATAAAACTTTGTAAAAAACCATTTGCTTCGGCAAAGAAATATTTCATTTCGTATTTTACTCGTAACATAGCTGTATTGGTATATCTACTTGGGCTCCCAATATCTCTATTGCTGGTTAATATATCATACGAAAAATCATCACCTATATTGAAATAAAAATCTTTCCAATGATATTGATAATGGAAGCCACCGCTCACAGATTGTGTTGTGTATTTATTTTCAAGAAATCCTACACTATTCAGAAAATTTGGATCGTAATATCTTAAATATCTATGAGCATATTGTGCAAATCCTTTAAGTGTACTATTCTTGCTATACCAATTATAGTGTAAACTAGCAAGAGAACTTTGTGTACTCATGGTAGCTTGTGTTAAGTTATTATACAAAATTACAGCTCCGGGGAGTTCTTGTTGTATAGTGTGGGTGGACAAATTAGTGGTTAGAACATGTTTATTTTCTTGCTTTCTCCACTTATAACCACCGCCTAAATTGATATGAAAATCAGTGAGTTCATTATTTTGCCTGCGATAGGAAGTATCTTGATTGCCAAATGGTAAACGATATGTATAATCTCCTTTGTATGCTTTATAGGCTCCTGAAGTACTTATAAAATAGTTTTTACCTGTATTTTTTAGACGTATATCTGCTTCTTTTTGCCCGAAGCTACCTAATAGAAAATTAGTTCTTAGAGCAAAAGGATGTGTTCCAAATTGCTGATCAAAGGTTTTAACGAGTACAACATTGCTTTTAACTAAAGCAGAAACAGGAAGTAGTTCCGAATTATTCTGTTCATATAGTTTGATTTCTTCAATGTTATTTGGAGGGATGGTAGCATAGTTGATTTGTCCTGATTGAGGATCGCTAATGGGTTCTCCATCTATAATTAACTGTGTATGTTCTCCACCTAAACCTCGATATGATAGCGTTTTGAGTCCTCCAATATCTCCATAATTTTTAATGCTTATACCATTAATATATTGTAATGCAGTACCTAAATCAGAAGGAACTAACTTTTGTATATCTTGTTGTTTTAAGATGGTTTGTTGTTCAAATCGTGGGTGGTGACCTTTGATGGTAATTTCTTCAAAAACAGTAGTATCCGATTGCCCGAAAGCAAAGAAAGGCATACACACTCCATATAGAAACATGATAAATAATTTATCCAATGAAATATGTATGCCTTTAAAACTCATGAGAGATTAGTGAATAATCAATTTTTGAGTTTGTTGGTTTTGATTTGTAACTAAGTATATTCCTGGCTGAATGTGAGAGATATCTGTTTTTTGATTTGCGTTTATGGTTAAGATATATTGACCATTTAAGTTGCTAATTTCATAGCTTCCTTCTCCTTCGATATATAGTGTATTTTGAGCTGGATTAGGATACATCTTAAATAATTTTGCTTGTTCTTCATTTAAAGAAAGTGTATGTTCCGTATATACTAAGTCGTCTAGTGCAAAATAAAAAGGAGTATTTGGTCCATACGTTCCCATATCTGAGGTTGTCAAATGAAAAGATATTTGAGTAATTCCCTGAAATGCTGAAAGATCAACATTTTCCCAGCTATCTACAATATAATGATCTGTCGCTTCATCGGATGTAAAATCAGCCAAGTAAAAACGAGTAGTTGCAATTGTATCGTTCCCATCTATACCGTAGATATCAACATAGAAGAAATCTTTATCTCCATTTTCACCAAATATTTTTGCCAAACCATCTCCATCGCGCATAGATAGAAAAGCATAAGTGGTATTTGTAATAGCCATACTTGTCATGTCAACTTTGTCATCAAATGAAATATAACCATTGTCTGCATCTCCAGATAGGAAAACCACATAATTGCTTGAGCTATTTGCTCCGCTAGCAGGATATGCACTTCCCTCGTTTGTAAAACCAGCAGTGGTATTATCAGTCATGTTGGAAGGAGCGAACCAACTGGTCCACCAGTCCCAATCAGCAAAATAGTAGCTATGAAATGTAGCCCCTTTGGAAACGAAGGTACCATCTCCACTTGTGGCGGGAATATAGGTTTCGGGTGTGAGTGTGATTTCTTCAAAATCAATCGTGGTTTGTGCTTGAATTGTGAATGCAGCAAGAAGCACACTTGCTAGAAAATAAAACTTCTTCATTTATTAAGTTTTAAAAAATTAAACAAATGAAGACATCAAATTGAGTTTTTATACTCTACATGGAACTATGACAACTGTATAACAGTGTTTTAAGTTCGACTTTTATCTGAAGTCTCCTTAACTCCATTTTAGATCAGTCTTCTGACTTGCTTCTTATCCTTTCTGCCTTCCCGAGTGTTTTGGGTTCACTCAGTGACTTTGTAGAGAGGACATGTAGAGCTTACAGCTGCAGATACAGTTCTTGACTTACACAAGATTCCTAGTGGGTATTTTCATACACACATCTAAAATGTTAGAACAAAGATAAAGATGATTTTGGTTAAAGCAAGATAAGGGAGAGAATAATTATATATCAAAAGTTACAAACTGAGAAGTTTACTAATAAATCCAATAAAAAAAGCTGTTGTTCAAAACAACAGCTTTTAAACTAGTTTAAGATTTGAATTATTTCATAATCTTTTTACGACCAATAACTGCATTCTTCTCATCAGTTAATACTAATAAAAGAACGCCTTTAGCATTGTTCATAATGGTATTATCTCCTGTATGAATGATATAATTTCCTAAAGATTGACCAGTAATAGTAAAAATAGAAAGTGTAGCCTCCTTTTCACTAGAAATGGTTAAAAACTCCGGTTGTGCTATTACTTTAAAATCAAGGTAGTTATCCTCTACATCAAGTGTCGCTAAAGTACCTGAAATTTTGATATAAACAATTGTTGCAGCTTTATCCGGATTATAAAGTCTAAAACTTTTAATTTTAAATTCATCTGAATTATTAAAGTTGTAAATAAGCACGTTTTCTGTTGCGCTAGTATTGTCCGAAATTAGACCTGTTTTCGTTTTAGCAACGCCATTATTATCTTTAATTTCATAATTACACATGATAGAGCTAGCTGGTGCTTGATTTTGCTTTTTAAATAACACTTTTACGGTTATGTTTTTATAGGTGTTATTGTTGTTAATGGCTAGCGTTCCAGATTCGTTAGCTGTAATTGAAATTTTATCAGGGAGCGGAAAACCGGGTCCTGTTACTGTCCAATCTGTAATAACAAATTCGTTATTGGCGCCATCAAATTCAACAATTGTTTGTTGTGCTAAAGTAGTTTGTGCATAAGTAAAAAGAGCTAGGGATATAGCTACAGTTTTTAGTAAAATCTTTTTCATGTAATATAGTTTTATTTTGCTAATGTATAAATTTCTCATAATAACTTAGGTTTATACGCAAAAAAAGTAATTAGGTTAATGAAAAATACATATTTCTTTATAATCTTCTTATCATTGTCATTTCAATCTTTCGAATGATGAGTAGTAGAAATTGTGTTTGTATAGTTTTTTGCATACTTCTTATTTCCTTGATTTCTTGCCAAGGAAATCAAAAAAACGTGTCTCTTTCTAATGTAAATGAGAGGGGAGATACGCTTCAGAATATATATGCACAATGTTTTTTAGTCATAAAATATGAAAATTATACTTTGATTCAAGTTAAAAACCCAGATAATCTTGAAATATTAAAAGAATATAGGATAACGAAAGACGGACTAAATGAGGATATATCAAGTAATTCTAAACGAATTATTGCTGGTTCAGCTACACATATTGGAATGATGAGAGCATTAGGGGTTCTTGATAAATTAGTAGGAATTCCAGAATGGGAGTATGTGTGCGAATCATTTGATAAGTCAAGAATAAAAGCCGTTGGTGATATTTTTCGCGCAAATGCAGAGTCTTATGCAGCTGTTCAACCAGACCTTATCTTTTATTCGGGTTATGATATGAATACGCCTATTTTTAATAAGTTTAAGCAAATAGGTTTAAAAACTTTCTTAATGTATGAATGGAAAGAAAACCATCCTTTAGGTAGAGCAGAATGGATTAAAATTTATGGCATTCTCTTTCATAAAGAACAGGAGGCAAATGCAATTTTTGAAGATATTAGAATAAAATATGAAAATTTAGCAAATAAGCTTCAGCAACTATCCATATACCCTCAAGCTTTGTCAGGGACTTATTGGGGAGATATCTTTAATGCGCCAACGGGGAGAAGTTATAATGCTCAATTACTAGCAGATGCCAATGTGAACTATGTGTATAAAGAATCTACTGGAACAGGTAGTTTAGAATTATCTTTAGAAGAAGTTATTAATGATAATAAAGACGTAGAAAATTGGATTAATATGGCAGCCACTTCTCGCAAAGAGTTATTGGCACAAAATTCTAAATTCGCTTTGCTTAGATCGGTAAAACTAGGAAATTTATATTCCTATATGGGTAATATGAATTGTTTCTTTGAAAATTCAGCTATTGAGCCACATATCGTATTGGAAGATATTGCTAAGATTTTCCATCCAGAAGTATTTGAAGACACAGAAATGAAATATTATTCTAAACTGATATTGGAATAATTTCTTATCTTAATCCTTATCATAAGAGTCAATATGGTATCTTTGATGCACAAAATGAAGAATAAATTTGTGCAAAGTAAGCAACAAACATATTGGAAATGGTCTCTCATTTTATTGATATTACTCATATTGTTAGTAATGTATGATTTGACTTTGGGGAGTTTCTCCATCTCATTTGCCGATATCTGGAAAGCCTTATTTGCACATGATACAAATTCTCAAAGTGAAATCATGGTACGTATTTTTCGATTTCCCCGTGTGATTACGGGAGTAATGGTAGGAATTGCTTTGTCTGTATCAGGTTTACTTTTGCAAACACTTTTCCAGAATCCTTTAGCTGGACCTTATGTATTGGGTATAAACTCAGGAGCTTCTTTATTTGTTGCGATTTCAACGATGTTTTCTTTCCATGTAATAAGCACTTCTTTTAGTTTAGTTACAGCTGCTATGGTAGGGGCTTTCTTAGTAGGACTCTTAGTATTAGCTAGCTCACTTTATTTAAAAAATAAAATTTCGCTCTTGCTGGTTGGAATAATGTTGGGAAGTTTTATTGGTGCTATTGTAAGTGTGATACAATCTTATGCTGACCCAAATGACTTAAAAACTTTTATGTTATGGAGTTTTGGCTCTTTACAATCAATAAGCTATAGCCAATTGCCAGGTCTTTTTGTAGTAGTTCTAATGGGATTCTTACTTAGTTTACTTATAGCAAAACCGCTAAACTTATTAGTTTTAGGAGATAAAAATGCTTCAATTTTGGGTGTAAACACAAAGCAAATTCGCTTTGTAGTAGTTTTGATTACTTCCATTCTATCAGGTGTAATTACGGCATATTGTGGACCTATTGCGTTTGTAGGATTAATTATTCCAAATATGGTGAAATTTGTATATAAAACCACGAATCATTTTCAGTTGATATTGGGAAGTGCCTTAATGGGAGCTGTCTTGATAGTATTTTGTGATATTTTAATGCAACTTTTAATGGATACCATTAAGATTCCTTTAAATGCACTTACTGCGTTAATTGGAGCTCCAGTAGTTGTATGGATTATTCTTAAAAAATTCTGATGCTTCATTTTCAAAATTTACATATCGGATTTCAAGGAAAACAAGAACCTAAATTGTTGTTTGAAGCAAGAAATTTGGAGTTCTTAAAGGGAGAATTAGTGGGTTTAATTGGACCTAATGGTTCTGGAAAAACTACGCTCTTTGATCATTTGATGGGTTTTATAACTCCTATAGAAGGTGAAATTTGTGTGCATAATAAGAGTTTGTTTCAACTTACCCAAGAGGAAAAAGTAAAAACATTGAGTTATGTGCCTTCTAAATTTTTTGGTGTTAACCATTTGTCAGTTTATGAATTGATTAGTATGGGGCGAGCGCCTTATACAAATATTTTGAATCGATTGAGTGAAGAGGATAAGAGGGTAATAGATGAGGTATTAAATTCACTAGACTTAATGGAATTACAAGAAAAAGACACCATTTTTTTAAGTGATGGCGAACGTCAAATCGCTATGATAGGGAAGGCGTTAGCACAGGAAAGTGAGGTAATGGTTTTAGATGAGCCTACAGCCTTTTTGGATTATAACAACAAGCGAAAAGTGATGGGGATACTACAAAATGTGGCTCTACACAATGAGAAATTAGTATTTATTTCTTCTCATGATCTAGAATTGTGTTTTGAATATTGTACGAAGATTATTGCAATTGATAAAAACAATAGGCAATTGGTAGAGTTTACAGCTCCTTTCCAAAAAGAAGAGATAATTTCGAAAATATTCTCATGAATCTACTTAGATACAGAAATTAAATAGTTTATCTTATAATTCATAGCCTCCTGAGAAAAAACTAATTTCCTTTCATCTTTATTTCCCAAAGAATCTATAAAAGTATATTCTTCCATAAAGGCTTCATCAAAGTCACCACGATGTAAGATGATAAATTGTGTCATATCTAATGTTCCGTTATTGAATTTAATAGCCTCAGAGACATTTACTAAGTCGCTCATCGCTAATTCTAAATAGTGTAAAGTATCTATACCTGGTTGTGTACATTCATATATGCTATAATAATAATCCGAACATCCATCACAATCTGAATCGGCTATATCTTTTATCGTTTCAATATATTTAAATAATGGAGAGATTACATAATCGTTTACAGTATCTTGTTGTATCCAAGCAGACATACAACAGCTGTTGTATCGATCTCCAATAATAAAACGATCTCCTACCTTAAAATGCATCAGCGAGTCTGCTTGTAAAAAAGGGTAATTGGGAATATCTATTTCTTTCTTGGATTGAGTGCAACTTGTCCAGATAAATAGAGATAAAATGAGGTAAAGGATTAGATTTTTCATTTTTTAAATAGCTTAAGAATAATCAAATTTATAATTTTATTTTAATTACTAGTTGCACATGTAGAATAAGTAAACCAAAAAACTAAAAAAACGCTCTATTTATTTGGTAATCCCAAAGAATGCATTTAAATTGCAGTAGCACTATAAAATAACACACTATGAGAATGAATCATGTACTACGCCCTTTTCGGGGATGGAGGGCTTATCATCAGTTAAAGTATATCTTACTAGCATCCCCATTTTTACTATTAACCAATAATGTAAAAGCCCAAATAGGAATCCCTTCAATACCTATCAAAACAACAACGTGTCCAAACACTTCTTGGAAATCCATCAAATACTCGGATATACCAATTGTATATTTAGATGAATCTCAATGTAAGGGGAGAGTAGGGATAGGAACGCAACAGCCAAAAGCCAAGCTAGATATAAAAGGATATCCTACATTATCTGAAAATTTTGCTTTAAATATTAGCAGATTACAGAATAATAATGAGAATTCTTTACTTTCTGTCGATTATTCAGGAAAATTTATGCTCAATTCCTATACGCAGGGAGGTTTGCCTATATTAACTGTATTTCCTAATGGAACGCTAGAGTTAAAAAATCAAGCTGGAAATTCCATACTAAAAGTAAATAGCCAAAATAACACAACATATACCCGAGAAGTAATTGTAGATTTAGCCTCTTGGCCGGACTATGTGTTTCACCCAGATTATAAGCTCCCATCTCTGAATAAAGTAGAAGAATATATACAACTAAATAAGCGCCTTCCTGGATTTCCCAGTGCAGTAAATATTGAAACTAATGGACTCCCTTTGGGAGAAATGAATAAATTATTAACTGAAAAAGTAGAGGAATTAACTCTTTATATCATTGCCCAGCAAAAAGAAATGAATGTTCTCAAAGAGGAACAGGATAACCTAAAAGAGTTGCTAGAAACATTACGGAATGAAATAAGCGAATTAAGTAAAAAGAACAACTAAAGAATCTTCTTTATAACATACAAGAATTAAAAGCGATGAAAAACTTGCAACACTATACAGTAACTTTCTTTTTGCTTAGCTTTGTCTATATGGTATTCCCTCAAAACACTCCGGTAAACGTGTTTGATTGCGAGGCTTATGCTTTACAACCAAGTCAACAAGAGTTGGATAACAATTCATATATTTATGGTTCGTGTATAGAACTTGGTGGAGACCACACCAGCGCTATGACTGCTAATCAAAATAAAACCATGAAAGCATATCAGCGTATTCATTTAAAATCGGGTACTCACCTGAAGAGTATAGAAAACGGAGGAAAAAACCATCTACTAATACAAGAAGATTTTGGAAATGGATCTGTAGATGTTCAACCTGGAGAAATTGGACAACTCACAGGCGTTTCGGTGATGAATTACCCCGATTTGAATCATGTTTTGCGTTATAAAAAATTGGAATTTGGTATCGGGAATTTACAAAACCAAGCGTTTGAATTATGGAATGATGTACGTAAGTTTATAAAAAATACGACTGACCCTACTGCTCCTTATGACCCAACTGCGCTCAACCCATTTTTAGCATGGGATATTCAGGTTCAAGCTATTTTCAACTGTCTGGATGTACCTTGGTATGAAATAGTAGAAGGTTATTTTACAAGGGATTATGTGGAGAATGAAAGTGAAAATGCTTGGAATGAAATCAAAGGAAATGATGGAGTGATGTCTGCGTTTCCGTTTAGAGTTCGTTTTGCACCTCCACAAAATGGAAAATGGTATGGCAAGATTCAAATAAAGGTTAAAGGTGTGCTAAAATACGAGAGTCCCTTGTTCTATTTTTATGTAGTGGAAAGTGGCGACCCCGGTTATGTACATATTCACGAAAACAGAAGAAATTTAAAACTAGGTTCACGTATGATTTTTCCTGTAGGGCAAAATTTTCCTGCACCTAGTGATGAAAATTGCAATGAAAGACATTGGGAGATTATTCCCCATACAGAAGATTGTGCTACATTAGAAGAATGGGATGAATATTTACAAAAAGTAGAAACATATTTTGCCTATGGCAACCAGTATGGTGATCCGGCAAAACCCAAGTATTTTAGGATGGTATCTTGTCCTTGGTCTAATTCTATTGAGTTTGAGAAAAAAGGAAATTACTACAAACGCTTGCACTATGCTTATGAAATTGATAAATTGTTGGATCTTTGTGAGGATTATAACGGTCTGATGATATATAACCTCATGATGCAAGACCATTTTATGTACCGCAATTTTTGGTGGCAATGGTCATGGGAACATAAAAATGAGGATGGTACCCATATTGATTATGCAGGACCTAACAGTAACTACCCATTTTATTGTTACAACGATGACCCATGGGTGAATGGTGGAAGTAAAACGCCCGACAAGATGTTTACAAATACGACGGATTTGCTCTACCACAAGCAGCGTACGCGCTACCTGATTGCACGCTATGGCTACTCTACCAAAATAGCCGAATGGGAACTGTTGAGTGAACCGTGGCATTTAAACAGCCATCTAAACGATGAAGACAATATTCCATATAATTTTCCAAATGCATATCCCGAAGTTAGGGATGCCATATATAACTATCAAAAGGTGATGATAAGCTATATCAAAGATTCTTTAAATTGGAACAGGCAATTGATTGGAATAAACATAAAGCCACCTGAAGCAGAAAAAACAGGAAATCATCTTGACTCAAGTATTTACATTCAAAATGTTGATGTGATTGGGTTTAATCCGTACTATGTTGTTCCTAATGCTCTATTGAAATCAGAAAGCAATAATATGTATCTGACTGATGTTGGCTCAGTAAGGATTTTAAGAGCCTTTAAGAATTTACCTGGAGTTCCTGTCATCATCTCCGAAGGAGGTATAGACAACGTATACAGCCCTTGCTCCAACTACAACCTCCGCCCAGTGGATGAAATGACACTCGGCTTTACAGGTATTGCAGGTTTCTTATTTTGGGATGGCAGAGGAAAAAATGCCGATAGCATCAACAATCTGTACCTAAGTTTATGGAAAAAAACCTTCCGTGCCCTCAACCACATGAACGGCGATGATGTGATTGGAACGCTGAGCCAAGGGTGGGGACAGTGGAATCATTACAGCTCAAGTATAGTCCCAAAGAGTAAAAAATATGAAATAGAATTACAAAGTTATATCTCAAATAACAAAACAAAGGCAGTTGGCTATATTAAAAATAATACATATAATATTAAAACGAGAGGAGGAGAGAGCGATCCTTGTAAAAATGTGCCTTTGGAAAAAAAACATAAAGATCCCTACTCTAAACAATGGAATATGCCACTATTTAATAAGAGGTTGCGAATTGAAGACTTAGACTCAAAAACAGATTATAAAATTGAATGGTATTCAACTTTTGGTAGTTATCCAAATGGATATATTAAATCGGATTGTCAAAAAACCAATAAGAAAAAAGGAAAATGGGGAATTACATTAGAACATCCAAAATTAACAGTAAGCTACGCTGGAAATAATGATTTACCTGTTGTTTGGTTTGTAATACATAAAGGAAGTTGCTCCAATAGTATGAATATTCCAGATAGTAATAGCGAAGAGTTATTAACAAATAAAAATATTACTAAAAATGCAATCTCTTCATCTAAAGAATCCTTAGTTAAAGTATATCCTAACCCATTTGACAATAAAATTACAATAGAATCATCTGTAGAAGATTTGGTAAACTTAGAGTCCTTGGAAGGAAAAGTATTAGATTCATGGAAAATACCAAGTAATAGTTATGAAATCCATATCTCTAATCTCCAAAAAGGTATCTATATTTTACGATTTATAAATCAGAATATCATCTTTAAACTCATTAAGCTATGAGAAAATATCAATTACTATTTTTAATACTAACCTCTTGTGTGAGTGTCTTTTCCCAAGAATCTCTTAGAATGAATATCCAACTTTCTGAAATGCCATATTATCGGTTTCATAAGATAGATGGAGAAGGGACAGCAATTTGGTCCAATTTCACTTCTGCGGGAATTGGATTGGAGACGAATACCCAATCATACCGAATGACTTATGCTATATTATACGGCCTTAATCTAAATCTTACAGTATTTGAGTCAAATTTTCCAATATTTCAAAGTCATCTACTAGGTATATCTTATAAATTCCATCTTAAAAAAGAAAATAGTTTATTTGTTGGGATAAGTTTATTTTCAGAAGTAGCTTCTAACTATAAAGGTAATACAATGTGGAATGAATTTATTCCTTATACTCCAGTATTGTATAACCTTGAATATTTGGGGCATGGCGTGCCTTCAAAATTGGTACTGCAAAGCAACTTCTACCAATCCACACCCTTTATAGGTTTTGTTCATGCAGGGTATAATTTTAAAGTTACTCAAGCTTTTCATATTAGCCTTTCAGCAAGTTATGGTTTTCAAATTATGAAATATAAATATCTGAAATGGGATGAAGGAGTAGAGTATCAGGAAGCATTGCGTTTAGCTCCTGTACAGACGCAACTTTTTCATGCCATTGGGGTGGAGTTAGGGTTGTCGTATTCCATTCCTATGAGATCGGATAGAAAATCCAAGGAATAACTGTAAATTTGTAAAACTATGAAACAATTACTTTTACTTCTCACTTTCACATCTTCATTTATTGTCGTCTCTCAAGAAAAACTACAAATGATTACAAGTATTTCAGGCTTTCTTGAAAAAGAACTAGGAATGATTAGTAATGAAGGAAATCAAGTGTATGGAGGAGGGGGACTGCACTCAGGGTTAAGGTTTATCCAAGATAAAGGTATGTTAGATGCAGTCTTCGTTTATCAATTCTCTACTAATGTGAATTATTATGCGCATGCCGACAGCTCATCATTCGACGGAAAATATTATAAAGATTATGATTCCAATGGAAAAGAAATAAGATTATATAAATCCCTCTTAAGGAGTCATTTTATGGGACTTTCTTTAAAATATACCTTTGGGAATTCCAGCAAAGTTATAAAACCTTTTATCATGACGCAGATACTTTCCGAAATAAGTACAAATTACAAAAATGGATACTTGCTCGAGGATTTTTATATCCCAAGAGAAGAACCATGGGGAGAAGGAAAAAAGTTTGATCCTTTTTATTCACACCTTTACTATTCTACACCTTTAGTAAGCAATCTTACAGCAGGCATAGACATTCGCTTAATGCAGAACTTTAATTTGAATATAGGCGTTGGATATGGTTTTCGCATTATGAAAGTGAAATCTGCAAAATGGAAATCGGACGAGGATTTACAGGAGAAAGCTAAAAATATCCCAACAAAGAATGTGTATTCCCACATGCTAGATTTTGAACTGGGTGTTAGTTATGCGATTCCTATGAAATCGGGTGGAAAATCTAAGGAATAGTTTTTATGAGTACTGGCTCAACCCATATAACACCAAATAAAGTAAACATCATCTCCGAAGGTGGCATAGACAACGTATACAACCCTTGCTCCAACTACAACCTCCGCCCAGTGGATGAAATGACACTCGGCTTTACAGGTATTGCAGGTTTCTTATTTTGGGACGGCAGAGGTAAAAATGCCGATAGCATCAACAACCTGTACCTAAATTTATGGAAAAATACCTTCCGTGCCCTCAACCACATGAATGGCGATGATGTGATTGGAACGCTGAGCCAAGGGTTGGGGCAGTGGAATCATTACAGCTCAAGCATATTCCCAAATAGCAAAAAATATGAAATAGAATTACAAAGCTATATCTCAAATAACAAAACAAAGGCAGTTGGCTATATTAAAAATAATACATATAATGTTTTTACAAGAGGAGTAAATCAACCTTGTTCAAATAGTAGTTTTAAGAATGATGATAGATACAATTCATTTTATTCAAAGAAATGGAATAAACCTTTGTTAAATAAGCGATTACGAATTGAAAACCTAAAAAACAAAACAGATTATAAAATTGAATGGTATTCAACTTTTGGTAGTTATCCAAATGGATACATTAAATCGGATTGTCAAAAAACCAATAAGAAAAAAGGAAAATGGGGAATTACATTAGAGCATCCAGAATTAATTTTAAATTATTCGCTCAATTTAGGAGGTTTGCCTGTTGTTTGGTTTGTTATAAAAGAAGGCTCTTGTTCGAACGGAATGATAAAAAATGAGGAGTTAAAAGAAGACGAATACAATTATCAATATAAGACAGTTAAGCAGGAAACAATCACAGAAGATGCAATACGAGTTTATCCAAATCCGTTTGATAATGAGATAATTATTTATAGCCCTAAAGATGATAATGCTGTACTACAAAATAGTTGGGGTGAAGAAATTGAAAAATGGAAAATCGTAGAAGGCGAAAGTACTTTTATTACTACAAACTTAGCTCCTGGAGTATATTTGTTGAGATTTATAAACCAAACTGTTGTTTTTAAAATTGTAAAGTTATGAAGAAGTTCCTTGTTTTTACCATAATAGTAATGATAAGCTATTCATTTTTATGTCAGGAGAATAAAAAAAGATTGTCAATTAATATAGATGAATTTACTAATCTTCGCATGTTTAAAAAAACAAGTGGATTATATGCCTCTTTTGAGAATTTAATATTGTTAAACACAGGGATAGATTTTTCTTCTGACAATATGGGAATATATTTAAGTTATGGACTTAATTCCAATCTTTCAAGAGGTCAAATAACTAAACCTTTTATGTTTAATTCACATATGTTGGGAATAAAATATAGTTATTCTATATTGAATAGAGAAAGAAAAATTCATCCTTTAATTACCATTGGAATACTAAGAGAAATCACATCAAGTTATAAGAATAAATTTTTAGATGAAAATTATTTTACACCTGTTTTGATTCCATTGAAAAATGATCACTTCTCTGGAAGTCATGGTGGTTATTCAGGATATCACAATTCAAGCTTTTTTTACATTACAACTCCTCTGTATATTTATTTAGATATAGGGATTAATTTTAAGATAAATAAATACTTTGCTTTTAAATTATCTACAGGATATGCTATGCAATTACTAAAATATAAATATTTAAAATGGACACCAGAACAAGATTATTCGGAGATGCTTAAAAATACTTCCACAAAAAATCAAATCTTTCATATAGCTAATATCAATTTAGGATTATCCTACTCATTTCCTCTCAACTCAAAAAAAGAAAAATAAATTCCGTATGCTTATTTTTACTTTGTATATAACATCAGATAAAGTAAACATCATCTCTGAAGGTGGCATAGACAACGCATACAGTGCTTGTTCCAACTTCGACCTGCGGAGTGTGGATGAAATGACACTCGGCTTTACAGGTATTGCAGGTTTCTTATTTTGGGACGGCAGAGGTAAAAATGCCGATAGCATCAACAACCTGTACCTAAATTTATGGAAAAACACCTTCCGTGCCCTCAACCACATGAACGGTGATGATGTGATTGGAACGCTGAGCCAAGGAGGTGGGTATTGGGAGCATGGGGCGCAGCAAGCTGAATATACAGGGATTCTAAAAGAAAGATATTCAATAGAACATCAATACTATACCTCATTTAATAAAAGTCTTGTTGTGGGATACATCAAAAATAGGAGTTATAATATACAAACAAGAGGAAATATCGGAAGTGATTGTAAAAATATAGTTTTTAATAATGTAGCAATCGAATCTCCAAGAAATACAGAATGGAATGATGTAAATAAGGCAGATCGACTCAGAGTAAATAATTTAAAAACCCATACTGATTATAGGGTTGATTGGTATTCTTCTTTTCGAGATAGTAATAACGGATATATAAAAAGTGATTGTCTTCGAACCAATAAAAAGAAAGGAAAATGGGGGATAACACTAGAATACCCTGAATTAACTGTTAGTCATACAGGAAACTATGATCTTCCTGTAGTTTGGTATGTTATATTTCAACAAAATTGTAATACAAGTTTGATTCAACAAAGCAATCAAGAACAAGGCGAAAAATTAATAAATAAAAATTTATTATCAATAAAAAATATGGATGAGAGTTTGCCAAATGTTTATCCCAATCCATTTCAAAATTACATTTTAATCCAAAGCCCCAAAGATGATTATTTTATATTAAAATCTATAGAGGGGAAAATAATTGAAACTTATAATATCAAAGCTGGAGCTACTAAGATTAACACGATTAATTTGAGTAATGGTATATATACCATACTGTTTGTCAATCAAAATCAAATTTTTAAACTCATTAAGCTATGAAAAAATTAATTACTTTCATCTTCCTATTTTTTACAGTCATTGGATATGGCCAAAGAAGCAATGTTAAATTAGTAACTAAAGTTTCTTATGGTATATATGCAGATTTATTTTCAAATCATGGAGTTATTGTTAATTCAGCTATTCTGGGAATAGGAGTGAATTTTGAAAATAAAATAGGGGAATGTAATACTTACCTAACATATAGTCACTTACATCATTACACATCCATATTGTATAGTGGACATTTTTTAGGTATATCTATCGAGCAATCTTTTCTAGAAAGCCAAAAACGTTTTCGCCCCCTAATAGGTATTACCGTATTAAGTGAAATATCTAGTAATTATAAAGAAGGATTTTTACAAGGCTCTACTTTTATAACTAGAGGTACTCATGCCAAATATCCAAAATCTAATGGAAACTCTTCTTCGTATATGTTTAATAGTTCAGGTTTTTATTATAACACTATTTTGTTTGCAACATTCTCTACAGGGTTTAATTTGCGTATTGTTAAAGATTTGTACTTGAATTTTTCACTTGGATATGGATTACAAATTATGAGATATAAATATTTAGAGTGGAAAGATGATGAGGATTATCAAGAAATTCTCAAAGATATACCTATGAATAAGCAAATGCTTCATTATTTGAATACACAGTTAGGACTAAGTTATAACTTTCCTCTCAAATCTTCCAAAAAATCCAAGGAATAGCTGTAAATTCGTAACACTATGAAACATTTACTTTTACTCCTCACTTTCACATCTTCATTTATTGTCGTCTCTCAAGAAAAACTACAATTAATTACGAATATTTCTGGCTTTTTTGAAAAAGAAATTATAAGTAACAAAATGAGCCAAGTGTATGGAGGAGGACTGCACTTTGGGTTACAGTTTATCCAAGATAAGGGTATGTTAGATGTAACTTTAGTTTATCAATTCTCAACTAACGTGAATTATTATGCAGATGCAGATAGTACAGCATTCGATGGGAAATATTATCATGATTATGATTCAAATGGTAAAGAAATAAGATTATATAAATCCCTCTTAAGGAGTCATTTTATGGGGCTTTCTTTAAAATATACCTTTGGAAATTCCAGCAAAGTTGTAAGACCTTTTATCATGACGCAGCTCCTTTCCGAGATAAGTACAAATTACAAAAATGGATACTTGCTCGAAGACCTTTATATCCCAAGAGAAAAGCCATGGGGGGAAGGAAAAAAGTTTGATCCTTTTTATTCACACCTTTACTATTCTACACCTATGGTAAGTAGTGTTTCGACAGGCATAGACATTCGCTTAATGCAGAACTTTAATTTGAATATTGGTGTTGGATATGGTTTTCGCATTATGAAAGTGAAATTTGCAAAATGGAAAGCCGGCGAGGATTTACAGGAGAAAGCTAAAAATATCCCAACGAGTAGTGTGTATTCCCACATGCTAGATTTTGAGCTAGGTGTTAGTTATGCGATTCCTATGAAATCGGGTGGAAAATCTAAGGAATAGCTGTAAATTCATGAAACTATGAAGAATAAAAATATTTTCTTTTATTATAGTATTGTTTTCAAGTACCATTTATAGTCAAAATGATTATCAATATTATGCTTCTGGTTCACAGTCATTTAATCATTTATTTACTACCACGAATACGACGCTTAATTTAGGAGTTAAATTAATTTTCAAAAAAACTTCATTAACCCCTTGTTTTAGTTATATGTATAGTGGAGTTGTCAATTTTACAGGCCATCAGGATTATGGACAAAAGTTTAAGGCATTTGAATTAAATAGCCATCAACTTGGTTTTGGATTGAAATATGAATTTTTACCAGTGAAATCCTTTTATCACCCTTATTTAATGATAAATATTGATACTGAAATATTTTCTAGCTATAGAGGTAAAGGATTGATTTCGACTTATGAAGAAAAAGGGACTCAAGTTAACTTTTCTCCTTCCGATATTGTTAGAAAAAAAGGTCATTACGCAGGTGGTAGTCATGGAATGGGGAAATATGTAACCGATTATTATTTTACAAATAATTACATCTCAACTCCTTTAGTTGGAAGTTTTATCATAGGGAATGAATTTAGACTTTTTGAGAATTTTTATATCGAAATTCAGCTCGGCTATATGTTTAGAGCTTTTCGATATTTTTACAACCAGTGGTTACCAGGTGAGAGTGCACCTCCTGTAAATGTTGTTGATACGCATCGTTTGAAGGATACTCCTCATGGCACAACGGTGTATGAACATTATTTCGAAATGGGGTTGGGATTAAATTATTCGTTTTCTTTTAAATCAAAGAAAGAAAAATAAATCTATTATGCTTATTTAAAAAACATACTTAGTATCCATCCCAAACCCAGGAATCGCCAATGTCTTTTGCTAATTAATCTACTATAAATGACCGTTTATACCAGCTATAACTATGATAAAAACAAGAAGAGTTAAACCAATTATAATTAAGCTAAGATAACCTAATAAAATAGAGAGAAATGCATGGAAGTAGCTTTTAAACTTCCCATTGAAAAATTGTCCTAACACCCAAACACTGTAAATTATCCCAATAAATGTTCCGATTATACTATAATCATGGGAAGTGCTATAATTTATAATTAAAAAAATAGAGGAAATAAGCATTTGTATTCCACCAATGTAGAATAAGACGACGGCTACTTCCCAAAATGAATAAGAATGTTTTCTAAAGAATATATATTTTACCCAAAAGCTTATAAAGATGCTAAATATGATGTTGATGTAGCTGATGTAATCTTTACTTTTCTTAAGTAATTCCATTACAGCTTCATTATCGTGAAACTCTTTCGTTTTTAGCTCAGAAGATTCTGAAATAGAGAGCCCAGAGGGAAATAGAAAATTATCCATAATTCCAAAAATAAATGTGCAGACAATGAGAAAAGTTATGGGTTTAATAATCTTTTTTCTATTTTCCAGTAGGAATATGCGTGCGGTTTTACCAGGTCGAATGATGAGTTCCTTAACCGTATATAGAAATCCCTTTTTGAGGTTAATATTATCAGCTATTTCACTAAAAATAAAAGTCCCATTGATTCTAGGGAGATTTATTTTTTCTCCACAATGTGCACAATAATTCTCAGATACAGGTTTCCCACAATTTTTACAAGTAGTAGTCATATTTTTAGCAGGTTTAAACCAAATAAGCTCTAGATTCTTTACTGATTTCTACTTCTACACGCTCTTGTAATGTGGTGGATAGAGTTAAACCTACAAAATCACAACGAATAGGATAATCACGATGTTTCCTATCTACCAAAGCTACTGTCTTAATACTCTTAACAGGCTGCTCTAAGATTTTTGTTAGTGCATATTGCATGGTTCTGCCGGAATTTAAAACATCATCAACTAATATCACCATGTGTTTATCTAAATCACTTGTTGGAATGGTGATGGATATATTTTTATTTAAAGGATTCTTTTTATCTATCTCTAATTCAGCAAGGATGACCTCTTGTTTGTTAATTGTTTTTAACCTTCTGGCTATTGCTTCGGCAATTTTATATCCATTTCCTTTAATCCCAATAATAAATAGTTTACTCTCCTCAAAGCTATCTTCTGCAATTTGGTATGCGATTCTATCTAATTTTTGAGTTATCTGCTTTTCGTTTAAAATTTGAGTAATCATATTATTTCTTAATAGAGTTTAACCATTGTTGATATTTTGTCGCATTTACATTATGTTGTTGTAATGTTCGTGCAAAATTGTGCAAACCACTATAATTGGGTTGGGCACACATATAAAGATAATCATTATTTTCAGCATTCAAAACAGCATCGACAACTTTTGCAGGTGGGACGTAAATTGGTCCAGGGGGTAACCCCGCATAGATGTAAGTGTTATATGGGCAATCGATATCTCTATGTTTATAGGTTAATCGTTCTACTCCATCTAATTCTCTTCCCCAACAATACCGAAATGTAGGGTCTGATTGTAGTTTCATTCCTATGCGAAGACGATTGAGATATAAGCCTGAAATAGTTCTCCATTCTTCTGGATTTCTATTTTGCTCTTGGTAAACAATTGAAGCAAGTGTAACGGCATCGGACTGACTCTTTAAACCTTTTTGATGCAATTTTTCTATTCTTTCTGCTGTCCAAAATTTCTTGAAAGAGGATGCCATACTTGAAACAAATTCTCTTTCATCTGTATCCCAGTAGAAGCGATATGTGTCTGGCAAAAATAAAGAGATGATACGGGCTTTTGTGAACCCATATTTTGCCAAAATTGAATCAGCAAGGATATAATTGATAAATTGAATGCTATCCATTTCTATATTTCGAGACACCTTACCGGCTATATCATAAATATCACGACAGTTATTAAAAGTTACTTCAACTTCGACTTCCTTGTTTCCATTTCCTAAACGGTTCTTGGTAAATCCGTTTAAAAGCGTTTTGAAATCTGTTTTAGGCTCAATAATATATTTCCCTGGCCCTATCATTTCGCCTTTAAATTCCTTGTATTCAATTACTGATTGTAAGGATTTAATATTGTTTTCTGTGATGATAGAGTTGTCAACTAATAATTGAATGAGTTCATCAACCGTTTGTAGGGAAGAAGGGATATAAAAGGCAACTTTTTCTTGATTAATAGTCTCCTTTTTGGCGCCAAAGTAGGCATTAATCGAAGTGCATGAGCTAATAATGAAAGTGATCGTTAAAAGAATAAATAAGTTACTTCTACTACGGAGCTTTACAGTCATGATTTGTTATAAAATTTTTTGGTAAAAATAAGCATCATAAGTCTTCCCTGAACAATAATACCATTTCTTTTTAACACCTATCTTTTCATATCCCGACGATTCAAATAATTGGATACTTGCTTTGTTATCTGATCGGATTGTACAAAATAATTGAATAAAATCAAGGTGTTCTTTTACATAAGATTCCAATAACAATAAAGCTTCTGAGGCATATCGCTTTTCGCGATGATCTTTGTCTATTAGAATCCCTACTCCAGCTCGTTTGTTCTTAAAATCTATTTGGAATAAGTCAATATTTCCTATAGGAGCATGTGCATTTAAGCAAATCATTAATCGCAATTGAAGCGTTTGTCGAATATCACTTGCTATTTCGATATATTGCTGTATTTGTGCTAAGGAGTAGGGAGCTTCTGTTTCACTATAACGCCAATTCTCACAATCATTTTCCCAGGATAGGAGTGTTGGAGCATCTTCTTTTTCTAATTGACGTAGATATATTTTTTTGCCTAAAAACATAACTCATAAATTTATTTCACCTATAAATACTTTCTCGGCAGGACCTATAAGGTAAATAGAATGAAATGTGTCTCCATCACGTTCACCAGTAACTCGTAGTTGTCCCCCTTTTACATTTATTATAACATCGAAATAGCTGCTTTTGTTTTTGTCTGCTACTGCAAGGGCAACTGCGGTAGCTCCTGTTCCGCATGAGTATGTTTCATCTTCTACACCACGTTCATAGGTTAGCATTTGAACTTTGTTGGGACTTAGTTCTTCAACAATATTCACGTTAATTCCGTCCTTTTTATATGTATCGGAATAACGAATTTCTTTCCCATATTGAACAATATTTTCATTTTCCAAGCAAGAGGTGAATCGAATAAAATGAGGACTTCCAGTATGGATAATATAATTGTTATCTTCAATTTTAAGAGAAGAAACGTTAGACATTTTGAGAGAAACCAGGTCTTCATGGATGCTGGCAGAATGTACGCCGTCAATAGCCATAAAAGAACATGTATCACAAAATAAATTTAACGATTGAGCAAACTTAACTGCACAACGCGCTCCGTTTCCACAAAAACTCTTAGAACCATCCGAATTAAAATACACTATTTCAAAATCCAAGTCAGGATGCTTAAAAATGAGAATGAGTCCATCTGCACCAATTCCAAATCTTCGATGACATAGAAAACCTATTTGTTCATTTGTTAATACAAAATCTTCTTTTTGATAGGAGGTACAATCCACCATGATAAAGTCGTTTCCCGTTCCATGGTATTTAGTAAACTGTATTTTCATCGCAATTTAAGTGCTTGGAATCGATCAGATTTATGTAGGGTAAGACTCATTGATTCCGAATTAAAAAACAATTGATCTTCATCTTTACTTTCTTGAAGGGAAATATGTTCATTCGGGTTAAAACCAAATAATTTCAACTTATTTCTAGAGAGAATATATCCAGTCAAATTTAAAGGACTCTCCCAAAATTCTATCGTAATTTCATTGGAAAAAGATTTACTCTTTACATTTAAAATTTCGACCACATCTGACGAATCAGATTCTAGTTTTTTGAGATGAATGTTTCTTTTGGCTACCATTTCTTCTCTTATAATAACCTCCTCTAATGAATCCTTCGGATTATTTTCAATTTTAGTTAAAATGCTGTCATTGTGTTTGGTGGAAGAAGTATCAACTATTGGGACTTTTATGATATGATTTACTTTGATAGTATCTTTAATAATTTCTTTCTGAATACGCTCTATAAAGATCTTTTGCTCTTTGTGACTTGCACTGTTATAAAAGAATATATAACCTAAACCAATGCCCATTAATAAGCCAGTCAAAACCAATATAATATAAAAATATTTTGGGCGCATGTTGAAATAAAAATCAAAGGTAATAAAATTTCGATTACCCTAAAAGATAATAGCTTAACAAGTTTTAACAGTGAATGTTTAACAATTTTATATGTATGGCGTTAATATTGAAGAAAGAAAATAGTCTTAAAAATTTAGAAGTTATGAAAAGAAACATAAAAACAATCGGATTAGGAATTTTAGGAGGACTTTTACCATTAGGCGTGTATTTGATGATAAATTCAACTTCTCCTTCATTTAATGCAATGAATCAAAATAATGATTTGCAAACGAATATTCCAACTTCTCAAGTTAATTTTCTACCATCGGAATTAGATGGAAAATTAGATTTTACAAAAGCAAGTGCTGAGAGCGTCCATTCAGTTGTACACGTTAAAACAAAAACAATACGTTCTTTTGTACAACGCGACCCTTTTTATGAATTTTTTTATGGACCTGGAGCAGGTGGCAGAGAATATAAACAATATGGAGCAGGCTCTGGTTCAGGAGTGATTGTTACAGAAGATGGTTATATCGTTACGAATAACCACGTGATACAAGATGCAAACGAAGTGACAGTTACTTTAGATGATAATACAACGTATGATGCAAAAATTATAGGTACCGATCCGTCAACTGATTTAGCAGTTTTAAAAATTGAAAAATCAAACTTGAGAGCTATGCCCTTAGGAAATAGTGACCAAGTGCAAGTAGGACAGTGGGTGTTGGCTGTTGGAAATCCATTTAATTTAAACTCTACAGTAACAGCGGGAATTGTATCAGCGAAAGCTAGAAATATCAATATCATTGGAAGTAATAATCAAGATAATAATGTTATTCCTATTGAATCTTTCATACAAACAGATGCAGCTGTAAATCCTGGTAATTCAGGAGGTGCATTGATTAATGTAAATGGAGAATTAATAGGGATTAATACAGCAATAGCTTCCGAAACTGGTAATTATGCTGGTTATTCTTTTGCCATTCCTTCCGAATTGGTTGCTAAAGTTATGCATGACCTAATTGATTATGGTATAGTTCAAAGAGGTTTCTTAGGTGTGCAAATTCAGGAGATAACCCAAGAATTGATGGATGCTGAAAAATTAAAAGATGCAAAAGGTGTTTATGTTGCAGGAGTAAATAACGGTTCTGCTGCCGATAAAGCAAAAATTAAAAAAGGTGACGTCATCCTAAAAATAGGAGCAAATGAAATCACATCTGTATCTAAGCTACAAGAAGAAGTAGGAAGAAGAAGACCAGGCGATAATATTCCTGTGACTATTAGAAGGGGAGATGAGGAGTTAGTCTTAGATGTGATGTTGCGCGATAAAGATGGAGGGACAAAAATCACTACAAAAGAAGAATCCAATGCAACATCTGCTTTAGGAGCTACTTTTACTGAATTAACAAAAGAAGAGAAAAAAGAATTAGGAATCTCAAATGGAGTAAAAATATCTTCTATTGCTACAGGTAAACTTAGATCCGTAGGATTGACAGAAGGAACTGTAATTACGAAAGTAAATAATGAAGATGTTACAAGTGTGAAGCAATTAGTAGAATATCTTAGCAATAAGAACAATAAAGGAATCTTACTTGAAGTGGTTACAAAAAGCGGAAAGAAAGATTATGTTGGTTTTGGACTGTAACTAATTTTTTGAATATGCGTTATAAATGACATCCTTGTAATCAAGGATGTTATTTTTACGTAAATATATTGGTTATCAATATGTTATAATTTGTTGAAAATTATATTTTGTAGAACCATTTTAAAGGCGTAACTTTGCAGCACTTGTTTAATAAATTTAAGTTTTAAATAAATATGAGACAATTAAAAATAACCAAATCAATCACCAACCGCGAAAGTCAATCTTTAGATAAATACTTACAAGATATTGGGAAAGAAGAGTTAATCAACGCTGATGAGGAGGTTGAATTAGCTAGAAAAATTAAACAAGGTGATCAACGTGCACTTGATAAGTTGACAAGAGCAAATTTAAGATTCGTTGTCTCTGTAGCAAAACAATACCAAAATCAAGGATTAACTTTGCCTGACTTGATTAATGAAGGTAATCTTGGATTGATAAAAGCAGCTCAAAAATTTGATGAAACCAGAGGATTTAAGTTTATTTCTTACGCCGTATGGTGGATTCGTCAATCTATTTTGTCTGCATTAGCTGAACAAGCTAGAATCGTTAGATTACCATTAAACCAAGTTGGTTCTTTAAATAAAATCAATAAAGCATTTTCTCGTTTAGAGCAAGAATTTGAAAGATCTCCTTCTGCTGAAGAATTAGCTGAGGCATTAGAGGTTCCAGAATACAAGATTAAGGAAAGTATGAACGTTTCTGGACGTCATGTTTCTATGGACGCTCCTTTATCGACAAATGACGATGGCGGTACTTTATTGGATGTGATGGAGAATTATGATGCACCAAAAGCAGATAATTTATTGATGGTAGAATCTTTACAAAGAGAAATTGAAAGATCGCTATCTACCTTGACAGATAAAGAAAGAGAAATTATTCGTTTATTCTTTGGAATCGGTATGAATCACGGGCTAACCTTAGAAGAAATTGGCGCTAAATTTAATTTAACGAGAGAACGTGTTCGCCAAATTAAAGAAAAAGCAATTAGGCGATTAAGACATACTTCTAGAAATAAACTTCTAAAAGCATATTTAGGATAATGAAACATAGGCTGCTAAGATTTAGTGGCCTTTTTTATATTTTTAATTAATACATAAACAAACAACAAAACATGGATGCCCTTTTAAATGGTTATGAAGTAGAGCTAGATGCTCACATTAAAAGAGAGAGAGCAGGAATTAAACTGGCTCAATTTACTGGTCAATTATTATATGATAAAGGTGTTGAATTAGTTCTTTTTAGAAACCACTTGGATGGTTTAACTAATTCTGAAATTCTTAATTTACATGAGTATTCTCGAAAAGTAGTTGAAAAACCAATTGATGTTTATACTACTTCTATGCTTGCAGAAGCATTGATGGATATGGACCTTGCACCATCTAAGTTGGATATTGGTAAATTGGCATACGAATACCTTGAATCTAATGGGAAATATCCAGATGCGTCTTCTTTCCTAAAAGATACTTTAAAAGATTTTCTAGGTCATGATAAACACCAGTTTAAACCTAAAGATGTTATATTATTTGGTTTTGGTCGTATTGGTCGTATTGCTGCCAGAGAGTTAATTAAACAAGCTGGAAAAGGTCAACAACTACGTTTGCGAGCTATCGTAACTAGAGAAACTACACCAGATGTTCTTTTAAAGAGAGCTGCTTTGTTTAAAAATGATTCTGTTCATGGAACTTTTGATGGAATCGTGGATGTTGATGTGGATAAGAAGGTAATGACTCTAAACGGTATGAAGGTTTTAATGCTGGAAGCTAAAAACCCCGAAGATATCGATTATACTGCTTATGGCATTAACGATGCACTTGTAATTGATAATACAGGTGTGTTTAAAGATAAAGAAGCATTATCTCGCCATTTAAAGGCAAAAGGAGTTTCTAAAGTTATCTTAACAGCACCAGGTAAAGAAATGCCAAATGTTGTTTATGGTATCAACCAGAAAGATATTAATTTGGATGATGATGCTATTGTTTCTGCTGCATCTTGTACAACAAATGCTATTTCTCCTATTTTGAAAGTCATCAATGATAGTTTTGGTATTGTAAAAGGACATATAGAAACAGTTCATGCTTATACAAATGACCAGAACTTGTTGGATAATATGCACAAGAAACCGCGTAGAGGACGTTCTGCTGCAATTAACATGGTTATTACTTCCACAGGAGCAGGAAATGCAGTAACAAAGGTTATTCCTGAGTTAAAAGACAAATTAACTGCTAATGCGGTACGTGTACCAACTCCAAATGGCTCATTAGCTATCATGTCCTTAGAACTTCAAAAGGGAGTAAACTTAGAAGATGTAAATAAAGCAATTCGTTATGCGGCTTTGAACGGAAACTTAGTGAATCAGATTTACTATTCTATTGATGAGGAATTAGTTTCTAGTGATATTATTGGAAATACATGTTGTTCTGTTTATGACGCACCTGCAACTATTGTATCTAAAGACAATAAGAATGTAGTCCTTTATACATGGTATGACAATGAGTTTGGTTATACAAAACAAGTAATTCGTTTAGCTAAATATGTTGCTAAAGTAAGACGTTTAATTTACTATTAAGCGATAAAAAAAATAAGGAAAGGGCTATTGCAAAATAGCCCTTTTTTTATGCTCTTTTTAACTTTTTGAAAAGGAGTAGAAAAACTCCTGAAAGTAGCATGAATATGTTGAAGATAGCTGCTAACCATTTTATTCCAGAAAAAACACCAGTCATGTATGCTATAGTATCTAGACGTTCGGGGAAATTATAAAGTAGTATTAGTATCCCTGTATTCTCCATATAGTCAAAAATTAAAATAAATATAGGAAGTCTTGCGAAGGATAATTTTCCAAATAGTCTATAAATACTCAGACATAAAAATGACGTGTAAATGAGTGGATAGATTACATCATTTGTACATTCATTAATAAAATAACGATTTTGTTCTAGTTCTGTAAATTGATTTAGCGCAAGATAAGCTTCATCAGCACTGTAAAAATAATTGAGATCCAATGGAGTTCCTCCATGCGATGCCATTAAAGGGAATAATATAAAATTAAATAGTAACGACACTCCAGCGAGTAACCAAATAATTCTAGGTTTAGAATAATTTATAATATAATAATCAATCTTTTTGAGCATATTTATTTTAGATTATTTATTCTATTGCGATAGATTGAGTCATTATTGCACATATTTCACCTTTACCTTCTTTCCTTTCTCTAATGCCGAAATTGAATTATCATACATGGCTTCTATATACACGGCAGGTAGATAATATTCTCCTGCATAAGTAGCATGCAGATAGATAGTAATGACTTTGCTCTTATTTCTTGCCAAACTAAAATAAGTAAACACTCTATCGTCTCGAATGTCTTGATAATCGAATAATGCATCATTATCACCATCATATCCAATATCCATTCGTTGGTTTTGAATTTCCCAACCACTTGGAAATAGTTGAGAAAGAGCCAAATCATGATAATCTCCATGCATGCCAGGGTTAGAGACAGTAACCTCAACACTAAAGTCCATTCCTTGTTCTATTTGCTCTACATTAATTGGTTTACCAGCATTATTTTTATAAACTACATTCATTTTTAAATTATTATTGAAAGGTATTTCATTTCCTGGTAAAGGAACGCCTGTGGTAACAAGGCGAGCAAACAAGTATTCATCGTTATTATTGTTTACTTTAAAGTTAACCGCATTTTGATTACCCATTACTTTTAAATCAATAATCTCAATTGCTTTCCGACTATTGATGGTAGTTGTTTTACCATTATAGAAAATAGTTGCATTCATACCTCCTTTCGGTTGATTATTTTCAGTGAACTTAGCAATAGCCATGAGAGAATAAGCTGTTGTTTGTGTACTCATCCAGTTATCTGTACTTAACGCTTCGGATAAATCTTTCACTAATGCAGAGGCTTTGGTTTTCTCTCCTAATAAGGTTAAGGTTTCAATAATCATGGCTTCATCCCTGTAATTATTTCCATACGAATAGCTTAATTCTGTGTACGGAGCAATCTTTGTAGATTTATCTCGAATGATTTCTTTTGCTATGTTTGTTTTACCTGCAATTTGGTATGCTGCTGCTAATCTCCACGAAGCAGCAACGGATAAATTATCTTGAGCACGTAATTTATTCATGGCACTTAACAATGGATCACCTGCTAATGCTAATGTATATAAACGATATGCTTGCATTAAATCAGAGTTTCTATATCCATACTTATCCGTTGACTTCCAATCTTTAGCTATCTCTTTCTGGAAACTTTTCCATTTGTCTTTTAGTCCATAAGGAAGTGCATATCCTCTCTTTTCGGCTTCTAGCATGAAATGTCCAGCATAAGTTGTTCCCCAATCATCTGCGTATGAGCCACCTTCCCAGAAAGAGAATCCTCCATTGCTTATCTGGTGTTTCTGAATCTTATTGATTACTGATTGAATGTTGTTATCTATTCTCTTCTTGGTTTCATCATCTATTTTAATAAGAGAAGAAAGATATAACTGAGGGAAGGCTCCCGAAGTCTTTTGTTCAATACATCCATGTGGGTATTGCAATAAATATCCTAAACGCTTTTCTAGATTGATAGGGGGGATAGTAGATAATTCTAGTTTTGCTGAATTTGTATTTTCAAGTCCGGTAAGTGCGACTTCTTCCTCCCAAGAAGATTTACCTTCAACAGTAGCTTCTTTGACATAACTAATTGGCAAATTAGGTTGTCTTATTTCAATATCTACTGTATAAGTAGATTTCTCACTACCACTTGTGGCAACAACTTCAATGGATGCTGCACCTGATTTACTTCCCACTTCCAATTCAAAATTAACTAATTGATCTCCTTCTTTGGTAAAATTAATTTGCTTAGATGAACTTCCTGCTACTTTTACTAAGGAGTTTGTTTTAACTTGAATATTTACATTTTTGACCTTTTTATCCATTGCAAAAACATTAACAGGTAGTGTAACAGTTTCTTTTGGACTTAACACACGAGGAAGAGTGGCCAACACCATTAAAGGTTTCTTTACTGGCGTAGTTTTTTCTGCATTACCATAAGCACCTTGTTGACCAGCTATTACCATAGTTCTTACAGAACCGATATAATTTGGTATATGTATCTTATGCTGTGCTGTTTTTCCTCCTTTTAGGTAGAAAGGTCCAATAAATTTAACCATAGGTTTAAATCTGAGCGGATTTTTCTCTCCCGGATTGATGTTCTCATCTCCTCCAATAGTTAATATATTTTCTATCTTAGCACCATACGCACCAATGACATAATCATACAAATCCCACGTTTTTACACCTAATGCTTCACGCGCATAGAAGCGATTCCATGGATCTGGAGTTTTGAAATTAGTTAAGTCTAATAACCCTTCATCCACAATAGCAATAGTGTATGTCATATCGTGTTTGTTCTTTTCAGTTACCTCCAAATTAAATGAAGTTTCTGGCGTTAACTCATTCGGCATTTTGATAATAGGTTCTAGAACAGTAGTTGGGTCCTTAACTAAAATTGGTATTATTCCATACATACGTATAGGTGCATCGTTCAGTGTGTTTTTATGCGGTTGGAGTAAAGTTATGTGCACAAAACAGTTTGGTGCCAAATCTCCTGTGATTGGTAGTTCAAAGGATGTTTCTCCCTCTTCAGTCTTCATCCAAAAGGCATCTATAACCTTTCTGCCATTTTCTATACTAATAAGAGCATTACCTTCTTTGGATGAAGGAAAACTAATTCTAGCCTTTTCTCCAGTATTGTATTCTTTTTTATCAGCAGCAAAAGTTAATATATTTGCTCCCTCTGGGGTTGCTCTTCCTGCTCTAGACATCCAAGATGGCCAATCAAAATATGTCAAAATTCCGGTGGAATGTCCACTTTCAATATCTTCTACTTTGATTAAATAGCGCCCCCAATCGTATTTATTAATTTTTAAACTTGTTACCCCTTCTCCTTGAGCATTGGTAGAAATAGTTTGAGTTGAGATGGGAGAAACATTATAGTTGTTAATGTAATTAGCTGCATTATTAGAGCCACTTTCCCACCACCAACTCCATTCGATACGATATATTTTCACCCGTAAATTTCTGTTGCCTGCACGTTTTCCATTAGCATCTACTGTTATAAGCGGAAATTTATAGTCTTTATCAGTTTCCAATGCTCCGTATGCGTTCGGTTCTGGTGTTTTAATACCTATAAAATGATCGTATGGTGCGTAATTTATGCTAGATTGTGAAATACTGAAATCACCTCCATTTTCGAATGCACGAGTTGTAAAGATAGCTCTTAACATTCCAGCAGGAGAATTATTCAATTCAACAGCTTTATCAAATTGAAGAACACCATTGTCGTCCAGGTTTTTTTCTAAGAATACTTCATCTTCAGACCAAAAATCCTTGCTTGGATCATCAAAGTGATAATTTTTAAAATCTTTAAATTGTGTTTGGATAGGTTTAAAACGCAAAGATATATCTGTTTTTAAGTTACGAGCTGGCGAACCATGTAGCCAATTAACAGATAACTTTCCTTTGATGAATCTAGTGCTAGCATCTAACACCTCTTTATTAAAGTCTAGATTTATCTTTAAACGGTTGGGTTTAATAGTTTCTACTTTAATATTCTTGTAGAATTCAGCATTTCCAACCTTTATACGTACCGACCAATTTCCTGTAGGAGCATCTGCCTCTGTCGGTGTTGTAAAGTTATAAAATCCGTTTAAAGAAGTAGTTTTGACATCTCGTTTTACCAATTGTTCACGTGAATTAAATAACTCAAAGATAACAGGATGATTATCTGGCAATATCTTCTCTTTATCTTCTAAAATAAAGTTTAAGAAAAGTGTATCGCCTGGTCGCCAAACTCCACGTTCTCCATAAATGAATCCTTTAATTCCACCCATTATATAATCTCCATCTACATCAAAATGACTAATAGATAGGGCATTATCTTCCACGAGCCTTAAATAACCCTTTGTATTATTATGTTTGGCAATGATGAAAAAGGGTGTGAATTTAAGCGCTTTGGTCTTTGCTATACCATCTTTATCTGTCTTTACTGTAGCTAGAAGCTGTTGTTGTAAATCGTAAAACTCAACAGAAGCTCCTTCAATTGGTTTGGAGGTGATAATATCATTTATTATAACCATATATTCCCCATTGGTACCTCCCTTTGAAATGATACCAATGTCAGAAGCAAATATATTCTTAGTTACTTTAACATTCCTATAATAAGAGTAGGAGCAAGGATCATCCCTTAAGGAGTAGTCGTATCCATCAAACCAATCTTCATAATAATAATCATAGTTGTAATACCAATCTCCTACATAATCCCATTCGCCTTTTTCTGCAGTTTCATCTTCGTCCCAGTCAGTTTCATCCATATCGAAATCTTCTTGTACTCCTCCTGTACAAGGATAAAGGGATTGATATTTCCTAAATCCTATTTCTACACGGTAAATGGCACCTTGTTCAACTTTAATATATTCTGATAAATCTAAATTGAATCGATTCCATTTTGTTAAATCAAGAGGTTTATCTTTATCTAGGTATAGCGTTTTCTTTCGAATAACACGGCCAACGCGGATTAACTCTTCTTCTCCATTATAATCATTTAATTGGAAGAACTGCTTTATATTGGATTCAAAAATCTTTATGATTCGAATATCTACAGCTTTTAGATTTACAGCTTCAAAAGGCACTAACATTTGATTAGAGGAAGGGAGAATAGCTCCATTTCCTACCAATTTAACAGCAGGTTTAATCGCTTGAAAATGTACTTTATCTGAGTAATCTTCTTTTAACTTCTTACCCTCTGTATTTTGAATCGACTTATCTACAAAGACAGTGTACCATCCTTCTATTCGATAATTAGGGTAAATGAATAGTTCGTTTGTAGAAATAGAAGTTTTACTTTCTATGTCTTTTTGAATTTCGACTAATCCAGATAGATTCTGACTTTTGGATAATGGATCAGAGAAACGCACAATAACATGTTGTTCAGGATGTTGAACTACAGTAGAGCTTAAAATGCGGTAACTACCCTTTGCAGGGATGTCTTCTGTAATAGTCTTTTTGTCCTTTTTATCTATTGGATAGATATTCCACTCTGCTTCTAATATTCCTTCTTGGTTTAATCGCGGAACACTATCTAATATTAAATTATATTTTTTATGATTTCCGCTATCATTCCATTTCACTTTAACCGTTTTTCCGTTAACTTGAAAGTTAAAATATTCATTTAACTCTTTTGTAGTAACTACATCTGCACTATAAACTATTCCCTGATATTGATAGTAATCATAGGATTCATTTTCATATACTTTTAAGCCTGCACTTTCAAAATTGATGGCTTGTTTAATAATGGTTATGGGGAATTTAAATGTTTTTAAATCTTTAGGAACTTCAGTTACTTTGTCTAAATCAAAATCTACCCAATACGTTTGCCCAGATTTTAGTTTATTTTCAGGAATAAATTGAACGGTATATTCATCTACCCATACCGTTTTCCCTTTTATAGATGGCGAGAAGGAGAAGAGCTTGTCTTTCACTTCTTTGTTGGGCTCAAAAGTCCCTTTAAATGGTTGAGCGAATTGTATAATAATGGCAGATTTAGATGAAACTACACCTGAAGTAAATGAAGTGATATACTTCTGAAATTCAGGATTTATTCTGAAATCTTCTAAGCTATTCTTTTTGCAAGAGTATAAAGAGAGGCTTAAAATGAGTGCTAATAATACGCTAAAGGCTAGAATGATTTTTTTCATAATGAATATTGAAATGAGTGAAAATGATTTTATCTATAAAGATAGAATCTTAACGCAATAATTAAAATTTATTTCATTGAAAATAAATATAAAAATAAAAGAGATTGTCAAAAAATTAAATTTGAGCAATCTCTTTTAAAAAATTACCTTTTTTTTATTGATGGATACCAGTAATCAGCTTTCATCTCTTATTGGTGTTTCCATTTCTTTTAAGTATTATCTAATGAGGTTCACATGTCCTGCTATCTCAGTAATCTTATCACTATATTTGTCGCCAAAACGTATCTTCCAAACATACGTTCCATCAGGAGACATCTTTCCTTGATATATTCCATCCCAACCTTCATTTGGTTCATTAGTCTCATAAATAAGTTCTCCCCATCTATTGAAAATCATAAATGTATAGATGTCTGGATTATATCCTGCTACAAATACAGGTCTAAATACTTCATTGTATTTGTTTCCATCAGGAGTAAATGTATTTGGAATGAAGTATAATAGAACTTCTTTTAAGAATACAACCATATTAGCGGTGTCTTTACATCCATGATCACTTGTAACTATTAACTCAACATTGTATGTTCCGTCAGTTTCACTTGGATATTCGTGAATAGGAGAGAACTCGTCAGAAGTTGTGCCATCTCCTAAATTCCATTCGTATGAATATCCACCTGTACTTGTATTGATAAATTCGCCAGTTGGTTCAAGTATAGTTAACTCATCAGGATTCATGTAGAAGCTAGCAACTGGGTCTGGTGCCACACACAAATAACTGCTCTGAGTGGTAGTATTTACACAACCTCCTTCTAAAGAAGTGACAGTAAGTGTTACATCGTAGCATCCGACTTGTGTGAATTCTTTAGAGATATTTCCACAGCTATCTATAGTGGTTCCATCACTAAATGTCCACTGACAAGATGTAGCCATAGCGTTTGCATCACCTGTTAGATTAACTGTAAAAGGGGAACATCCAATCAAGTTATCAGCAGTAAATCCTGATTTTGGCATATCATACACTACCACCTGGAGATCATCTGTATTAGAACATCCATTAGCATCAGTACCTATTACGGTATATGTATAAGTGCCTGGTGCAGGAGAGAAAGGTATGTCATTAACAACACCTTGATCCCATGTGTATGATCCTCCTGTTCCAGCGCCTGATCCAGAAAGTACTATAGAAGTTCCTTCACAAATCGTATGATTAGCTCCAGCTTCAATAACTGGTAATGGATTTACTGTAACGATTACTGTTCCAGTTTGTATATTGGAGCAATTTGTAGAACTGGCATCTTGAACTGATAATAGTTCATAGGTATAGGTTCCATCAACAACCGTTGGAACAGGAACTGTAGCCGTATTGGATACACCTGAAGAGACTGTTTGTACTGCGCCACCGTTGATTGTAAATGAGAATATGTATGGCGCAGTACCTGTGGCTCCAGTGAAAGTAACAACAGGCTCTGGGTCATTAATACATGCTGAAACCGTTCCAGTGATGGTAGCTGTCGGAAGTGGATTAACCAATATAGTAACAGTTCCAACCTGTGGATTTAAACAAGTCGTAGAGCTATTATCCTGAATAGATACTAAGTTGTAGTTAAATGTTCCTGCTACATCTGTAGGTGCTGTGATAGTAACAACTCCTGCATTGTTTGAAGTAATAGTCATTGGAGTTCCACCATTGATGTTATATGTAAAAGTATATGGAGCCGTACCTCCTGTTCCCGTGAAAGTAACAGTTGGCTCTGTATCGTTTTGACAAACATCTGTTGTACCTGTAATTTGTGCTATTGGTAGTGGATTAACGATTATTGTAACTGTTCCTGTTTGTGCATTTGAACATGCAGTTGAACTGTTATCTTGTACAGAAATCAAGTTAAAGACATATGTTCCTGCTGTCGTTGTTGGAGCTGTAATTGTAGCCACTCCTGTATTGTCAGAGGTCACTGTTTGTGGTACGCTTCCATTCATTGAATATGTAAATGTATATGGAGCTGTACCTGTAGCACCTGTAAAGGTAATTGTTGGTTCAGTATCATTTTGACACACATCAACTGTGCCAGACATTGTAGCTGTCGGAAGTGGATTAACGATGATAGTAGCAGTTCCTGTTTGTGCGTTTAGACAAGTTGTGGAGCTATTATCCTGAACAGAGACCAAATTATAGTTAAATGTACCAACTATGTTAGTAGGCGCTGTGATAGTAGCTATACCTGCTCCGTTGGAAGTGATAGTTTGATTTGCTCCTCCGTTTACATTGTATGTAAAGATGTAAGGAGCTGTACCCGTTGCACCAATAATGGTAATCGTTGGAGATATACCATTTTGACATACATCCATCGTTCCAGTAATAGTAGCAGTTGGTAGTGGGTTAACAGTTATAGAAACTTGGTCTGTATTTTTACATCCATTAACATCTGTACCTTCTACTGTGTAGGTAAGAGTACCCACGGCTTGTATGAATGGTGTTCCGTCAATTACACCATTATCCCATGTATAAGTAACAGCACCAGAACCGGAAAGAGTTACAGGTGTAGTCTCACATACTACTTGATCAATACCTGCATTTACTGGAGGAAGTGGATTTACTGTAATAGTGAATGTCACAGGAGTACCATAGCAATTTGCTAGGGTAGGAGTAACTGTTACAGTTGCAATAACAGGGCTTGATCCATTGTTAATACCACTAAATGCTGCAATATCACCAGTTCCATTTGCGGCCAAACCTATAGAAGTGATTGTATTTGTCCAATTGAATGTTGCACCAGGCGTTCCGGTAAACTGAACTAGATTTACAAAATCATTATGACAAACTATTTGGTTAGCAACAGCATCTACTACAGGAGGTGTAGGGTCAACTAACTGCTCAGGAGTAGCAATGCTTGTTGAGCAACCATTTAATTCAACAATGAAATTATTGTATGTACCTTCATCTAGACCTGTAATCACAATATTCCCATTAATATCTGCTGTCATACTGATTGCTCCCATGGTTATTCCATCATCATCGTACGTAACATTGTATGTTGTAGCAGGTGTTAAACCTGATAATGTAATACTACCTTGTGTACCACCACAAGTAGTTGGAGAGGTAGAGGAAACTGTAAATACAGGAAGAGGTTTCACAGTTATACTTACTTGATCTGTATTTATACAATTATTAGCATCTGTACCGGTAACGGTATATGTAATTGTTCCCACAGCTTGTACAAAGGAAATTCCGTTGCTTACTCCATTGTCCCAAGTATAAGATATAGCACCAAAACCTGAAAGAGTCACAGGAGTGGTTTCACAAACAATCTGATCACTTCCTGCATTTACTATAGGTAGAGGGTTTACTGTAATGGTAAATGTTTCGGTATTTCCAATACAACCAACTAGAGTTGGAGTTACAGTGATTGTAGAAGTTACAGGTGTTGAACCTGTATTGCTTCCAATGAAAGTTGTTATGTCACCCGTTCCACTTGATGCAAGACCTATTGATGTAATCGTATTTGTCCAACTATAATTTGCTCCAGGAGTTCCAGTAAAGTTAACTGTCATAGTATTGTCGTTGTGACAGATGATTTGATCATTTATAGGGTCAACTATTGGAGGTGTTGGGTCAGATAATACGATAATAGAATTATCAGATTTTGGACAGCCATCAAGAGATACAATAAAGTTTGTAAATGTATTTGCTGTTAAATTAGCAATCACAATATTTCCAGTTGCATCAGAGGTCATATTTATTGGGGTATTTCCATTATATCCAACGTTGTATGATGTGTTTGAATTCAAGCCCGAAATTGTAATGAATCCATCATTACCACCACAAGTAGTTGGACTAGAAGATGTTAATGTATATGTAGGAACTTCTTTTACTACTATAGTGATATTATCTGTATTAACACAGTTGTTATTATCTGTATAAGTATATGTAATAATATGATTACCCACTCCAGCAACAAGTGGATCAAAGTCTTCATTAGAAATTCCGTTACCTGTAAAGATACCTCCAGAAGGAGACGTGGTTAAGTTTACTATACCATTATCTTCACATAAATCAGCTACTGGATCTAGAGTAACTATAGGAAGTGGATTTACAAATACTGCAGTAGAAGAGGTAGCTACACAACCATTTAATGTGTAAGAAATTGAATAGATAGTAGTGGTAGATGGACTCACAATAGCAGTAGAATTATTCCCTGCTCCGTTGTTCCATGAATATGTTCCTCCAGCAGGTGCACCATTTGCAGTAATAGTAATGTTATCATTTAAACAAATTATTCCTCCAATTGCACTAACTGTTGGTGTTGCAGGTGCAGATAGAGTAATGATAGTATCTTGTGTAGTGGTACAATTAAATTGATTTGTTACGCTAACATTTACATAATTACCAGATGCTAAACCATTAATGATGATACTACCTGAACTATTACTAACCATTGTAGAAGGGCCATAACTGCCATATTCAATATCAAAAGAGGTGTTAGATGTTAATCCGGTTATAGTAATTACACCATCAATTCCTATACAAGTCGTTGGATCAGTTCCAGCAACTGTAAATGTAGGATTAGGATTTACGGTAACATCCACTGTAGCGGTGTTTACACAACCGTTTGCATCTGTTCCAGTAACGGTATAAGTTACAGTTCCTACAGCAGGAGTAAATGGAGTGCCATCATTGACACTGTTATCCCAAGTGTAAGTCACGGCTCCAGAACCAGAAAGCGTAACAGCAGATCCTTCACAAACAGTTTGGTTAGCACCAGCACTTACAGTAGGAAGAGGATTCACAGTTACGTTTGCAGTAGCTGTTGCTGTACAACCGTTTAAAGTATATGTTACTACGTAAGGAGTGGTAGAAGCAGGACTCACTGTAGCAGAAGCATTTGTTCCAGCACCATTATCCCAAGAATAAGTTCCCCCAGTAGGTAAACCACTAGCAGATATATTCACACTACCACCTACACACATTGTTCCGCCTGTAGCTGTTACAGTTGGAGCAGCAGGAGCAGTAAGAGTAATAGAAGTTCCAACAGTAGTAGAACATCCAGCACCTGATCCAACAGTAAATCCAGTGTATGAGCCACTTGCAAGACCAGATATTACAATATTACCAGAGGCATCAGTAGTCATAGAAACAGGACCAACTCCGTTATACGTCACATCGTAAGAAGTACTAGGAGTAAGTCCACTAATAGTGATAGACCCAGTACCGTTACAAGTCGTTGGATTAGTTCCAGCAACTGTAAATGTAGGGTTAGGATTTACGGTAACATCCACTGTAGCGGTGTTTACACAACCGTTTGCATCTGTTCCAGTAACGGTATAAGTTACAGTTCCTACAGCAGGAGTAAATGGAGTGCCATCATTGACACTGTTATCCCAAGTGTAAGTCACAGCTCCAGAACCAGAAAGGGTAACAGCAGTTCCTTCACAAACAGTTTGGTTAGCACCAGCACTTACAGTAGGAAGAGGATTCACAGTTACGTTTGCAGTAGCTGTTGCTGTACAACCGTTTAAAGTATATGTTACTACGTAAGGAGTGGTAGAAGCAGGACTCACTGTAGCAGAAGCATTTGTTCCAGCACCATTATCCCAAGAATAAGTTCCCCCAGTAGGTAAACCACTAGCAGATATATTCACACTACCACCTACACACATTGTTCCGCCTGTAGCTGTTACAGTTGGAGCAGCAGGAGCAGTAAGAGTAATAGAAGTTCCAACAGTAGTAGAACATCCAGCACCTGATCCAACAGTAAATCCAGTGTATGAGCCACTTGCAAGACCAGATATTACAATATTACCAGAGGCATCAGTAGTCATAGAAACAGGACCAACTCCGTTATACGTCACATCGTAAGAAGTACTAGGAGTAAGTCCACTAATAGTGATAGACCCAGTACCGTTACAAGTTGTAGGATCAGTTCCAGCAACTGTAAATGTAGGGTTAGGATTTACGGTAACATCCACTGTATCGGTGTTTACACAACCGTTTGCATCTGTTCCAGTAACGGTATAAGTTACAGTTCCTACAGCAGGAGTAAATGGAGTGCCATCATTGACACTGTTATCCCAAGTGTAAGTCACAGCTCCAGAACCAGAAAGGGTAACAGCAGTTCCTTCACAAACAGTTTGGTTAGCACCAGCACTTACAGTAGGAAGAGGATTCACAGTTACGTTTGCAGTAGCTGTTGCTGTACAACCGTTTAAAGTATATGTTACTACGTAAGGAGTGGTAGAAGCTGGACTCACTGTAGCAGAAGCATTTGTTCCAGCACCATTATCCCAAGAATAAGTTCCCCCAGTAGGTAAACCACTAGCAGATATATTCACGCTACCACCTACACACATTGTTCCGCCTGTAGCTGTTACAGTTGGAGCAGCAGGAGCAGTAAGAGTAATAGAAGTTCCAACAGTAGTAGAACATCCAGCACCTGATCCAACAGTAAATCCAGTGTATGAGCCACTTGCAAGACCGGAGATTACGATATTACCAGAAGCATCAGTAGTCATAGAAACAGGACCAACTCCGTTATACGTCACATCGTAAGAAGTACTAGGAGTAAGTCCACTAATAGTGATAGACCCAGTACCGTTACAAGTTGTAGGATCAGTTCCAGCAACTGTAAATGTAGGATTAGGATTTACGGTAACATCCACTGTAGCGGTGTTTACACAACCGTTTGCATCTGTTCCGGTAACGGTATAAGTTACAGTTCCTACAGCAGGAGTAAATGGAGTGCCATCATTGACACTGTTATCCCAAGTGTAAGTCACGGCTCCAGAACCAGAAAGGGTAACAGCAGTTCCTTCACAAACAGTTTGGTTAGCACCAGCACTTACAGTAGGAAGAGGATTCACAGTTACGTTTGCAGTAGCTGTTGCTGTACAACCGTTTAAAGTATATGTTACTACGTAAGGAGTGGTAGAAGCAGGACTCACTGTAGCAGAAGCATTTGTTCCAGCACCATTATCCCAAGAATAAGTTCCCCCAGTAGGTAAACCACTAGCAGATATATTCACACTACCACCTACACACATTGTTCCGCCTGTAGCTGTTACAGTTGGAGCAGCAGGAGCAGTAAGAGTAATAGAAGTTCCAACAGTAGTAGAACATCCAGCACCTGATCCAACAGTAAATCCAGTGTATGAGCCACTTGCAAGACCAGATATTACAATATTACCAGAGGCATCAGTAGTCATAGAAACAGGACCAACTCCGTTATACGTCACATCGTAAGAAGTACTAGGAGTAAGTCCACTAATAGTGATAGACCCAGTACCGTTACAAGTTGTAGGATCAGTTCCAGCAACTGTAAATGTAGGGTTAGGATTTACGGTAACATCCACTGTATCGGTGTTTACACAACCGTTTGCATCTGTTCCAGTAACGGTATAAGTTACAGTTCCTACAGCAGGAGTAAATGGAGTGCCATCATTGACACTGTTATCCCAAGTGTAAGTCACAGCTCCAGAACCAGAAAGGGTAACAGCAGTTCCTTCACAAACAGTTTGGTTAGCACCAGCACTTACAGTAGGAAGAGGATTCACAGTTACGTTTGCAGTAGCTGTTGCTGTACAACCGTTTAAAGTATATGTTACTACGTAAGGAGTGGTAGAAGCTGGACTCACTGTAGCAGAAGCATTTGTTCCAGCACCATTATCCCAAGAATAAGTTCCCCCAGTAGGTAAACCACTAGCAGATATATTCACGCTACCACCTACACACATTGTTCCGCCTGTAGCTGTTACAGTTGGAGCAGCAGGAGCAGTAAGAGTAATAGAAGTTCCAACAGTAGTAGAACATCCAGCACCTGATCCAACAGTAAATCCAGTGTATGAGCCACTTGCAAGACCGGAGATTACGATATTACCAGAAGCATCAGTAGTCATAGAAACAGGACCAACTCCGTTATAAGTTACATCGTAAGAAGTACTAGGAGTAAGTCCACTAATAGTGATAGACCCAGTACCGTTACAAGTCGTTGGATTAGTTCCAGCAACTGTAAATGTAGGGTTAGGATTTACGGTAACATCCACTGTAGCGGTGTTTACACAACCGTTTGCATCTGTTCCAGTAACGGTATAAGTTACAGTTCCTACAGCAGGAGTAAATGGAGTGCCATCATTGACACTGTTATCCCAAGTGTAAGTCACAGCTCCAGACCCAGAAAGAGTAACAGAAGTTCCTTCACACACAGTTTGATTAGAGCCTGCACTTACAGTAGGAAGAGGATTAACAGTTACGTTTGCAGTAGCTGTTGCTGTACAACCGTTTAAAGTATATGTTACTACGTAAGGAGTGGTAGAAGCTGGACTCACTGTAGCAGAAGCATTTGTTCCAGCACCATTATCCCAAGAATAAGTTCCCCCAGTAGGTAAACCACTAGCAGATATAGTCACACTACCACCTACACACATTGTTCCACCTGTAGCTGTTACACTTGGAGCAGCAGGCGCAGTAAGAGTAATAGAAGTTCCAACAGTAGTAGAACATCCAGCACCTGATGTAAGTGTAAATCCAGTGTATGTACCACTTGCAAGTCCGGAGATTACGATATTACCAGAAGCATCAGTTGTCATGGAAGCAGGGCCAACTCCGTTATAAGTTACATCGTAAGAAGTACTAGGGGTAAGTCCACTAATTGTGATAGACCCAGTACCGTTACAAGTCGTTGGATTAGTTCCAGCAACTGTAAATGTAGGATTAGGATTTACGGTAACATCCACTGTAGCGGTGTTTACGCAACCGTTTGCATCTGTTCCGGTAACGGTATAAGTTACAGTTCCTACAGCAGGAGTAAATGGAGTGCCATCATTGACACTGTTATCCCAAGTGTAAGTCACGGCTCCAGAACCAGAAAGCGTAACAGCAGATCCTTCACAAACAGTTTGGTTAGCACCAGCACTTACAGTAGGAAGAGGATTCACAGTTACGTTTGCAGTAGCTGTTGCTGTACAACCGTTTAAAGTATATGTTACTACGTAAGGAGTGGTAGAAGCAGGACTCACTGTAGCAGAAGCATTTGTTCCAGCACCATTATCCCAAGAATAAGTTCCCCCAGTAGGTAAACCACTAGCAGATATAGTCACACTACCACCTACACACATTGTTCCACCTGTAGCTGTTACACTTGGAGCAGCAGGCGCAGTAAGAGTAATAGAAGTTCCAACAGTAGTAGAACATCCAGCACCTGATGTAAGTGTAAATCCAGTGTATGTACCACTTGCAAGTCCGGAGATTACGATATTACCAGAAGCATCAGTTGTCATGGAAACAGGACCAACTCCGTTATAAGTTACATCGTAAGAAGTACTAGGGGTAAGTCCACTAATAGTGATAGACCCTGTACCGTTACAAGTTGTAGGATCAGTTCCAGCAACTGTAAATGTAGGATTAGGATTTACGGTAACATCCACTGTAGCGGTGTTTACACAACCGTTTGCATCTGTTCCGGTAACGGTATAAGTTACAGTTCCTACAGCAGGAGTAAATGGAGTGCCATCATTGACACTGTTATCCCAAGTGTAAGTCACGGCTCCAGAACCAGAAAGGGTAACAGCAGTTCCTTCACAAACAGTTTGGTTAGCACCAGCACTTACAGTAGGAAGAGGATTTACAGTTACGTTTGCAGTAGCAGTAGAAGTACATCCGTTTAAAGTATATGTTACTACGTAAGGAGTGGTAGAAGCTGGACTCACTGTAGCTGTAGCATTTGTTCCAGCACCATTATCCCAAGAATAAGTTCCCCCAGTAGGTAAACCACTAGCAGATATAGTCACACTACCACCTACGCACATTGTTCCGCCAGTAGCACTTACACTTGGAGCAGCAGGCGCTGTAAGGGTAACCGAAGTTCCAACAGTAGTAGAACATCCAGCACCTGATGTAAGTGTAAATCCAGTGTATGTACCACTTGCAAGTCCGGAGATTACGATATTACCAGAAGCATCAGTTGTCATGGAAACAGGGCCAACTCCGTTATAAGTTACATCGTAAGAAGTACTAGGGGTAAGTCCACTAATAGTGATAGACCCTGTACCGTTACAAGTTGTAGGATCAATTCCAGCAACTGTAAATGTAGGATTAGGATTTACGGTAACCTGCATTGTAGCTGTGTTGGCACATTGACCAGCAGAAGGCGTAAATGTATACGTAGTTGTAGCATTTGTATTAATAGCTGGAGACCATGTTCCTGGAATACCATTATTTGAAGTTGTTGGAAGCGTGAATGTTCCCCCTTGACAAATGGCTGCAACTTGCGTGAAGGTAGGAGTAACCTTTGGATTTACGGTAACCTGCATTGTAGCTGTGTTGGCACATTGACCAGCAGAAGGCGTAAATGTATACGTAGTTGTAGCATTTGTATTAATAGCCGGAGACCATGTTCCTGTAATACCATTATTTGAAGTTGTTGGAAGCGTGAATGTTCCCCCTTGACAAATTGGACCAGGATTAGTGAAGGTAGGATTTACCATAGGGTCAACAATTAACTGGAAACTTATGACATCAAAACAACTAGGGTTTGAATTTTTTGATATTCTAAGCCAAACTGTTTGAGGGTTAGAAGTATTAAGATAGTTAGTATAAGGAGTTAGTTTTCCAGTTGCTCCACCAGCATTAGCATTTGCTTGACTATTATAAAAATCAATTGTATAGTCGCTAGGATTGTTTGAACCTATTGCATTGCTACTATTAACTGTTAGATCAAAATGTGCTTTTCCACTACCTGCTGTTTCTTCACACTTATGTAAATCAACAACACTCGCAGCATCAACATCAGTTTCTTTTATTACTGTAACTGTTTGTTCATCAGTAATATCTAATCCATAACAACTTTGGTAGACAATTCTTGCTGTGTAGGTTCCTGGGCCAACAGTGATTTGGTCGTTGGTAGAAATTAAGTTATTACTGGCATCATACCAGCCAAATGTATAATTTGGGCTACCATTAGGGATAAATCTCCAAGCTTCATTATGTGCGGTCCATGCTCCAGTATTTCTACCTGGAGCAGCAATACCTTGTGTACCTGTTTCGTTTTGAATTCCTAAAATCCCTGCACCTGGCGTTGTAGAGCTTGGCCATGTTGTACATGGAGTTCTATCCTTCACATAGACATCTATTACATTTGTAGTTTCATAAATGACAATTTGATAGGTTTGAGGGCCAACACTTGTTTCACAATCAAATTGAGCTAACTTATAAAAATTAACAACTAACATTCTACATGGAGCAGCTCCTAATACCTGATAATTAATAGACCAATCGGGGTAGTTATCGAAAGCGTTAGGATACGTATCTTGAAATACCCCCATAATAGCGGCTAAATGTGGTCCATTATCTCCCCCATTAGTTGGAATTAATCCTGAGGTATTGTATCCCTCCCAACTTCCTGGAGTATAGTATCCGCCAGGAACCACTCCATCAATGCTAAATGTAACAGCACCATTTGACCCGACTAAAGCTTTGTTATAGGTTTTTCCATAAAAACAAAAATCAAAACCTAAATCTATTGTACTAGACCATATATCATCTGAATTAATATTAGTAGATCCTGCACCTCCAGTAAAAGGAAAAGGAGGATTATATCCAATTGCATTAACAGAATAGGAATTTGTCGCACCCGTTTTTAAATAATCTGCAGTGAGTGTAGCAGTATTTTGTCCACAAGGAATGCTAATTTGATTACCAGTAATTGTTAAACTTCCTGGATCAATATTGACTTCGGGACAACCGGGAGAGTCAAAGGAGCAATCAATCGTAACAACCATGACAGATGAGTAACCGTATTGACCAGAATTTGAACAATAAATAACGTATCTATAATCCATATCTGAATTGCCAGTGGTTATAGGAAAATTCGGTTGATTTTGAGAACCAGGTATATCCGTCCAAGTATTCAATCCATGTGGTGAGGATTGCCAAACCCCACTTATTCCTAGACCAGATGAACTGCCACTAACCGATAATTGTATAGGTGAATTTGGGCATGTTGATATGGAAGCATTTGCTAATGTTCCAGCAGATGGTGTTCCAGAACAAGGAGTAAAATTTACTGTTCCAGTTACATTTAAATTATAGGGTGTACAATCTGGTGACGGCCAAGTTGAAATAACTATATAATAAGTAACACCGGCTGTCACATTTAAATTGGGAATACTTAAATTAGGTCCGGATATATCTGTATGGTATCCTACCGTGGAAGAGAAAGGGCAACCTGTGAAAACCCATAATCCAACCCAATTTCCCATTCCAGAAGTATTAATGGTGATAGTTCCAGAAGATGATGGGGTAATAGCGTAAACAACGTCATAACCATCTAAATAAAAGGTTGCCCCAGTTCCATTAGTAACTGCTCCAGGTGCTGTGGGAGGCACATTATAACCACTGTAATCATTTCCGTAATTACAAGTATTTCCCGAAGCATTAAATGGTAAACTAGTAATATTTATAGGGTTGGTACATGTTTCCCCTTGTCCGTAGATTTTGTTTAGATTGTAAAAATATAGTCCAAAAATTAAAGAAAAGACAATAGAAAATGTATTCAATCTGAATAGACTTGCAAATGAAATCCATTTAGATTGAAGGTTATTAGATTCAGAAATATGTTTCATATAGTGTATTAGTTTATAGCATGTTATATGAGTTGTTTGCTCTTATTCTGCGAATAAGACGAATAAATGTACTGCTAGTTGCCTCTAGTATAAAATATTTTAGATAAAAGTTATTAACATGTATTAAGCACGCATAGTTAATTGACCATTAATGAGTTATATTTTAATTTATAATTATTATTGTAATGGTTTCTTATATAAGAAATACGATAAGTCAAAAATAAAAAAGCGAGAAAATTTTCTCGCTTTTTATGATTGATATTATATCTTATTGCATAGTCAATTTTTTCTCTAGGTCAACTAAATAAGCTTTGAATTGTTTATCCGTCTCTGCTAAGTTGTCAACAGTTCTACATGCATGGAGAACAGTGGCGTGATCCTTTCCTCCACAATGAGCGCCAATATTAGCTAGGGAAGATTTAGTCATCTTTTTGGAGAAGTACATAGCAATTTGTCTAGCTTGAACGATTTCTCGTTTTCTCGTTTTGGATTTCAATACCTCTATTTCTATGTCGAAATAATCACTAATAACTTTCTGTATGTATTCAATTGAAATTTCACGAGCAGTATTCTTTACAAATTTGTCAATCATACTTTTAGCTAAATCTAAAGTAATTGCTTTTTTGTTAAGAGAAGCTTGTGCAACTAAAGAATTTAAAGCTCCTTCAATTTCTCTAACGTTGGTATTAATGCTATAAGCTAAGTAGTCAACTACTTCTTTTGGCAATTCAATACCACTTCCGTACATTTTCTTTTCTAAAATGGCAATCCTAGTTTCCAGTTCAGGCGCTTGTAAATCAGCTGATAATCCCCATTTTAAGCGACTTAATAAGCGCTGTTCCATTCCTTCAATATCTACAGGAGCTTTATCTGAAGTTAAGATAATCTGTTTCTTATTTTGGTGTAAATGATTGAAAATATGGAAGAATACATCTTGAGTTTTTTCTTTTCCTGAAAAGAATTGAACATCGTCAATAATTAAAACATCCATCATTTGATAGAAATGTATGAAATCATTGGTTGTGTTATTCTTGATTGCATCAATAAATTGATGAACAAATTTCTCAGAGTTTACATAAAGGACAGTCTTATTAGGAAAATCATTTTTAATTTTAATGCCAATAGCATTAGCTAAGTGTGTTTTTCCTAAACCAACTCCACCATAAATAAGTAATGGATTGAAAGCAGTTCCACCCGGATTTTGAGCTACTGCATAACCGGCAGAACGAGCTAGTCGGTTACAATCTCCCTCTACAAAATTTTCAAAAGTATAAGATGAATTTAAATTGGCATCTACATTTATTTTTTTAAGACCAGGGATTACAAATGGATTTTTAATATGTTGTTCTCCAATGGCAGCAGGAACTGATATTGGAGCATTTTTTAACGAGCTATTGTTTGATGTAGGGATACGCACTGTGTATGGAGTGGCATTAGGCGTATTCTTTTCCATAATAATACTATATTCTAATCGCCCTTCACTTCCTAATTCTTTTTTGATTACTTTTTTTAATAAACCTATATAGTGTTCTTCTAACCATTCATAAAAGAAGTGAGAAGGTACTTGAATAGTTAGAATGTCATTTTCTAATTTAACAGGTACGATAGGAGAGAACCAAGTTTTAAAAGCTTGTATTGGTAGATTGTCCTTAATTACTTTTAGACAGGCGTTCCATTTTTCTTCGTGTAGTTGGCTCATTGAATTAGTTTAAGTCGTTTATAGTTATTATGTTAAATTTAGTTTCTATTCTTTTCTTTTATCTTGATAAAATTGGTTGCTTTATCATCAGGGCAAATATTTACAAAAAAAAGTTAAAAAAAAAATTAAAAAGGTATTGACTTTCTAAAAAAAAATACTTGTTAAAAAGAATAGAAAATGTTTCATTCTTTATTTGCTTAATTCAAATTTAATTTTATTTTAAACGATTTTCCTTATTACTTATACTATATAGAAAAATGCTTTATGTTAGCGCTCTAATATATTGATTCTTTTTTTAATTTTATCAAAAATAAAATATTTTTTTTGGAATCAAGAAGTTATATATATCAATCAGAAACGAAAGTGCGAGTTCGTTATGGGGAAACAGATCAAATGGGGTACTGTTATTATGGTAATTATGCGCAATATTTTGAAGTAGGACGTGTGGAAACTATGAGAGAGATTGGTATGTCTTACAAGGATTTGGAAGACGAGGGATATATGCTCCCAGTTTCTACATTTAATGTGAAGTATATACGCCCTGCCTTTTATGATGATTTATTAACTGTAGTTACTAAAATTAGTAGTTTAGATGGCGTACGTTTAAACTTCGAATATCTCATTTTGAATGAACGCAGAGAGGTGATTTCAGAAGCAACTACTACACTTATTTTTGTGAAGAAGGAAACAATGCGCCCTATTGCCCCTCCCGATCAATTTATACAATTATTAAAGAAATATACCTTATAATATATGGAAGAATCACAGAGCTTTGAATTTGTAGCATGGAATAATAAACAATTGTTGACTTTATTGTCCGAGCGCGATGGTGAAACCAAAATTGGTCAAAAGTTGGCGACTCGTAATGAGGCTAAATATATAATTATAGGTATAGAAGAAAGTATTGGGCCACGAGCAAATCTGGGTAGAGGAGGAGCGGAAAATGGCTTCTCTGCATTTCTAGGTTTTTTTCTAAATATGCAAGCAAATTCGACGATGCCTACTGATGGAGTACATATATTAGGTAGTGTGAAATGTAAACAAAATTTAACTTCTAATTTGCGAGAAAAGGTAGAAGAGTTAGATGATTTTATTGTTAACTTGCTAAGAGAATACGTATTAGAAGGTCAAATTCCTATTGTGATTGGTGGAGGACATAATAATGCGTATCCATTAATTAAATTCTCCTTTGAGAGGTGGAAACAAAAAATCAATGTAATAAATTTGGATGCACACGCTGATTATCGATTGCTGGAGGGAAGACACTCGGGAAATGCTTTTTCATATAGCTTTAAAGATGGTTTTATGAATAAATATTTTGTATTGGGATTACATCAACGGTATAATAGTCAGCAAATACTAAACGATTTGCAAAGGGATAACCATTATTACACCTTTTATGAAGATTATTTGATGCGTCAGCGAGATTTTTTCGAGGATATTAATCAGTTGCAAGCTCAACTCAATACATCTGTTCCAGTTGGTGTTGAATTAGATATGGATACTATTGAGTTTATGCCAAGTAGTGCGTTTTCTCCAGTTGGGATAAGTATAGATACAGGAAGATTTTATGTAAGAACTATGGCTAAAATTGAAAACTGTGCTTACTTACATATACCGGAAGGAGCACCTAGTGACGATTTTGAACGTAGAATTGTAGGGAAAGTGCTTTCTTATTTTGTTTCTGATTTTATTGCAGTTAATCAATAGATAATTGTATATTTAACATAACTTAATTTTTCTTAAACATTTTTATAAAAGGAACGTAATAGATAAATATGAAAGAAAAGATGTCTAAAATATTTAAATTCATTCGTACATTTTTTCCTCTGCACTTGTTGTTTTTACAGGTAAAGCATAATCTATTTGTATTATTTTTCTGGTTTTTCATTTTTGGTATAATAAACTATGTAATTGGAGCTCAATATGGTTTGCCATATTTATTTCTTTCTCCTGAATATTTAGGAAAAACAGATTTTGTATCTTTTCTGCTGTTGGGAGCCGGGCTAGGTGGTTTTATTATGGCTTTTGAGATATATAGCTACATTCAGTTAGGACCAAAATTCCCATTTCTAGCAACGTTAGCTCATCCTTTCTATAAGTTTATGGTGAATAATGGAATAATTCCAGCTGTTTTTGTGATTAATCTTTGTGTAAATATATACCTATTTCAAAGTAGGCAAGAGTATATTACAACAGGTGAATTAGCCAGTTATATCATGGGACTTCTTTTAGGTTTGTTCTTATTTATTATTATTGCCTCACTCTATTTTTTACCGACAAATAAGGACATAAAAAAAATGTCAGGGAATGCACCAAAGCCTCTTAAGAAAAAAACTACAAGTAATATTCATGCATCGTTACACCGTAATACACCTTGGTATAAATCCTTTTTAAAGAATCATGATGAAACTTATTACTATTTTACAACATTCCTAAAGGTAAGGCAGTCTCGTAGCTATGCCCACTATGATATAGGTATCTTAAATAAGGTGTTCACCCAGAATCATATCAATGCTTCAGTTTTTGAAATCTTACTTGTTATATCTTTCTTTTCCGTTGGCTTGTTTAGAGACTCTGTTTTTTTTCAAGTTCCTGCGGGAGTAAGTATATTGATGATACTTACTATTGTTGTGATGCTGGTTAGTGCCTTCTATTCTTGGTTTAGAATGTGGACCTATCCTATAATTCTACTTTTATTTTTAGGAGTTAATTATATCAGTACATCAACCGATTATTTTCAATTTAAGAGTTATGCTTTTGGTTTAACTTATACCAAGAATAAATTGGTGGATTATACAAGTACTTCAATACAAAGAATGAAGTATTCTGAAAAAATTATCAAACAAGATTATTCTAATTATTTGAAAACCTTAAATAATTGGAAGAAAAGGACAGGAGATACTAAGCCTAAGTTGATTCTTATAAATACAAGTGGAGGAGGATTGAGAAGTGCTATGTGGACTGTCAACGTTTTACGAGAGTTAGATAGTCTTTCCGATAAAAAAATATACAAGAATATCCAAATGATTACTGGAGCTTCTGGTGGAATGGTAGGGGCTTCTTATTATCGAGAATTAGTTTTGCAAGAAAATCAAATGTATATTGATGATAGATTAGATTGGGAATATCTTGATAATATGTCTAAAGATATGCTAAATCGTATCTCTTTTGCCTTTTCAACTAGCGATATCCTTTTCCGTTTTCAAAAAGTAAATATTGATGGAATTGAATATAGCAAAGATAGGGGATATGCGTTTGAACAAGAGTTGTTGAATAATTTAGGAGGTGGTTTTGATAAACGATTGGGAGATTATCGCCAGCCAGAGAAATCAGCTGAAATACCAACCATGATTTTTGCTCCAACTATCGTCAATGATGGAAGAATTTTACTTATTGGGGCGCAATATCATGGGTACTTACAAGCAACGAATGGCTTAGATGATGAGGTGGGCCTGTCTCCTCAAGTCGAAAATATTGAATATCTTCGTTTTTTCAGAAATAATCATCCTGAGAAGATTCGTTTTACTTCTGTTTTACGTATGAGTTCGACTTTTCCATATATTATGCCTATGGTATCTATGCCAACTCGCCCGTCAATGCATGTGATGGATGCGGGAATTAGAGATAATTACGGCTCTAAAATCTCAGTGCGTTATCTATTGTCTCTTCGTCAGTGGATTAAAGAAAATACCAGTGGGGTAATTGTGGTTAAAATTCGCGATAAAGAAAAAACGCTGGTTGAAAGCGAAAAGAATTCATACAAAAACATTGGAGTAATTGACCGTTTATTCTTGCCTTTTGGAAATATGTATGGAAACTTCCCTAGGGTTCAAGACTTTGATCAAGATGAAATGTTCTCAGCTTTAATTCGAGCTGTTGATTATCCTATTGATATTGTTTCATTTAATTTGAGGGAAAGACCCGATGAAAAGATATCTTTATCTTGGCACTTAACCACAAAGGAAAAATCGTATATTAAAAAAGCATTTTATTCAGAAAAAAATCAAAAATCAAAGGATAGACTTTTTGAATTGTTACATATAGACTCAAAATAAAATTCAGTGAAAAAAGAAAAGTTTAAGAATGTAGTTTATAGCACTAATCCAAATTTCAATTACGAAAAGGAGGAAGAGTATGAAGAAGAGGAAACGTTACCCGCAAAAGAACAATTGCTATATGTTTCTATAGATAGAAAACAACGTAATGGAAAAGAAGTTACCTTAATTGAGGGGTTCGTTGGAACAGAGAATGATTTAAAATCCTTAGCTAAAGATTTAAAATCTGCATGTGGAGTTGGAGGGACTGTTAAAGATGGGGATATATTAGTACAAGGCAATTTTCGAGATAAAATCATAGAGATTCTTACAAAAAAAGGTTATCCAACTAAAAGAAAAGGCGGTTAGTAATATTCGCCTTATGAATTAAATTATCTTTGCAATATTATGAAGTGGATAGGAGATAGAGTTAGCTTTCAAGATAATCAAGATAGTATCAGTTTTGTTATTTATCCACCAAAATTAGGGTGGAAAAAATATTTGATTATTTCCTGGTTATTTGCTTGGTTGCTCATAGGAACGTATGTAATTAGCCAATTTTTTCATGGGTATAATCAGAATGAACAGCTGATGTTGTTTATCTTCTTAATGTTTTGGTTGTATTTTGCTATCCGTATTGCTCGTACTATTTTGTTTCTCTTTTGGGGAAAAGAATATATTAAGTTGGATGAAACTTGTATTCGTATTAAAAAAGCTACTGGAAAATATGGAACTGTAAAACAATATTTTATAGAAAATATATCTAAATTAAGATTGATTACACTAAAAGAAACTTCTATCCAACGAGCCTACGATGATTCTCCATGGGTTAGAGGTACTGATAGAATTCAATTTCAGTATTATGGAAAGACAGTCTCTTTTGGTAAAAAATTAGCAGAAAAAGATGCTGAATTAGTTCATAAGACCATAGAAAGAAGATTAGAAAAATTCTTGAATGCTAAGAAGTAAAAAATGCTATCTTTGTTATAGAATTTAATTACTATTTATGAAAAATGCATTTATCGCAATCTTCTTTTGCTATTCATTCTATTCAGTAGGGCAAGTTCATTATACGTCTATTCAACAAGAACAATTAGAATATTATAATTCCTTAGGGAAAGACGGCGTTTATTATGAAGAAAACCATGTTCCAAGAGCTACACCTCTTTACGATCGAGCAACATGTAATACCAATAAAGTTGTTTTTGGATGGCATCCATACTGGAGTAATGGAAAAGAGAATAATTATCAATGGGATTTACTTACAGATCTCTCTTATTTTAGTTATGAATTAAATCCGAGCACAGGTAATGCAAATTCTACCCATAGTTTCTCTACTGCAAATGTGGTGACTGAAGCCTTAAATCATGGTGTACGTGTAAATTTGTGTGTAACTTTGTTTAGTGATCATACCACTTTCTTTAATAGCCCTACGGCACAGCAAACCTTTATTACAAATGTCATTACTTTACTTCAAAATAGAGGTGCAACAGGCGTTAATCTAGATTTTGAGGGGATGACTGCTAGTCATAAAACGCCTTTTAAGAATTTTGTCGCTAATCTTTCAACTCAATTAAAAACTGCGATACCAAATGCACAGCTATCTGTAGCTCTTTATGCGGTTGAATGGAGTAGTATTTTTGATGTTCCTAGTTTAAATCAATACATTGATTTATATTGTATCATGGGGTATGACTATTATTACAGTGGCAGCTCCACTACAGGGCCTTCTGATCCTTTATTTCATTTTGGAAGCACGTATAATTATTCACATTCGAAATCGGTTACTTATTATTTAAATCTTGGAGTACCAAAAGAGAAATTGGTATTAGCACTTCCTTACTATGGAAGATCTTGGCAAGTAACTGGATTTCCGTTACCCGCATCAACTGTTTCTGGAACAGCAGTTTCTGTAGTTTATTCAACTGTAAAAGATAATGCCAATGGATACTATTCTACAGCCAATCGAAATTTTGCTGCGGATACTCGTAGTACATATTATAATTATTACTCAGGTGGTAATCCTCGTCAGTGTTTCATCACCGAAGAAAATGATATGCGTGAACGTTTAGATTTTATTCGTAAAAGAGATATCGGTGGTATGGGAATGTGGGCCCTTGGTTTTGACGATGGATATCCTGATTTCTGGAACGCCATCAGTGATTATATGACAGATTGCTATCAAGTGCCTTGTAGCGGAACTCTTTATGATATTGGTGGTGGACCGAATAAACCATATTATGACAAAGAAAATTATAGCTACACAATTGCACCTGCGGGAGCTTCTAATATTACGATAGATATTCAGTCTATGGATATTGAACAAGGGTATGATTATCTTTATATTTATGATGGAACTTCTACAGGTGCTCCTCAAGTGCCAGGAAGTCCGTTTACAGGAACAAATGCACCAGCTGCTTTTACAACGACTGGTGGTGCTTTTACCCTTAAATTCACTTCGGATGGTGCAACTACCGCACAAGGATTTAAATTAAATTATACATGTAATGTTGTTTTAGATGATCCTATTTCCCTTGTTAATGCAAATCCAGGCTGGAAAACAGAAGACTTTGAACAAACCTTTGATGACTCAGCACCAAATTCAAGTTTGAAAAAGAATTTTTACAATGTAGCTGATTTTGATGGGACTGAATGGCGTTCCAATGCTACTAGAGGATTTTTTACAGAGGATTTTAACGATGGAAGTATTCACAGCGATTGGACTATTGAAAATGGAACTTGGTCGGAAGGAACAAACCTAAAACAAACCAATGAGAGTGAAGGGAATACTAATATTTATGCTTCCTTGACTCAAAGCTTATCTAATACACATATATATGCTTGGAAAGGTAAGATTAGTGGCTCTGGAACTAATAGAAGAGCTGGTATTCATATCTTTAGTGATGATCCAACGGCGGAAAACAGAGGAAATTCTTATTTGGTGTATTTTAGACCTGATGCTGCATCAAATCCAGGAAACGAAGAAATTCAAATCTATAAAGTTGAGAATGATGTACTTTCTTTAAAAGTAAATCTTTCCTACACCGTGCTTGCAAATACTTGGTATAATTACAAAGTGATTTTTGATCGAATTACTGGAGAATTACTTGTATATGTAAATGATGAGTTGGCTGCTTCTTGGACGGATCCAACACCAATTGCTACAGGAGATTATATTTCTTTTAGAAGTGGAAATTGTACATACGAAATTGATAATCTGAGAGTGTATCGCTCTAGATTTCCACAAGTTGATGTACTTGTTGGTCCCGCAGCTACCAACGATATGAGATACCAAAATCCTTCGCCTACCCAAGCAGCAGGGCTAGTTCGAACCTTATCTACTAATACAGCTAACCGTATTTCAGAAGTGGATTCTTTGTTGTTTAATGTTGACTGGACAGCTCCCGTATTTGACTTTGTGAACGATGGCGATTTGAATACCGATTTAGATACTATTTATGTAGGATTACTTACTGCAAGCTCTTTCTGGAATGCAGATGATCCAAACTCAGGTGTCTCAAATTTTGAATATGCGATTGGTACTAGTCCTGGAAGTGATGATATTATTAATTGGTCTCCAGTTTTAGGAGGACAAAGCGCTACAATTAGTTCAGGTAATTTTGTTTTAGATGAATTATATTTCTTCACTATTAGAGCTGTTAATGGTGCTGGATTAGTAGAGGAGAGTTCTTCAGATGGATTTAGATTCATGGCGTCAGAACCTTCGGGATTATCTTCTTTTGATGCAGAAAACATTTTCATTTATCCAAACCCAACTCGTGATTATTTGAATATTTCTATTCAAAATGAAATTATTACTGGAGTAGAAATATATAGTGCGGATGGTAAGCTTGTTAAAAAGTATGAAGAGGGTGATTTAACGAAATTGAATGTTCAACATTTGACCGCAGGAAACTATATTATTTCCATTAAAATGAATGAAAAAGTTTTAAAATTTCAATGGATAAAGATGTAAATGATTATTCTTTATTTAAAACCATTCTAATTAAGAAAGATTAATTGTATATTTGCATCATGAAAGTTGTGATTGCAGATAGTAATGAAATTGTCCGTATTGGATTACATACCATCTTAAGTTCTGATGCTGCAATTGAATTAGTTGGTGAAGCTAATTCAGAAGCTGAATTATACGATTTAGTTTGCTCAAAATCAGTTGATTTGGTAGTTTTAGACTATACATCACCCAATTATACCTTAGATGTAGTTCCAGAAATTCTAAAGAAAAACCCACATTTAAAAATAGTAGCCATCACTCCAGAACAAAATCCAACTGTACTCATGGAAGCATTAAAATCAGGTGTTGCTAGCTATATTAAGAAAGATTGCGATAGGGGAGAAATTCTGGATTCAGTTAAGGAAACTTATGCCGGAAATAAGTTCTTTTGCGGTAAAATTATGGATACTATCCGTCGCCATTCTATCGACGTTGAACACTTAGATGTCAAAAATTTTTCTTGTGCCCCTGTTATGCTTTCTGAACGGGAAATGGAAATTATAAAGTACATCGCTGAGGGAAGTACCAACGTAGAAATCGCAGAATATCTCCACCTGAGTCAGCATACAGTGAACACACATCGCAAAAACATTATGACTAAACTGGGTACTAAAAATACAGCAGGACTTGTCATGTATGCCGTAAAATCGAATATAGTAAGCCCGAATAAATTTACATTTACAAGCGGGGAGGAGTAGGGTTCTATTTTTCTTTTTTTGCATTGCCCAAAAAAAGAAACAAAAAATCCCGACAGATGTACGGGACTAGCGCTGTATATTTTTCCTTGAGAATACTCCTAAAAACTGATAATGTCAGTGATTTCCTCCGCTAAAGCTACGGAACTTCTTCCATTATTAGCAGTTTTTAGTTCGTCCTCTCTTCGTTAAAATATAAGGTGCGTCCTAACGATCAACATTTTCGATAAGATTTAGGTTTTTTTCCTTCCCGTTACAATCCATTTCAATGTGTTCTCAATAGAAATTAGGTGGTTTTTAGTTACTATTTAAAAGTTTTAGATGAATATGTCTTTATCTATTTATAAACAAGCTAATAAATTCAACAATTACTCTAAATATTATAGATTTAAAATGAGTTTTTATAACTCAGTATAATCTATTCCATCAAAATTCCCTGAACTCATCATCAATAAAACCATATTTTCAGTACTTTCTCGCTCGATGAATTGTAAAACTTCTTGCGTTTCATTTGCTACTTCGATATTATTCCCAAAAGCTTGTAACACTTCTTCTTTTGTTATGGGGGTTAGTTTTTTATGTTCAACTACTTTTGGATTAAAATATACGATTGCTTTATCTGCTTCTGTCATTGCATTTTTATACTGTGGCAAAAACTCTTTTTTAAGCGAGGAAAAGGTGTGTAATTCCATGCAGGCAACCAATTTACGAGAAGAAAATTGTTCTTTTACTGCTTTTGTGGTAGCCTTTAATTTGGAAGGTGAATGAGCAAAATCTTTAAAGACTATACGTTCTTTGGTTTCACTGACTTTTTCTAATCTTTTTCCAGCACCCGTAAAATCAGCCATTGCTTCTAAGAAATTTTCTTCTGCAATCCCTATAGATTTAGCAATATTCATAGCACCTACGAGGTTTTGAAGGTTGTGTTGTCCAAATATTTTTAAAGGAAAATCCTTCTTGTTATAATGGAAAATAGTTCCTTCTTCAACAGAGGAATAGGAGGGGGTGCTGTAAGGAATAAGTTCTATTCTTCCTTTCTGTTTTTCAGCAACTTTACAAATATTTTCATCCTCGCTGTTGTAAACAAGTGTTCCGCCTTCGCTAATCAGTTGACAGAATATATCAAACTGTTCCACATAGTTTTCAAAAGTAGGGAAGACGTTAATATGGTCCCAAGCAATTCCGCTTAATAAAGCGATGTTGGGCTGGTATAAATGAAATTTAGGTCGTCTATCTATGGGAGAACTCAAATATTCATCACCTTCTAAAATGATGTATTTACTTTCATTGGTCAATTTTACCATACAATCATAACCCTCTAATTGCGCACCTACCATGTAATCTACTGGAAAATCCAAATTCTTGAGCGTATGTAAAATCATGGAAGTAATTGTCGTTTTTCCATGAGAACCACCGATAACGATTCTGATTTTATCTTTTGATTGTTCATATAAATATTCAGGATAGGAGAAAATGGGAATATTTAGTTCCTTAGCTCGAATCAGTTCTGGATTATCCTCTCGTGCATGCATTCCTAAAATGACAGCATCTAAGTCAGAAGTAATCAGGTCAGTATTCCAACCAATAGTTTGAGGCAAAATCCCCTGTCTTTCTAATCTACCACGTGAAGGCTCAAAAATCTCGTCATCTGAACCTGTAACGTTTATACCTTTTCTGGAAAGAGCAATAGCTAAATTATGCATAGCGCTTCCTCCAATGGCTATAAAATGAACTTTCATGAATAATTAATTTGAAAGATGAAGGTAAGAACTTTGAAGATATCCCAAAATGGAAATAGCTAGTTTTGTTCAAAACTTTTTAACAAGCTGTTGAATTATTGTTAATTACTTGTTGATTGGATATGGAAAACCCTATGTACTTATGTGTTTAATGAACAACGAATAATAAATATCAAACACATAGACCTGCATTGAACTTGTTGAAATGAACATAGAACACATAGAAAAAGGACTATGTTCCCTATGTACCTATGTGTTTAAAAAAAAAACTCCGCGCCCTCCGCGTCAAACCTCCGCGTCCTTTGCGGTTAATTACGCCCTGTGCTTACTTTCCACCCTTCGTCATATACCCCAACGCAAAAGCACTCGCACTACCCATAAAAACTGAATAATCCAAAGGAGCCTTTACATTCACAAATAAAGCCATTGAAAGTCCAAAAGTGAGCAATAAAAATCCAGCACCTTTTGCAAAGAAGGAAGTCTTATAGTTTGTCAGTAAGATAACAGCAAAAAACACCTCTAAGAAAGTTGCCAGACCGCCAACTATTCCAATGATAGAACTAGGAGCCCACGGACTCAATAAGTGAGTATATGAAATAAAACTATCCCAGTTTCCCCAGGCGGATATTTCGGCCTTCCATAATCCAAATCTATCAGCTACAGCCGAAAGAAAACCAATGCTGATGGCAATTCTTAAAAACCACTCAACTATTTTTTGTTCTGTTACTTTCATTATTTAAATATGATGTTTTTATTCTGTTCTTTTAATAATAAGGGCCAAGTTTTGTTCACAACAGTCAGAGATCCAAAGAGTAAAACTAAGTTTTTCTATGGTTTATTTCTCCAGATACCATCTTTAAATTCTTTCAAACCATCGACTCCTATTCCAGTAATTATGTTAACCTTAAAAGTTTGTGGATCTGCGTCTTCCACGACGTTATTTCCAAAATACACCTTGTTTTTATCCTTGGCATATCCAATGTTAAGAATTTCAAATGAAGGATAATCGATGTCTTCCAGAGCTTTCCCTTTAAAATAGTACCTATAATCATCTTTTTGCCATTTAAAATCGATCATTACAAAAGACTCCGGGTGACTATTCAAGATGGGGTCTATTCCTTTATAGGCAGTGTTTTTGTCTTTACCAAAATTACAGTTAATAAATTCAAACGAAGCAGCATCAGCGTTTACAAGAGTGTCTTCATAATAATACACCACCTTATCTATAATTTTATAACTGTCACAATTCCCTATATATCCAGCATCTCTCCGAAGTTGTTCCTTAGCCTCACGTGCTCTTACAGCTTTTTTTTCTGAGTAATATATATTCCCTATGATGAATAAAATAGTCCCCAATGTAAGTAAGGGAAGTATGTAGCCAGCGGCATTGGATTTCAGGTACAATCGGGCGTTTAATTCGAATAAAACGAATAGATATAAGGGGTATGCATTGATAGCGCAGAAGAGTAACCAAGCTTTTGTAGGATTTGCATTAGGGTCATCAAAAATAAAGATACTGAAAAAGAAAACGAAAGGCCACACGATAATAGGTAGGAGTATAATCCAATTGATCCATTTGAATTTCTTAGGTAGTTCTTGAGAAAACGATATCAATTTTGTGTTATTCATAAGTTTTTGAATTAGCCCTCCACTTTGTAATGTAGGAAGTAAACTAGCATATATAACTAAAGATTCTGATTCAAAGATAGTCGTTTGAATAGGAATTGGAAATAAATGAAAAGCATTTTCATCAACTTGGTTTTGTGTTTCTGTTTTTGTAACAATGCTTGATTCAATAGCATAATCTTTATCGTTAAAAACGACGTAAAAGAGTAAAACACACCAAAAGACTATAAAACCTTTCATTTAACAACTATTTCTATGCAATGACAATTGTTATTGTTAAACCATCGACGTCAAATTTATCACTTTGTTTTTCGCGATACTAAAAACTGTAAAATAATTTATATTTCTATTTCACTTACAAAAAAACCTCTAATCCCTATGTGCCTATGTGTTCCAAAAACTCTCTACGCCCATGCACCTATATGTTGAACGAATAATTAAACACATAGATACATAGAACACATAGCAGAAAACCTATGTTCCCTATGTACTTATGTGTTTAATGAACAACGAATAATAAATATCAAACACATAGACCTGCATTGAACTTGTTGAAATGAACATAGAACACATAGAAAAAGGACTATGTTCCCTATGTACCTATGTGTTAAAAGAACACTACGCTATCACCCCTATGTTCCCTATGTGCCTATGTGTTTCAAAAAAAAACTCCGCGCCCTTTGCGCCAAACCTCTGCGCCCTTTACAGTTAAATCTCCATTGCTGCTAATTTACACTCTCCTCAATTTTTTTCATACTTTTGTCCCATGAAGCGATATTTTTTTGAATGCTCTTACGACGGAACAAACTATTCGGGTTGGCAAATACAGCCCAATGCTAAGACTATCCAAGAAGAAATTGAAAATCGCTTGAGTCAAATTTACTCCAACGAAAAAATAGAAATCACAGGCTGTGGAAGAACGGATGCAGGTGTACATGCCAAACAGTCTTTTTTCCATGTGGACTTGAAGCCAATAATGACTATAGAGCAATTGCAATATAAATTAAATTACATGCTACCAGCTGATATTGCTATTGAACAAATTCTGGAAGTGGCCTCGGATGCCCATGCGCGTTTTGATGCTACCGAGCGTACGTATCATTACTATCTTCATCACAAAAAACAACCATTCCATGCAAATAATAGTTGGTACCATCCAATTGTGCTAAATGTAGAGGCCATGAATAAAGCAGCCACTATTTTGTTAGGAAAGCATGATTTCACATCGTTTTCAAAATTACATACAGATGTAAATAATAATTTTTGCGAAGTATATCATGCAGAATGGAAAGTAATAGGAGACCAATTGTGTTTTGAAATTACAGCGAATCGTTTCCTCCGAAATATGGTACGTGCAATTGTTGGAACCTTAATAGAAATAGGGAAGGGGGAAATAAAAGTAGATGATATGAAAATTATTATGGATGACATGAATCGATCCAGTGCAGGACATTCTGTTCCAGCAAAAGGATTGTTTTTATATAAGGTTGCTTATCCTTTTATTAAATAGTTCCTTGTGAATAAAGTAATTTATTGTCTCAGTAACTTACAGGTTTGAATGGCATTACTTATCACTTTATATTATTTCTTGTTGTGCTGTAATTTATTGTTATATTTGCAAACACAAAGATTGGTTGGAAAATATTTTTCAAAATACTTCGAAAATTCCTTGTTATTTCCGAAAAATATATCTTCCTTTGCATCCGTTTTTGTAAAAAGAGGATAAAATAATATAGTATTATGTCAAGAGTTTGTCAGTTAACAGGAAAGAAAGTAATGGGAGGAAATAACGTTTCTCACTCAAATATTAAGATGAAACGTAAGTTTTATCCTAATTTAGTGAAGAAGACTTTCTTCCTACCTGAAGAAAATAAGTCTATCACGCTTCAAATTTCAGTTGCAGCAATGAGAACTGTAAATAAAAAAGGAATCACTGCGTGTGTAAAAGAAGCTAGAGCAAAAGGATATCTTAATCAGTAATTAGAAGCTGAATAGTATTAGAATATAATAAATAAAGAAATGGCAAAGAAAGCTAAAGGAAATAGAATCCAAGTAATTTTAGAGTGTACTGAGCATAAAGAATCAGGAATGCCTGGAACATCTCGTTATATTACAACAAAGAATAGAAAAAACACTCCAGATCGTTTGGAGATTAAAAAATTCAATCCTATTCTTAAAAAAGTTACCGTTCATAAAGAAATTAAATAATTTTACGTCATGGCAAAGAAATCAGTAGCATCTATTCAAACAGGTAGCGGAAAAGCTCATACCAAGGTTATTAAAATGGTAAAAAACGAGAAAGGTTCATATTCTTTCAAAGAAGAAATCGTTTTAAACGAAGAGGTTAAAGATTGGTTTACTAAAAATAAATAATCTTAACGCTTACTATATAAAGTATTACTATAGCTTCCTGCCATTGTAGGGAGCTTTTTTTTATATTATGGCATTATTCGGTTTTTTTTCAAAAGATAAAAAGGAAAGATTAGACGAAGGTCTAGAAAAGACAAAAGAAAGCCTTCTTTCCAAGTTGACACGTTCTGTCGTTGGTAAATCTAAAGTGGACGATGATGTGTTGGATGATTTGGAAGAAGTCTTATTAACCTCTGATGTAGGAGTAGAAACCACCTTAAAAATTATTGAACGTATTGAAGAAAGAGTTTCTCGTGATAAATATGTTGGCGCATCTGAGTTACAAAATATTCTACGAGAAGAAATTACAGCCCTACTAGAAGAAAACAATACGGAGGATAGTGATTATGAACTTCCTAAACATGCAGACAATAATCCTCATGTAATTATGATAGTGGGTGTAAATGGTGTTGGTAAAACAACTACTATTGGGAAATTAGCACATCAATTTAAAGAGTCAGGTAAAAGTGTAATGTTGGGTGCTGCAGATACATTCAGAGCTGCTGCTGTGGATCAATTAATTATTTGGTCGGAAAGAGCAGGAGTTCCTATTGTACAACAAGGAATGAATGCAGATCCTGCTTCGGTGGCTTATGACACCTTGCAAGCAGCAAAAGCAAAAGGAGCAGATGTGGTGCTAATTGATACGGCAGGTCGTTTACATAATAAGGTAAATCTGATGAATGAATTAGCAAAGATTAAACGGGTTATGGAAAAAGTGATTCCTGGAGCTCCACATGAAGTGATGTTGGTACTGGATGGTTCTACCGGACAAAATGCTTTTGAACAAGCTAAGCAATTTGCTTCTGTAACTGAAATTACCGCTCTAGCAATTACAAAATTAGATGGAACAGCAAAAGGTGGTGTCGTTATCGGTATCTCTGACCAGATGAAAATCCCTGTAAAATATATTGGAGTTGGTGAGCAAATTAATGATTTACAACCATTTAATAGACGTGCCTTTGTTGACTCACTCTTTGGTGAATAAGAATAATTAAACAAATAATAATCAATGAAAAGAATAATTATAGTTTCTGTTGTCATGCTTCTTGTAGCGTGTGGAAATAAACCAAAAGACGCATCAGGCGTTGATTTAGATAAATTTGAACAACGTATTTCCTATGCTTTAGGTGCTGATATGGGAGCGAATCTTCAAAATATACCTGATGAAATATATGATCAGTTAAACAAGAAGGAATTAGAAAACGGATTCTATAATTTATTAACTTCTCAAGATGAAAAATCAAAAGAGTGTTATGAAATTTTAAATCAAGCTTTTTCAAACCCTACAGGAATTGACACTACCCAACATGGCATGAAGGAAATTTCTCATTGTTATGGAGCTATTTTTGGTGAAATGTTGAGGAAATCTTTGAATTCTAAAAATGCATTTGACAAAGTAGATGCTGACATTATCCGTATCGGTTTCGTTGATGCTATGAATAAAGTGGACACCCTAATTGAAATGAGTGAACGTCAAAAAATGATTATTGATTTTAATAATGATTTGAATAAAATAGCAGGAAATCTTTTTATGGAACAAAAAAAGGAAGAATTTAAATCAGGAGTTCATCCTGAAGGATACATTCTAATTCAAAATGCAGCAGGAAACGGAGAAGGTGTTGATTTGTCAAAAGAATATCAAATTGTATATACCTTAATAAACACCTCTGGAGATACCATTATTTCCACTGTAAAAGGAATGAATCACACCGATGATGAGAACTCACAGACAGTAAGTGCTGATGACATCGTTTTCCCTCAAGGTTGGAAGCAAGCTTCTGAGTTTATGAAAGTTGGCGGTGATTACACGCTGTATTTACCATATGATTTAGCATATGGAGATGATGGTTTGCGTGCCCCAAATTCACAAGGATATATTGTTCAACCGTTCTCTGCTCTCATTATTCATTCTAAAATATTAGTACAAAATGAGAAAAATTTTGCCATCAAAGAAAAAGGTAGAAAAATACTAGAAGAGGCTAAAAAACAACCAAAATCTTATGTGGACAAATCAGGCTTTGTGTTGATTACCCTTGAAGAGGGAAAAGGAGCTTCAGTTCCAGAAGGAGGAGATGTACAAGCACATTATATCTTAACAGATTCAAATGGAGAAGTAGTTGAAAATAGCTATATGGGTTCTGCTCAGTATAATCAGCCTGCTCCAACATTCTCTTTAGCTCAAGTAGTAAAAGGATGGCAACTGGGTATTCCTAAAATGAAAATTGGAGGACGTTATAAATTGGTTTTACCCTATGATTTAGCTTACGGAGAGACTGGAAATCAGGGAGTAAGACCTTATGAAACGCTTACCTTTGAAATTGAAATCTTAAATGCTGGCAAGCCTGGTTCTTTGGTAGGAAACAAATAATCAATATCCAATTCTATGTTGGATACTTCCCGTTCAATTATTCAAAGAGTGTCTGTTCCGTATGGAGACAGTCACTCTTTTTTTATTGATGTAAAGAGAGATGATTTAATTGACCCAGTAGTTTCGGGAAATAAATGGAGAAAGCTGAAATACAATGTGTTGAAGGCTAAAGAACTTGGAAAGAAAGGGATATTAACCTTTGGTGGAGCTTATTCTAATCATTTAGTTGCAACTGCTAGAGCTTGTCAATTACTCGGTTTACAAGCAATAGGTTTAGTAAGGGGAGAAGAGTTAAATGCTCAATCTAATCTAACTTTACAAGCCTGTACTGAATATGGTATGCAATTACTATTTAAACCACGCTCTCTTTTTAGAAATAGATATAATCCAGATTTTTTTACACAGTTAAGTAAAGAATATCCTGATTATTTTATTGTGGCAGAAGGAGGAAGAGGAGTTTTGGGACTTATGGGTTGTCAAGAGATTGTGCAAGAAACTCCAGATAATTATACGGATATTTACCTTGCTGCAGGAACAGGTACAACAGCAGCTGGTGTTCTTTTGGAGAGCAACTCCAACACAAGAATTCATGTAATATCTGCCTTAAAAGGAAATTTTTTGGAAAAAGATATTCGTTCTATGATAAGTGAAGCTTTGGGGCTAGAGAATGTTGATACCTATATGTCACGCCTAATTATAGAAGAAGATGCACATTTTGGAAAGTTTGCACATGTAACTCCTGAATTACTTAATTTTATCAACCTCATCTACGATGTGGACGGATTACCCTTAGATCCTATCTATACCTCGAAGGCATTTTATCAATTAAAAATAGATATAGAAAATACCCAAATTGGAATAGATGATAATGTTCTGTTTATTCATACAGGTGGTTTGCAGGGAGCTTTACCATGGTCTAACCAATTAAATTATATAATGCAAAAAGCCGTTTCGGTTGGAAACGACTTTTTACGCTAAACTATACTACAAAACTCCCAACTTTTAATTCATTTGAATAGGGTTGTTGGGTTCCCTTTATATTGTAGATTTAGGACAATCTTTTTTTTCAATCTTGTATATCAAATATAAACAGATAAAAGAATCTTTTTCTGGTAGATGTATAAACTGCTAATCTTAATTCGCAAACGGTACATCTAACTTTTCAAACAGTAAATTTGAACCTACGAATATTATGATTTATTAGACGAAATACATCTTTTTATCGATGAATATAGCTTTATTTCGATGAATATTAGCTAAAAAGACAAAAAAAAGAATAGACTTATTATAAATGAGCCTATTCTTTCCAGTATATTGAACTACTGTTAATCGATAATTTCTATCGTATCAATTGTATCACCAACTCTGATTTGGTCTAATACATCTAGTCCTTCGATTACTTTACCAAAACATGTATGATTTCTATCTAAATGAGAAGTGTTATTTCGAGAATGACAAACAAAAAATTGTGATCCCCCTGTATTTCTTCCAGCATGAGCCATAGATAAAACTCCTCTGTCGTGGTATTGATTATCTCCTGTTAACTCACAATCAATAGAATATCCAGGACCTCCTGTGCCTGGGTGACCTGTTGCGCCTTCGCGTGTGTTTGGGCAACCTCCCTGAATAACAAAGTCAGGAATTACTCTATGCCATTTTAATCCTGTGTAAAAGCCTTCTTTAGCTAATTTTACAAAGTTTGCCACTGTGTTTGGAGCATCCTTTTCATAAAACTCCACAGTCATATTCCCTTTGTTTGTTTTAATTATTCCTTTCATGTTTTAAAATTATTCTTTCTGCAAAATTAATATTTAAATAATGGTATTGTACATTATTTTTAATATTACAGTGTTATGTGGTGTCCTCCATTCAGGTGTTATGTGGCGTCCTCCCTCCAGGTGTTATGTGGTGTCCTCCCCCCAGCCCCCTCCAAAGGGGGAGCATGGGAACTTCATAATTTTCTGTCGATAGCTATTGGTACTCCACTAAACATTATCTGATTATATTTGTATTTGATATTAAATTCTTTGCATGAATAAATTAACAATTAATAGACGCCACACACATTTTTTTAGTGAATTATCAAATCAACTATGTGATAATCAAGAATTATTCAAAGATTTTATTCAAGAGCCTATTTCATTAGAAAGTTTTGAAAGACAGATTCAACGAAAACAGAAAAGCTATTCAACTGAACAAAGATTGTTAACCTATACAGTATTAAAAGAACAACTTGAACCGTACTTTACATTCTCTAAAGTGCAAAATAATGTGGAATTATTTAAAGAGAAGAACACATTTACTGTGACAGCAGGACATCAGTTGAGTTTGTATGGAGGTCCTCTTTACACGGCATATAAGATTATGGATGCCATCAAGTTAACGGAACAATTAGCACAAAGATATAGCGATTATAATTTTGTACCTATCTTTTGGATGGCTTCTGAAGATCATGATTTTGAAGAAATTAATCATATACACTTATTCAATGATAAGCTAATATGGGAAAGTACCCAAGAAGGCCCAGTAGGAAGATTTAAGCTGCATGATATCAAAGGATTTAAACAGAATCTGTTAGATAAATTCAAGAATAATGAAGAATTTGCTAGCTATTTAAGTACTTTTTACCAAAAGGAAACTTTAGCAGAATCTACCCGAGAATTTTTAATGGATTTATTTGGAGACTATGGATTGCTTATTTTAGATGCGGATGATAAGCGTTTAAAGACTTCTTTTATTCCTATTATAGAAAAAGAACTTACTGAGCAATTTTCTGAATCTCCCATTTTGGAAGCTATTCAAAAATTAGAAAAAATTGGATATCATGGACAAGCTACACCACGTCCCATTAATTTGTTTTATATAGATACTCAAACTAGAGAACGTATTATTCCAATAGCAAATAAACAGTTTGAAATAGGAAAAAATAATATTTCTCAAGCTGATTTATTACAGGAAGTAAAACAATATCCAGAGCGTTTTTCACCTAATGTAGTTATGCGACCTTTATACCAAGAATGCATTCTTCCCAATCTTTGTTATTTAGGCGGTGGTGGTGAGATGGCCTATTGGTTGGAATTAAAAGGAATGTTTGAACAAACTTCTATTCCATATCCATTGATTAAAGTGAGAAATTCTATTCAATATTTTGATAAAACAACTGTAAAAAAAATTGAGCAACTAGAGCTACATGTTGACTATGTTTTTAAGCCTATAGATGAGTTGAAAAAACAATTTGTACTCGATAATGCAGAAGATAAATTGGATTTTACGAGCTTGGATGCCTCTCTACAAACTTTTACTCAGGAATTAGAAAGTACTATTTTACACGTAGATAAAGGCTTGGATGGATTTGGTAAAGGTGAGATTGTGCGTATTCAAAAGCAGATAGATGTTATAAAGGAAAAATTAATACGTCAACAAAAACGGAAATTTGATGAGTCTATGCAAAAGATAGATGGAATTTACGAACGACTCTTCCCAGGTAATGGGTTGCAAGAACGTTTTGAAAATATTATCCCCTATATTGCCAAATATGGAAAAAAGGAATTTATTCATAAACTTTACGAAGTTGAGGATCCTTTACAACCAGACTTAATTTTATTGATAGAAGAATAAACAGAGAATGTATGTTAGTTCCACTAAATTTTCCCAAAACAGAATTAAAACTTTCCAAACAAGGGGAAACTATTTATGTGTGGGATGAATTTAGAAAAAAGAAATTAATGTTAACACCTGAAGAATGGGTACGTCAGCATGTACTTCATTTTTTGGTGAATCACAAAGATGTACCGTTTTCATTAATTTCAGCTGAACATGCTATTTCGGTTAATAACCTATCTCGCCGCTGTGATGGAGTAGTGTTTGATAAACAAGGAAATCCTGTTGCTATTATTGAATGTAAACGACCAGATGTGCGACTTACCGAGGAAGTTCTACATCAAATTGCTCAATATAACTTCAAACTACGCGTTAATTGGCTTATATTGACTAACGGACTTCAAACTATCATAGCAAATGTTGATCAGCAAACAGGTAGTGTTTTTTATCAAGATGAAATTCCTTCCTACGGAATGATGTGTGCCACAAGTGAGAAATAACATAAATATTTCACCTAAAGAGCATTTATAAACAATATTTTTTACAAATTTGCGTATCTTAATTCGGCATGAATAAAATCTTTTTGAAACTATTTACGATTATTGTATTTCTTCCGCTCCAAATGCTGGCGCAAGGATCTTTGGCTCCTAAATATTCCAATGAATTTTTACAGATTGGTGTGGGTGCCCGGGCAATGGGAATGGGTAATGCAATGGTTGCTGGAGTAAATGATGTCACTTCTGTTTATTGGAATCCTGCTGGGTTAACTGGAGTTAAAAATAAAGTAGCTATTGGATTAATGCACTCTGAATATTTTGCTGGTATTGCCAAATACGACTATATAGGTATTGCTTCTCGTATCGATGAGAAAAGCTCTGTTGGCTTCGCAGCACTTCGTTTTGGTGTAGATGATATTCCCAATACGACACAGTTAATCGACAATCAAGGGAGAATAGATTATGATAGGGTTACAACTTTTACAGCTGCGGATTATGCTTTCTTATTCTCGTATGGACGAGAACTAGGAATAGAAGGTCTGAGTATAGGAGGAACTGTAAAAGTAATCTATCGAAAAGCCGGTAAATTTGCACAAAGTTGGGGTTTTGGTCTTGATGCTGGATTGCAGTATAAAATTGAAGATAAATGGCGCTTTGGAGCTATGTTTAGAGATGTAACCTCCACGTTTAATGCTTGGATGTTTAAGCTAGACGATCAAATGAAAGAAGTTTTCATAAAAACAGGAAATGAAATACCTCAAAATGGACTTGAGTTGACTTTACCTCGTTTTATGTTTGCCGCTCAGCGAAAGATAGATATCCATTGGAAAGATATTTATATTACACCGGAAATTGATTTTACCCTAACAACAGATGGTAAAAGAAATACACTCATTAAATCTAAAGTATTAAGTATGGATCCTGTTGTTGGATTGGAAATTGGTTGGCGTGATATTATTGCTATCCGTACAGGAGTGAATAATTTTCAATTTATGAAGGACTTTAACGATAAACGTAAACTAACAGTCCAACCAAACATTGGTATTGGAGTAACTATAAAAGGAGTAACTTTGGATTATGCCTTTACAAATTTGGGTAATCAAAAAGATGCGTTGTATTCACACGTTATTTCGCTTAAATTTGGTTTCAAATAGGAATAATAATATCTTTGTGAATCAATTTATTAGCCTATGATTCGTAAACTATTCTTACTGATTATACTGTCTGTTTCAACTACTGGATTTGGACAGATATTTGGTAATGAATGGGTTAATTATTCGCAACAATATTATAAATTCCCTATTGTTCAAGATGGAATTTATCGTATTTATTACAATGATTTGGTGATGGCTGGCTTTCCAATAAATGCTGTTTTTTCCTACCAAATTCAGATTTTTGGAAAACAGCGGGAAGTTCCTTTGAATATCGAAGATAATGGGGATAATAAGTTAAATCCAGGTGAATATATCGAATTTTTTGCGCAACGAAACGACGGTTGGTTGGATTCTTTACTCTATAATCAACCCACTGATATTGGAAATCCTGCTTATTCACTCTATAGTGATACTTTGTATTATTTTATTACATGGACAAATGGTCCAACTAAACGTATAGTAAAAGAGACAGATAGTAATTATTCCATTTATACTGCTGCAAATTTTATTCTTCAAAAAGTAGATGTTAACTATAATTCTGAATATTTTGGAGGCTATTCTCAGTCCGCAGCGTATGCTTCTTCTTTTTCTCCTGGAGAAGGTTGGGGAGGTCCAAATTACAATGGTGCTTCAGGGTTTAGTTTAACCATTCCTCTGGCTACTCCTGAAATTTATACAGGAACAGGTTCAGTAAACACAGTTTTTCATGCAAAATCCAATGCCAATTCTAATGCAGCTTTTACTGGCGTAGGAAACCACCATATCAGATGGGAGATTGGAAGCTCAAACTTCCAGTTATATGATGAAATTTTTGTTGGATTTAGGCAAACTGTAGTAAATACAACCTTCCCGACAACATCATTAAATAATGGAAATACAAATTTATATTTTAAAATCATTGGAGATCAAGCAGCTGCGACAGATTATCAATCTGTTAGTTATGTTTCTTTAAAATACCCTCGAAAAACAATAATTAACGGCACTTACTTAGATTGGGAAGTAATAAATTCCCCTCTCCAAGCAAAGGTGAGGTTGGATATTACGAATACTGGCTTTAATCAACCTATAGCGATAGTGATGAAAGGAGGAATTACGCGTATGATTCCTTTGGTGAATAATGGCGGTATATGGCAAGGACTTATTCCTAACTCCAGCAATGGAGCAAATCAACGTTTAATCATACAAAATGCGACTACTATTGCTCATATTAATAATATTACTCCTGTTAATGGGACTGGATATTTTCATAATTATACTGTGGACAATGTAGAAGGAGCTTATATCATTTTGTACAATAAAGCTATGCAAAATTCTGTAAATCAATACAAGAGTTATAGAACTTCTGTAAATGGAGGAAGTCATAATGTGTTATTGGTAGAAATGAATGATGCATGGATGCAGTATGGCGGGGGAGTGCCTAAACATGTACTAGGTAGCAAGAGAGCCTTACACCACATTTATTTTTTAGCAGGAAAAAAACCAGAAGCTTTATTTATTGCTGGTAAAGGAGTTACAGAATCTAGTGATCCAAATACCGCTTCCGGGAATACACCACGAAAAAATTCAATTTACAGTAAACTAAACCTTGTGCCAAGCTATGGCAATCCTTCTAGTGATTTGGGTCTGACCTCAGGTTGGGATAATGCAAGCATCTTTGCTCCTTTGATTCCAACAGGGAGAGTAGCTGCGCAAAATGACAGTGAATTGACTATTTATCTTAATAAAGTACAAGTATTTGAAGCGGCACAAAATCAAAATGGAGTATATAACAAACCGCTGAAAGATTGGCAAAAACAAGTCATTCATTTTGGTGGAGGAGGAAATACACAGGAGCAAAACATCTTAAAGTCCTATCTAAATGGTATGAAAAATACTATTGAAGGAAACTATTTCGGAGGAAATGTCACCTCTTTCTTTAAACAAACAACGGAACCTTTTAATCCGTTACAGACTTCTCAAGTTAATCAACTTCTTGAAAATGGTGTTTCATTAATCAATTTCTTTGGACATGCTGTAGCTGATGGATTTGATCAAAATATAGATGAGCCATCAGCATGGGGGAATACAGGGAAATATCCTTTTGTTATAGGTAACGGATGTTATTCGGGAGATATTTTTACAGCAGGTAATACCTCCAATTCTGAACGTATGGTTATGATTGAAGATTTAGGAGCTATTGGTTTTATTTCTTCTTCTAAATTAGGTTTTGCCTCATATTTGAATTTATACACCTCTGAATTATACAAGCAAATCAGTACAACAAATTATGGAGGAACTATTGGAGAGCAGGTAATGAAAACCGCTCAAATTATGGAAAGTCAGTTTAATAGTTTCATAGTCGAGATGACCGCGCAGCAAATGGTCTTACATGCAGATCCAGGAATACATATCAATTGGCATAAGAAACCCGAAATAGACTTGACCGTTGAAGATATCTCTTTTTCACCTAATCAGATTTCATTGACAACTGATTCCATCGCAATTCAGGTGGTTTTAACGAATTTAGGTAAAAGTATAACTGATACTTTTAACCTTACTATTCAGCGACATTTCCCTCAATCCTCGATTGATTCTATTTATAATTTATCCGTAAATGGATTGGACTATAAAGACACCATTATTTTTAAAATGCCTTTGCAAGTCAATATTGGGGGAGGTATGAATGTTTTTTCTGTAAAGGCAGATATCCCTTCTTTTGTGCCAGAACAATACGATGAATATGGAAATAATCAAACCTCAGCTAATTTATTTGTGAATATTGATGGAATTCTTCCTGTATGGCCTGCTGATTATGCTGTTGTACCTAAAGATTCAGTTGTAGTTAAAGCCTCTACAATTAATCCTATTGCTCCATTTAGAACCTATCGTTTTGAAATTGATACAACTGATTTATATAACAGTCCATTTAAAAAATATGCAACCATTAGCGGTCTGGGTGGCGTTAAAGAAGTCTTTCCTAACGAATGGAAAAGTGCTTTAAATGGAGCTAACTCTCCATTATTATGTACAGATAGTACGGTGTATTATTGGCGTGTTGCTGTGGATTCTAGTGTGTTGAATTGGAATGAGCATACTTTCCAGTATATTCCACATAAACGTGGTTGGGGTCAGTCTCATTTCTTTCAATATAAAAACAACAGTTTTAACAGTGTCAAATACGATAGACCAACTCGTAAACGCTATTTTAATAGTCAAGATGTAGAAATCACGGCTAAAGTGTATGATAATTCTTCTTCAACATTTGAATATAGTAATACCCTCTGGCAGTTAAATGGACAAAATGTTGAATATGGTATATGTACAACTACGCCATCTTTTCATGTAGGCGTAGTGAGCCCTGTTGCGAATGAACCTTGGGGAACCGCTTTTAATGGTCTCAATTCAACTCATCAATTTGGAAATGTAAACGACGGAAGCGCATGTAGAAATAGAGTGGAGTATTTTTTCATTTTTAGACAAAATGATTTATCGCAAATACAAGCTTTTGAAAACATGATAGAAAACGAAATTCCGGATGGATATTATGTGGTTATATATACATCAATGTATGCTATGTATAGTACATGGCAATCTCTTTATCCAAATTTATTTAATTTGTTTTCTAATATTGGAGCGGTGGGGATATCGCCTACAAGTCCTGAAAGAGCTTTTATTCTAATTTATAAAAAGGGAGATCCTTCTTCTGCACAAATCATTCATGCACAGACTCCAAAAGAATTGATACAGTTGAGTAGTAATTTCACCGGCTCTTTGAGTTTAGGAGTAGAAACATCCACGATCATTGGACCATCTACTAATTGGAAAACGGTTTACTGGAAGCAAACTCCAGAAGAAATCCCAACGGATGATCAAACGCGTTTATTAATCAGAGGATTAGATATCAATCAGAATGTTGGAATTGTCATTGATACACTGTTCTCATCGAACGATTCCCTCCAAGATTTGAATGACTTAATTCCTGCTCAAGATTATCCATTCTTGCAATTACAAGCTATTTATGAAGATACTACAACTTTTACACCTGCACAAATTAATCGTTGGCATGTATTGTATGATGATGTGCCTGAAGCTGCTATCGATGGTACAAATGGATATGTTTTACTTCCGAAAAGCATTGATTCCTTGATGGAAGGAGTGGATATGTCTTTTGGCATAGATATTAAAAATATTAGTGATTTGCCGATGGATTCCTTACTTGTTCATTATTGGATTAATGATCAATACCAAACGAAACACTTAATTTCATATCCACGTCAGGACTCTTTAAGAGTCAGTCAAACCCTACGAGATACCATTCATTTCTCAACCGTTGGAATGGCTGGAAACAATGTACTATGGATGGAGGTAAATCCGTACACGAAAGGAGTTAATAATGAATATAAAGATCAACCTGAGTTGGCACATTTCAATAATCTACTGCAGCTTCCTTTTTCGTTGGGACATGATGATATCAATCCTATCCTTGATGTAACATTTGATGGGGAGCATATTTTGAATGGGGATATTGTCAGTCCAAAAGCAGAAATTGTGATTACCCTCAAAGATGAAAATCCATTCTTGGTCATGACTGAAGATGCAGATACAGCCAATTTTGGTATTTACTTAACTGATCCTAGTGGAATTCAAAAAAGGATTCCTTTTATATCAACCACCAAAGGTCCTATCCTAGAATGGGTTCCAGCTACAAACTCAAATCTTAGATTTAAGATATTCTATACGGGTGACTTTAAAAAGGATGGAGTTTACGAGTTGATGGTGCAGGGAGTAGATAAAGCTGGGAATTTATCTGGTAACATAGAATATCGTGTTCGTTTTGAGGTTATTCTACGATCCACGATTACTCATTTAATGAATTATCCCAACCCATTTTCTACGAAAACTCAGTTCGTGTTTACCTTGACAGGTTCTGAAGTTCCAGATGACATGATGATTCGTATCATAACTGTAACAGGGAGAGTAGTTCGAGAAATCGCCATGGATGAATTAGGCCCCATCAAAATAGGAAGGAACATTACTCAATACGCCTGGGATGGAAGGGACGAATTTGGAGATCAATTAGCTAATGGTGTTTACCTTTACCACGTTGTCACACGTTTAAATGGAGAAGACATCGAACACCGTTCTTCAGGCGCCGATCAATACTTCAAGAAGAATTGGGGTAAGATGTATTTGATGAGGTAAATTAGCATCAATTCATCTACTTTTAATTAAGTTTTATTCATAAGAAAGCTGTATATTTGATAGTGAATAATGTCGCATGTTATGAGATAAATGCTGCAGTGGTATGTTGCATTAGGATTATAAAGTGAGACTGATAAGTGAGTTGAACTAAACCGACCAAGTCGGTAATTCCCAAAACATTCCATAACTTTTAGATTTCATTTTAAAAATCAAAAAGTTATGGAGAATAAATTTTCCCCAGCCATAGCGCTGTTAAAACGAGAAATGGAGATTCGCAATTACAGCGATTGCTCTGTGAGAAGCTACTGCGAGACGATGCAGGTCTTCGAGTCGTATGCAAACAAGACCTTGGATAAACTGACCAGCGAGGATTTGAAACAATACTTGCATCATTTAGTAAAGTCAAAAAAAGTTTCGCCATCTTATATCAATCAAAAGATTAGTGCGTTTAAAATCTACACCGAAGACGTATTAAAAAAAGAATGGGAACCCATTGCAATAAAACGTCCTAGATTGCCGCGAGAACTACCCGAAATTCTTTCCTTAGAAGAAGTTAAATTGATGATTGAGCGTACTCAAAACATCAAACATCGGGTGATGATTATGACCATGTACACGGCAGGATTGCGCAAAATGGAATTATTGCAGTTAAAACCGAAGGACATTGACTCAGAAAACGGTTTTATTATCGTGCGTCAAGGTAAAGGAAAGAAAGACCGAAGAACGATTCTTTCAAAGCAAACCCTAGAGGAATTACGCTATTATTACAAGTGTTTTAGACCAAAAGTTTACTTGTTTGAACCAAATGGGCATCCAGGGAAGAAGATGAGTGTCCGAACTTTTGATAAAGTAATTCATGATGCTGCACAAAGAGCGGGCATCAAAAGAAGAGTAACCCCTCATTTGCTACGACATAGTTTTGCTACCCATCTCTTGGACAAAGGAATTAACCTAAAGATTATTCAATCTTTTATGGGGCATAGTTCTATCCGAACTACTTCGATTTACCTGCATCTTTCAAATGCTAGCTTAAAAAACATTGTCTCACCTTTTGATGATCTTCGCTTATGAAAACAAAGCAAAATAAACGACAAAAAGTAGAGTTGTCCGATATTTTTAGTGAAGTACTCAACAAAGGACTGAATCTGAATGACTTGCATCCTTTTCAAGAAAAAGCATTTCAGGCTATTTTAGCTTGTCGAACAGTAAAACTAGGAGGACATGTTGCAGAGTGCAATCACTGTCATCATTACAGAAACGCCTACAACTCATGTAGAGACAGACATTGCCCGAAGTGTCAAATGACACGAAAAATACAGTGGGTGGATAAACTGAAAAGCAATTTACCAGAAGTGAAGCATTTTCATTTGGTTTTTACCATTCCAGAATCACTCAACAAGTTGTTTTACATCAATCAGCGCATTGCTTATGATAGTTTGTTTAAGGCTGCCAGTCAAGCACTTATGCAATGCGGAGAAAACAACGAGTATCTTGGTGCTAAAATGGGAGGCGTAGCAGTGCTACACACCTGGGGACAAACTATGTCCTACCACCCACACATTCACATGATTGTTCCCTCGGGAGGTTTAACAGAAGACGGCTTTGAATGGGTGCCATCCCATAAAAAGTTCTTTCTGCCAGTGAAAGTTTTAAGTGCTATTTTTCGAGGACTATTGATGAAAACGTTAGAAAAAGAGTATGCTATCGGCAAATTAAAGCTGCCGGATGATATTCAAAATTTTAAGCAAATTAAAGATACTTGTTATCAGAAAAAGTGGGTTGTTTACAGTGAAAAACCTTTTACTACTCCTGATAACATCATCAAATATCTTGGCAATTACACACATCGAGTTGCGATTTCCAATCAACGAATTATCAGTCATAAAAATGGGAAAGTCACTTTTTATTACAAAAACTACAAGAAAGCAGGACTTAAAAGTGTAATGACATTGGATGAATCAGAATTTGTCCGACGATTTTTACAGCACATTCTGCCTTCAGGTCTTTGCAAGGTAAGGTACATTGGTTTTTTAGCTTTGCGACATCTAAAAGAAAACGTAGAGTTATGTGCCACCATAAACAAAAGTGAACGTTTCTTTCCGAAGTATGAAGGCTTAAATGCCTATGAGGTATATCGAGAAATCAAACAGCAAGATCCTTTGCTATGCCCGAAGTGTAAGAAGGGGCACATGGTCATTCGAAAGCCGATAGAAAGGGCGCCTTCGTGACAGTATATTTAGTGAAACGCTCTTTGACTCAAGATAGTTTTTTTTTAAAACGGGACAAAACCGTAACGGGATAGGTATGTCTTATCAGTAACATATTGTAAAAATAAACGATATGAATGAATGGGGTTTATTCTTTTCAGAGCCCAAAAAAGCAATTAAAAATGCTTTTTCATCATCGAAATATTATTCGAGAGAATACCATGCCCATAGCTCCTAAAACCATCTCAAGCTCAATTATTACTCAGGCTTCGTCCAACCTCATTGTATCATCAATTTTCTTTATTTTAGCTTTATTGGCTTCATTTTCAAAAAAATGGGGATGGGTATTTTTTGTTCCTGATTTTATGTATATTTGAAAGAAAAATAACGATACAATCGTATAGAGTTGGGTGCAAGTCAAAAAACCGAATTCAGCACTTAAATCTAACTGTAAATATTAATTTAGCGACTCAAAAGGAATAGAGCAAATATGACAAATCAGAAAAAAGCACCAATTAATAAAATAATATTCCCAATTCAAAGGTTTATCCAGCAAGAAAAATCAGGTGGCTTGGTATTAGGTATAGCGGTAATTATTGCACTCGCATTGGCTAATTCTCCATGGAATCATCAATACTTTGAATTCTTTGAACAGAAATTAGGATTGACATTAAACGGTGAATCTTACCTCAATCTAAGTCTTCATCATTGGATTAATGACGGGCTTATGGCAATTTTCTTTTTTTTGGTGGGGCTTGAACTGAAAAGAGAAATTGTCGCAGGAGAATTGTCAAAACCACGTAAAGCCTTATTACCCATAGTCGCAGCAATTGGTGGAATGGTGTTACCAGCTCTTGTTTATTTCTCTCTCAATTCAGTGGGTGAAGTTCATCATGGTTGGGGAATACCTATGGCAACAGATATTGCATTTGCCTTGGGAGTTTTATATTTATTAGGAGACAGAATTCCATTAACTCTAAAAGTTTTTCTTACCGCAGTTGCTATTGTTGATGACTTGGGAGCCGTTTTGGTTATCGCTTTCTTTTACACATCTAATATCTCAGTTATGAATTTAGGAATTGGATTGTTTTTTCTTCTATTAATGTTTATCGGCAACCGAATGGGTGTTAGAAATATTGTTTTCTATGCTATATTGGGTATCGTTGGTGTTTGGACTCTATTTCTTCTGTCTGGAGTTCACGCAACAATTGCAGCTGTTTTAGCAGCGTTTATGATACCAGCAGATGTGAAAATAAAAGAAAATACTTATATAGCTAGGCTAAAGAAACATTTGTCGCAATTTAAAAATGCAGACCCTAATAATCTTCCTACCGTAACCAATGAACAACTTTATATTATAGAAAGAATATCTAAAGACAATAAAAAGGCAACTCCTCCTTTGCAAAGATTAGAACATGCCATGCACCCTTTTGTAACGTTCATTGTTTTACCCATTTTTGCCATTGCCAATGCAGGTGTTACATTATTGGATATAAATAGTGAACACTTATTTGGGTCTAATGTTGCCTTGGGAGTTGCTTTAGGGCTGTTAGTTGGTAAAGTTGTAGGTGTAGTTGGTTTTACTTGGCTATGCGTCAAGCTAAAAATTGCTCCTTTTCCTAAAGGCATGAATCTTAGAAATCTCTTTGGACTAAGTTTATTGGCTTCCATAGGTTTTACCATGTCCTTATTTATTACACAATTAGCTTTTACTCATGAAGAATATCAAATGCAAGCTAAAATCGGAATATTCGTTGCTTCAATTATTGGGGGTGTTTTAGGATATACCGTTTTAAAAAGAAATGCTGAAAAAATTGTAAAGGAATGAAATTTCCACGATCATCCGGCTATTTAACTAAAGTTCAGTACATCGTTTATATCGTTGCTGTCTTGGTTTTGTTATCGGAATTCGGGTTTGAATTGCCGGGTTGGACTTTCCAACCCATTTTATTTTTCTACATTGGCATACTTGTACTTTCTTTTCTATCTACACCGGCTAAATACATTTTTGAAGGGAAAAAATTTGTGATTCGTGCCTTTATTTTCGACTTGGTCAGTATGCTCTTTATTGGCTATTGCCTTCATAAACAATATCAAGTCGGTCTATCGGGCATTTCATCATGGATTCGGTTAGGGGTAATCATTAAAGTAATTCGGGAAATAGCCCCATTGGATATAAACTATAAACGTTCGTTTTTAAGACCTGCCCAACTTTTCGTCATTACATTTTTAGGATTAATTTTCTTAGGGGCTTTGCTCCTAATGTTGCCCAAAGCTACTTATTCAGGCATTTCATTTATTGATGCATTGTTCACTTCAACCAGTGCCGTTTGCGTAACGGGACTTATTGTCGTAGATACCAGCTCTTACTTTACTACTTTCGGTCAAACAATTATTATGTTCTTGATTCAAGCGGGCGGTTTGGGTATTTTGACTTTTGCCAGTTTTTTCAGCTATTTTTTTAAAGGTGGAGCAACCTATGAAAATCAAATTGCCATGGGCGATTTATCGGGAGCAGGAAAAAATATGGGTAAGGTATTCAAGACTTTACAAAGGATATTAGGTATTACGCTGTTTATTGAAGCAGTTGGAGCCGTTCTGATTTATTTTAATATAGATGCTTCACAATTTTCATCAGATAGAGAAGAAATATTTTTTGCTGTTTTCCATTCTGTTTCTGCTTTTTGCAACGCAGGATTTTCCACGCTTCCCAATAATATTATGCAAAGCGGATTTATTAATAACTATGCTTTCCAGTTAATATTAATCGGTCTTTTCGTTTTTGGAGGATTGGGCTTCCCCATAGTTACCAATATTTTAAAGTATCTCAAATATATTCTAAGGAGGTACTTTTTTTGGTTTTATACGCACCAAAAGAAATATACACCTTGGGTCTTAACCTTGAGCAGTAAACTAAGCTTAATCACCGTTTTCTTTTTGATTATTATCGGAACTTTATTTATCTATTCCAACGAATTTTACAATGTTTTAGCTCCTCATAAAGGAATTGGGAAATGGATTACGGCTCTATTTACGGCAACCAGCCCAAGAACTGCCGGCTTTAATACCATTGATTATGGTCAACTGCATACAGCTTCTATATTGGTTATCATATTGCTGATGTGGATTGGTGCTTCTCCCGCTTCGACAGGTGGTGGTATAAAAACAAGTACCTTTGCCATTGCAACTTTAAATTTTCTTCAATTGGCCAGAGGAAAAAATAAAATAGAAATATGGCGTAGAGAAATTGCCGAAATAACCATAAAAAGAGCCTTTGCTATCATGACCCTGTCATTAATCGTTATTGGTACAGGCGTATATTTGATTGCCTACTACGACCGGGGATTAAAGTTAATAGACATAGTTTTTGAATGTGTTTCGGCTTTTAGCACCGTTGGATTGTCATTAGGCATCACAGCAGATTTAAACGAAATTGGAAAAATAGTCATTATTACCATTATGTTTATCGGTCGAATTACCACATTAACCTTTTTAATTGCCTTCCTTAAGAGAGCAAAATCGTTAAACTATCGGTATCCAACCGAAGAAATTTTAATAAACTAACAAAGATGAAATTTATAATAGTAGGATTAGGAAATTTTGGAGCTTCATTAGCCGAGAAATTGACGGAACAAGGAAATGAAGTCATCGGTATTGACCATAAAATGAGCAAGGTAACCGCATTAAAAGACACTATTTCCCACACCATTTGCATGGATGCCACCGATAAAGTAACCGTTGCCGACTTGCCGTTACAAAATACGGATATAGTCGTAGTATGTATTGGAGAAGACAGAGGGGCAAACGTGATTGTTACGGCTCTTTTCAAAAATTTAGGTGTTAAGAAATTAATCAGTCGTTCCGTTGATTCTTTGCATGAAAATATTTTGAAAGCCATCGGGGTTCATGACATTGTCAAACCGGAGCAAGAATCTGCCGAACGATGGGCAAAAAGACTTTGTTTAAAAGGAGTGATTAACTCTTTTAATCTCAATCCCTATTATAGTGTTATCGAGGTAAAAACACCTTCCATTTTTGTTGGAAAATCTGTTCAGGAAATAGGATTCAGAGAAAACTACAATGTCTTGATTTTGACAATCATACAACAAAAAGATAAATCGTCTTTTTTTGGAAAAAGTAAAGTTGACCACATTACAGGGATTCCCAAACCGGAAACTATAATTAAATCAGAGGATATTTTGGTAGTCTATGGAAGTGCCAAAGACTTACAGAAAATATTAAAAAGAAACGATGAATGACCTGCAACCCAACAAATGGTTTTGCAAGAGAGCGGGTTATCGTCTCCGTTCAAAGATTTTACTAAATTTGAAGTGTCGTCTTCGCTTGGAAGTTTTAGGTTAAAACCCGCTCCCTCGCAAAGCCGCGACCCGTTGAACTAAACCGACCAAGTCGGTAATTCCCAAAACATTCCATAACTTTTTGATTTCATTTTAAAAATATAAACATATATTCGACACATAAAATTACGCCTTATGAATACTCAATCTCCCATTTATCGGTTTGCTTCATTAAGAAATCCTGATTCTTCTTATTCTTCTGAGGATACAGAATATGTTATTTTGGAAACTCAATTAATTTCAGATTTAACTGACATCGTTGAGAGTAATATTTCCAAAAAAGAAAAATTGGAAGAATATAATAATATATTACAACAATTTGTTGCTTCGGATGACTTCATAAAATCAAAAAAACCTTTTAAAGATAATTCTATTTTTGAAGGAAACAGCACAAATATTATTGAACTTCTTTACAATAATATTGTTGTTAGAACACTTACTAAAAGTACGAATAATGAAATTTTCGGTTTATTAATCAGTAAATTTAAAGAGGAATATTTAAAAGACGGGGCGCATCCCACAAAAATAGAAGTAACATTACCTGAAAGCATTACACCTTCTTTCATTGGATTTATTGGTAAAAATGAAGAGCCCAAAGAAGATGATGATACCGAAAGAAAAGAGCTTCTTGCACGATTTAATGAATTATCGGAAATAGAAACACTTCTTGTTGAAGCAAGAGATAGTGCCATTATTTCGTTTCCTAAAAAAGGGAATATTAAGCGTTTAAATATTGAATACCTAAATCTTCTTTCATTTGTCGGTAAAGATAGCGTGAATTTAAAAGAAGCTAAAAGCGTGGTAAAAGAAGCAATCAGCACACAGGAAAAAGAAAGAGACACATCTAAAATATTTAACAGAACGTTAAACGATAACGAAAAATCATCCATCAACGATGAATTTAGAAATAGCCCCGAGTTAAACATAAGGATGTTATCATTATTAAATAAAGCAAAAAACTTAATAGATAAGCTAGAAGACCAGTCTGTTACAAACATTGAAAGAATTTCAACAATTAAAACTGAAAAATATGATTTAATATATACGGTTTTAAATACTACAAACATAACACTTGATGAGGCCTTTTCTTTAATTGAAACTGAAACAAAGAAAATAACCAATCAGTTAAAAACACTTATAAAAGAAAGTAAATATGTTTTAATAGGAACAAATTGGGTTAATGCAACCGATTTTCAACACGCTTATCTTCCGAATAATAAAGGTAACCATATTCACACAGAAGAAAACGGTTGTGATTTAAAATTTCCATATCAAATTGCAGATTTAAGAGTTGTGGAAACTGAAACCGTAGGCTACCTACCTGATGAAATTGCTCATATCAACAACACACAAAAAGGCGAAAAACAAATTAGGGAAACAAGGAGATTAAAGCGAATTGAATCCTACGAATCCTACTCAACAGATGAAGAAGTTTCAAGAGAAACAGACTCCCAATCTACGGAAAAATACAGTATGGAAAACGTATCTTCTGAAATTCAGTCAAAAGCAAATGAAGTTTCCGTTTACGCTTCGGCTTCGGCTAATTTTGGTCCCGTTTCTACGAGTGTGGATGCTGGTTTTTCCAATTCGACTTCAACTGTTAATTCAAGCATTGTCGCACAAAAGGAAGCAAAAGAAACTTTTCAACGAGTTGTAGATAGAGTTAGTAAACGAGTAAAAACGGAAAGAAGCACAACTACCATAGAGGAATATGAAGAAAAAATAACACATGAAATTGATAACAGTAATAATTTAACCAAATCTTACGTTTACAGATGGCTAAGTAAACTCGTTCGAGGTACTTTAAAAAACTACGGAAAACGATTGATATATGAGATAGATGTCGTACATCCTGCACATTATTATTTATCAAGAGTTTTACAAGACTCTTCCTCATCCATCTACATGCCAGAAGATCCAAGAAAAGCATCCATAGGAGGATTACCTGTTTTAACAATAGACAACATCAGAAGAGACAATTATCACATTTGGGCTATCGTTTACAAAATTGACATTGAACAACCTCCTTTGGAAAAAATTATTGTATCAGATTCTTTAAGTGGAGCCGAATCAACCTCCACTTCTAAAATGATTAATATACCTGATGATTATTATTGTAGAAATGGTTGGGCAAAGTCCTTTTATTCAAACGATGAGCCTGCTTCGATACTATTTTGCACAGTTGGTCTTGCTTCCTATGGTAGTTGGAATGACGGAGATCAATATTTCTGGTCGGGTCCAGATCTTTGGTTCAATCAAGAAACAAAACAAATTCCTGCTTCTGTTTTTGCTCAAAAAAAAGGATTTTATGTCAATATTGAAATTGAATGTCATCTAACAAAAGAAGCTTACAAAGCGTGGAAAATAAAAACCTATAATGCTATTGTTTCTGCTTATGAAGACTTACTCAACAAGGCGAATGAAGAGAAGGCATCCTTTGACCCAAATAGACCCGGAATTAATCCCGATAAAAAGCAACAATTGATAAAAGATGAAATTAAACGGGAAACCATTCGTAAAATGTTTAGATGTAATCCTTTTTGGCTGAAAGATAATTTTGTGGTAGGGAAAGAATATAATCCGAAATGTTGTACTGATGCACAAAATGCTTTAAAAGTAAAATTTATAGAAAACACTTTTGATTGGGAAAATATTACCTATCAATTTCATCCTTATTTCTATTCTGACAAAAACGATTGGGAAGACCTATTGAAATTAACCGATGATGATCCACACTTTGAAGCTTTTATGCAGGCCTCCTATGCAACAGTCAGAATTCCTGTATTTCGAGATGAATTAAAGGAAAGAGCAGCGATAAATTTCTTGCAATTTAATACAATTGCCAACTTTGATGTCGTACCAGGAGGATTTGACCCTTTATTATCTGAATTAGGAGACAACCAACCTACTAAATTTTATTACGACCTCGACGGAAATGAACTTCCTGAAGCTGTCGAAGTTATTGATTTAGGTGTTTTTAAAGTTCCGACCGATTTAGTCATTTTGGAATGTGGAAACAGCGACGGAGTGAAACCAATAGGTTTCCCACAAAAGGAATTACCTGATACAGATGTAAGTATCCCGAAACAGTATTCCCCTGCGATTATTGCAGATAGTTGTGATACCCTGCCTCCGTCAGAATAAAAACGAGCATTATGAGTACAGGAACAACAGGGAAAAAACTCCGAATAGAAGATTTGGAGTATCTTGTAATGGAGGGCGGTGGTGCAAGAGGGGCTGTCTATAATGGAGCAATTAAAGCATTAGAAAATCTTTTGTCTGAACGCTCAGATGCAGTTACTCATAGTAAATTAGGAGGACGCACAGCAGCACTATTGGATTACTGTAAAAAAGATGTTGAAAATGAACTGCCAATTATTCAAGGTATAGCAGGAGCTTCTGCGGGAGCTATCAATACTTTTGTATTGGCATTAGGATTGAACAACGAGGAAATTGATAAAGTTCTGGAATATGAATTTGATAATTTTTTGAAAGATATTGATGTTGGAAGATACCGAATGATTAATGGTAAAGGGGAACTTTCTATTGGCGAGGATAAAAAAAATAGAAACACAAATACAAAAGAATTAAGTGAATTGGAAAAATTCAAATTTTCATTCACAAATGTAGCTACTAAAATAGGAGACAATCCTTTAAAAAAAACACACATTCATCCGAAAGTTTTTAAAAATCTTGATAATTCCTTCTATATCTTAGTAAAATCGTCATTATATCGGGTTTTATTGAGAAAATAAGTCATATTGATCAAATATTTTAGGAGGTTTATCTCTTTTAATTTTCTTAGCGCCTTCAGAAATTGAGTCACACACATAATTCAAGGAGAGATAAAAAGGTAAACAAATTCTGATTTTTTCGACAAAATTAGAGAATGACTGTACTTTCTTTTTTGTGGTTCTACGAATCAATTCAAGTATAAGATATGAAATTAGAGCAATGTAAATTTGTGATTTTACAGCATTTTCACTCGTTCCAATAAATGTCTTTAATTGTAGATTTTGTTTAATTGCTTTGAAAAAGAGTTCAATATCCCATCGTTTCTTATACAAATCAGCGATTGTCCTAGCTTTCCATTCTAATTGATTTGTTATAATTTCAATTACTTTGTTTTCATCTGGTTTGTAAACATGTACTAATCTCAAATAATGCTGGTCGATACCACAATCTTTCGATTTCTGACCAGAAAGTTTGATAATTTCATCTTTTAAGATATCTTGATCATCGACTTCGGGTAATTCTATTTCTTGAATGGTTTCATAAACAGTGTTGTTTTTTATTCTTGTAACAAAAACATTTTCTGCTTGTATTCGATTTAACATTAATTGAAAATCAAAATAGCCTCTGTCCTCAACGATTATGGTGTTTTTTGGAAAAATAAGTTGAGATAAACCATAGCGATCATGCATTTTGGCTTCAGTTATATTTATCATATCAGGAATCATTAAATAATCATCCCAACAAGTGTGGATTTTAATTCCTCCTTTAGCTGTCCGAAATTTTGCCCAATCAAACATCGATAAACAGAGGCTAATTGTGGTGCTATCAATGAGTTTAATTTTTTGGTCTTTAATTTCCTCAATGATTTTGCTTTGATGTTTAGTTGCTAAAATGCGTTCATAGTGTTTTAAGAGTCTAAAATATAGCGTTTCATAGATTTTCCAATTCCGCTTTTTATTACCGTCGCTCATTGTTGAACGTGCAGGACTTTGTAATAAGCCTAAGTCCTTAATATACGTCTCATTCACACCTAAACCAATAGAAATATCGCTTAATGTTAAACATTTATTCAGCTGTCCGAAAGTCATTGCCACAAACTGGTCGTAAGTTTTATATTTACTACAGCCTTTGTCACCTTGAAACTGTTTGGAGCAAGCCTCCAACATCCAACGAGGTACGAAATCTATTATTTGGCGAATTAAAGGTTTGTTATTATTTTTGCATCGTCTGAAAAGTCCCATAAAATTTGTTTTTTAGTCGAAACCAAAAATAAAGGATTTTTCAGACATTTTTTTAAATTTCAAACTTTCGGATAGTTGTGATATTGAGGTAAAGACTGAACCATATTTTAATGAAAAAACTTTCGGTTTAGACATCAAAAAAATCATTCTTTCAATGCTTAAATTTAATTTTAAGAACGGTGTCTTTATTTCTGTTAACATTCACAATATAGAAGAACTTTGTCATGCTTTAAGAGAATACATTTTTTCTGATTATGTAAATAAAAATAAGTTTGATATTGATATTTTAAAGAATATTTATCTATTCCACTCAGAAGATGCAAAAGAGTTTTCTTACCACTCTTTTCATGATATTCTACACGGTGAATTTTGAAATTGAGCATAAGGGGTACTCCAGAATGGAATTTAAACTTCTGGCTTACTCATATATCATCTATGGAAAGTATATTAAAATCTAAAATAATGGCGGAAACCGAAAAGCCTTACGAGTAGGTAAAATTAAAATTTAAGTAAAATGAAAAAAGTAACAGTAATTTTCGGGGCATTATTTTTTGCTCTATTTATGATGACAAGTTGTGGGGGGAAAAGCAGTAGTGAATCAGATTTCGATAAAACAATTGAACAATTGGATGAAATGAGAAACTTAACTGATTCCAACCTTGATGATTCTGATGAGTCAAGTACATCAGATGAAAGTAGTGATGTATTAGAAGAAGAAAAATTATCTTCTTCATCTGGAAGTGATTGTGATGAGTTCCTTAAAGGTTATGAGAAATTCATGGATAAGTATATCGCAATAGTTAAAAAACAAAAGAACAATCCCACAGATATGTCAATAATGTCTGAATATTCAAGTATGATGTCCGAAGCATCAGAATGGGCAGATAAAATAACCGATGATTGTGCTAATAACCCAGATTTTATGGCGAAATACACAAAAATTCAAATGAAAATTGCCAACGCAGCCTCAGGTATATAGTTTTTAATCGAGTGAGTGGGAAACTTCCCACTCATTTTAAAACAAATAACATGAAAAAAATAATTTTAATAGGATTAGTTTTAATGACTGTATCTATTGCATTTTCACAATCTAAAAATGAGCAAATAGAAATATTAGACCATCAATTAGATAGTATAACAACAGTAATCCATCAAGCACGTCAACAATATAAAGATGACAAAAAGAAATTAGAAGATAATATTTCAGAGTTTAATTTGATGATTGCCAACCTTAAAAAACAAATAGAAACTATTGATAATACAATTACCGAATCAGAAAAAACAGTTGAAAGTTTGGATAATGAGATTGATAAATTAAAAGCAGAAATAAAGGATTTAAAATCCAGTAAGAAAGAAAGCCTTAACGGTACTTTTAAAAACGCTTCTGGTAATATTATCATAATTTCTAATCACAATTCAACAAGCTTTCATGCAAAATTACTTTTTAAAGAAAAGAATGGACCTTGTCAAGGAATGGATGATATGGAAGAATCTGTTACAATAGATAACGATTCATTTAATAAAGAAGAAAAAACAACTAACTACCATTCCGATGAATATATGTTGTACTTTACAATCTATCAAGGCGATTTCAACAAAATCAGATGTGAACCTGCTGTAGAATTCCTTGGAATGGATTGTGGCGGTATGTTTGATTCAGAATTCACTAAACAATAATCTATAATATCATGAAAACAATAATATACATAATAACTTGTATTTTGATGGCTACAACAAGTTTTGCACAATCTAAAAAAGTTATCATACAACAGAAAACAGCAGAATTAGATAGCTTAACGCAAGTTTATAATAATGAAAAGGTAACTCATCAAAATGAAATTAAAAATTTGGACAGCACTCTTCAAAAATTAATGAGTAAAGCTAGACACACACAAAATAGATTAGATTTAGAAAACTCTAAAAGATTGAATTTGTCCGATGAAATAAAATTTAAGCAATCTGAAATTAAAAATTTGAAGTCTAAAATTAAGAAATTAGAAGATGAATTAAAACCTGAAATTCCAGAAAAACTCTGCTTTAGTTTGACAACAAATACTCTTGAAGAGGTTATCGAAATTCATTTTTCCCCAAAAGGAAACATAATAAGAGTTCAAGGAACAATCATGGGCGAAATCAATGATGAAGAAAATGGATACTATACTTCTTATTATTCCGATTTCCAAGGTGAAATGAACGGAGATATTCTAAATGTAAATGTTATGACAGAAATAGAAGGCTATGAAGAAGAAGATAAAGAAGAATGGGATATAAGTAAAGATTTGAGTACACTATCACGTTTCAATGGCGATAAAAAGTATAAAAACACTTCAGACAATTGTAAATAGATTTTTGTTCTATACCTATAGACAATACTTATTTTTTGGCTAAAAATCGACAGAATTCGCAGTTTCTAATATAGTGAATTATAACAAATTTTTCTTACTTTTGTACCTATGCCCGAACAGCAAAATATAGAATACAAAAGTACTTGGCACGATGATTACCTAAAATGGGTTTGTGGTTTTGCAAACGCACAAGGTGGCGTTATCTTTATCGGAAAAGATGATAATGGAAAAGTTGTAGGAATTTCGGATTACAAAAAACTTATGGATGATATTCCCAATAAAATCCGTAACGCCATGGGAATTACTGTTGAGGTGAATTTACATGAAGAATCCGAAAAGTATTTTATTGAAATTGTAACAACTCCCTACTCCGTTCCTATTTCTTTGCGTGGAAGATATTATTACCGTAGTGGTAGTACCAAGCAGGAATTGACAGGAAGTTCACTCAACGAATTTTTATTAAGTAAATCTGGTAAAACTTGGGATGGTATTGTTGAACCTGATGCAACTTTTGATGATATTGATGAAGAAACAGTTCAACATTTTTTAAAGGAAACTCAAAATTCGGGCAGACTGCCAATCGATAAGGATTTAACAACTAAAGAACTTTTTGAGAAACTACGTCTAAGTAAAAAAGGGCAATTAAAACGAGGTGCAATTGTACTATTCGGAAAAGATCCGGGTAAGTTTTATCCAAATATTTTTGTCAAAATTGGTCGTTTTGGAAAAGATGATGCCGATTTACTTTTTCAAGAGACGGAAGAAGGAAATTTGCTAAACCTTTCAAAAGCTGTTTTAAATCAATTATCACATAAATTCTTGATTAGAAATGTTTCATTTGAAGGTTTATATCGTAGAGAAACGTCTGAATATCCGATAACAGCACTAAGAGAAGTGATTTTGAACGCCTTAGTTCATAGAAACTATATGGGAGCACCAACTCAGATTCGAGTTTATGACGATAAAATCACATTTTGGAATGATGGTAAATTAACAGATGAGCTTTCCTTAGAAGACCTTAAAAAAACACATTCATCAAAACCTAGAAACCCAATAATTGCGGATGTTTGTTTTAAAGGAAACCTCATTGATGCTTGGGGTCGTGGAACGATTAAGATTATAGATTCTTGCTTGGATAATCAATTGCCAGAACCTGAATTGGCAGAACGTGATGGTGGCTTTTTAGTAACATTATTCAAAAATAACTTAACCCCAGAACAGCTTATAAAATTAGATTTAAGTGAACGACAGATTAAAGCCATTGAATATGTCAAAGAAAATGGAAAAATCACAAATAAAGAGTATCAAGAATTATTTCAAGTAGCGAGGAATACCGCTACAAGAGATTTAAGAGAATTGGTAGAAAAAGAAGTGCTAAAATCATCTGAAACTAAAGGAGCAGGCTCATTTTATGAACTCTAAATATAATTGCACCATAATTGCACCAATTGCACCATGATTGCACCATAATTGCACCAGACAAAAAATAAATGTCCCAATTTCGCAAGCACATTTGCAATTATTCACGTCTTGTTTGTTTTTATTGGTGTTCGTGAACTTCGTTTCACACATGCCAACGCTCAATCCAAAAATTGCAAAAGAGCTTGCTTTCACCTTCGAATAAAAATTGTTTTCCCCTCTCTAAAAAATAAAAATAAGGTGTTCTGTAAAAATTAAAGATAATGCGTTGAAATCTGGCAAGCCTACAATCGAGTAGACGGCTCCGCCCAAAATGGAACGGAGTGCGCCTCTCACACCACCGAGCATACGGTTCACGTACTCGGCGGTTCGCAAGTTGATGGGTTCAATGCAATGTAAACTTCTGATAGTGAAACATAACCACGTCTTCGTAATCGTTCCAAGGTAATGGTTGTACCTAAAATAGGGCTTTGAGCTATCGTCCAACCTCCTTTTCGTGTCATGCTCCAGCGTGTGGCATCTCTTTCGCTTGCTCCTAATTTAATAAGATTAGCTCGTTTTCTTCGCCACTTTTTCCAGTCGTGCCAAATACAATACCTTAAACGATTACGTAACCAACCGTCTAAGTCTCGGAGCTTACCTTGGATACTCGTACCTCGAAAATAGGTTAACCATCCTCGTTGTACTTCTTTTATCTTCGTAATTCGCTCATCGAAGCTCATCGGCGTTGTTTTCCTTGTAATCGTTTTCAAGGTTTGTTTTAAGCGTTTCCATGCTTTCTCCCCTACTACTAATTGGTATTTCCCTTTGTCTCCTTTCTTGTAAGTTGGTACGAAGCCGAACCCAAGTATTACAAACTGAACAGGTTTTCGTATTCCACTCTTTTCCTCATTCAGCGTGAGTTTTAGTTTGGTTTTCAGAAAACTTGAAATTGCTTTCATTGTCATTATTGCTTGTATTCGTGATGTGCAGTAAATGCTAAAATCATCGGCATAACGTACAAATTTGAGTTTCCGTCTTGTTAATTCTTTATCCAACTCGTTGAGTAAGATATTAGATAACAATGGGCTTAAAGGTGAACCTTGTGGAACTCCTCTTCTTCTCTTTTGTAATTTACCCTTGATTTTAATCGGTGCTCGTAACCATTGACGTACAAGTTTTAGTGTTTTAGGGCATTTTACCTTTTGGTACAGTAGGTTTAAGAGTAAGCAGTGGTCAACTTCATCGAAAAAGGTTTTTAAGTCAATGTCCACAATATAAGTTCTGCCCTCGTGAATGTATTGCATCGCTTTGCCTACGGCTTGGCGGGCATTCTTGTTGGGTCTAAAACCAAAACTATTTTCATTGAAATCCCTTTCCCAATGTTGCATTAAAGCCTGTGATACTGCTTGTTGGAGTAATCTATCCTTTACCGTTGGAACTCCTAACAGACGTGTTTTTCCATTTCCTTTCGGAATTTCTACTCCAAGAATGGGTTGAGACAAGTAGTTTTCGTCTTTTATTGAGCGGATAATAGCATCCTTTTCCTTTCGGAATACTTCCGAAAGTTCAGAGATTTTCATGCCGTCAATACCTGCACTCCCCTTATTGACAACAACTTGTCGTAAGGCTTTTTGCAGGTTGTAAGGATGTACTACTTGTTCGACCATTCTTAATTTACATTTTATTTAACCTGTTCACGTTTCGGGTGGCTATCTTTCAATTCCATTCCGAATTGTGAACCAACTTGCGTTCAGTCCTTCCTTTGTTTGTGAGACCTCTAAACTTTTCTTCACTTTTCATTTAGCTCGTTGCTACAAAGTACTATGACCTCTGCTGACTTCTTGGCATATAGAAACCGAATCTATTCCAAGACCTCCTCTGGTAAGAGCATTTTCCTTCATCCAATCCCTGGTACATCTACATCATGAAAATCATCTCTGCGATGAGTCAGCGTTCGATTGCTGATGTTGGACGTCGTATTGCTGTGGATACTCATCCTTTTCATAATGCCTCTTATGTACTTTCTGTTCGTCAGTACCGGATTTTGCAGTCTCGCTTCCTTTAGTCCTAACCTCACGGTTAGCAACCTTGCGACTTGCTACACTTCGGGTCGTTACTCCGCGTGGTAGGGACTTTCACCCTCTGGAAATTTGAAGCATCACACTAATGTTTGTTATCACAAAATAAATTTGTATTTTTGAATTTTTATGATAGCTTACACTAGCGTGTGCTTCTGCTCATGCAGAGCACACACAATCGGTTTGCCAAAAGCGGCAATAATTGCTTCGATTTAAAGATTTTTGTTAAATTTGAAGTTATCGCATCGTTTGAAGATTTTGGCTAAAATGCCGCCTTCGGCAAGCCGTGGAAACGTTATGGGTTATTAAACGAACGCTCAACAATAGCAAAGGACAGCAACTTATGCATAATAATTGAAAAAGGCTATCTGGTTGAATCAAGACTTAATATAGACCATAATTTCTTAAAAAAGAAGGAAAAGGTTTCCTTATTTGATTGTTTTTTATTAATTTAATAAATTAAAACTATGAAAACGAAAAGTATAATATCAATGATTATGGGCTTTGTGTTATTAACTAGCACTAGTTACGCCCAAAAAGTCTATATAAACAAAGACTGGGAAGATGCGACAGGTACAGTAGGCGCAATACAGCGAACAGCCTCGGCAATTGACAACAATAAAAATTTAATTGTTGTTAGCAATACCATTAATGCATCGAATAATACGGATGTATTAATTACAAAGTACAATCCTGAAGGCACCATTTTATGGCAACAAACCTTTGATGGTTCGGGGCATGGAAATGATTATGGTGTCCAATTAAAAATCAATAATTCCAATGAGATTTTTGTTGTAGCGGCCCTACAAGAAAGCACAAATTTAGATTTTGGAGTATTAAAATACTCTCCTAATGGTAATCTAATTTGGGGAAATACTTGGAATGGATCAGCAAATGAAATAGATATACCTGCCGATATTGGAGTTGACACCAATGGTGATGTGTATCTTGTTGGTGGTACAGAATCCACAAATAGCTTTTCGGATTATGCTATTGTGAAGTTTGATGCTGATGGAGATTATTTATGGCATACAACGTATGATTATGCAAATTTACACGATGCCGCAACCAGTATAAGTTTTAGTGGAAATAGACTTGTAGTGTCAGGAGCATCAGCATCAGCGCTTACTAACTGGGATTACGCAACCCTTCTGGTAAATAAAGAAGACGGTGGAATTCTAGACACGAAAAGAACATCGGTACCTGGTGTAGGTTTGGATAATGTTGTCGCAGTTACTACCGACAATAATAACAATACTTACATAACAGGATATGTAGAAGAAAATGGGAACAGAAACATTCAAACCTTAAAGATTAATTCGGATTTTGAACTTGAATGGGTTAAGAATTTTGATGGTGGTTTAGAAGATGTAGGAAAGGCTATCGGAGTTGATGATTTTGGAAATGTGTATGTGGTTGGTACTAAGAAAAATGCAAATGGAGGGAAGGATTATATTACTATAAAGTACGACTTAAATGGAACGGAACTTTGGAGTAGAGAGTTTGGGTCGGGAGGAGGTGAAATTAATGCAACTGCTGAACACCTCTCAATTACCAATACTGGAGATATTTTAATAACTGGAACATTAGATAATGAAGGAAATAAAGAGTTTGCAACTATCAAATACCAATCTAGTGGAGATTTGGAGTTTGTTCAAAAATATGATGCAGGAAATCATAATAACGAATCGAAATCGATTGTAGTCAATGATGATGCAATTTATGTTACTGGATTAGTTGAAAAAAATGGTGAGATTAAAAATGCAACAGTAAAATATTCGGAAGGCAGAAGAATCGTAGAACCAAGAATAATTGATGGTATAGAGTCACATGTAAAACATGAAATTATTGTACGCTTTGATGTGTCTGTAATGAATATAGACGCAGTCGATAAAAACGGATTTAACTTTGGTTTGCTATCTGATTTTGTACAGCCAAGTGTAATTAGTCAATTAGAAAATGTTTATCCTAATGTTGCTTGGAAACGAGTGTCAGCGTATAAAATTTTTAAACATTTCACATCTTCAGATACTACTTTTATCAATAGATTAGGTGATGAAGTGGAAATTGCACCCTTTTGGGCTATACTTCTTATTAATGTTGGAAAAGAAAATGAAGTGGACGTTTGTAATGCACTCAATGCCGATCAAATAATGTTCCCGACTATAAAATATGCACAAACCAATGGAATAATTGTTCCCACAACAGATGACCCCAAATATTCATTACAAGAATCTTTAATGTCAACTAACCATCCTGATGGACATATAAATATAGAACCAGCATGGGCAATTGAAACAGGCTCTGATAAAATTAAAATTGGTGTGTTAGACTCTGGTATTAAATGGGATCATGAAGATTTTGGAGGATTCTTTAATGGTTCTGCATCTAAAATTAAAGGAGGATACGATTATCAAATAGATCAAAGTTTACAGTACACAGCAAATCATGGAGATCCAATAACGCAAGGAATAGAAAATGGACATGGGACAAAAGTAGCAGGAATAATTGGTGCATTAAGAAATAACACAATGGGGATTTCAGGAATAGCTGGAGGTAATTGGCCTTATGCTAATGTTATCCCTGGAGATGGCACACAGCCAGATCCAAATCCTGCCGAACATAATATAGGTGTCTCAATTCACGGGTTTAGAGCGGTTACGATTGGTCTATCAGCCGCAGAAGTAACAGCCGCTATGCTAGACGCATCCACTTGGACAGCTCTATATCCAGAATCTATGGATATTATCAACAACAGCTGGGTACGAACCGTTCCATATTTGGACGAAATTCCTCAAACTTGGGATTTATTTAAAGATGCTCAACGTCAAATATTTAGAAACGGAGTAATTAATGTTTGTAGTAGAGGTAATTTCGGAGATTCAAAAAGTCGTTATCCTCAATATGCCGAACGTGAAGAATGGGTGATAAGTGTAGGTGGAAGTAATAAAGATGGATATAAGCACTCAAGCTCTTCCTTTGGTGATGATGTTGATTTAATAGCTCCTTATGATGTAGATATTGTATATACCATAGGAAATAATTCCACTAACGAGTATACATCATTTTCAGGAACATCAGCAGCAGCTCCACATGTTGCAGGCGTTGCGGGATTAATGCTGAGTCATATTGACCATCAACCTTCTACACCTAATAATTTAGCTCCTGATGATATTGAATTTTTATTACAACGATATGCGCGAGATATAGTACCCGATTTAAATCATCAAGAATATGAAATTGGTTATGATGACTTATCTGGTTGGGGTCTTTTAGATGCTGGAGCAGTAATGGAAAAAATTGATAGGACACAATATATTGTAAAACATATCAAAAAGGAGGTAGTAGTACCTACAAACTTATCAAGTGTACCTCATATAACTGGAGATTTATTCTTTAGTAATTACGAAAAACCTTTTGGCAAGTATTATGGTACGATGTATGAGCTTTCTTATACATTGCAAAACAATCTAAACCAAGGGGATGTGATACTAGATAGTTGGCCTCTCAACAGTTATACAACCTTACTTGATAATACAATTAATCCACAACCAACATTTGTAAATATTGAAAATGCCAACTATATTACAAATATGAATAACACAAGTGGGGATATTCGTGGAACGATAGTACATTTAACAAAAGACAAAAATGGTAATTCTATTGATTATTGGTATCCAGCATCTCCAGGTGCTTTAGTACGGGTTGGATATACACTTCACCTACAATCTGCTTATGCAGGGGTAAATGAGGAAGGTAATCATGCGTTTAACTTATCATGTTATCCAAACCCTTCAACAGACGATGTAACTATCAGTTTTTCTCTTCCAGATTATGCACAAGTTCAAATAGAGGCTTACGACATCAACGGAAGACTTGTTTATTCAAGTGAAAAAACTGATTATTCTGCAGGTCAGAATTTAGTTACAATCTCTTCTAACAATTGGACAAAAGGCATGTATTTTTTAAATCTAAAAGCAAATGAAACAGCTCAAACAATTAAGTTTATTAAGCAGTAGTTTGTGTTTGGTTCTTATCCTTCTTGCATGCAAGAAGGATAAGACTCCAAGCTATCCTATACTAAATAACAATGAAACCCCATGTGAAAGTTTCAATTGGGGGCAGGAAATAATAACTCAAGATGAATATTATGGAGATACTTCATATTTTGAACCATGTTTTAGTCCATACACAGACGATGAATTTATTTATGTGAGACGAATTTCAGGTAAACCATTAGAGCTGGTAAAACATACAATCTCAACCAAAAATGATGAAGTATTATGTACTTCGTCCGACACTGGAGGATTGCCCTTAGGCTCGCCTGATTGGGGGAAACAAGGAAAAATCATTTTTAATGTTGGAACCGGTAGCTCAGGTATCGGATATATGATAAACGATGATGGAAGTGGATTACATCAATTCTTACCATCTAATGTGAGTTTTACTGAGCCTAAGTTTAATGGACAAGGAGATAAGATTGTTGCTGGAGGGAAAACCTTATCAAGTACACATAGCCCTATCTACAATCTATTTGGAGAAGTTGTTGATTCCTTTGCATTTCGTATTCAATCTAACAAATATGGTGTTGGGGGTCCGTTATGGACTAATGGGGAATTTATCGATGGTCTCTTAAGTTATATAGACTTTAGTAAATCTCCATTTGAAAAAGGGTTATGTTATCTTCAGTCTGATACTATTGTAAATTCTATTCTTATAACAAACAATCCTAACGGATATGCAGTAACAGACGTTGATAAACATCAGAACCTTATTTATTATGTCATATACGGTTTAGGTTTTTATCAATACAATGAAACAACAGGTTCAACCAAACTTTTGCAAGAGATGTGTGATACAAGAAAGATATTGCACATTAGTGTTTCTCAATTTTCGGGTAATATACTGATAGAAGAAATGCACAACTCAAAGCTTAGTGAGGCGGGTGGAGTTTTAATTCAGCCAAATATTTATTTATTAAATCCTTATACTATGCAGAAAACACCAATATTGGTAAAAAAATAACAACCCCATAACATCAAATAAGCACCAGCCACAATAAACGCTTCGGACAATGCTTTTTGTAAAGTTAAAATTTGTATCTTCGTTTAGAGTTTAACATAAAAATGTGGCCGTTGCCTATTTGAGAACCGTTATGAGGGAATAGTCCACCACAGATAGGAACGTCCCCACGTTATTGTACGTGGATTTTTTATTTTTTTCAACATTTCATCCGTTTTGTAGTAAGTTATTAGCAGAAAATATTTTATCATTTTTCTGCTCTAAAATCTGTGCGGGTAAACCGTGCAAATATCTCTTTTAGAGTATTTGTGACGTTGACACGTCCACAGATTTTAGTTTAAATTAACGAAAATAAACTAGAAAGTCAATAGTTTACTAAAAATAAAAAGTACATCATTGATTATTTTTCTTGTTCTATCCTTCGTTAATTAATCACTTACCAAAACGGATGAAAGTTGTTTTTTTAATTGGTAAAATCCCCTACCGAGTTCAAACAGACTCCTATGTCAAACATAAGAGCAATTCGACCTCGGAACAATAGCGTGAGGTCGGCTGTATTTATTTCTGGGTGAACTACTACGTACAATTCAATAGATGGATTTCATTTTATCAAAGACTATAGAATTGTACTCCCCATAACTGGCTGTTTCGCACCATTCTGGATAAATCAAATCAATTATTATATATCCTAGGAAAATATTTATTACATTTATATTGAATTATCAAAAGGATCAGAACGGATGCGAAGCAGCCGCAACGTTACCTGCTATGTAAACGAACAGGAAATAAAGAAAACATGGTAAGGAATTTGAATGTATAATTTAAAATTAGAGTTATGAAAAAAGCATTTATTTATTTATTCTTGATGGCAATATCCTTCGGTAATGCGATAGGACAAACTAAAGACTCCATTTATTATGAAAATTTATTAAAACAAGCTCCTTATATTTTTAGAGGGCAAGTTATTAGTTATGAAGGAGTAGAAGTTGGCGAAAACAAAGACCTTTTTGTGGTTTATGAAATAAAAGTGGTTGAGGAATATAAAGGAAAATTAAAATCCGACACTGTACAACTTATTAATAAAGCGCCTAGAACTTGGCAAATGGTTACTGTAGATAGCACTAGAGGTATAATGAAGGGGAGAAATTCTCACTCGATTTGGGAGAAAGAAACATTCGGATTGAATGATGGCACTCAAGGGATTTTTGTATGCGAAAATATCGAGAATTTATCAAGTGATTTCGAATTATCTCTTAAGTATTTAACGGTAAAACCACTGTGTCCCACTTTTTCTTGTCTTTTTCTATATAGAGAATATGGGGTTAATCAAAATGAAGAACTTATTTTAGTTAATGAATTAAGAGGCTTTTCAAAAAGTTTTAAGCAAAAGGGGTCTTTGGATCCAAATACAAGAAAGCGAATATGGGAAGAAGAAACTGTTTGGGAGAAATGCGAACAATACCTTGAACAAAAGGGATTTATAAAAAAAACGTAAAAAAAAAGATGTAACTTTTTTAGAAAAACAGATAGAAAAAGATAATTTATATAAAGACTCTATCTACAAACAAAGAGTTGATAGAACACAGTTATATGAAGATATAATCTTTGAAAAAATAAAGAAAAAAACCATCAATAAGGAACATACAAAATCGTATGAAGAAATAAATTTTGAGATTAAAAATCAAAAAATCACGGGTTTAAGTAATGATTATTTTGAATTCGACATTTTTGTTTGGGCAAATGGTTTTGGTACTTTTCTAGACAATGCTGCATTTGTAATAGAATACAACACAATTCCTTTCGGTTCTAATGTTGTTTACAATAGCTCAATTGAAATTACTAAGGGGAATAATTTTAATTCTTCCACCTATGTAAATCCTAATGACGTGATACTAGATGATGCATCTGATGCATTTAGTTTTTACATCGGGGCGGACTATCTACAAGATATTTGGAATAGAGTTGAAATAACACCTAACAAGCAACAGTTGGTTCATGTCAAAATGAAATTGTCGAACTGTATTAATACTGCTGATTTACAATATATTAACACACAAAACACTGAAATGGTAACTCTCTACACTGAAAGTTCAAATGAAGATATAATTAATGGAAACTACTTTAATTATGATAATGTCAATTACGTGCAACCTAGTACTTTCCATCTTTGTCCACCACCCACAATTGTTGATTTTATGCCAAAAACTATTTCGTCAGGTACTAACTCTGTTTTAACTATTGAAGGATATGGCTTTGGGAACGAACGTGGGATTGGACAGATATATATGAAAAATGATGTAAATGGAAGTATTACAATAAAAGCTTTCGACTACATTGATTATATTTCTTGGTCAGACTCCCTTATTGAGTTCAAGATTCCATCCGTAGTAGATACCTTAGCAGACTCAAGTTTGATAGCTCCTGGTTCGGGAAAGTTTTCTATTTACAAATAATGGAGAAGAAAGCAATGATAGTGATGAATCTTTAATTGTCACCTATGCAGTTGACAACTTTGTTTTCAAGCAATCAGACTACTTTTTAAAAATCCCTCAGCGAAAAAATGTGGAAATTAAAAATGAACCAATTAAGTTTTATATAGATACGAGTATATCCAATAATGTTTTATTAACAGCAACTGTAAAACAAGCACTAAATGATTGGAAGTGTCAAACTAAAATAAATTGGGAAATAGTTGGAGATACCATTCTGCCAAATGGTGCAAGCTCAGAAGTAGATGGTGTGTCTTTAATTTTTATGAAAGAATACCCTATAAATGACACGTTAATAGGGAAAACAACTCATGTATCTTATAACCTCTGTTCAGACATCAATGGAGATCGTCTTGTTTATTATCATGAAATTGATATTAGTTTTTCGAGATTACCCGGTGGTTCATTTGATAACTGGAATATTGATTCTACTTCAAATCACCCTGTTCCTCCAGGAAAATATGATTTCTATACTGTCGTATTACACGAATTAGGACATGCATTGGGTCTTAATCATGTTAACCAAAGTACTGATGTGATGTTTTATAGTTCTAGTACAGGAGTAATTCGTAATCTACAAAGTAGTTCTAATGCAGTTGATGGAGGGATTTACATTGTGAATCAAAGTACAATATCTAATAATTGTTCTGGAGTTTTCCCGATAACATATGCATCTATTGAGGACTGCTCTGAGACAGGTGATGTTATTAATTTTAAAGAGTACAATGGTATCAAGTTTTATCCAAATCCAGCTGAACAGGAACTAACAATCGAAATATTAGATAAATCCAATGTAATACAAGAGATTTATATGTTAAATGAAGTGGGACAAGTAGTTAAAAATACCCAAGGACATACAAACAAAGTTACAATAGACATATCTAATTTAGCAAAAGGGTTTTATTTTGTTAAAGCTATTACAAAAAGTGGTGAGCAGACAGAAAAAATTATTATAAAATAAAACACAGCAGGTAACAAGTGGTTCAAAGAAATAGCAAGTAAACGCCTCATGTTCAAACTTTTATTTACGTTTAAGTCTGTACTTTGAGTTTTGGGTATTTATAAATTGCCACTTCTTTGAGCCACTTACCGTTATAGAATAGCGAGGTGAGATGCTTCAATCTAAAAATTACACAAAATAAAACCACAAACTTTTTTTTATTAAGTTAAATTAAAGTCATATATTTGTATCCAACTGAATACATTTTAAAATGTACTTTATAGAAAAAACCGGTGAATTTGATAAGTGGTTGAGAAAATTAAAAGATTTAAGAACGAAGTCTAAAATTTTAATAAGAATTCAGAAACTAGAAAGTAATGGACATTTTGGAGATTGCGAGCCTGTTGGTGAAGGAATAACAGAAATACGGATTCATTATGCAAAAGGATATAGAATTTATCTTAAAGAGAAAGACGGTAAAATAATTGTTTTGTTAGTTGGAGGAGATAAATCTACACAGAAAAAAGACATTAAAAGAGCAAAAGATATTTGGAAGGAATTAAATAAATAGGATATGAAAACATCAAAATTTGACATAGCAGATTATTTAGACAATGATGAAATGATAGCAGAATATCTTAATGCTGCGTTAGAGGATGGAGACGAAAAAGCTTTAATTGTTGCAATAGGTCATGTAGCAAAAGCTATTGGTATGACTAAAATTGCAGAGGAAACTGGACTTAGCAGACCTAGTTTATATAAAGCTTTATCAGAAGATTCTAAGCCACAATTTTCTACTATATTAAAAGTTTTAAGAGCAATTGGTGGGAATATTCAGATTAATCCATTTCCTGCAACATAACATAAAAATTCGCCATTCTATAATACGCCATCTGCACGCAAGGCGGGCGAAATGCTTTATTTCACTTCAATAAATTCAGTGCAAGCTAGCTCAATACAGACCGTTTTATCGTTTTTTGTAAAGAAAAAAGTATTAAGTTCGTGTCTAAGTTTAATGTAAAAATACGCCCGAACACAAAATCTCAGACCGTTATGTGTCATAGATGTAGACTAAGTATGGAAAATTTGGAATTTAATATAGAAGTAAAACGGACTAGAGTATGGCCTTTATGTTTATTTTTCTTGTTCACTTTTTTAATTGGCTCAATGGTCTGGATTCTAACTGGTAGTATTTTTAATTTGATTGTTTTTTTAATAATATTATATTCTTTAAGCGCTTTAATTTTTATATGGTATCCTTATCGTAATTTAGTAGGAAAGCTTATATTCCATGAAGAGAATCTTAAAATTCCAGATAACTCTAATAATACAACGATAATTCCTTATAATGAAATAGATTATTTCAAATTAAATTACTCCTTACGAAAAGGAATATACTACAGACATATTGACTTAGGCAATAATAATAAAGTACAAATAAAAACTAAAGATAAAATTAGAATTTATTACATATGCATAAGAAATAAGCAAGAAGAAGAATCGCTTAAAAGTACAATTATTAAATTATATGAAAAAAATGTAAAGGTTATCGAATCGGTTTTTAATATAAAAACATATGGGTTGAAAAATTTATCTTATGAGGAAATTCAAGAATTCAAAAAAAGATACAATTTAATAAAACAAGAAACGACATATAATAGGTGTTAGGTCGCTGTATGGTTAACCGCTTAAGTTTTACATTTCTCGTAAAGAAAAAAGATTATCTTCGTACTAACATTTAACGTAAGAATCCGCCCAGCGGCAGCCCCCAAAACGTGTGTGACTTGAACAATCAGCTGTCTGCTGATTGGTGCTTTAAAACAGATGAGAGTAGGTCTCTCAATGGCGATTTTCAGGAATAGCCATTAAACCACTTTGTGCTGCAAGATTAGGAAACGGTTTTGTGGTGAGCGACAAAGAAAAACGGAAGCAACGACTTCTGTAGGTGTGTGTATGTGAGTTGAACGAAAGTGAACCCAACGATGAAGCCTCGTAAGGGCAATAGACGATGTCAAAAATAGGTAGTTACGTTTGTACCTATGATAAGAGTGTACCGGACACCTGATTTACTGGGTACACGGCATCCGGGGTTAAGTGGGCAAGACGCATACATAGGCTGTTTTAAGGAACAAGTGAACTCTACATCGTTCTGTAAAATAGAAATAGGAAGCAGACAAGAGGGGATGTGCTTGAGATGTAGGGGGCAGACTTAGCCGTAGTAGTGTTGAAGTGTTTGTAATGAACATGGAGCGAAGGGCTAAGCATGTTAGGTTTCAAACGAATTTACAACCGTAAAAGGGATGATTAATTATTATGAAACAAAATCACAGCCAATAACCAGATTAATGGTTTGGCAAGCATACAAGGAGGTAAAATCCAATGCTGGAAGTGGTGGAATAGACAAAATGAGTTGGGAATATTTGCAGAAAAACGCAAGTACGGAACTTTATATGCTCTGGAACCGCCTAAGCTCAGGGAGTTATTTTCCGAAAGCTGTCAAACAAGTTGCTATACCAAAGAAAGGGGGAGGAGAACGATTACTCGGTATCCCGACGATTTTAGACCGTATAGCACAACAAGTAGTACGAAAACACTTGGAACGAATAGTAGAACCAAAATTTCATTCCAGTTCATTTGGTTACCGACCCAATCGGAACTGTCATCAAGCCGTTGAACAAGCATATACAAATTTATACAATCATGATTTTGCTATTGACTTAGACATCAAAGGTTTCTTTGACAACATCGACCACGAACTGATGATGAAAGCATTAAAACACTACTGTTCAGACAATTGGGTTTTGTTATATGTGGAAAGGTGGTTGAAAGCAGGAATTGTACAGAAAGAGGGAGATTTTAAACCAACCCTTTCAGGAACTCCACAAGGTGGCGTTATTAGTCCGCTTTTAGCAAACTTATTTCTACATGTAGTCTTCGATAAATGGATGGATAAGTTCCACCCTGAAAAGCCATTTGAAAGGTATGCAGATGATATTGTAGTGCATTGCAAAACCGAGAATCAAGCGCAATTCATGTTGCGCCAAATTAAAGAGCGCATGGAATCGTGTAAATTACAGTTGCATGAAGTCAAAAGTAAAATAGTCAATTTGAGAGGGTTTTCACAAACGAAATACTCCAAAGGGTTCGACTTTCTTGGCTTTACAATCCGTCCACGAGCCTACAAAACAAAAGGCACAGGAAAAGTGAAATCTATTCCATGTATCTGCGTAAGTCAGAAGTCGAAGACAAGCATCATGCGAAAGTTCAGGGAAATGAATTTACACAAGCGCAGAAAATCCTTGGAAGAAATCGCCAAGGAAATCAACCCCGTCATTCGTGGGATTATCAACTATTACCACAAGTTTTGGAAAGATGATATGCGAATGGTGTGGAATCAACTGAACGCACGACTACTGAAATGGACAAAATGGGAGAAAGACTTATTCAAGAAAGCCTCTGTGCGCTACTTGAAAACCAAGTACAAAGAAAACCCCAATTTATTTGCGCATTGGTTATTGGTATATCCGTAAAAAGTTATTACTTTTGATGTGATTTAGTAACATGAAGAGCCGTATGAAGGGAGACTTTCACGTACGGTTCCGTGAGAACGTAGGGGTGAAATTCCCTTACGTGACTCGATTAGCAATAATGCCGTTTAAACAAAAAAACGTACATTTGTCATATAAATATGATAGTTAACTAATCAAAATAAGAACTAAATTATTATGAAAAGATTACTTACAATCCTGTTATTCCTATATACAACTCAACCTTTTTTCGCACAAGAAATTCCAATTAATTTTATTAATCGGATTAATGAGGTCAATTTTATTTTTGAAGGAGTTGTTATTCATTCAAAACCCTATTACGCTCATAATGGTAAATATATTTACACTTCAAATACAGTAGAAATAACCAAAATTTTAAAAGGAGATATTAAATGTGGTACGATAGAGATAATAACAAAAGGAGGCGAAATAGATAAGGAAAAATTAGAAGTATCTCATTCACTTGAATTATTAAAAGGAAGTAGTGGTATTTTCCTTTGCTCTGAAACCGATCGTCCCCTTTCAATTATTGATTTTTACCCTGCTTCAAATCCTCAAAAGCTTGAACCCACATTTGAAACACAGTCTTTTATAAGGTACTGGTGGGACGGACATAAAATTAACGCAGCAGATATTTGGCAAAACTATGATAGTTTAGTCCAAGTTTATAATGTTTCGGAATTTATTTCTGGGCTTCATTTTATAGACTGCGAAAGAAAAATATCTGACTTTTTAATTGACACCACTACATATAATGAACATTATGATGAGCCAGATGAAGATTTTCCAATATATTCAAAAGAGATATTCGATGAGCTTATAAGTTATGCTGATTTTAAAAGGGATAATTATTCTCGAAATTTTTTTGAAAAAAGTAATTCCAAGATTTTCTATAATTTAGACAATGTTATTATTACAGGCACAACACAAAAATACCTAGAGTTTGATGTTACAGTGCGAGACAACCTAGGAAATAAATTTTTGGATCAATCTGCAATTAGGCTTAAGTATGACACCTTGGTATTTGGAAATAATATCGTTTCTAATAACAACATAATGGTTACAAGAGGAGTTTTAAACAATGACTCAAACTGTTATTCTCAACCAACTCCTTCTGATGTTAATAATAATACTATTTTAATACCTGCCTTAGAATCTACTTTTTCTCAATGTAAAGCTCCTATTTTACAGACCCCTCAAAGTATAATGCATATTAAAATGAAAATCCAAGCATGCGATATTTCAAATGGTCTAGCCCTTGTTGATACTGCAACTTTTTTTAGCCCGAGCCTTATACTTGACTATTCAGCTTATGCTGAGTACCCCGCCGATACTTTTCAAACAAATTATGATGAATTAGAACACAATCAAATTCTAGATATTCCAGCTTGTAAAGCTACTATTACTGATTTTTATCCCAAAGAAGTTGCTGGTGGAATTAAGGACACCCTGACAATTAAAGGATTTCAGTTTGGAAACAATAGAGGAGCAGGTAATCTTTACTTTAAAAACGCTAATGATGGTGGAACTACAGAAGTCTTTCTAGATTCATTAGATTATTTATTATGGAGTGATACACTTATAAAAATTCACGTTCCTTCCTTTGACTCATCTTATGTTGCGGGTACTGCATATATAAATCAACCTGCAGGTACTGGGTATTTTAGATTGGTCAATAATCTTGGAGAGGAAGATACTAGTGCTACAGAATTAAAAATTAAGTTTTCAGTGCAAAACAATAGTTCGAAAAAGACGTATATCATTTCCCCAAGAGAAGAATTTAATCAAAAAATAACATTTCACTGTAGTCATGAGGTTGCCAATTATGCCGATGGAAAAATGAAAGAAGTAATCAAAAAGGCATTAAACGATTGGACATGTTTAACTGGCATAGATTGGGAACTAGGAGTTGATACTCTGTATACGGATTCAATTGCTAAAAACGACAGTTTATGTGTAATTACTTTTGCAAACTTAAACACCAATGTTATTGCGTCTTCACTTAGTTGGAGAGGTACTTGTCCTATTTCTGGAGATCCTGCTGTTTACTATGAAACGGATATTGAAATTGATACGACAAATTTATTTTTTATTGACACCATAAGTACCTCTATTCCTCCAGATTATATGGACTTTTATTCAATAATTTTACATGAACTGGGGCATTCTCATAACCTAAAACATATCATTGGCTCCAATAGTATTATGCACTACTCTATTTCTCCAGGGCAGATAAAACGAGATTTAGAGAATGATTATTCATGTGATGAGGGAGGAAATTGGGTCATTAATTTTTCAACAGACTTGACAAATAATCTCATTGATAATTGTGGTTTAAAAAATATAAACGCTAACCCTTCTCCTCCCTGCTCTCATTTAGTCGTAAAAGAAATTGATGAAAATGTTGAAGATATTTTTATTTATCCAAATCCATTTTCGAATAGGATTAATATCGAAATGAATACGTTAAATGCTTCATCGACAATGATTAACATCTATGATATACAAGGGAAATTAATTCTCAAACAAAAATATCAAATTAATTCAGGTTTAAATATAATTCCAATAGAAACAATTGAATTTCAAAATGGCACATACTTAATCACTATATTGAAAGACAATAAGTTGTCATCTTATAAAATAATTAAATATGAAGATTAGACCTTATCCTATTTATATTTTCATACTGTCTATTATCTTTCTTTCTTGCTCTTTTCAAAAAAAAATTAATCATGAAAATCAACAGACAGGAAAAATTTTGATGTATAATACAAACTATCCTTTAACAGTAAACATTGATATTTACTATAATCAAGAAAAGATTAATTCCATAAAGTCGGATAATAATGGTTTGTTTAAATTCTCAACTAAAAAAAAACACAGGAAAAAACTAACCTTTATAATTCCTTCAAATGACAATTATGACACAATATACAATATTAATGGACATAGTGAAATCGCTTTTAGATGCTATGAGGATGACACTATTTATGTAAACAATATTCCATTTAATGATACTATCATCTTAACTTCTACAAAATGCAAATTATTAATTATACCAGATTCAATTCCTTTTCGTGAACATTAAAATTATAATCTCAACAAAAGAATTGGCACTATTGCTAACATGCTAATACTCGCAAGCCGAAATAATCGCTTCGATTAACATTTCTCTTTAGAAAAAAGTCTTATCTTCGTATCTAAGTTTAATGCTAAAAGTCGGCCAGCGAGTAGTAGCTTCCCGTTACAAGCAACCTTAACTTAAGACTGAGACCGAAACAGAATCAAATGAAAGTTCGACTAATTATTTTCTCAATATTACTAAGCTCGAATATATTTGCTCAGGATTATATTGATTACCATAAAATTATAAACAGAATTGACGAAGATGTTTTAAACAAAGAAAACTATTTAGCCATTGAAAGATTCGACAGTCTTTATACGAATTTTGATTTTATATATTCTCGACACTGTTTTAAAGCCTTACAAATTTGTTGCGTTACTCAAGATTCCTTAAATACAAAAAAATGGTTAGAGAAATCATTTGTTCAAGGAGTGCCGATTTGGATGATCAGGAACAATGAATTGACGAAAAATCTTTTCACCTTTTCTACAACACAAACTACCATAGAACAATATGATAGCTTACGAAACATTTATAATAATTCAATTAATCATGCCCTGAGACATAAAATTGATAGCCTTTTTCAAATTGACCAGCAATACACTGAAAAAGTGAATAATGGATTTATCCTTCTACGAGAAACCTATCATAACCTATTGTGGAAGAAAAACAATCAAAAACAATTTAAAATCTTAAACGAGATTATTGATAAGTACGGTTACCCTGGCGAAAGACTTATCGGATTGCCAAAAAGTTTGGAAGATTCAACTTTATCTTATGAGAATTTTAATTTTTGGGGTCCATCCCTCCTAGAGACAAAAACTTATATAATGCTAATTCATTATTATAGCAATCCCAGAGCTGACATAAATAACAAATTGCTTAAAAATATAAAACTTGGTAATTTGCCACCTTATCAGTATGGTGCACTCAATGATTTTATGGCAAGATGGGGAAAGAAAAAACATGGAGAATTCAAATACTATAATGTTTGGCATAAAGATCCTGACAATTCGAATGACGCTGAAATTGACGAAAGAAGAAATTCTATTGGGCTAAATAGTTATGAACAACAAAATAGAAATATGTTAGTATTTAGAGAAAGAAGAAAAAATCATACTGCTAATTCTGAAATAATTTTAGAATAAGAAAAGGCAGCTTGTAATCGAGTAGACGGCTCCGCCCAAAATGGAACGGAGTGCGCCTCTCACACCACCGAGCATACGGTTCACGTACTCGGCGGTTCGCAAGTTGATGGGTTCAATGCAATGTAAACTTCTGATAGTGAAACATAACCACGTCTTCGTAATCGTTCCAAGGTAATGGTTGTACCTAAAATAGGGCTTTGAGCTATCGTCCAACCTCCTTTTCGTGTCATGCTCCAGCGTGTGGCATCTCTTTCGCTTGCTCCTAATTTAATAAGATTAGCTCGTTTTCTTCGCCACTTTTTCCAGTCGTGCCAAATACAATACCTTAAACGATTACGTAACCAACCGTCTAAGTCTCGGAGCTTACCTTGGATACTCGTACCTCGAAAATAGGTTAACCATCCTCGTTGTACTTCTTTTATCTTCGTAATTCGCTCATCGAAGCTCATCGGCGTTGTTTTCCTTGTAATCGTTTTCAAGGTTTGTTTTAAGCGTTTCCATGCTTTCTCCCCTACTACTAATTGGTATTTCCCTTTGTCTCCTTTCTTGTAAGTTGGTACGAAGCCGAACCCAAGTATTACAAACTGAACAGGTTTTCGTATTCCACTCTTTTCCTCATTCAGCGTGAGTTTTAGTTTGGTTTTCAGAAAACTTGAAATTGCTTTCATTGTCATTATTGCTTGTATTCGTGATGTGCAGTAAATGCTAAAATCATCGGCATAACGTACAAATTTGAGTTTCCGTCTTGTTAATTCTTTATCCAACTCGTTGAGTAAGATATTAGATAACAATGGGCTTAAAGGTGAACCTTGTGGAACTCCTCTTCTTCTCTTTTGTAATTTACCCTTGATTTTAATCGGTGCTCGTAACCATTGACGTACAAGTTTTAGTGTTTTAGGGCATTTTACCTTTTGGTACAGTAGGTTTAAGAGTAAGCAGTGGTCAACTTCATCGAAAAAGGTTTTTAAGTCAATGTCCACAATATAAGTTCTGCCCTCGTGAATGTATTGCATCGCTTTGCCTACGGCTTGGCGGGCATTCTTGTTGGGTCTAAAACCAAAACTATTTTCATTGAAATCCCTTTCCCAATGTTGCATTAAAGCCTGTGATACTGCTTGTTGGAGTAATCTATCCTTTACCGTTGGAACTCCTAACAGACGTGTTTTTCCATTTCCTTTCGGAATTTCTACTCCAAGAATGGGTTGAGACAAGTAGTTTTCGTCTTTTATTGAGCGGATAATAGCATCCTTTTCCTTTCGGAATACTTCCGAAAGTTCAGAGATTTTCATGCCGTCAATACCTGCACTCCCCTTATTGACAACAACTTGTCGTAAGGCTTTTTGCAGGTTGTAAGGATGTACTACTTGTTCGACCATTCTTAATTTACATTTTATTTAACCTGTTCACGTTTCGGGTGGCTATCTTTCAATTCCATTCCGAATTGTGAACCAACTTGCGTTCAGTCCTTCCTTTGTTTGTGAGACCTCTAAACTTTTCTTCACTTTTCATTTAGCTCGTTGCTACAAAGTACTATGACCTCTGCTGACTTCTTGGCATATAGAAACCGAATCTATTCCAAGACCTCCTCTGGTAAGAGCATTTTCCTTCATCCAATCCCTGGTACATCTACATCATGAAAATCATCTCTGCGATGAGTCAGCGTTCGATTGCTGATGTTGGACGTCGTATTGCTGTGGATACTCATCCTTTTCATAATGCCTCTTATGTACTTTCTGTTCGTCAGTACCGGATTTTGCAGTCTCGCTTCCTTTAGTCCTAACCTCACGGTTAGCAACCTTGCGACTTGCTACACTTCGGGTCGTTACTCCGCGTGGTAGGGACTTTCACCCTCTGGAAATTTGAAGCATCACACTAATGTTTGTTATCACAAAATAAATTTGTATTTTTGAATTTTTATGATAGCTTACACTAGCGTGTGCTTCTGCTCATGCAGAGCACACACAGCACCTACCCAAAAGTGGCGGTTCAGTGGTTAAATCAAGCTTTGTGCTACTATCAAAGTTTGTGCTTGGCTGACAATGAAGTGCTTCGAAATCGCCACCTTCGGGTAGCTGCAAACCGTTATGAGCAACTTGAAAACTGGAAAGCAACCTTTTAACATTATTTACGTCTATCATATAATTTTAAAAATTTAGTAATATGAAGAAGATTATTTATGGAATAATGTTCCTCGTTTTAGTTGGTTTTGCCCTGACTGGATGTAAAAAAGAAATTTTACTTCCCTCCTCCACATCTGAATCCATAGGCGGTTCAAATGCATTAAAAGTCATGCCGAAGGATTTTCATAAGCATCCATTTACCTATCTTCAGAACAAGTATTTGGATACGGTTCTTACCTATGAATTAAAAAAAGATGGGGTAGAGTATGATTCTGAAAAGTTTTCATTTCAAGAAAAATTAGACATGATTACTCTTATTGACTCAATGAAAACCGAAAAACAAGCTATAGAATCCAGTGTTGATATTCAATTTTATCAAGATTTAGAGACTGAACTGATGAATGAAATCAACAGTCACTCTTATCTTCAAGAGTTTATAAATTCATTTGCTTTGATAGAAGACTATGATGAACGAGATATGTTATTCAACACAGGTTCTGATTGCAATGATGCTATCCCTAAATTTGAAATTTTAAGATACTACGAAAATGGTATCGACATCAAAAGTCTGTATGCAGAGCGTCAGAATCTTACTGGGGATGAAGAATGGAGTTTACCACCGATAGAGCCTATTACAAAGGCAGTTAGATATACACTACATTTAAAATGGACAAAAAAGATAGAGTATATGTGGAACGGTGCGAATCAAAGCACCAAATCAGGCGTGCTTTCGGCTATGAATGAATGGAAATCGGCTGCAAACAATAAAATTTCATTTGTGGAAATAACCAAAAACATAAATTGGAATAAGACTTGCTGGATTATGGGATGGAAATATTTTATCCGAATAAACACAGTAAATTCAAACTCTTATTCTGGAAGTTCTACTATCGGAAGGGTTCCCTGGGCAAATATGAATTTCACAAATTCTGCTAACAATAGAACCTTCAGGCATGAACTAGGACATAATTTAGGTCTATACCATGAACACCAAAGACGTGATAGGGATAATTACATAACATATTATCCAGATAACGTAAAAGCAGGAGCAAAGAGCCAATTTACAAAAATGACAGCAGGTTCTTATAATTATTATGGCTCTACTTTTGATTTTAATTCTATAATGCTCTATGGTTCTAATCAAGGCCAAAAAAACATTAATGTAGCAACTATGTTAAAGAAAGATGGTACATTTTTTTACGCTCCCACTACAATTTCACCAATAGATAAAAACGTAATTAGACAGATCTATAATTAAAACTAAAGACTATGAAAAATATATTTTTTTGTACCGTTTTGTGCTTCTCTCTTTTTTTTAGTTGCACCACTGATAAAGATTTTTGGAGTACTTATTCTTTTAATATCAAGAATGACACACAAGATACCATTTCAATAAAATTCTTGAAAGAATTAAATTATGATAATTCTTTTAATGATAACGACATAATTAATTGGCAAGAAGTTGTTTTATATCCAGAAGAAAAGAAAGATGTCAGGACTTTTAAGTTAGGAGGTATTAATCCTAATGATCACCTGAAAACTAGTTTCGATAATATGTTTAGCGAGCTAATTTTTAATACCTATATTAATGGAATTAAATTAGAAAAAGATTTATGGCAACCTGATAATTGGGTTTATCAAAAAATATCAGATAGGGAAGCAGAATACAAAATGACAATCACGGATGATATGATTGGAGAGTAGTGCTTAATATCAGTTAATATAGCAAGGCAAAAATATGTCTTGCTATTTTTCTTGTTATATTAGACCAGTTCAATTACAAGAAAACCGTTTTTGATGATGTCTTTAAAACTAAAATGCTCATAACATCAAATAAGCACCAGCCACAATAAATGCTTCGTACAACGTTTTTCGCAAAGATTAAATTTGTAACTTCGTATTAGTGTTTAATGAAAAATGTGGCCGTTGCCTATTTGAGAACCGTTATAGGGCATTAAAAAGTAACTAATAAAAACGAAAAATATGAATAATCTAAGTAAAATCACTCTTATTTTAACTGTATTAGGATCCATTCTTTATATTCTATTTAGTATGGCTGAAATTGATTTGATTTCTAAAATAACTGGAGGAGATAGAACAATCGGAGGAGATTTTATCCGAATCATTATCGGATTATCCGCTATTTACAGTCTTGTTTCTTTGTTTATTCCAAGAAAATAGAGATTATCTTCGTAAATTAGCTTTTCGAATATTGAATATTATGGCGAAAAGTAGAATTTTACATGTTAAAGAATCTACGATTAAAGTCATTAATCAGAATAAAACTGATTATATAAGTTTAACTGATATGGCTGGAAATTTCAAAGATGGAAGTGGGTTGATTGGTAAGTGGATTACAAATAAGAACACACTTGAATATCTTGGAGTTTGGGAGAATTTGAAAAACAATGATTTTAATTACCCCGAATTCGGGGTAATTAAAAATGAAGCAGGTGTAAATCGATTTGTCATGTCTGTTGGGCAATGGATTGAACGAACAAACGCAATCGGAATGATTGTTACAGCTGGTCGTTATGGTGGCACATATGCTCATAAAGACATTGCTTTTCATTTTGCAATGTGGCTAAGTCCTGAATTCCAAATTTACCTAATCAACGAATTTCAAAGATTAAAAGATGAAGAAAACGATAGAAATAAATTGGAGTGGAATCTTCAACGAACATTGGCAAAAGTCAATTATCATATTCACACAGATTCCATTAAAGAGAATCTAATCCCAGAAGAAATTACGAATAAACAAGCTAGTCACATTTACGCAAATGAAGCCGATATTTTAAATGTAGCTCTATTCGGAATTACTGCAAAAGAATGGAGAGAAGCAAACCCAGAAAAGAAAGGAAATATTAGAGATTATGCAACTCTTGACCAGCTTGTTGTATTAAGTAATATGGAAAGTATAAATGCTTTGCTCATTAGGCAAAATTTATTGCAAAAAGAAAGATTAATTGAGCTTAATAAAGTTGCTATAACCCAAATGAAGTCGCTAACAAAACAAAATTCGACAAAACGATTAAAATAACGCCCTATAACATCAAATAAGCACCAGCCACAATAAAGGTTTCGCACAACGTTTTTTGCAAAGATAATATTTGTATCTTCGTATCAGCGTTTAACGTAAAATGTGGCCGTTGCCTATTTGAGAACCGTTGAACTAAACCGACCAAGTCGGTAATTCCCAAAACATTCCATAACTTTTAGATTTCATTTAAAAAATCAAAAGTTATGGAGAATAAATTTTCCCCAGCCATAGCGCTGTTAAAACGAGAAATGGAGATACGCAATTACAGCGATTGCTCTGTGAGAAGCTACTGTGAGACGATGCAGGTCTTCGAGTCGTATGCAAACAAGACCTTGGATAAACTGACCAGCGAGGATTTGAAACAATACTTGCATCATTTAGTAAAGTCAAAAAAAGTTTCGCCATCTTATATCAATCAAAAGATTAGTGCGTTTAAAATCTACACCGAAGACGTATTAAAAAAAGAATGGGAACCCATTGCAATAAAACGTCCTAGATTGCCGCGAGAACTACCCGAAATTCTTTCCTTAGAAGAAGTTAAATTGATGATTGAGCGTACTCAAAACATCAAACATCGGGTGATGATTATGACCATGTACACGGCAGGATTGCGCAAAATGGAATTATTGCAGTTAAAACCGAAGGACATTGACTCAGAAAACGGTTTTATTATCGTGCGTCAAGGTAAAGGAAAGAAAGACCGAAGAACGATTCTTTCAAAGCAAACCCTAGAGGAATTACGCTATTATTACAAGTGTTTTAGACCAAAAGTTTACTTGTTTGAACCAAATGGGCATCCAGGGAAGAAGATGAGTGTCCGAACTTTTGATAAAGTAATTCATGATGCTGCACAAAGAGCGGGCATCAAAAGAAGAGTAACCCCTCATTTGCTACGACATAGTTTTGCTACCCATCTCTTGGACAAAGGAATTAACCTAAAGATTATTCAATCTTTTATGGGGCATAGTTCTATCCGAACTACTTCGATTTACCTGCATCTTTCAAATGCTAGCTTAAAAAACATTGTCTCACCTTTTGATGATCTTCGCTTATGAAAACAAAGCAAAATAAACGACAAAAAGTAGAGTTGTCCGATATTTTTAGTGAAGTACTCAACAAAGGACTGAATCTGAATGACTTGCATCCTTTTCAAGAAAAAGCATTTCAGGCTATTTTAGCTTGTCGAACAGTAAAACTAGGAGGACATGTTGCAGAGTGCAATCACTGTCATCATTACAGAAACGCCTACAACTCATGTAGAGACAGACATTGCCCGAAGTGTCAAATGACACGAAAAATACAGTGGGTGGATAAACTGAAAAGCAATTTACCAGAAGTGAAGCATTTTCATTTGGTTTTTACCATTCCAGAATCACTCAACAAGTTGTTTTACATCAATCAGCGCATTGCTTATGATAGTTTGTTTAAGGCTGCCAGTCAAGCACTTATGCAATGCGGAGAAAACAACGAGTATCTTGGTGCTAAAATGGGAGGCGTAGCAGTGCTACACACCTGGGGACAAACTATGTCCTACCACCCACACATTCACATGATTGTTCCCTCGGGAGGTTTAACAGAAGACGGCTTTGAATGGGTGCCATCCCATAAAAAGTTCTTTCTGCCAGTGAAAGTTTTAAGTGCTATTTTTCGAGGACTATTGATGAAAACGTTAGAAAAAGAGTATGCTATCGGCAAATTAAAGCTGCCGGATGATATTCAAAATTTTAAGCAAATTAAAGATACTTGTTATCAGAAAAAGTGGGTTGTTTACAGTGAAAAACCTTTTACTACTCCTGATAACATCATCAAATATCTTGGCAATTACACACATCGAGTTGCGATTTCCAATCAACGAATTATCAGTCATAAAAATGGGAAAGTCACTTTTTATTACAAAAACTACAAGAAAGCAGGACTTAAAAGTGTAATGACATTGGATGAATCAGAATTTGTCCGACGATTTTTACAGCACATTCTGCCTTCAGGTCTTTGCAAGGTAAGGTACATTGGTTTTTTAGCTTTGCGACATCTAAAAGAAAACGTAGAGTTATGTGCCACCATAAACAAAAGTGAACGTTTCTTTCCGAAGTATGAAGGCTTAAATGCCTATGAGGTATATCGAGAAATCAAACAGCAAGATCCTTTGCTATGCCCGAAGTGTAAGAAGGGGCACATGGTCATTCGAAAGCCGATAGAAAGGGCGCCTTCGTGACAGTATATTTAGTGAAACGCTCTTTGACTCAAGATAGTTTTTTTTTTAAAACGGGACAAAACCGTAACGGGATAGGTATGTCTTATCGGTAACATATTGTAAAAATAAACGATATGAATGAATGGGGTTTATTCTTTTCAGAGCCCAAAAAAGCAATTAAAAACGCTTTTTCATCATCGAAATATTATTCGAGAGAATACCATGCCCATAGCTCCTAAAACCATCTCAAGCTCAATTATTACTCAGGCTTCGTTCAACTTCATTGTATCATCAATTTTCTTTATTTTAGCTTTATTGGCTTCATTTTCAAAAAAATGGGGATGGGTATTTTTTGTTCCTGATTTTATGTATATTTGAAAGAAAAATAACGATACAATCGTATAGAGTTATAGGGCATTAAAAAGTAACCAATAAATACAAAATAATATGAAAAACTTAAGCAAAATAACATTAGTATTAACTGTCATAGGAGCGGTTTTCTACTTACTATTCAGTATGGCAGGAATTGACGTAATTTCAAAAATTACTGGTGGTGACAGAACAATTGGAGGTGATTTTATTAGAATTATAATAGGTCTATCTGCTATTTTTAGTCTTATTTCATCCTTTACAGCAAAAAAATAGGAACTATTTTAGTAATTTGGCTTTCTTAAATGTCTAAATGAAATTTATGGCTAAAGAAAGAATTTTACAAGTCAAAGAGTCAACAATAAAAGTCATCAGTCAGAATGAAACTGATTACATTAGTTTAACCGACATGACTGGTAACTCTAATGAAGGAAGTGGCTTAATTGGTAAATGGATTACAAACAAAAATACACTTGAATATTTAGGTGTATGGGAGAACTTAAAGAATACTAATTTTAATTACCCCGAATTCGGGGTAATTAAAAATGAAGCAGGAGTAAATCGTTTTGTAATGTCCGTAGGACAATGGATTGAGCGAACTGGGGCAATCGGCATGATAGTAAAGGCGGGGAGATACGGAGGAACTTATGCCCATAAAGATATTGCTTTTCATTTTGCTATGTGGCTAAGTCCAGAATTTCAGATTTATTTAATAAATGAATTTCAAAGACTTAAAGATGAGGAAAATAATAGAAATAAACTACAATGGAATTTACAACGTACTCTCGCTAAAGTAAATTATCAAATCCATACCGATTCTATCAAAGAAAATTTAATACCTAACGAAATAACTAGTAAACAAGCAAGTATAATTTATGCTAATGAAGCTGACGTTTTAAATATCGCTCTCTTCGGCATTACCGCAAAAGAATGGCGAGAAAACAACCCTGATAAAAAAGGAAATATTAGAGATTTTGCAACGCTTGATCAACTTGTAGTGTTAAGTAATATGGAAAGTATAAATGCACTGCTAATCAGACAAAATTTATCGCAGAAAGAACGGTTGATTGAATTAAATCAGGTAGCCATTACTCAAATGAAATCTTTAATGAAGCAAAATTCACTTAAACGATTAAAATAACGCCCTATAACAAGTCATTAAAAGCAAGCCGAGATAAACGCTCCGATTTAAAATTTTTGTTTAAATTTACATCTGTGCTTCGAGCTTGGGTTTTATCCGAAAAGTCGGCCAGCTTTTAGTGCCAGACCGTTGAACTAAACCGACCAAGTCGGTAATTCCCAAAACATTCCATAACTTTTAGATTTCATTTTAAAAATCAAAAAGTTATGGAGAATAAATTTTCCCCAGCCATAGCGCTGTTAAAACGAGAAATGGAGATTCGCAATTACAGCGATTGCTCTGTGAGAAGCTACTGTGAGACTATGCAGGTCTTCGAGTCGTATGCAAACAAGACCTTGGATAAACTGACCAGCGAGGATTTGAAACAATACTTGCATCATTTAGTAAAGTCAAAAAAAGTTTCACCATCTTATATCAATCAAAAGATTAGTGCGTTTAAAATCTACACCGAAGATGTGTTAAAAAAAGAATGGGAACCCATTGCAATAAAACGTCCTAGATTGCCGCGAGAACTACCCGAAATTATTTCCTTGGAAGAAGTTAAATTGATGATTGAGCGTACTCAAAACATCAAACATCGGGTGATGATTATGACCATGTACACGGCAGGATTGCGCAAAATGGAATTATTGCAGTTAAAACCGAAGGACATTGACTCAGAAAACGGTTTTATTATCGTGCGTCAAGGTAAAGGAAAGAAAGACCGAAGAACGATTCTTTCAAAGCAAACCCTAGAGGAATTACGCTATTATTACAAGTGTTTTAGACCAAAAGTTTACTTGTTTGAACCAAATGGGCATCCAGGGAAGAAGATGAGTGTCCGAACTTTTGATAAAGTAATTCATGATGCTGCACAAAGAGCGGGCATCAAAAGAAGAGTAACCCCTCATTTGCTACGACATAGTTTTGCTACCCATCTCTTGGACAAAGGAATTAACCTAAAGATTATTCAATCTTTTATGGGGCATAGTTCTATCCGAACTACTTCGATTTACCTGCATCTTTCAAATGCTAGCTTAAAAAACATTGTCTCACCTTTTGATGATCTTCGCTTATGAAAACAAAGCAAAATAAACGACAAAAAGTAGAGTTGTCCGATATTTTTAGTGAAGTACTCAACAAAGGACTGAATCTGAATGACTTGCATCCTTTTCAAGAAAAAGCATTTCAGGCTATTTTAGCTTGTCGAACAGTAAAACTAGGAGGACATGTTGCAGAGTGCAATCACTGTCATCATTACAGAAACGCCTACAACTCATGTAGAGACAGACATTGCCCGAAGTGTCAAATGACACGAAAAATACAGTGGGTGGATAAACTGAAAAGCAATTTACCAGAAGTGAAGCATTTTCATTTGGTTTTTACCATTCCAGAATCACTCAACAAGTTGTTTTACATCAATCAGCGCATTGCTTATGATAGTTTGTTTAAGGCTGCCAGTCAAGCACTTATGCAATGCGGAGAAAACAACGAGTATCTTGGTGCTAAAATGGGAGGCGTAGCAGTGCTACACACCTGGGGACAAACTATGTCCTACCACCCACACATTCACATGATTGTTCCCTCGGGAGGTTTAACAGAAGACGGCTTTGAATGGGTGCCATCCCATAAAAAGTTCTTTCTGCCAGTGAAAGTTTTAAGTGCTATTTTTCGAGGACTATTGATGAAAACGTTAGAAAAAGAGTATGCTATCGGCAAATTAAAGCTGCCGGATGATATTCAAAATTTTAAGCAAATTAAAGATACTTGTTATCAGAAAAAGTGGGTTGTTTACAGTGAAAAACCTTTTACTACTCCTGATAACATCATCAAATATCTTGGCAATTACACACATCGAGTTGCGATTTCCAATCAACGAATTATCAGTCATAAAAATGGGAAAGTCACTTTTTATTACAAAAACTACAAGAAAGCAGGACTTAAAAGTGTAATGACATTGGATGAATCAGAATTTGTCCGACGATTTTTACAGCACATTCTGCCTTCAGGTCTTTGCAAGGTAAGGTACATTGGTTTTTTAGCTTTGCGACATCTAAAAGAAAACGTAGAGTTATGTGCCACCATAAACAAAAGTGAACGTTTCTTTCCGAAGTATGAAGGCTTAAATGCCTATGAGGTATATCGAGAAATCAAACAGCAAGATCCTTTGCTATGCCCGAAGTGTAAGAAGGGGCACATGGTCATTCGAAAGCCGATAGAAAGGGCGCCTTCGTGACAGTATATTTAGTGAAACGCTCTTTGACTCAAGATAGTTTTTTTTTTAAAACGGGACAAAACCGTAACGGGATAGGTATGTCTTATCGGTAACATATTGTAAAAATAAACGATATGAATGAATGGGGTTTATTCTTTTCAGAGCCCAAAAAAGCAATTAAAAACGCTTTTTCATCATCGAAATATTATTCGAGAGAATACCATGCCCATAGCTCCTAAAACCATCTCAAGCTCAATTATTACTCAGGCTTCGTTCAACTTCATTGTATCATCAATTTTCTTTATTTTAGCTTTATTGGCTTCATTTTCAAAAAAATGGGGATGGGTATTTTTTGTTCCTGATTTTATGTATATTTGAAAGAAAAATAACGATACAATCGTATAGAGTTAGCCGACACCACTTTTGAACGCTCGTACTAAAAACAAAATTCTTCTTCTTAAATTCTTAAACAAGAATTAAAATTGTAAATTTGAAGCGTAACTTAAGAAATTGAGAAGAATGACTAAATTTAAAACAGCAAAACCGTTTTTAAAATGGGCAGGAGGAAAAACCCAACTAATTAATGATATTGAAAAATCAATACCACAAGAATTAGTTCGCTCAAAATTTACTTACATCGAACCTTTTGTTGGTAGCGGAGCTGTACTTTTTTGGATGTTAAACAACTTTCCAAACCTCGAAAAAGCTGTAATAAACGACATCAATGAAGACTTAATAAATACCTATAAAACCATTGCAAACAAACCAAAAGAATTGATTTCAATTCTTGAAATTTTACAAAATGAATTTCATAATTTGGAAGGAAATGAGGAGAATAAAAAACTCTATTACTACCAAAAAAGAGCTTTGTACAATACAAGAAAAGAAGAACAAAGCGGGCAAGCCGCTTTGTTTATTTTTCTAAACCGTACTTGTTTTAATGGACTTTATAGAGTGAATCGTAAGAACGAATATAATGTTCCGATGGGTGGTTATAAAAAGCCAACAATATGCGACAGAGAAAATATTTTAGCGGTAAGTGAAGCGTTGCAAAAAGTAGAAATTTTGTGTGGAGATTTTGAACAAACGTTGGAATACGCAGACAAAAATTCGCTATTTTATTTCGATCCGCCATACAAACCGTTGAGCGAAACTTCAAGTTTTAATTCTTATGCAAAAGACGAATTTAACGACAGCGAACAAATTCGATTAAGAGATTTCTGCAACAAACTTGACATCTTAAATCACACTTGGATTTTAAGTAATTCAGACGTGAAAGGAAAAGATGAAAATGATAATTTCTTTGATGATTTATATTCTGACTTTAATATTCAACGAGTTGAAGCAAAAAGAAATATTAATGCCAACCCCGAAAAAAGAGGAAAATTAACAGAACTACTAATTACTAATCAAGTGAACAATAAAGATTATGTCAGAGCAATTTAAAACCTTCTTATCGCAACTTTCGGAAACTAATGCAACACTTGATTATTTTACGGATTTCAAGAAAATAAAAAGTAATGTAAACAAAATTTCAATTAAACTCAATCAGTTAAATTATCTGATTGGAAAAGAGAATTTAAAAGAAGCTGTAAACGAACTTTATGATGAAAATCCGAAAGTGTTTGAAGTTTTAGACATTCTGATTGCTATTCGTAAAAACAAAAAAGCTAAAACTTTCAACAACAATGGAGAAATTGTTTTACTTGATACTTATTTCACTTCACCTGAATTGATTTTGGAATACATCGTAGAAACAGGATTAGCAGAGGTCTTTAAGAACAAAGATGTTACGAATCTAGTTGATTACGTTTTCGGAATAGAAGTTGGTTTAGATACAAATGCTCGAAAAAACAGAGGTGGAGATAATATGTCCAAAGCTGTTTCTTTGATTTTTGACAAGGCTGGTGTTTTCTACAAAAAAGAAGTTAACAATACAGTTTTCCCTGAAATAATAAGTTTGGGAGCAGATGTAAAGCGTTTTGACTTTGTTATTAAAACGAAGAAGAAAACCTATTTAATTGAAACAAATTATTACAATAGTGGTGGTTCAAAATTAAATGAAACTGCAAGAGCTTATTCTGATGTTGCACCAAAAATCAATCAATACGAAAACTACGAATTTGTTTGGATTACGGACGGACAAGGTTGGTTTTCAGCAAAGAATAAATTGGAAGAAGCGTACAACATTATTCCGAGTTTGTACAATTTGATAACGCTTGAAGATTTTATTAAGAAAATTCAAGAGGAACAAATAAATAGCGAATGGTAAGAAGCAAAACACATAAAACGCCACATATGATCGTCAAAGGAATTGAACCTTTGGCTATTATTGAAGTAAACGACACTTATATTTTAGGCGTTTATCAAGGATCTTTGTCGGAATATGATTTATTGCTTAGATACAGACAGAAAGATGAAAACACAAAATCAGGTTGGTCGAGAATTAGAACACCAAAACATATTCATTGGGCAGTAGATGCAATTATTAAAATGCACCATAATGATACCGAAACAAAAAAGTTCTTACAATTTTTAATTGACTTATGGGATAATCAAATTCAACCATTAAAAACAGATGATGAAAGAAACTTGCTTTTAGATGTAGAAAAATTGAAAAGTGAAGCTAATACAGAAGCCAGTAAATATCCCGAATTAGCAAACAAAGGAGAATATAGTATCAAGTTCCTTTATCTTATCGCAAAACTTTTGATGATACAAGAAAAGACTAATTTATCGACTGCTTTTATGTTTAAGAATTTACTAAAAGCACTTGAAGCACATAAAGACATTTATAAAATTGTTTCTATTGCAACTCATAACAGAAGATAATGATTAAACCTTATTTCAAATCTGACGACAAAGATTTCTATCTTCTTCACGGAGATACGATGGATCTTTTGCCTCAATTTGACCACAAATTTGATATGATTTTTGCTGATCCACCATACTTCTTATCAAATAATGGTTTGTCAATTCAAAACGGACAAATAGTAAGTGTAAATAAAGGAAAATGGGACAAATCCGAAGGATTTGAATTTATAAACGACTTCAACCGTAAATGGCTTTCATTAGTTCGTGATAAGATGAAAGATGATGCGACAATTTGGATTAGCGGAACAATGCACAACATTTTTTCAGTTGGACAAATTTTAATAGAATTAGGATTTAAAATTCTCAACATTGTAACTTGGGAAAAGACAAATCCTCCACCCAATTTTTCGTGTCGTTACTTTACACATTCATCAGAACAAATCATTTGGGCAAGAAAAAATGAGAAAATTCCGCATTATTTCAACTACGAGCTTATGAAGCAATTAAATGGCGATAAACAAATGAAAGACGTTTGGAAATTGCCAGCAATTGCACCTTGGGAAAAATCTTGTGGAAAACACCCAACACAGAAACCTTTATCGGTTTTGACAAGACTTATTTTAGCTTCTACAAAACCAAACGCTTGGATTTTAGATCCTTTTGCAGGCAGTTCAACAACAGGAATTGCAGCTAATTTGGCAAATAGAAGATTTTTAGGAATTGATCAAGAAGAAGAATTTTTGAAAATCAGCAAGAACCGAAAATTAGAAATTGGAAATCCTGAAATTGTAAATAAGTATAGAAACAAAATTGCAGGATTTATAGATAAAAGGCAATTCAAAGAGTTTTTACATACTGAAATTTCAAAAGAACCAGAAAAAATAGCTTTAGGTTTTTGTCGTGTAAAAGGCTTAAAAAAACTAAAAGAAAAAAATGTTTTTTATTTTCACGCAATCAAGAGTGATACCAAAATTTTAGATTTTCCGACAGGAATTCATTCAACAAAAAAACTTTTTATTTATACAGGAGGACGAAGTAAACCTATAAAACTTTCAGGTTTGTACGGAGAAATAAAATCCGTAAATTTAAAGCACAAATCTACCATAAAAGATAAAGAAAACTCTAAAACAGAATATTATTACGAAGTTGAATTACATCAATTTATAGAAGATGAAAATTATATTTTCACTCTTGACACTGAAAATTTATTTGAAAAATCGGATGTAAAAAACAGAGAAATGTTTAGACAATATCTCCCAACAATTACGACAATAGAAAAACTAAAAAGTATTTAGGAATTGTGGCGATCGGCTAATCGAGTAGACGGCTCCGCCCAAAATGGAACGGAGTGCGCCTCTCACACCACCGAGCATACGGTTCACGTACTCGGCGGTTCGCAAGTTGATGGGTTCAATGCAATGTAAACTTCTGATAGTGAAACATAACCACGTCTTCGTAATCGTTCCAAGGTAATGGTTGTACCTAAAATAGGGCTTTGAGCTATCGTCCAACCTCCTTTTCGTGTCATGCTCCAGCGTGTGGCATCTCTTTCGCTTGCTCCTAATTTAATAAGATTAGCTCGTTTTCTTCGCCACTTTTTCCAGTCGTGCCAAATACAATACCTTAAACGATTACGTAACCAACCGTCTAAGTCTCGGAGCTTACCTTGGATACTCGTACCTCGAAAATAGGTTAACCATCCTCGTTGTACTTCTTTTATCTTCGTAATTCGCTCATCGAAGCTCATCGGCGTTGTTTTCCTTGTAATCGTTTTCAAGGTTTGTTTTAAGCGTTTCCATGCTTTCTCCCCTACTACTAATTGGTATTTCCCTTTGTCTCCTTTCTTGTAAGTTGGTACGAAGCCGAACCCAAGTATTACAAACTGAACAGGTTTTCGTATTCCACTCTTTTCCTCATTCAGCGTGAGTTTTAGTTTGGTTTTCAGAAAACTTGAAATTGCTTTCATTGTCATTATTGCTTGTATTCGTGATGTGCAGTAAATGCTAAAATCATCGGCATAACGTACAAATTTGAGTTTCCGTCTTGTTAATTCTTTATCCAACTCGTTGAGTAAGATATTAGATAACAATGGGCTTAAAGGTGAACCTTGTGGAACTCCTCTTCTTCTCTTTTGTAATTTACCCTTGATTTTAATCGGTGCTCGTAACCATTGACGTACAAGTTTTAGTGTTTTAGGGCATTTTACCTTTTGGTACAGTAGGTTTAAGAGTAAGCAGTGGTCAACTTCATCGAAAAAGGTTTTTAAGTCAATGTCCACAATATAAGTTCTGCCCTCGTGAATGTATTGCATCGCTTTGCCTACGGCTTGGCGGGCATTCTTGTTGGGTCTAAAACCAAAACTATTTTCATTGAAATCCCTTTCCCAATGTTGCATTAAAGCCTGTGATACTGCTTGTTGGAGTAATCTATCCTTTACCGTTGGAACTCCTAACAGACGTGTTTTTCCATTTCCTTTCGGAATTTCTACTCCAAGAATGGGTTGAGACAAGTAGTTTTCGTCTTTTATTGAGCGGATAATAGCATCCTTTTCCTTTCGGAATACTTCCGAAAGTTCAGAGATTTTCATGCCGTCAATACCTGCACTCCCCTTATTGACAACAACTTGTCGTAAGGCTTTTTGCAGGTTGTAAGGATGTACTACTTGTTCGACCATTCTTAATTTACATTTTATTTAACCTGTTCACGTTTCGGGTGGCTATCTTTCAATTCCATTCCGAATTGTGAACCAACTTGCGTTCAGTCCTTCCTTTGTTTGTGAGACCTCTAAACTTTTCTTCACTTTTCATTTAGCTCGTTGCTACAAAGTACTATGACCTCTGCTGACTTCTTGGCATATAGAAACCGAATCTATTCCAAGACCTCCTCTGGTAAGAGCATTTTCCTTCATCCAATCCCTGGTACATCTACATCATGAAAATCATCTCTGCGATGAGTCAGCGTTCGATTGCTGATGTTGGACGTCGTATTGCTGTGGATACTCATCCTTTTCATAATGCCTCTTATGTACTTTCTGTTCGTCAGTACCGGATTTTGCAGTCTCGCTTCCTTTAGTCCTAACCTCACGGTTAGCAACCTTGCGACTTGCTACACTTCGGGTCGTTACTCCGCGTGGTAGGGACTTTCACCCTCTGGAAATTTGAAGCATCACACTAATGTTTGTTATCACAAAATAAATTTGTATTTTTGAATTTTTATGATAGCTTACACTAGCGTGTGCTTCTGCTCATGCAGAGCACACACAATCGGTTTGAACGCAAGCAGGGCGAACCGTCTCCGATTGAAATTTTGTGCTATATTTGAAGTTCGGTCTTCGCATCAACAGTAGTGCTAAAAATCCCTGCCTGCGTCAAGCTACCGACCGTTACAGTCAAGCGTAAAAAAACACCTCTATCAACAACTTTCCGAAATCTAATGAATAATTAACTGTATTTCTGACTTTAGAAATAAGGAATTTAAAAGCTAAAAAAGCCAACGCACAAAAGAATTTCCTTTCGCTCATTGGCACATTTGTGGCTTTCCTACCCACAATGCTATCAGCTAAAAGCCACAAAAGCGCCAATTTTTCCAACTCTCTATTAAAAGAATACTCTAAAAAAATATTTTTTTTCAGAATATATTTGCTTATCTAAAAAATGCACCTACCTTTGTGAGCGAATACTAACTAACTTTTTAATTTAAAAGTATGCAAGAATTTACAGAAAGACAAATAGAAATAATGGAAGCAGCGACAAATAGAATTTCAAAATATGGAATTCAAAATTTGACAATTAAAACGCTAGCAGAAGATATAGGATTATCAGAACCAGCGTTATATCGTCATTTTAAGAGTAAGAATGAAATTTTACTGAGTGTTTTGGAATATTTCAAAATGGAAATGCAAAATCGTATTCAATCTATCCAATTTAAGGAAGATGATAGCTATGCTGAAAGACTTAGATTGATTTTCAACTCTCAATTACAAACATTCACTGATAAACCTGCTATTGTAAGCGTAATTTTTGCTGAAAGTATTTTTCATTTTGATGAAAACTTGAGTAATAAAGTAGCTGAAATAATGGATTTAATGCAAAACTATGTTTTGGAAAACGTTAAAAATGGACAAGAAAATGGACAATACAGCAAAGTAATTGGTGCTTCTACTCTGACCACGATAATAATTGGGGGAATGAGAATGACTGTTCTAAAATGGAAATTGTCAGGACATAAATCCAATTTAATGAAAGACGGTAAATCTGTTTTGAACGGAATTTTAAAAATGACTGAAAAATAAAAATTATACATGATGAAAGAAGTTATTAAACCGAAAGTAAAAACGCTCTCAATAGGCGAAAGTTTCACAACAAAAGAGATGAATGGTAAAAAAGATAAGTTTTTGCCAGAACATTCATCTAACATTGAATCTGTTATTTTCATTCACGAAGGCGAATGTATCTTATTTATCAATGAAAAAGAGATAGTGATGAAACCAGGGGACGCATTTACAATCCCCCCTTTTATAAAACATCAATTCAAAGGAATTACAGATTTCAAAGGAATTCATTTTATGCCTAATAAAATAGAATTTGAGTTTTTTAATTAAGATCTGAAAAATGAATACAAATCAAAAATTCACAGGATTTCACAGACTATTGCATTGGATAATGGCAACAGCAATGTCCATTTTGTTATTAACCGGTTTTTTAAGAATGTATTGGATGGGAAAGCAAGCAGTAGCCGATGCCATAGCTTCACAAGATATTGAAGTATCTAAAGAACAGGCAAAAGCTGTCTATAAAGTATTGAGAGAACCTATGTGGGAATGGCATTTTATTTTTGCTCACGTAATGATTTTTTCGTTTTTAGCAAGAATAATTTATATGCTTGTTAAAGGCATTCGTTTTCCCAATCCATTTAAGGGTAAACAACCACTAAAGGAACGTTTGCAAGGTTTTACCTATGTTTATTTTTATCTTTTTGTATTTATTTCTGCAATTACAGGAATATTTATTGAAAAAGGATTTTTTCCTGAATGGAAAGGGAATATTGAAAGTATTCACAAATTAGGAATTTACTGGTTCCCAATATTTATTCTGCTACATCTTGCAGGGATTTTAATTGCAGAATTTTCAAATAAAAAAGGAATAACTTCAAAAATGATTAGTGGAGATTAAATAGAATTAATATGAAAAAGAATAAAAAATTTTACCTTAATGAGTTAGTGAGTACTCGCAAACTATTTTTTACCTTAACCTTAGTTATTATGACTAATGCCACACAAGCACAGGAAGTATGGACTTTAAAACAATGTATTGACACGGCACAAGTTCAAAATAAGAATTTGCAAATCAATAGAAATAACATTGATATCAGCCAACAAAAAAGAAAAGAAGCACAAGCTAATTTGATTCCGAAAATAATAGCTAATGCTGACTATAAATACTTTTTTGAATTACCCACACAGTTAATGCCGATGAATGCACTCAATCCGTCAGCACCTGAAGGACAATTTAGAGATATACAGTTTGGAGTACCACATAATATTAATGCCAATGTTCAATTAGTGATGCCTTTGTATAATCCACAGATTTATGGAGCAATTGAAAACACCAAGGTTGCCAATGAGTTAGCTGAATTGCAATATCAAAAAACGGAAGAACAAGTATTATTTGACATTACAACGCTTTATTACAATGCTCAAATACTTCAACATCAACTTGATTTTATAGATGCAAATTTAGAGAATAGCCACCAACTTTTAAAGAATATTCAATTACTAAAAGACCAACTTTTAGCAAAAGGAACAGATGTGAGTAAAATTCAATTACAAGCAGAACAATTAACTACACAACGAGAAAATGTATATAGCAAATATCTACAAATTCTAAATGCGCTAAAGTTGAATATAGGTATCTCAATAGAACAAACGATTACTGTTGAAACAGAAATAATTCAAACCAATTTAACAGAAAATACCACACGCAACTCTTTGGATTTAAAACTAATAAATGCACAAAACACATTACTCAACAATGAATTAAAAACATTAAATCGCTCTCGGTTTTTGCCTTCTTTAAACTTCATTGCATCTTATGGAACAACAGGTTTTGGATATGATAAAACACCTAATGAATTTTTAGATTTTTACCCTATGGGATTTGCAGGATTACAATTGAGTTATCCACTTTTTAATGGAACTGTTACCCAACGAAAAATAAATCAAAAGAAACTAGAAATAAACAACAACGAATTACAAGCACACCAAATTAATGATAAAATAGAAATGGAAATAAAAAATGTAATTCGTCAAAGAATTGTTGCTCAAAGTACCATTACAAACACCGAAAACCAAATCAGTTTAGCCCAAACTATTTATGAACAAACGCTATTACAACAAAAACAAGGAACAGCGAGTTTGACAGATGTTTTATTAGCAGACAATGCTTTACGAGAGGCACAACAAAACTATTTAAACGCAATTATCGACTTTTTAAAAGCTGATTTAGAGTTTAGAAAATTGACAGGTACAATTCAATCAATTAAAAATTAAAAAAATACGAATTAAAAATAATAGAAATGAAAAAGATAATTTGGATAATCATTGGTGTTGCTATTTCAGGTTTAGTGGTGTTTAAACTTGTGAGTAATAAGAAAACAACAGAAAGCAAAGTCTATCAATTTGATAAAGAAAAACCTATTTTGGTAGATGTGGACACTATTCGTCTTGAACTTATAAATGAAAAAGGAAATTTTACAGGAACATTTGAACCTAATAAAGAAGTCAAATTAAGTGCTGAAACACAAGGGAAAATAAACTCAATTTTAGTAGATGTGGGAGATATTGTTCAGCAAGGGCAAACACTCATTCAATTGGATAACTCATTGTTGAAATTGCAACTACAAACAATAGAAGTACAAATTGAGGGATTACAAGACGATGTAAACCGCTATACAATTTTAACCGAAGCAGATGCAGTGCAAGGCGTACAATTAGAAAAAGTCAAATTGGGATTAAAATCTGCAAAAGTTCAAAGAGCAACCATTCAAGAACAAATTAACAAAACAACTATTAAAGCTCCGTTTAGTGGTGTTGTTACAGCTAAGCTAAGTGAGATTGGTGCATTTGCAGCACCGGGAGTTCCATTGTTGCAGATTACAGATTTAAATAGCCTGAAATTTACAGTAAATGTTGCTGAAAACAACTTAACCCAATTTAAGTCAAGTGAACAATATACCATTTCAGCAGATGTGTTTCCAGAAATTTCATTACTTGGAAAAATTACAATGATTGGTAGTAAAGCAAATATGGGAAATAGTTTTCCTGTACAATTTCAAGTAGAAAACACCAAACAATTAGATATTAAAGCAGGAATGTTTGGAAATGTAAATGTTACAAACAACCAAACAGAAGAAGGATTTTTAATTCCTTCTTCCGCCATTCTAAATAATGATGAAAAAACGCAAGTCTATATTATTGAAAATGGAAAAGCAATGCTAAAAACAATTGAAACCTCTCAAAATATTGGAAATAAAACCGTGGTAAAAGAAGGTTTACAAGAGGGAGATATAATTGTAACAAGTGGGTTTATTAATCTGTTTGAAAATGCGAATATTTTAATTAAGAGTGAAGAATTAAGAGTGAAGAGTGAAAAATGAAGAATTAAGAGTTCAATTAAAAAATCGAAATTATGAAAGAGAATATTATTCAAAAAAAGAGTTTTGACTTTGCAGTTAGAATAGTGAATGCCTATAAATATCTGCAAAATGAAAAGAAGGAATTTGTATTGTCCAAGCAACTATTACGCTCTGGAACAAGCATTGGTGCTAATGTGGAAGAAGCAACAGGTGGGCAATCCAAGAAAGATTTTATAGCAAAAATCTCAATTTCTTTTAAAGAGGCTAGAGAAACAAAATACTGGATAAAACTATTGGTTGCTACTGGATATTTAGAAAATGATTTATCAAAATCGCTATTAGAGGATGCAGAAGAATTGTGCAAAATACTCTCTTCTATTTTACTAACCTCAAAGCAAAACAATTCATAATTTTTAATTCTTAATTTTTAATTGAATAAAATGAATATTACAGAAATATCAATAAAACGACCATCGCTGATTATTGTGCTTTTCAGCGTGTTTGCCCTTATAGGAATCATTGGTTTTAAGAATTTGAGCTATGAATTAATGCCCGACTTCAATCAACCCGTTGTGGTAATTAAAACAATCTATCCAGGAGCTGAACCTAATGAAGTAGAAACTTCTGTTTCTCGAAAAATAGAAGATGCACTTTCCAATTTAGAAGGAGTGGATTATTTAGTAACAAAATCATTGCCTAATGCTTCCGTCATTATTGCCAATTTAAAGTATGGAACAGACTTGGATAAAACAATGCAAGATGCTCAACGCTATATTGACAATATCCGAAAAGATTTGCCGAAAGACATTCTAAGTCCTGAAATGAGCAAGGTCTCTCCTAATGATTTGCCGATAATGTCTATTAGTGCAACAAGTAATTTAGAACCTACGGAGTTTTATCAGAAAATGAAAGATGATTTTCTTCCGCAAGTTCAACAAATTAAAGGAGTAGCAGAAATTACAATGCTTGGTGGCGAAGAACGAGAAATACAAGTAAAGGTTGATAAAGAAAAATTGAAACTCTATAAAGTTTCATTGCTTCAAGTGGTAGAAGCTATCAATCGTTCGGGAATAGATTTGCCAGCGGGGAAAATTCAAACAGAAACGGAGAATAATTCAGTGCGTTTAGTGGGGAAATACAATGATATTAATGCGATTAAAAGCGTACAAGTTGCCATGCCTTTTCCCAATAGTCCTGTTTATGTAAAAGATGTTGCAGAAGTAAGCGATGGCATTAAAGAAATTTCTTCTTATAGCCGTTTTAACGGAAAAACAGGAATTGGAATACTGATTAAAAAACAAGGAGATGCCAATGCAGTAGATGTTTCTACTCTGATAAAAGAAAAGTTTCAGAGTATTGAAAAACACAATGCGAATTCAGAAGTACAATTTGTGGTAACTGATGATAGTACCGACAATACAATTTCTGCGGTTAATTCAGTAGTTATCGACTTAATTTTAGCTGTTATCTTGGTTTCTTTTGTGATGTTATTGTTCCTAAGAAGTTACCGAAACGCATTCATTGTTGCGGTAGCTATTCCAACTTCATTGGTTACAGCATTTGGGACGATGTGGCTTTTAGGTTACACGCTGAATTTAATGACACTTTTGGCAATGTCATTAGTCATCGGGGTTTTAGTAGATGATGCTACCGTAGTTTTAGAAAATATTCAACGCCATTTGGATATGGGGAAAGAAAAGAGAAAAGCATCCTTGGAGGGTAGAATGGAGATTGGATTTTCAGCTGTTTCGATTACTTTGGTGGACGTTGTTGTTTTTGTTCCTATTCTATTCTTACAAGTTTTTGTAGCGGATATGCTCAAACAGTTTTCTGTGGTAATTATTGTAACTGTTTTAACCAGTTTGTTAGTTGGTTTTACATTGACTCCTTGGTTAGCTTCACGCATTGGTGAAAAAGACAATTTGCAACCTACCAATTTCTTTAATCGTTTCTTACTTTGGTTTGAAAAACAGTTGGATCGTTTTATTAATTGGTATGGCAACTCTTTAAATTGGGTTTTACGACATAAACTCATCTTTACAGGCATTGTTTTGTTATTATTTGCGGGAACAGGAATAATGATGAAACAGGGAATTATTGGAAAAGAATTAATTGCCACAGGAGACCAAGGAAAGTTTAGAATGGCATTAGAATTTGACAAAAACATTTCATTAGAACAAAACAATATAGTTTCGGAAAAAATAGAAAACTATATTTTACAACAGCCCGAAGTTGAATCTGTTTTTAGTAATGTTGGTGGACCAAGTACAGGAATGGGAAGTTTAGGAGTAGGTTCTGCAAATAAAACGGAATTTACGGTTCAACTAAAATCTAAGGAAGAGACCCAAAACCTTTCCACAGAAGCATTTATGAGAGATTTACGAACTGACTTAGAAAAAGATTTTTCAGGAATTAATTTTTCTATCATGGGATTAGGCTTAATTCCTCGAACAGCACCTATTGAAATCACATTAAGTGGTAGCGACTTAAATCAAGTAATGCAAGCAGGTAATGACTTGAAACACATCATTGAAAAAGTCCCTGGAGCAGATAATGTTCGTTTATCAGTGGAAGCAGGGAGTCCAGAGCTTAAAATCATTCCTGATAAAGACAAAATGCAACGATTAGGATTAAATACCGCCTATCTCGGAATGAATTTGCGAACAGCATTTACAGGGAATGATGACGCAACATTAACCGAAAACGGAGTAGAATATCCTGTTCGAATTTGGTTGGATAAATTCAGTCGTCAGAATGAGGATGATATAAAGCAATTTAACATCATCAATCCAATGGGTGTACCTATCGAATTATCGCAAGTTGCAACAATTGAGAAAGATAATTCCCCTTCATTATTAGAGCGAAAAGACCGCCAACCAGCAGTTACACTTACCGCAGATGCTTTAGGTCGTCCGTCAGGAACGGTAGCCGATGATGTAGTTGCTTATGTAAAAAACAACCCTTTGCCGGACGGAATAGAAATGACTTGGGGAAGCGATGTTAAACGACAAAATGATAGTTTCGGTGCATTGGGTTCTGTCTTGCTAATTTCATTTATCTTGATTTATTTAATAATGGTGGCACTTTACGACAGTTATATCTATCCTTTTGTTGCGTTATTTGCCATTCCAGTTGCGGCTATCGGTGCATTTTTGGCACTCAATTTATCGTTAAGCCATTTAAGTCTATTTGCATTGCTTGGCTTAATTATGTTAATGGGATTAGTTACCAAAAACTCCATTTTAATTGTGGACTTTACCAACCAAATGAAAGCAGAAGGGAAGCACTATAAAGAAGCTATTGTCTTAGCAAGTAAGGGAAGAATGCGACCAATTTTAATGACTACTTTATCAATGGCTATCGGAATGTTGCCCATTGCATTAGGTACAGGAACATCAGCAGAATGGAAAAATGGTTTAGCGTGGGTAATTATCGGAGGGTTACTTTCATCCTTAGCATTAACAGTGTATTTAGTGCCAATGGTTTATGATATCGTGGACAGTTTGAAAGCTAAGTTAAGTAAGAAAAATTAATAATTTTAAGTCTTTGGCGGGAGTAAGAATGTTGAGTTTTGTAATGATTAGTCGTTTCTTCTCCTTGCCAAAGCACAATTTTATAAATGAAAAAGCAAAATGAAAACAATTATTTTATCTATTATTTCAGCCTCTATTTTGGCATTTATATCACCTGACACAAAGGAAGTGTACGATTTAACGATTAAGGTAGAAAATTTACGAAATTCTAAAGGTGTTGTGCAATTCTCCCTCTATAACAAAGACGGCCCAATTCCTGATGAAGATTATAAAAATTATTTTAAAATTGACAAAACAACTATCGAAAATGGTAAAGCAGAAATAACCTTTTCAAACTTACCAAAAGGGAATTATGCTGTAAACATTTTACACGATGAAAATAAAAACGGAAAAATTGACAAAGGATTTATTTTACCAAAAGAGGGAATCGGATTTTCAAACTTCACTTCCATTGGATTAACAAATCGCCCAAATTTCAATAAGGCAAGTTTTGAATTAAATCAGAATAAAACGATAAGAGTAAAAGTTATTTATATGTAATCCCAACCAATGTGAAAGCACATCTCGCATTCGCACAAACCCACACTAAAGCAAAAATGCGAGAAGAACTTTCACCTTCCACCCACCAAAAAAATTATTTTCCTACCCTATTTTTTTAGCTTTTAAATGTGGATTGAAGTCAGAAATACATTAGAATTGGTCATATAAAGAACGCCAGCCTGTAACATCAGTTTGGCAAAAACGGCAAGAAACGCTCCGATTTATAGTTTTTTGCTAAATTTGGAACTTTCGCTTCGATTGAAGATTTGTAATAAGAATGCCGTCTTCGCCAAGCTGAAAACCGTCAAACTGTCTAAAAACCCCCCAACCTATTAACATTCTAATTGTCAATAATTTACACTCTAAAATATTTGTTACCTCATTGATTTTCAGTATATTTACCCTATGAAATACATCATCGGAAAAGACAGAACTCAATTCGAGTTATTTTGCTTAGAGGAGCGAATTGATGAAAACAATGAAGTTCGGTTGATTGAGCTTTTTGTGGATAGTTTACCCTTGGCAGACTTTGGTTTTGTAGAAGAGAAAGTCAATCCACAGGGAGGAAGACCTGCTTATCATCCAAGTGTTTTATTGAAGTTATTTTTATATGGCTACATGAATCGCATCCGCTCCTCTCGACTTTTGGAAAAAGAGTGTAACCGAAACTTGGAAGTAATGTGGCTTATGCGAGGACTCGCCCCCGACCACAATACCATCTCTAATTTCAGGAAGGACAATCCTTTAGCAATCAAAAAAGTGTTTCGAGCTACTGTGGAGCTTGCCAAAAACTTTGATTTGATTGGCGGAAAACTACTTGCTGGCGACGGCACAAAATTACGTGCCCAAAATTCTAAAAAGAACAACTACAACCAAGCAAAAATTGATAGACATCTTGCTTATATTGAAACAAAACTAGAGGAATACAATGCAGTTCTTGCAAGTGAAGATGGGGATGTTGAACAAAAGTTAAAAGCAAAACAAAAGATAGAGCAACACCTCCAACACCAACAGAAATATAAGGATTTAGAAAAACAACTAGAAGAAACAGGAGAGGTTCAAATCTCTACATCTGATCCTGAGAGTAGGCAGTTAATTATTCGAAATGTCATTACAGAGGTAGCCTATAATGTTCAGTCAACAGTGGATGAAAAACACAGCATTCCAATCAATTACGAAGTAACCAATGAAAACGATTCCAAAGCAATGGGCGGAATGCTTGAACAAGCTGTGGAAGTTTTAGGTCACAATGAATTTACAGCCATATTTGATAAAGGATATTACACCGGAACAGAGTTTGAAAAAGCAGAAGAATTAGGAGTTGATGTATTGGTTGCTGTTCCCGATTTACCCACCTCTTCCATGGCACCTGATCCTGCTTATAACATTTCCGAATTTACCTATAACCAAGAAACTAACTCTTACACCTGTCCACAGGGAAACACATTAAAATCCAATGGGAAATGGTATTCCAAAAGTAGAAATCATCCAGGAAGAAAGAAGCAAGAATCCATCCGAATGAAGCAGTACAAAACAGATGCCTGTAAAACGTGTCCCGTTTACGATTTATGCACCAAAGCAGCCAATAAACGTGGGCGAGTCATTGAACGATTAATCTATGCCCATTTGCTAGAAAAAAACAAGAAGCGAGTAAGAGAAAATTATGAAATCTATAAAAAACGACAGGCAATCGTGGAGCACCCCTTTGGAATCATAAAGAGACAATGGGATTTTTATTATATCGTAACAAAAAAAGGCAAAGAAAGGGCTTCGGCAGACGTAGGACTCATCTTTACAGCTTTCAATTTACGTAGAATATTCAATCTTCTTAACCAAAATGTACTCAAAAAGTACCTAAGAGAGCTTGATTTGAATTTTTCGTATTTTATAAAGCATTTAGATGCGTTTTACAGGTTTTTGTTTTCTTATTTAACGATTGGTGTTTTTAAAAAAGAGTATTCTAAAGTGGTTTAAAATGAAAATAAATGAGTAGTTTAGTAGAGAGTATATAGATAAAGACGGTATTTAGACGGACTGCCGTTAGTCAGAATTTTATGAGACAAAGAATAATAACAATATTGATGGTATTAATTACTCTTGCTTCATTTGGGCAAGACAACAATCTAATTCTTAAAGTGAAGTTTCAAAAAGAATCCAAAGTAAAAATCGACTCCACATTTATTAACTATTACATTTTGGATAATCGAGACACTTTTTATTTCCCTAACAACTCTGATGTGATTCAATGTAACTATTTACAAAGCTTAGACAGAGACCACAATAAGTGTAAAATATATGTGAATCAAGCATTAGGTAATGGAAATATTGAGATTGTTTGCTGTAACGGTATCGACAAAACCACTACTACATTTTATGGACAGATTTCCGATGGACTTATGATAACTGGAACATATATAATCAAATCTTTCAATGGAGTTCCATTGCTAACAGGTCAATACTATAATAATTGGAAACACGGCTATTGGACAAGTTACTATTCAAACGGCCGAATACAAGCAATCGACAAATATATTGAAGGAGCAAATTACCCAGTTAAGACTTGGGGATTTAATAAAAAAGGCAAACTGATAGACTATACAGATGAAGAGGCCGAAATAATTAAACGAATAAATGAAAACAGCCACTAACACGCCATCTGCACGCAAGGTGGGCAAAACGCTTTATTTCACTTCAATAAATTCAGTGCAAGCTAGCTCAATACAGACTGTTTTTACATTTATTCTAAGAAAAAAGTTTTATATTCGTTCTAGCATTTACCGATAAATTCGCCCTGAGGCAAGTCGTTAAACCGTTAGTAACAACCATAAAACAACGCAGCAAAATGAACAGAACACTGACATTATTCTTGATACTTTTTTCTTTAAGTATATTTGGACAAAAAAATCCGACAGACGAAGCACAACCAATTGTTGCGGAAGGTAAACTTCTCTACAAATCTGAACTGGCCTCGTGGTATGGGACAGATCTGTTTTTAGAAAACTACCAAGAAAGAGAAAATATTGGCGGTTATTTTTCTTATACCGATAATGACATTGCAAAATGTGTTTTCTTCTCAAGAGCAGAAAATCCGAAAGTGATCGGGACAATTTCATTTGACAATACTTACAGCATAGAGACCGCAAAAACCGACTTGACAGAAAGAGAATTTACTCCAACTGAAAACGAATTATATCAAATTCGAAAAATTGCATTAGACGAATTAAACACAAACACAGATGGGCTTTTCAAGTTTTACCAGAACACAAGTCCAAACATCATTCCGCTAATCAATGGAGAAGAAAAGAAAGTTTACATTTTGACGGGACCGAAAGTAAGTGGTGTTGTAATTTTCGGTAACGACTACTTGCTGACATTTGACAAGAACAACAAACTTGTAACGAAAAAACAACTTCATAAAAACATCATTCCAATAGAATATGGCAATGAAGAAGATGGTAATGTAATTGAAGATGCTATGCACAATCATTTGCCAGAAACAGGCGATTTTATTACAGCGACAGACATTTGTACAATAATGCTTTACGAAAAGTTTGCAAAATGGAAAACTCATAATGTTGTTTCAAAAAAATATTTGAACATTTGGGATTGTGAAACAGACCAACTGACCGTAATTCCAATGAGTACAGTTAAAAAAATAAACAAAAACCAAGAAAAGAGAAATAAGAAAAAGGAAAAAGATGAATAACGGCTGCTGCTAACATACCATCTGCACGCAAGGAGAGTAAAAATGCTTCAGTTTTTCTTACTAATACTAAAAATGTCCCTGCACAAATATGAAACAATATGGATGAACGCCCGAAAATAAAATTGGAATTATCAACATTTGACAAGACACTTGAGATTCTTGGTTGGATTTCAATTCTTTCAATTTGGATTTTAACAATTTCAAACTACACAAACTTGCCTGACACAATTTCAATTCATTACAACGGCGCAGGGATGGCAGATGGTTTTGGTGGAAAAGGAAACATCTTGACATTACCTTTGATTGCGACAGTTCTTTTCATTGGACTGACAGTCTTAAACAAGTACAGACAGCGAACGGGATCTAACGCCTTTCTAACCTGATAAGAACAATGCAACCTGCCATGCCGAGTCCAATAACACCTCATATTTCCCCAATTTTCGTTAAACTGCAAAAAAAATACTTACTTATTCCTTGAAAGTTATACTTTTGCAACGTGAAAACAATTACACAATCCATATTAATCCTTGTATCAGTTCTCCTGATTGTTTCTTGTAGTGATTATAATAAAATCCTAAAAGGGACAGATTATGATGCTAAATTCGATGAAGCTAATCGGATGTATGACAAGAAAATGTATGATAAAGCAATTAATTTGTACGAACAGGTTTATCAATACTATCCTCGAACAGATAAAGGAGAAGTTTCTTATTTTCGATTAGGAGAAGGTTTCTATTTTATGAAAGATTATATAATGGCAGGTTATTATTTTGGTCAATTTCCAAGCCGTTTCCCTGTAAGTGAGAAGAATGAAAGAGTACTATTCTTAAAAGCTATATGTTCAGTTCAAAACAGCCCCAATTACACTTTAGATCAAACGGAAACAGAAATAGCTTTAAATGATCTTCAAAATTTTGTAATACGTTATCCAGAAAGTCAATATGTAGATTCATGTAACAATATCATGGATAGGTTGAGATTAAAAATTGAAACCAAACAATTTCAAGCAGTTAAGCTATATGACAAGATGGATGATAATAGAGCTGCAGTTGCTTCAGCAAAATCCTTTTTGGAAGAATATCCACAATCAACATTCTTAAAGCAAGTGGCTTTCATTCATTTTGAAAACGCATATACCTTGGCTATTAATAGTGTATTAAGTAAAAAGAAAGAAAGAATCGAAGATGCTATGGAGTTATATAGTAAATATTATACCTTATTCATCGATGAGAATTATAGTAATAAAACAAAAAAACACAACGATAGGTTAGTGGTTGAACTTGGAAAAGTTAATGAGCAATATGCATATAATGAGATTGTGGAAATGTATGAAGCATCTCACTCCTCGTCTATGCATAAAAAAACCTATTATTTAGAGGAAACCATTAAAAAATTTAATACATTTGCAAAAAATTATCCCAATTCTGATTTGTTAGAAAAAGCTAGAAGTTATTTTAAGAAAGCAGAAAGGGAATTAGGAAACAGTTAATATTAATTGAATATGAGTTTTAAAAACAGTAAGGCAGAAAGATCAACAATCACTCGTGATGTAGTAGATTTGGAAAAAGATACAGGTAATATCTATGAATCTATTGTGGTTATTTCTAAACGTGCTAATCAAATTAATGCTAGTTTAAAAGAAGAACTTACAAGTAAATTGCAAGAATTCGCTTCTTCTACTGATAACTTAGAAGAAATCTTTGAAAACAGAGAGCAAATCGAAATTTCCAGATTCTATGAGCGTTTGCCTAAGCCTGTTGCAATGGCTGTTGATGAATTTGAGAAAGGTGAAATCACTTTCAAAGCGGTAGAGGAATAATCTCTCGCCTTCGTAATGTTACAAGGTAAGCGAATTGTTATAGGAATTACCGGTGGAATTGCAGCTTACAAAATCGCAATCCTAATAAGAGAATTAAAAAAACAAGGGGCAGAAGTTAAATGTGTTTTAACTCCTGCCTCTTCTGATTTTATTACACCTCTTACCGTTTCTACACTTTCTCAAAACCCAGCATATATCAATTTCTGGAACCAAGATGATGGCGTGTGGACTAACCACGTGGATTTGGGTTCTTGGGGAGATTTAATGGTAATAGCACCACTTACTGCAAATACATTGGCTAAATTAGCTAATGGCTATTGTGATAATCTGTTGTGTGCTGTTTACCTTTCGTCTAGATGTCCCGTAATGATTGCACCAGCTATGGATTTGGATATGTATGCACATGCAACCACAGTAGAGAATTTGGAAAAAATAGCCAAGCGTGGTGTGCATGTCATTCCTGCTGAAGAAGGTTTTTTAGCTAGTGGTCTTGTGGGTAAGGGTAGAATGGCAGAACCTGAAACGATTCTATCAGAAATCAATCACTTCTTTGCTAAACAGAATTCGTTGGAGGGTCAAACTATCTTGATTACAGCAGGTCCAACTTATGAACAAATTGATCCAGTTCGTTTTATAGGGAATCACTCGACAGGTAAAATGGGGTTTGCTATAGTTCAAGAGTGTTTAGATAGGGGGGCAGAGGTGATTCTAATTACAGGTCCTACTAAACTTACTATTTATCATAAAAATCTAACTAGGATTGATATCAAAACAGCACAAGAATTATTAGCGCAAACCCAAAAATATTTCCCGACATGTACAGGTGGTATATTTGCTGCAGCTGTAGCAGATTACAGACCGAAAGATGTGGCTAGTCAAAAAATTAAAAAAAATTCAGATACACTAACTATTGAGCTAGTAAAGAATCCTGATGTGTTAAAATCGATTGGGGAAATTAAAAAACCTTCTCAATGGTTAGTTGGTTTTGCATTAGAAACTAATAATGCTGTAGAATTTGGAGCTGAAAAACTAAAGAAAAAGAATTTAGATATGATCGTGATTAATTCACTGGAAGATAGAGGGGCTGGATTTGGTCATGATACAAATAAGATTACCTTATTGGATAAAAACAATAAAATCACTACTTTTGAGTTATCTTCAAAGAAGATAGCAGCACAACATATCATTGAACATTTATTGAGTATAAAAAAATGAAATTATTGACATCACTTCTAGTAATTCTTAGCGCATTCCAATTATCTGCGCAAGAATTAAACTGTCAGGTTACTGTTCAATCTAACCCAAAACTAGATATAACAACTACCGAGAAAGAAATCTTAAAAGAATTGGAACAGTCCATCTATGAATTGATGAATAATACCGTTTGGACTAAAGATCAATACAATGTGGAAGAAAGAATAAATTGTGCTATGCAATTGTCTATCATTGAAGTGAGTGGTGGAGGAAGCTATAAAGCAACCTTGCAAGTGCAATCCACGCGTCCCGTATTTAATTCATCTTATAATACAACAGTTTTTAATTTCTTAGATGAAGATATAGCGTTTAATTATAGAAGAGGAACTAAAGTGATTTATTCTGAAAACCAGTACACAGATAACTTGACCTCTGTATTGGCTTTTTATGCTTATTATATTATTGGCTTAGATGGAGATTCCTTTGCCCCGAATGGAGGAACACCTTATTTAAGAGAGGCACAGAATATAGTAACCCTAGCGCAGAGTAGTATGTCTTCTGGATGGAGGTCTGATGCTAAAAATCAAAAAAGTAGATTTTGGCTAATAGATAACTCTCTTCAGGAATTGTTTGCTCCTTTAAGAGAATGTTTTTATGATTATCATCGTAAAGGTTTAGATGTAATGTATGATAATAAAATTCAAGCTAGAAATGAAATTCAAGCAGCTTTAGAAAAATTAAATAAAGTCAACAATACACGCCCTGGATCTGTAAATTTGATTAATTTCTTAACGGCTAAAAGAAATGAGATAGGAGGCATCTTTGCAGACGCTGAGCCAAAACAAAAGGCGGATATGCTTAACTTATTGAAAAAAATAGACCCAGTAAATACTTCAAAGTACCAAGAAATCCTTCAGTAATGCTTACCAAATTAACGGTACATAATTTTGCACTTATTGAAAATGCTCAGATACTATTTCGTAATGGGTTTACTGTTATTACTGGAGAAACAGGTTCCGGAAAATCAATTCTATTAGGAGCATTAAAATTAATCTTAGGAGAACGTGCCGATTTTTCTGTAATTCGTGACCAAAGCTACAAAACAAGTGTTGAAGCAGAATTCACCTTGAATCCAAATACGTATAAGTCCTTTTTTGAAGAGAATGATTGGGATTGGGAAGAAACTACAATTATTCGTAGAGAGATTCATAATTCGGGTAAGTCACGTGCTTTTATCAATGACACTCCCGTACAATTATCCGATTTAAAATCCTTAGCTGAACGGTTGATTTATATCCATTCCCAACACCAAACCTTAGAATTAAGAAATAAAAAATTTCAATGCTCTATTTTAGATATTTTAGCAGAGAATGGTGAACTGTTAGAAAACCTAAGGCTCACATACAAACAAGCCAGACAGTTACAAGCAGAAATTGAAAAACTAGAGGAAAATAAGTCTAAATTAGTATTAGAACAAGATTTTAATCAATTTCAACTAGAAGAACTCTCTAAATTAGATTTGGATAAAAGAGATTACGCTCACATTCAAACAGATGTTGAAAGAGCCTCTCAATTAGAAGATATCCAAAACGCTTTTGGTATTATTGCTTCTTCTTTGCAAGCTGAAAATGGCGCGATTGATTTATTGAATTTGGTTAAAAAAAACATATCTGTAAAAGATACTACCATTCAACTGCTATTGGAGAGAATTCAATCGGTAATTGTCGAACTCAAAGATATTGCTGATACGGCAGATAATGAATTGGGGAATTTAGATATGAATTCCGAAGAATTAGCCGAAAAGACGTATTTGCTGGACGCTTTTTTTGCCGCTCTTAAAAAGCATAATTTATCGACTCAAGATGAATTATTTACTCTCTTTGGTCAATTATCAAATGACATACAAGGCATAGAAGAGTTGGAAGAACTTATTCGCGAAAAGAAGAAAGAAGTTGACACCTTAAATCAAAAAGCACAACTTTTAGCTTTGGATCTTTCAGCTAAACGAAAAAACATTTCAAAATCGGTAGAAAACAATGTGTCAGGCTTGTTGAATCAGCTCAAATTAAAAGATGCGACAATTCATTTCGATTTTGCTGAAACAACTCTTACTTCTGATGGGATAGATGATATTACGCTGTTTTTTGCACCCAATAAGGGAATAGCTCCTCAAGTAATGGAAAAAGCAGCGTCGGGAGGAGAACTCTCACGATTAATGCTTGCTTTGCAGTATCTGTTATCTCAAAAAAAGCAGTTGCCAACTGTTATTTTCGACGAGATAGATACTGGAGTTTCAGGAGAAGTGGCTGAAAAAATAGGTATTCATCTTCATAATATGGGAAAAAATATGCAACTAATTGCAATTACTCACTTACCTCAAGTTGCCAGTAAAGGAAGTAACCATATTTTAGTTAAAAAAGAAGAGGAAAAAGGTACTACAAAAACACTTCTACATGCATTATCACAAGAAGAGAGAGTAGTGGAAATAGCTAAATTGATGAGCGGCAGTCAAGTAACAGAAGCAGCTTTGTTAAACGCAAAAAATTTATTGTACAATGGATAAAAAACTGATATTAGTAAGCCTTATTTTTATTCCTTTAGGAATTGTTTTAGGTGCTATGGGAGCACATTATTTAGAAAAAGTTGGTGTTACTCCAGAAAGAATTAAAAGCTTTGAGGTAGGGGTTAGATATCTGATTTATACGGGAATTGCTTTTATGGCATTAGCTGGAGTAGTTCATAAATTTGATTTTAATGTACGTGTTACCTATCGTGCTGTTTTGTGGGGTACCGTTTTATTTTCAGGTTCTATCTTTGCACTCACTTTATTACCCTCTTTAGGTATAGAAAACATTAAATTTCTGGGGCCTATCACACCTCTAGGTGGTTTGTTTATGATATTAGGATGGCTTATTTTACTCATTAAATTTTTGAGAACATATACAAGGTAAGTTATTAACAATTTGTTTGCCTTGTTGAAAATTATACTTAAAAAATAAGGAGAAAACTTTTGAATGCCGTACCTTTGCAACACGAAAAAAACGAAAAATAGATAAAAATGAATGAATTTGGTAAAAAAGGTTCAAATGCCGATTTAGAAAAGAGTCTTGGTTTACATAATTTAGACAGTGTTTTTTGGAATCTAACTCCAGCAGAATTAGTAGAAGACACTATATTAATGGGTGAAGGTAGATTAACTGATTCAGGAGCTGTGGCTGTTGAAACAGGTAAATTTACTGGACGCTCGCCTCAAGACCGTTTTATTGTTTGCGATGCAAAAACTGAAAATGCAGTTTGGTGGGGAAAAATAAATATCAAGTTTGATGCAGATAAATTTGATGCTTTATACAACCGTATGACTGCTTATTTAGAGGGAAGAAATCTATATGTTAGAGACTCTTATGTGTGTGCAGATGATAACTACCGAATGAATGTGCGCGTGGTGACTGAATTACCTTGGTCTAACATGTTTGCATATAATATGTTCCTTCGTCCAACAGATAGTGAAATTGAAAACTTTAATCCTGAGTGGACAATCGTTTGTGCACCTAATTTTCATGCGATTCCTGAAATTGATGGAACAAGACAAGAGAATTTTGCTATTTTGAACTTCACGAAAAAGATGATTATCATTGGTGGTACCGCTTATACAGGTGAAATTAAAAAAGGTGTATTCTCTGCATTAAACTTTATTCTACCTCACGAAAAGAATGTGCTTTCTATGCACTGCTCTGCAAACGTTGGTCATGATGGAGATGCTGCTGTGTTCTTCGGTTTATCAGGAACAGGAAAAACAACTTTATCCTCAGACCCAGAAAGAAGATTGATTGGAGATGATGAACACGGTTGGGCTCCTAATGGAAGTATATTTAACTTTGAAGGAGGTTGCTATGCAAAAACAATTAACCTTTCTCAAGAGCATGAACCACAAATCTATAATGCTATTAAGTTTGGTGCTATCCTTGAAAATATTGGATTCGTAGAAGGAACTTCAACTCCTGACTATGCGGATGATAGCATTACTCAAAATACACGTGTATCTTATCCAATTGAATATATTGACAATATTATGAATCCTTCCAAAGGAAAAGATCCAAAAAATATTTTCTTTTTGACTTGTGATGCATTTGGTGTATTGCCTCCGATTTCTAAATTGACTTCTGGACAAGCTATGTACCACTTTATCTCTGGTTATACAGCAAAAGTTGCAGGAACAGAAGCTGGGGTAACTGAACCTCAAACTGTATTCTCTGCTTGTTTTGGAGCTCCATTTTTACCATTACATCCAGGAAAATACGCTGAGATGTTAGGAGAAAAAATAGAAAAAGATAATGTAAACGTTTGGTTAGTTAACACAGGTTGGTCTGGTGGTGGCTACGGCGTTGGAAATAGAATTAGCTTAAAATATACAAGAGCTTTAATCACTGCGGCTTTAACAGGTGGCTTAGATAATGTTGAATATTCAAAAGATGAAGTATTTAATCTAATGATGCCAACTGCTTGTCCTAATGTTCCAACTGAAATCTTAAATCCAAAAAATACTTGGACAGATAAAGTGGCTTACGATAGAAAAGCAAATGAATTAGCTCAAGCATTCGTTAAAAACTTCGAAACTTTTGAAAATGGAGTAACTCAAGAAATCTTGGCTGCTGCACCAAAAGTGTTAGTGTAATTTGAAGAAATAACTATACTACAAAAAAACCATTTCATTTTGAAGTGGTTTTTTTTTGGTATAAATATTGCAATGTGAAACTCAACTTTAAAATTAATTCTATGAAAAATATACTTCTACTCTTAACAAATCTCTTTGTCCTAGCAACTTGGGCAAACACAACAAATCCTGTTCCTTATCAACAAAGGGATTCGGATCATATCAAGGAAATTTTTACCGCTTGGAATGCAACAAATGGTGCATATTTATACAACAGCGTGAATGCATTAGTAATGAATTCGGAACAACCTCACAGACCACAAGGTCTAGAAAAGACTCCTTTTGAATTACTTCAATCTATGGGAGATCAGAGAGTTGACCGCTTAGAGAGAATTGCGCAACAAGAATTGGAAAATGAGCGTAATGCTGGTAGAAATGAACAATACTATTGGGAAGAATGGCTGAAAGTAGTTAAAAGTTCTCGTTGCAGCTCTACTTCTCGAGGCGACTCGAATGGAGATCCCCACATGAGAACGTATGATGGGGAAAGCTTTGATTTTCAAAATGCAGGTGATTATTTATTGACTGCTTCTTCTGATAATCGATTTATGATTCAAACACAGCAAGTGAGACTAAATAAAAGTATTTCATTAAACGGTGCGGTTTCTATGAATGTTAACGGCGATCAGGTTGAAATGCTTTCCATTGATGAGCATAATGGAGAAATTATCTTCGTTATAAACGGACAACAAATGCCAAATGTGAAATCTAATTTTGTGCTTCCTCAAGGTGGTGTTGTGACTTATGCAAATAATGCACATACTGTAAAATGGCCTACTGGGGAACAAATGAAAGCTAGTGTTCGAAAATTTCAAGGTAAACAACTGTATGATTTGGCTGTAATCGTTCCTAAATGTAAAAGCGATTATCGCGGTCTATTGGGAAATAATGATGGGATAAGAAATGATTTAGTAGTCCGTGATTCTGAATCAGGGGCAGAAATTACAAGAGGAGAAATTTCTACTGATTATGATGATATTTTTGGTGCCAATAGAAGGAATCCTATTGTGATGGATAGAGCAACGCGTGATTTGGTGTTTATTTCTAGAGAATATGGCCGTCAGTTTCAATTAGATGATAATACATCAACTTTTACAACTCGCATGACAAATATTGAGGATGAAGTAAGGTTTCCTGAAATTCACATGACTCTAGCTGAATTGGATGATGCACAAATTGCAGAAGGTTTACGAAAAGCTAAAGAAGCTGGTGTTGCTGAAGAAGACTTATTTGGAGCAGTATATGATTATGGACATTTAGGATTAGAACCAATTGCCTATAATCAAGATTATGTTGCGCCAGCAAAACAGATTGAGACTGAACCAAAGGTGAATGATGATAGAGCTCAAAAGAATACAGTGAAGCAAGTAGGTAATGAAGTAGCTAAATCAGGTACTTTAATACTTATTGGAGCAGCAGCTGGTGCAGCTGCAACTCATCATGCACCTGTTTATACAAGGACAACACCTCCTACGTATAGACACCCAACAACACCTCAAGGCAATACTTCAACAAGAAGACCCAATACATCTTCTACACCACCTTCTACACGTACAGCACGTTAGTAATTTGAAGAATTAATATTATATTTGAATTAAACTCTAGGGAAACTTAGAGTTTAATTTTTTTTTGAATGAATAAGATTGAAGTAAATACAGACCACATTATTTATTATTGGGAAGATATAGATTATCCAAATAAAGTTGCGAATGCTTCAAAACAGGAGGTGGAAAGAGATGAAATACTTAAAAAAATACAACACTATTTTCCCGGAGCTATTGTAAAACATCAAAACGGAGGCCCTGCCATTATAAAGAATTCAAAATTTTTAAATATTTCAATTTCACATAGTCAAGGCTTATATGCTATTTATTTATCCAATGAAAACATAGGTATTGATATTCAGCGTTACAAGGGGGAATTATCGAAAGGACGAAATTATTTTATAAATGAACGAGAAGAGTGTTTTTTGAGTGATGAGCAGGCCTTATATTTAATATGGTCAGCAAAAGAGGCTTTCTATAAAAAGATGGGAGGAGAGATTCCAGATTTAAAAAATAATGTAACTATTTTGAGTATTCAGACTCCAATAAAACAAATAGTGCTAGAGCATGATAATAAACTTTATAAACTCTCGTATTTAGAATCAAAACAATTTGTGTTGATGTGGACATTAAATTAGTAGAAAAATAAAATAGTATTATCTTTGCGCTTCATTTCGTAGCTATAGATTAAATTACAAATGAAAAGAAACGTTTTGGTTATATATTATACACAAACTGGTCAACTTAAAGAGATTGCAGACAATCTTTGTATGCCCTTTGTTGGATCAAATAATTATAACATTGACTATTATCAAATAAAACCTGTTCAAGACTATACATTTCCTTGGAAGAGTAAGGATTTTTATAATGCATTTCCAGAATCTTTTCGACAAATTCCAATACCTATCCATCATCCTGAAGATGAAATCCTCAATAAGGAATACGATTTAGTGATTTTAGCTTATCAAATATGGTTTCTAACTCCATCTATTCCATTTACTTCATTTATGAAATCTCCTTTTGCAGAAAAATTATTAAAAGGAAAGAAAGTCATCACTGTAGTAGGTTGTAGAAACATGTGGGCAAAAGCGCAAGAAAAGGTCAAAGGCTTTATAAAGAATGTAGGTGGTGTTTTAGTAGGGCAGATTGCATTGGTGGACAAGCACTTGAATCACGTGAGTGTAGTAACCATCGCACATTGGATGATGGGAGGGAAGAAAGATAAAAAATATGGTATTTTTCCTTTACCAGGAGTTTCCGATTCCGATATTAAGAACTCGTCTAAATTTGGAGAGTTAATATTGGAAGCTGCAAATAAAGATAATTATCATGATTTGCAAAACAATATAATTGATAATGGAGGTACTCCTTGTACACCATTTATTATCTTTATGGATGAAACAGCTAATAAGATGTTCACAAAATGGTCTAACTTTATTTTGAAAAGTAATTCAAATAGAGCATTAAAAGTGACATTTTTTAAGATATATTTGCTAACTGCGATATGGATAATTTCACCTATCGTATATATTTTGTTCTTAATGGCATATCCGTTAAGAATTAATAAAACTAAAAAGAAAAGACTGTACTATACAGGAGTTGTGTAGGTTTATGAATAAAGTTTATATTACAAAGACATCGAATTTTTTGCCAAATCCTCCCATTTCAAATGAGGAAATGGAAGAAGTATTGGGACTTCTCAACGGTTCTAGTAGAGTAAAACGCATTATCTTGAGGAATAATGGGATTCTTACTAGGTATTATGCTATAAATAAAAAAGGAGAAATTACACATACGAATGCTGAAATTACATACGAAGCAGTAAAGAGATTGTTTGACTCGCGATTTCAAATGAAAGACGCTCAAATATTATCGGTAGGTACAACAACCCCTGATCAATTATTGCCTTCACATGCAGCTATGGTTCATGGACTCATGGGACTGAATTCTAATTTGGAAATCAATTCAGTGTCGGGGGCTTGTTCTGCGGGAATGGCTGCATTCAAATATGGATTTATGTCTGTTTATGCGGGACTTAGCGATAATGCAATAGTAGCAGGGTCTGAACGTACATCTACATGGATGTCACAAGACAAATTTGAAGATGAGTTATTGATCGCTGAGTCATTAGAAAAAACACCTATCCTTTCTTTTCAGAAAGAATTTATTCGTTGGATGCTATCTGATGGAGCAGGTGCTTTTTTATTGGAAAACAAGCCAAATCCTGATAGCGAATTAAATATTGAAGTAGAATGGGTGGATGGTCAATCATTTGCGAATGAGATAGAGACATGCATGTATGCTGGTGCTGATAAAATGGAAGATGGAGAATTTATTCCATGGAGCCATTATCCTTCTAATGAGTGGAGTGAACATTCTATTTTCGCATTGAAACAAGATGTGAAATTATTAGATAAAAATATTATTTCCAAAGGCGTTGAGAGTCTCGGTAATGTGATGAGAAAACACAACCTGAAAGGGGAGGATATTACGTATTTTTTACCTCATATATCTTCTTATTTTTTCAAGGATAAGTTACTGGATGGAATTTTAGAAGCAGGATTGAATATTTCAAAAGATAAATTTTTCTCTAACTTGGATAGAGTAGGAAATGTTGGCGCAGGTTCTATCTTTTTAATGTTTGACGAACTATTGAATTCAGGGAAATTGAAGAAAGGTGATAAGATATTATTATCTGTTCCTGAAAGCGCTCGATTTAATTATGTATATTCTTTATTAACTGTAGTATAAGTCAATGAATTCCATTATTACCGAAGCAAAAGTAAAAGAACTTTTACCGCAAAAATTTCCATTTGCAATGGTAGATGCTTTGGCTTATTATGATGAAGAAAAAGTGGTGACTCATTTTACAATTAAAGAAGATAATTTATTCTTAGAAGATGGAAGAATGAATGAATCGGGATTGATTGAAAATTTTGCACAATCTATCGCGTTGCATACAAGTTACGGTTTTTACATTCGGGATGAAATTGCTCCAGTTGGATATATAGGTAATGTTACAAATCTTTCTATTAGTGATTTCCCTAAACTTGGAGAAGTGTTAGAAACCCGTGTGAAAATTATTCAAGAATTTATGGGAATTACCCTAGTAGAAGGAGAGATTTTGCTTAATAATCAAGTGATTTTTACCTCTAAAATGAAAACTTTTATAGCAGCTGAAACTCCAGCTAACTAAAATATACAGTATGGCAAAAATAAGTTTGGATTATCCTATCAATATGCAACGTTTTTTACCACATAGAAAACCAATGCTAATGGTGGATTTTGTGACTTATATCACTAAAGAGATTATCCATACAAACTTTAAAATTGACGCTGACAATGTTTTTATTGAAAATGGCTGCTTTAATGAAACAGGGGTGATAGAAAATGCTGCTCAGACATGCTCTGGTATCGTAGGTTGGCCTCATTTTGAAAAACAAAATTACGATGAAAATTATCGAGTTGAAGGGTTTATTTCTAAAATTCAAAAAGCAGAAATATTCTCCCTTCCACCTGTAGGAGCAATTATAGAAACAAAAGGCGAATTAGTTACTATGCACCCTGTCGAGAATCTATATAACTGTAAAATGGATTGCAGTACTTACTGTAACGGCGAAAAAATTGCGCATTGCATGTTTACTCTGATTATTATTCCTTAAAACGCTGTAGAGTACCATACATTCTAGAAGAGAGTATGAGTGGGTTTAGTGTTTGTCATTTGTTTGAGTAAAGGATTCCTCCCCCCAACCCCCTCCAAAGGGGGAGTGGAAAAAGTGTTTCATTCGTTTGAGTAAAGGATTCCTCCCCCCAGCCCCCTCCAAAGGGGGAGTGGAAAAAGTGTTTCATTCGTTTGAGTAAAAGATTCCTCCCCCCAACCCCCTCCAAAGGGGGAGTTTTGAAACCCTAGGCTTCTTTTTTATAACTTTCGCCCCTATAATTATCAGTACTTAATTCCCGCTATCCATGCACTCTGTAAACAAAAACAGATTATATTTGTAATTCTTTTAATTCAAACAAATGAAAAAAGAAAACATACCACAAGATAAAAGTAGTTTGGAGCAAAAGCAGATGAAAGAATTGTGCTATGCAGTGGATGAAGATGGGAAATATGCTACCGGACTTAGCACAGGTTGGGAAGCAAAAACTATTGCTCTTGATTTAACGATGGAAGATATACTTCAACGAGCCGAAATCGCAAAAAAAGAAGTTTATCAAGGTGAAAAAAGCCCCATTTATTATTTTATGATTATTTCCAAGATGGATTTACCCATTTTGGCTGGATATATGGGGATGGCGAAATGGCGCATCAAACGTCATTTTAAACCCAATGTTTTTAAAAATTTAAAAGAATCTATATTGAAGCAGTATGCGGATGTGTTTGATATGGATATTCAAAAATTGACAAATTTTAATGAATAAACTAGAGTTTACACATCATCAGTCGGCGCATTGTGAGAATGGCGTGACGTCTAATCTATTTAAGTACAATGGAATTGATGTCAGTGAGCCTATGGCTTTTGGAATAGGATCTGGAATTTTCTTTATTTACATTCCCTTTTTGCGTGTAAATCAAGCTCCAGCGGTAAGCTATCGTCCTATGCCGGGAATTATTTTCTCGCGTACAGCTAAACGTTTAGGGATAGAATATAAACGTGAGAAGTTCTCCAATCCTGAAAAATCATTTGAAGCGCTAGATAGAAACCTAGAGAAAGGTATTGTAACAGGTTTACAAGTGGGAGTTTTCTATTTACGTTATTTACCAGATTATTATCGTTTCCACTTCAATGCGCATAATATTGCTGTTTATGGAAAGCAAGGGGATGATTATTTAGTGAGTGATCCAGTCATGGAAACTACGAATATCATGACTAAACGAGAATTAGAGAGAGCTCGTTTTGCCAAAGGTGTATTTGCTCCTAAAGGTCACATGTATTACCCCATTTCTTTCCCAAAGGAACTGGATTTCCCGAAGGCAATTAAGCGAGGAATTACACAGACAATTAATCACATGCAAGCACCTGTACCTTTTGTAGGTGTTAACGGAATCGATTTCGTTGCTAATAAAATTCCATATTGGCTGAAGCATGATGGTAAAAAGAAAACGAATCATTATTTGGCTCAAATCATACGTATGCAAGAGGAGATTGGCACTGGAGGAGGAGGTTTTAGATTCGTCTATGCTGCATTCCTTCAAGAAGCTATGGATTATCTAAATAAACCTGAATTAAATGAATTTTCAGAGCGTATGACAGCCATTGGGGATGATTGGAGGGAGTTTGCTTTGCGTGCTTCACGTTTATGCAAAAATAGAGATAAGAGTGATGAGGGATATCAAGATATATCCGTGTTAATGCACGGCATTGCTGATAAAGAACGTCAGTTTTATAAAGATTTAAAGAAAATCATATAAGTGAGTTTGAGTATTCATATAGAGAATCTTTCACAACAATATCCAGGCGTTGATTTTAAGGTCTTGGAGAATTTTTCTTTGGATATACAAAAAGGATCCATTTTCGGGCTATTAGGACCTAATGGCTCAGGAAAAACAACACTTATTTCTATTCTGACAGGTTTATTACCTCTCCAGCATGGAAAGGTAACTATTGAAGGATACGATTTGGTACGAGATATCCGTAAAATCCGCCATATAATGGGAATGGTACCACAGGAATACGCTATTTACCCAAAACTAACAGCTAAAGAGAATCTAGAGTTTTTTGGAAGCTTATACGGTGTAAAAGGAAAGGATTTAAAAAGTCGTATCGAGCAAGGAATGGAAAGCATGGGTTTAACTGATTTTGCAGATCGAAAAATTGAATCATTTTCAGGAGGTATGAAGCGTAGAATCAATCTATTAGCTGGTTTGTTGCATAGACCTCAGTTGTTATTCTTAGATGAACCTACTGTAGGAGTAGATGTGAATTCTAAACAGTTTATTATCAATTACCTCGAAGAATTAAATCAAAAAGAAGGAGTAAGTATCTTCTATACATCTCACATGATGCATGAAGCACAAACTTTTTGCACACACCTCGGTCTCTTAAATCAAGGAGTTATAAGCTTTACAGGTACAACTCAAGAGATTTTAGATATGCACGAAAATAAGATGTCTTTAGAAGAAATATTTGTAGAAAACACAAAGAATGTTTAAGGTTTATCATGCCATATTGAAAGAATTGATTCTCTTGAAAAGAGATATTTTTGGATTGATTATCATCTTTCTAATGCCAGTTATTTTAATCTTAACCATTACACCCATTCAATATAGTATAGAGACTAAAGATGATCAATCAAAAATTTCTATTCTTCTGATTAACAATGATAAAGAAAATTTATCTAAAGAGTTACTAAAACAACTTGAAGAAGAGAATAACATCAAATTTATAGAGCAAATCAATGGACAAACTCTAACGGAAACATCCGGAAAAGAGGCTATTGAACAGGGGAAACAAAAAGTATTGATGATTATCCCAGCCGATTTCTCTAAGAATGCACAATTAAAAATAGATCAGAATATCGCAAAGATTCTCAGTCAGGTTGCACCTATTTTTGAAGGAGAGATAAGCGACGAAGAGATAGTTGTAAAGGAAGTTCAAATCTTCTTTGATCCTATTATTAGCGAAAGTATTAAGTCTGATATACGCACCAACATTAATCGCATAACCTCAGAAATGGAAACAGCCATGATTTATAAATCTTTTGAACGTGAATTTGAAGCGGATTTAAGTTTTATGATGGAAGATGAACTGATTCGATTTAACGAGCAAACGCTGGACGTAGATGAAGATGCAATTGCACCAAGCCCAATTCAGCATAATATGCCTGCATGGGCTTTATTTGCTATGTTTTTGATAGTTATTCCTTTGTCTATCAACATGGTTAAGGAAAAGAATCAGGGCACTTATGTGCGTTTACGTACGTTGCCCGTGCGCCCCATTCAATTAATGGCGAGCAAAATAATCGTATATCTTTTGGTGTGCATGATACAGTTCTATTTAATGTTATTGGTTAGTATCTACATATTTCCATTGATGGATCTACCTGCTTTAGAAATTGAGGGTAAATTAGTGTATCTGACTATTGTAGCATTCTTTTCTGGTTTAGCTGCTGTTGGGTTTGGAGTTTTAATAGGAACTTTCGCTAAAACGTTGGAGCAAGCAGCACCTTTCGGGTCCACATCTGTGGTAGTACTGGCTGCGATTGGAGGGCTTTGGTTTCCTGTTTATGCCATGTCTGAATCCATGCAAAAGGTAGCAAGTATATCGCCGATGAACTGGGGCTTGGAAGCTTTTTATAACGTACTTTTACGAGATACTAATTTGGTGCTTTTAGCTCCATACTTACTGTTTTTGTCCGTATTCTTTATAATCAATATCCTAATTTCTATTTTCTATGAAAAGAAAGTCAACCTTGCCTAAGATCGTAGAGCATCTTACAACTACTTACGAATCTTACGTTTCATTTCACGATGCAGACCCACTAGGTATTGCATGGCATGGGAATTATGTGAAATTCTTTGAGAAGGGTAGAGAGGCTTTTGGACGTAAACACAAATTGGATTATGGTAGTATATACGACAATGGTTTTTCGACTCCTATTGTACATCTATCTTGTGATTATAAAGTAACCTTGAAATATGCGGAATATTTTAAAGTGGTAACCTCTATTGAAAAAACATCTACAGCTAAAGTGATTATGCATTATCAAGTATTTAACAAGGATGGTCTCTTAGCTTGTGAAGGAAAAACAATTCAAGTTTTTGTTGATTTGAAGGGAGAATTAGCCTTATATTCACCCCAATTTTACGAAGACTGGAAAAAGAAAGTGAATTATTAGAATGAACAATTCTCAACGACATATTTCTGTTTTTACCGGAGGAGGAGAATGTTTTACTCCTATGGGAATATCCTTATCTGAAAATGTGGAGGGGATTAAAAAAGGGGAGTCGGGGATTCACTTACATTCAGATTCGAATTTAGCAGAAACTGAGTTTCAAGGAGCCATCATCTATAAGACAGTTTTAGATAAGGAATTTAGCCAAATTGCTTATCAGGGAGAATTTACCACTCTTGAAAAGATGTTACTTGTCACTATTCATCGCTTACTTCCTACTTTTCAGACTAAATTAAATAAACGATGTGGCTTAATTTTGTCAACCACTAAAGGAAATATAGAGTCCTTAGAAAACGATTCCTCAGTTTCTTATTATTTACAAGATTTAGCTCAAAAGATAGCTGCTACGATAGGAATTCAAAGTCCTCCAATTGTTTTATCCAATGCATGTGTCTCTGGAATTATGGCGATTTCTGTAGCTAAGCGTTTGATACAAGCTGGAACCTATGATCATTTCTTAGTGATTGGTGGAGATTTATTCTCTCGTTTTGTGTTTTCAGGTTTTCAAGCCTTCCAAGCGGTGAGTTCACAACCTTGCAAGCCCTACGATAAAAATCGCGATGGAATTACTTTAGGTGAAGCTGCTGCAGTCATGTTTATCTCTAAGGAACAGAAGAATTTTGCACATCCTTATGAAATTGTAGGAGATGGTTCGGTGAATGATGCTAACCATATTTCCGGTCCATCCAGAACTGGTGAAGGACTTTATCAAAGTATTCAAAGTGCACTCATAGAAGCGAATATAGATGCCTCTTTGATTGATTGTATTTCATCTCACGGTACAGCCACTATGTACAACGATGAAATGGAAGCTCAGGCTTTTAATCGCTCCAACTTACAAGAAACCCCAGTTACAAGTTTAAAACCGTGTTTTGGACATACCTTAGGAGCTGCTGGTTTGTTAGAAACAGTAATTTCTTTACGATTTGCAGACGAGAATTTAGTCCCACCAAATTTTAATTTTCAAGAGCATGGGTTAACTCTGCCCTTGAATGTGAATATGCACTTATTGCCAAAAGAAACTAACTATATATTAAAAACAGCATCTGGTTTTGGTGGTTCCAATACTGCGGTAATCTTTAAAAAGGTGAAATAATGGAACATCAAATTACTCAATATTGCCGTATTCGTAATCAGCAAATTCACCTGAATGGAAAAGAGATATTCCATGGCGAACAAACAGAGTTTTTAGACTTTATCAAAGCTGCATATAAAGAATTCACAGGGGATTATCCAAAATTCTACAAAATGGATCCTTTGTGTAAATTATCGCTGGTAATGGGAAGCTTAATGCTGGATAATATAGGAGAGAGTCTTGATTCAAATACTGCCTTGCTCTTGAGTAATAAATCTTCTTGCATTGATATAGATAGAGAGCATCAAAAGAACATAGATGAAGATGGAATAGCGGGAGCTCGCCCTGGAAATTTCGTTTATACACTTCCAAATATTGCATTGGGTGAAATTAGTATCAAATATAGCTTGAGAAGTGAGAATTCTTTTTTTATATTTGACCACTTCAATCCATCTTTTATGATTGATTATGCCCGTATAATGATTGATTTGGGGAAATGCACATCAGTTTTAGGAGGATGGTTAGAAGTAAATGGTAATTCCTACGACGGCTTTATGTTTTTAATTGAACCCAAAGAAGGACTTGCTTTAACTGAAGAAAATTTATTAAATTTGTACGATTAAATTTAGATTATGGAAGACTTAAAAAGAGAATTAAAAGAAAAAATCATTGAGGCATTAAATTTAGAAGACCTTACACCAGACGATATTCAAGATGATTCTTTCCTTTTTGGAGAAGGATTGGGATTGGATTCCATTGATGCACTAGAGTTAATTATTATTCTAGATAAGGATTATGGAATTAAATTAACAGATTCTAAAGATGGTAAGAAAATATTTGAATCCATCAACACAATGGCTGAGTACATTGCTGCAAATAGAACAAAATAAAACATGCATAAAAGAATTGCCATAACAGGAATGGGAATGGTTTCTTCCATTGGAATGAGTGTGGAAGAAAATCTCCAATCTTTATTGGCAATAAAAAATGGTATTTCTCGAATAGAGAACGTTCCAACACGTCTAGCAGATTCTATTCTCGTTGGAGAGATTAAGAAAACAAACGAAGAATTAATTCAACAACTAGGAATACCAAAGTTGAATGATTACTCGCGAACAGCTATGCTAGGCCGTATCGCTATCCAAGAGGCTATTCAATGTGCAGGACTCACCAAAGACGATTTATCATCCATAGGCTTTATCAATTCTACCAGTGTAGGTGGAATGGATGTCATTGAACAGTATTATAAAGAATTCCAAGTTAATGAGGAACATCGCCATTATATTGATGTACATGATGCAGGTAGTAATACAGAATTGATTGCTCAAGATTTAGGTATCGAGGGCTACGTTACAACGATTAGTACTGCTTGCTCATCAGCAGCGAATGCTATTATGATGGGAGCTAGACTTATTGAAGCTGGACGTATAGATAAAGTGATTGTTGGAGGAATGGATGCCTTGTGTAAATTCACTATGAATGGATTTAATACTTTGATGATTCTTTCCGACACCTATAACCAACCTTTTGATGATAATCGGAAAGGACTGAATTTAGGAGAAGGTGCAGCATACTTGATTTTAGAATCTGATAAATCTGTACAAGAAAGAGGGGCCAAGGCAATAGCCTATTTAGCAGGATATGCTAATTCCAACGATGCTTTCCATCAAACAGCTTCTTCGGAAAATGGAGAAGGTGCTTATTTAGCAATGAAGGAAGCTTTAGCAATCTCAGGATTGAGCGTAAGCGATATTGACTATGTCAATGTGCATGGAACTGCTACGCCAAACAATGATTTGTCAGAAGGAAGAGCTATGATACAACTTTTTGGAGATCATGTGCCTCCATTTAGTTCTACAAAGCCATTTACAGGTCACACGCTAGCTACAGCTGCAAGTGTGGAGGCGATTTATAGTATTTTTGCCCTTCAAAAAGGAATCATTTTACCAAACTTGAATTTTCAAACAAAAATGCAAGAGTTTGATTTAATTCCTGAAACACAAATTAGTGAGAAAAAGATTAATGCAGTGATGTCAAACTCCTTCGGATTTGGAGGTAATTGCTCGAGTTTAATATTCTGTAATTAAAAGTAATATGAAGAAGTGTTATATCAATGGTCTCGGTTGTATTACAGCTCAAAACACCACAGATGCTGGTTTTTTAGAGAATGCTATTGATCACTCTGAACACTTTGAGTTACGCATGTTACATCCTGATTACAAACCGTATATCCCAGCAGGAGCTTTACGAAGAATGAGCACTTCTGTAAAAAGTGGTGTATTAGCTTCTAAATTTGCAATGGAAGAGGCTGGTGTTACAGAACTTGATGCGATTATCACTGGAACCGGCTTAGGATGTATTCAAGATTCAGAGAAGTTCTTGACTTCATTACTGGATAATGATGAACAATATTTAACTCCAACTTCCTTTATTCAATCTACTCATAATACTGTTGCGGGACAAATTGCTTTAGGACTTCAGTGCAAAGCCTATAACGTGACTTATGTAAATGGAGGTGCTTCTTTTTCGTCTGCTTTATTAGATGGTTTGATGAAAATTCAGAACCATAAATCAAATGTATTGATAGGAGGGACTGATGAGCTTTCAAATTATACGAACTTCTTGTATCGCAGCATTCATCACTATAAAGACGAAGGTAAAGCCCCAGGAAATATCCTGAAAGAACGTTCTGTTGGATGTGTACCTAGTGAGGGATCTGTCTTTTTTGTGTTAAGTGACCAATTACAGTCTTCTTCTTATGCAGAATTAGTTGATGTAACTCAACGCAATAGAGTGAGTAACGATAAACTAAAACCTTTCATCGAACAATTCCTTGCGTACAATAACTTAAGTTTAGAGGATATAGATTTAATTCTTTTAGGAAATAATGGAGATAGTCAATTTGATGATGCCTACGATATCGTAGAACAAGAAACACCCCAAATTCCTAAAGCTTTCTATAAACATCTATTTGGAGATTTTATGACTGCACCTGCTGTTTCCCTATGGATTGCAGCTAAAATTTTAAAAACCCAACATCTTCCTGAGATTTTATTAAAGGATAAAGCAAACATACAAACTCCGATTCGTACTATCTTAATGTATAATCAATATAGAGGGAAAGATCATAGTTTAATGCTTGTAAGAAATGTCTAAGCACCAAATTGGCTATATCGGCTTTGGTTTATTTACAATCTTTTATGGATTCGCTTATTTTCTGTATGATTTCCCACTAGGCTATTATTTGATAGCTTTTTTTGTATGGATATCACTAGTGGCAATTGGCTCTTTTACAGTTCGTTGTAATTATCATATCAACGCTATTTCATCATTTAAGACTTCAGCAAATCAAGTAGCTATCACGTTTGATGACGGTCCATCTGAGTTTACGGACGGGGTACTGGATGTCTTAAAGAAATACGATGCGAAAGCTAGTTTTTTCTGTATTGGTAAACACCTAGAGAAATTCCCAGATCAAGCAAAAAGAATCGTATCAGAAGGACATGCTCTGGGAAATCATACCTATTCTCATTCCAAGATAGGATTTACCAAAAAAGAAGTGTTGGTGGATGAAATTACGCAAACTGATGACTTGATTGAAGCTTATACAGAACGAAAATCTACCTTGTTTCGACCACCATTTGGAGTCACCAACCCAATGATACGTAGAGCTTTGTTGCAAACGAAACATCACGTAATTGGCTGGAACATACGCTCCTTGGATACTGCGATTCACGATGAAAAAAAAGTGTTGAATCGCATTACGAGACAACTAAAGCCGGGTAGTATTATACTATTACATGATACTGCACAGCAAACTTCAGGTATTTTGGAGCAATTATTGTTATATCTTCGCGAACACAATTTTACCTGTGTTTCAATAGAAGAAATACTAAAAAAATGAATTATGAAAGGAGTAGTAGTGTGCTTATTTACAATTTTCAGTTTGATTACGTATAGTCAAAAACAATTGACAACTGAAGAAGTTAAAGCATTCAAATCAAAGATAGAACAAGGTACAAAGCAAATGAAATCCATGAAAACTGATTTCAACCAAAACAAACACCTTAGTTTTATGTCAAACGATGTAATTTCCAAAGGAAAGATGTTCTTAAATGAAGAAGGATTCTTGAAATGGGAATATACATCTCCAAGTAAATATAGTATCATCTTTAAAAACAATATGGTATATATTGATGATAACGGTAAAAAGAACTCTGTAAACGCTAATAATGAAGTGTTTAAGCGTATCAATAAGCTTATTTCAGGAAGTGTAAATGGTCAATTATTTAACGACAAGGAATTTGTAATCAGCTACTTTAAAGAGGGAAATCAAACCTTAGCAAAGTTTTTACCAAGTGATAAAGGACTAAAAAAATATATACAGGAAGTATTTCTTTACTTTCCGAATAATGAAACTACGGTTTCTAAAGTAAAACTGATTGAACCTTCTGGGGATTATACAGAAATCACGTTTGTAAATAAGGAAATCAATGCTAAAATTGACCCGAAAATCTTTACTAATTAGTAGCATTCTTCTTCTTATCCTTTCTTGTAGTCCAAAGCATGCAGAAGGAATTTCGAATAAGATGAATGAACGCTATGTAGTTCCTTATTTTAATGAACCTCAAGCTGAGTACAAATACGATGCTAGCATACAAGTTTATGGCAACGATTTACATGGTTTTTTCTTATTGAAACGCCTAGGTGATCAACATGCACGTATGGCTCTTGTTTCCGACTTTGGAAATACCTTGATGGATTTTGAATTTAAAGGAGAGGAGGTAATCGTGCACTATGTTATAGAGGATTTAAACAAGAAAATAATCGTCAACAAGTTGAAGAAGTATTTTCAGTTGATTACACAGTCAGAGTATGAACTAACTTTCAGATATCCTAAAAGAATTGATAACATGTGCGAGCCTAAGACCTTATCCTATATTGAGAGTATTCCTACAAGATATAAGTCCTCATTGAATAATAGAACTGTTTTTTTAATGATTAATCATAAACAAGTGCTTTCTAAAATAATTCAATCTAAAAGAAGAAAAACTATAGCCGAAGTTGATTTTTATACTTCAAATACGCCGGATGATTCTATTCAACTTGATTCCTTGCGATTTGAGTCAAAGAAAATGCCTATCGTGATGACGTTTAAGGCGGTGGATTAAGGTAACCGCAAAGAAAGCTAAGCTTTTCGCCCTCTGCAGTTAAACAAACAATATTTTCTCTATTGACTATTAACTTTTCTGGCTTTCTTTTTTGGCATCGCCCCAAAAAAGAAACAAAAAATCCCGACAGCTGTACGGGTCTAGCGCTGTATATTTCTCCTTGTGAATATTCCTGAAAGCTGAAAATGTCGATGATTTCTTCCGCTAAAGCTACAGAACTATCTCCATTTTTAGTAGCTTTCAGTTCATATTCACTTCGTCAAAATATAATGCGCGTCCTAGCGATTGGCGATTATCATTCTATCTTCATATTTAGAACACCCCAATCCTCTATGTTCCCTATGTGCCTATGTGTTTCAAAAAAAACTTCGTGTTCTCTGCGCCAAACCTCTACGGTCTTTGCGGTTAAACTCGGTCTTTGCGGTTAAACTAAATCTTTCAACCACCTTATGTTATCAATATTTTCCACATTGACTTTTCGCATATTTACATTTTTTATATCTTTAGAAAAAAAGTGAACACATGGATAAATTCATCAAACAACTATTACTGGCCTATTCAAAAGTGATACTACCTGGATTTGGTGCAATTGTATTTGAAAATGAAGAGACAGGGGAGCTAATGTTTAATGAACATCTGACCTATAATGACCACAAGTTAGAAGAATTGGTCGAGAAAGAGTCGAATATGAATATTCAAGAAGCTCAAAATGCTGTCAATAAATTTATTCGTGATTTACAATATCAACTTGATAAAGGAGATACCTATTCAATCTTTCAATTAGGTGAATTCAGCAAGGTCGATGGCACTTACCTTTTTAAAGGAAATATTGAGAGGGAAAGGAATATTTCACCAGCAACAGTTAGTGACATTATAGAGAATGAAGAGACCCCTATTGAAAAAGTAGAGGACAGCTCTTCAGTTGTTTCCATGTTTGCAAATTTCACCCCAATGGAAGAGGAAACTCCTGTTCTTAAAGATGAAATATCGTTTTCTACTGAAGACTTAGAGGAAATGCCATCACAAACTGTAAACGACTCAACTCCGGAAGTTTCTTTTGAAGAGCCGGTTCAGGAAATTCCTCAAGGAGAACATTCTAAGCAGAATATATATGTGCCACCTGTAAATGTAGAAACTGAAACTCCGCAAGAAGAATCTATTCAGAAAGAACCTGAGGTAAAAGAAATTCCTAAAGAGGAGAAACCTATAAAAAAACCACTCAAAAACAAGAAGGAAAATAAATATAAGGAATCACGCTCCAAACTAACTAAATCAGAAAATGAAAAAGGTAAAGGAAAGAAATCTCCTTTATTTTGGATATTATTATTTATTCTGGTTACAATAGGAGGTCTATCTATCTATGGTGCTTTTAATTATGAAAAAATTGAAGCTTGGATGGGATGGGATAAATTTAAAACAGTTCCAGCTCCCGAAAACAAGGTTATTCCTCAGGAAACTGAAGAAAAAGATAATGTGGAAACAAATAGTTCGCAAGAAACACCTGAGGAATCCTCATCTTCAACAGAGTCAGTTACAACAGATCAAGATACTCCTCCTACAAATGAAATAGAGAATTCCACACCTTCATCGGGAGACTATCACATTATTGTTGGCGGATTCAGCGATCCAGCCAATGCAGAACGTTTGGTAAATGAATTAAAATCAAAAGGACTAGATGCTACGATTATTTCAGGAAAAAGTGGATTAACTCAGGTTTCTGCTCAAAGCTACGCTACCCTAGAAGAAGCGAAAGCAAATGTGGAAACAGTGAAAGAAAAATCGGGAGTAAGTGGTTGGATTTTAAAACATTAAATTGCACTTGTTGGTTTATAAAGCATGGCAGAAGAAGACAAAAGGAAAATTATTGATGTTAAAAAGGTAATTAAAGAAAAGAGCCCTGGCTTCTATAAGTACGCTCCTTCTTTTATTATTAAGTATATCCAAAAGATTCTACATGAGGATGATGTAAACCAGTTTATCCATGAGCATAGAGATGATTCTCCCATAGATTTTTGTTTATCGGTGATGAAGAAATTTAATATTCAAGTCACCACAGAAGGTTTGGAAAATGTACCTGAGAACGGGGGAGTAGTTTTAGCCATGAATCACCCTTTAGGAGGAATGGACGCTATGGCATTGGTGACTGTTATTCATGAAAAAAGACCCGATGTTAAATTTATTGTGAATGATGTATTGCTCAACCTTGATAATCTAAAATCTATCTTTGTGGGAGTCGATGTAGTCAATAAAAAAGCAAATGGTTCCTTAATGAAAGTGGATGATTTGTTTACGAGTGATAACGTTATTTGTATATTTCCTGCAGGTTTAGTAAGTAGAAAAATAGATGGGGTAGTACAAGACTTAGAATGGAAGAAAACCTTCATATCCAGGTCTATTATGCACAAAAAGAATATAATTCCTGTATATATTGAAGGCAGATTGTCTAATTTTTTTTATAACTTGTATTCGCTACGAAAGAAATTGGGTATCAAAGGGAATATAGAAATGCTTTATCTTGTGAATGAATTGTATAAACAACACAACGTTAAGATTAAAATTAGTTTCGGAGAGCTCATTCATATTGAAAAGCTCGACGATTCAAGGTCACACAGAGGATGGGCTAAGTTTGTGAAAGAGGAGGTGTATAAATTAAGAAAGTAAGATGTCAGATAAATTTGAAAAAATTATAGATCCTATTGATAAAGAAATTCTTAAACAAGAATTATCTAAAGAGAGATTTGGTCGATATACAGGACGTGGAGGCAATGAAATATATATCATCAATCACCATAACTCTCCAAATGTAATGAAGGAAATAGGAAGATTGAGAGAGGTTTCGTTTAGAGATGCTGGTGGGGGTACAGGTATGGCGATAGATATTGATGAATTTGACATTTGTGAAAACTGTTATGAACAATTGGTAGTATGGGATCCAGTAGAAGAGGAACTCGTTGGGGGAATGCGTTTTATTGATTGTTCTCATATAGTTCCTGCAAATGACGCAGATGAAGTTCCCTTGAGTACTTCTCATTATTTTAACTTCTCATCCAAGTTTCGTAAAGAGTATTTGCCTTATACCATAGAATTAGGAAGGAGTTGGGTACAACCCAATTATCAGCCTTCTAATAACCCAAGAAAAGGTATTTATGCTTTAGATAATATTTGGGACGGATTAGGATTATTGACTGTTATTCACCCTGAAATGAAGTATTTCTTTGGAAAAGTAACCATGTATCCTGATTTCCATAAAGAGTCTAGAGATTTTATCTTGTTCTTGTTAAGACATTATTTTCCTGATGATGAAGGATTGGTAATACCCAAACATCCCATACAAACATTGACTCCTGATGCAAAATTTGAACAGATAATTAAGGGTTTAGATTTCGACAAAGGATATCGGGCTATGACCAAGTTTGTGCGTGCTAACGGGCATACAGTTCCACCGCTTATGAATGTGTATATGCATTTGTCATCTACTATGAAATCCTTTGGTACGGCTATTAATCCTGACTTTGGAGGAGTAGAAGAAACGGGTATTATTGTAACAATTGATGATATCTATGAAGATAAAACTGAACGGCATATTAAGAATATTATACAGCATAAATAACTACTAAATACGAATCATGAGAACACTAATAGTACTACGGAAAGGCATGAAAGAACCAATTGTAGGGGATTGGCAAGCCTTCTTAAGAAATCTAAATCTATACAAAGGAGTCATAGATAATGATTTTGGGAATAAAACACTAGAGGCAACTAAACAATTCCAGCAAAAATATAAGTTGGGCGCTGATGGAGTAGTGGGACCAATGACATGGGCAAAAGCGGTTTCTTTAGGCTTTGATTTAGAGATTGAAGATATATCTTCAACACCTAAAAATACTTTAAATTACCCTGAAAAGCCTAGTTTTCCTCCTCTTGTTTCTAATTCAGAAAGGGAAAAATTATTTGGGAAAATTGCATTTGTTGCAAATCCTACTTCGAATAACCCAGAGGGGATTAAGATTACAAATTCTTTTGAAAAAGATAATATAGTGTATGTTGACCTTCCACAACTATCGAAAGCGACTGGTGGAAAATATACACGTATGCGATTCCATAAATTAGGTACTTATCAATTACAGCAATTCTTTCTGGAGATTGAAAAAAAGAATTTATTACATTTAATAAAAACGTATGCCGGGGCTTATGCTCCTAGATTTGTTCGTGGTAGTAAAACAGTCCTATCAAATCATTCTTATGGAACAGCCTTTGACATCAATGTAGCATGGAATGGCTTAGGGAAGACTCCTGCTCTTGTGGGAGAACAAGGTTCTGTGCGCGAATTAGTTCCTATTGCCCATAAATGGGGTTTTTATTGGGGCGGACATTTTAGTAGGCCAGATGGAATGCACTTTGAGGTTGTTAAAATTATTAAAGAGAAATAGAAGTAGTATGAAACAAAAAAGCCATCGAAAAGATGGCTTTTTTTGTGACCCCGCTGGGATTCACTAATATTTTAAAACCAACCTGATATCAATACTTTCAACGACTTTCTAAAAATTGGTGACAAACTGGGTGACATTTTTTACGATGTTCGTTGTACCATTTTAAAGAACGTTTTGATAAAACAAATATAATCTAAATCATTGATAAACACAAATAAAAGGCACTAAATTTTATGATTTTGTCGGGTTGATAAACAAGCTGTTTTAAGCTTCTCAAAACAAAATCTCTTCCACCTCATCAGGATTTAATCCCAAGTATTCGCAGAACTCACGTATGGTTAAATACTGGTGGTTTTGCTTCCCGATTTCTTCCTTTATTTGCTTAATGAGGTAACGCGAATAGCGTTCACTTTTTCCAGTGATAATCATTACATCTTTGGTATGGATAACAAGGCGTTTCATTTTCTAATTGAGGTTATGCTTTATGTATGCTTATTCTTTACTTGCTCTATGGTTATGATATACTTTTCACTTTTACAAAAATACATGCTTAAAGGGGTTGTTCTGTATGCAAAAACAACCTAAAACAGCACAAAGTTTATTGCTCGGAAGTGTTGACTTTGATGGTGTTTGGTTTTATCTGATGTTTGTGATGTCAATGCGCAAAGACAGGTAAAATAGCGGACCTGATAACTCGCTTAATTATCCAATAAATTTTGAAACATGGCAAGACAAAAAGGGATAATCAAACTGACTGGAAAGGTTGGTGATTTGTCTTTCTACAAATCCAAAGACGGCTTTTTAGCTCGTGAAAAAGGAGGTGTTGAGGGCGAACGTATCAAAAACGATCCTGCGTTTGCAAGGACTCGTGAAAATGGTGCGGAGTTCGGCTCTTCTGCCAGCTCTGGGAAATTGCTCCGTGATTCGGTTCGGACGATGATGCAGAATGCTTCAGATGGTCGTGTAACTTCACGGTTAATGAAAGTCATGACACAAATCAAGAACATGGATTCAACCAGTTCCCGTGGTGAGCGTAAAGTAAGCGAAGGAATCGTTACGCCAGCTGCAAAAGCACTCTTGAAAGGATTCAATTTTAACAACAGAGCAATTTTGGGTTCTGTCCTGTACAAAAGCTACACAGTAGATGTGGCAACCGGTGTTATTGAATTGCAAGGATTTGTTCCTGTCAATGATCTAAGCATTCCATCAGGTGCAACACATGTAAGTTTGAAAGGTAGTTGGGCAAAGGTAGATTTTTCGGGAGCTGTGTCTTCTGTAGAAGAAACAAATGTTGAGAATCTTCCGATTGATGGAACGGCAACAACGGTTACGCTAACTCCTACTGCTGTGCCAACGGGTACAGGGACGGATTTGTATTTACTGATGTTGGAATTCTTTCAGGAGGTCAACGGAGTGCAGTACACGCTTAAAAATGGAGCGTTTAACGTGCTGAGCATTATTGAAATCCAGTAATTCTAAAAACATGGAAAAGGAATCTTTCGACAAGCTCAAGAACAAAAGTAAGGAGCGTAAACAGGACAAATTGAAGTCTTACTTCAAACGATGTGGTAAAGAAACGCCGCCCTTCTTCAAGAAACTGCGTTTGGCAGGGTTAATCATTGCAGCCGTGGGAACAACGGTTCTTGCTGCTCCGATTGCTTTACCTGTTTTGGCGGTAACTATTGCAGGTTACTTAGCTACTGCGGGAGCTGTTGCAACGGCAGTCAGTCAGGCGGCCATCAGTGATGGTTCAGACTGTGAAGAGGAAAATTAATTATTTAATCAGTCGGAGTGTGAAAAAGAAAAGCACTCCGACATAAATACCCGAAAAATGGAAAAGGAAAAAAATCTATGTAGTGATTTGATCGTGAAAGCTTCAATCAAGCGCAAACCACGTTTTAAGCCAGGTTCCGAATTATCTGACACCGTCAATTTAAAAAGTGTGGATGTTTTAGTAGAAGATACTTCAACTGAAGATGCGGAAGCTTTTGGAATCACGTTGCAGTTCAAAACTTGTGCAAATGCTGAAAGACTTGCAATTATTGTTTAATCAGTCGGAGTGTGAAAAATGTACTCCGACATAATACCAAAGAAAAATGGAAAAGGAAAAAAACCAATGTAGTGATTTGATTGTGAAAGCATCCATCAAACGCAGACCACGTTTTAAAGCAGGTTCGGAATTATCTGGACGTGTCAACTTAAAAAGTGTGGATGTTTTAGTAGAAGATACTTCAACCGAAGATGCGGAAGCTTTTGACATCACGTTGCAGTTCAAAACTTGTACGAATGCTGCAGGAATTGCAAACTTAGAATCATAGCATGCAAACAGATTACTCCACTGTGAAAGGAACAGTTACAGGAACGTTATTAACACTGTTTGCTACAATCGACGTTCAAGACTATGTGAAAACAATAATTTTGGCTTCGATAGGTGCACTGGTGAGTTTTATGGTTTCCAAGTTTCTTAAATGGTGTTGGAGTAAGCTTCGACACAAGAAGTAAAAAGTAAAGAAAACGCCCGATTAGTCGGGCGTTTTCCATTTTATCTAACCAAGCTACCTAAAAAAGCTGTTTTTAGTTCACGAACCTGTTCGGACATTTTGAGAAATGCTTGTTCTTTTCGGTGAAACTCACGTAGTACAGGTATGGACTTTTTAACAGTTGACAAAATATGCCCTTGCGCTTTTTTCTGGATTATTTTCTCCAAATCTCTTTTACGAATATACAGAATGACCGAGCCGATTAACTGCCGTTTGATTTCTTTACTTTGCCACAATGCAAACAACAACCAGTACAAATTCTCTTTATCTTCTCTGCTATTACAGATACATACAAAGCAATTTGGACAAGGTTCATTCATGGGTTTTCCTGTGTTTAATCCGCGACTTAGAATAAAAAAGGAATGTTTTTCCACTCTCATTTCTAGGCGATAGGTTTTTAATTGAAACATAATTATCGGTTTAAAATTATGCTTCTTTTCTGTCGCTTCGCTCCGCCTAATATTTCCAAAAGAAAGAGAGAAAAAAAACGACTAAAAAGCCGAAAAAAAAGAAAAAAGAAAGCCCATTTTTCAGGGATTGGATGAACTGGATGCAAGGTTTTTTGCTAAAAAAATACTACCCGACGTTTGAACAAAATCGTTATTAAAATGGAAATTGATTTTTAAAAAAGAAGTAGGAGTGGAAAGAGAAATGGAGGGTGGAGATTATTTTAGTAAAACCCGAAGGGCTTGACCTTGCAGTAAGGAAAGACAAGCCCTAATTTTGCGATCATTTTTTATTTTTAAATTGTCATCGAAGCGTGAATAGAAAAATAATATTAGTTCATTATTAATCTGTCTGTTAATCTAAGTGTTTTTGCCCATTTTACTGGTATAACCTTAGTTATGAGATTATTTTTTTAATTGCCTCTGGATTAAAATTGATTAGCTGGAACTTTGCAAGTAAAGGTGGGACTGCTCCTGTAGTATGTGGAACTCTCACACAAATAATTTCTTTATGAAAGCTGTTTGCAAGCTCAACTTCAGCTTCTATCCATTTGTGGTTATGTGTATCCTGACCGACTAAAACTAAAATAATGGCTGCACCTTGAATTTTACTTTTAATGTGTCGCTTAATGGCTTCCTTTCCTTGTTGTCTTTTATCTTCTGTTTCGTGTGTTATTACAATATTACTAAGTCGGTTATCAGCAGCCCATTTTTTAATTGTATCAATCCTATGACTGTCCTCATATACGCAACTGATAAAAATTGATTTACTCATTTTATTCTATTTTAAAGATAATTATTATTAAACCTTCTAACGGCCTCCTTTTCTTTTGAAACAGCAAAACCACCTGCCGCTCCACCTATAACTACTCCAATAAGAATACCTAAAGGACCAGCTACAATTCCCATTAACCCACCTCCCGCTGCAGTGACATAGGAAGTTTTCCCATAGGAAGATTCGGCAGTTACTAAATTGACGTGAATCTGGTTTTTTGAATGACAATTTGTACAACTAATTGTAAAGATCATCCCAAAATTACTTGCTAAATGGTGTCGGGATTGAGCAGTAGAAGCTAAATATATTCTACTATTACAGATATTGCAGCTACAAAATATTTTCATTTTTTCAGAAGTTCTGTTAGTGTTTCAAAAAAAGCTTTAACGTTCTTATCATTTTTACCCCAATCAATTATTTGTGCTTTAAAAGCCGCTTCCGAGGCAACCTCAACCTTGGTAAGATTTGTAGAAACATTTGTAATAATTATTTTGAATTGTTCACCGAAAGACCAAAGCGACCAACCAACTTTGAATAGAATTTCGCCTTCTGAAATGTCTTCCTTAGTAATATTGAAATTTAGATTGATTGCCGCTTCGTGGCACTTAATGTAAACAACATTATATGTTTGCTGAAATTCCTTAACCATAGTAAATTCATTTGTTATGGTTTGCTCTTATTTGAATTGCTTTTTCAATCCAATTTTCTAAATTGTCTTTTACTGATTGGTATGGTTCATTTGGGTCAGGATTGTAACAATGAACGATATTTGACATATCTTTCCCATCTAAAGTAAATGTGGCAAACGGATTTTTTCCCTGTGAACATTTTCCACTTGAATATGGGTTGTCTTTAATCGTTTTCGCACATTTAATATTGTGAATATAAATGCCCAATACACCCTTACCTTCGTTCCACGCCTTTTTTATTTCATATCTCACCCAAGGTCTTTTATGTGTTTCTTCTCCCACTAAAACTACAACACAAGTTCTATGATTCATATTGTCATTAATCCACTTTTCAATGGCTTTATCCCCACCTTTCTTTACTGTTTCCCAATCATTAGCAGAAACTGGTTTATTATCTTCTAATGCACCAATGTTGCGGATTTGTTGCACTCTGAAAACATCATTATCATAATGGAAACTGTAGAAAATTTGTCTTTTAGCCATAATTATAGTTTTTGTAAAATGTTAATTTATAAGTGTTCTGAAAGTAAATCACTAAACAACGCCATATAAGCATAGTCGTAGGTTAATCTTTCATTGGTTCCTTGTTCCAATGAATCGTATATTATTTTTGCGGCTGCGCCTGTACTTGCAACAGGCAAAATAAGCGCATTCGGATTTGAATTTTTAAACAATTCATATTCTTCAAGAACTCCTTCCATTCCGCCAATAAAAATCCCAATTTTATATTCATTTTGTGCAATCATTTCATAACGCATTTTTTTCAAACTGTTATCTCGGTCATCCAATGCTTTTGTTAGTTGAATGTTCTCAAAATGAAAATTGTCTTCGGGAAAATGTGTCTTAAAAAATTTAGATTGATAAAGTGTTATATGATCTTTGAGATTTGTATTCATACGTTCCATAACATAACGAATTAAAGGTGTTATTGCAGGGTGTCCTCCCCAAATTAAATGAGCATTTGGAATTACAACAGTTGCCAAAGCCCTGACAGAATCTCTAATTGCAACTATATCCGCTGTGTCATAGAATCTCCTATCCCTTTCTTGATAAGGAATACTTGCAGACAGAAAAATTTTATTTAAAGTTTTTGTAGCCATTGTTCACTATTCAATAATTTAATTGTTTTAATCGGTAAGTAAGTGTCTAACCAATCTAAATGTTTTAGCCAACGTTCTCTTATATTTATATGGTCGTAAAGTATGTAAATTACTTCTTCATCATTCTTCTTAATCCTTTTTATCAATTCATCTTTTTGATGGTAGGTAAACGCTTGTGGTATTCCAACCGTAGGAATAACAATAAGTTCTTTGCCATCCCTTTTTGTAATTGTAATAAATTTTTCAGGCTGTAATTGTGCTTTGACTTTCAACTTTTGAGCGAAAGAAATAAATTCCGATATTATGTTGTCTTGCCTTGCCCCCAAACTTCTTGCTCTTATGGATTCTACTTGACTAACAATTTTTTGAATTGAATTTTCAGTTAAGCTTTTGGTAGAAGTGCCTAAAACACAATTGTCAAAATCTTTGTATGTTAATTGAATTGGTATGCTTAACTCGGCTTCTCTTTCAAGTTTGTGATTTGGAAAAACTAATTGAACTACCCCGATTGACATCGCATTTGCCTGTGCAAGTTCTTGTGTTGTCCAATGGCTTTTCATAAAGTTTGGTGTATTCAACATAACAATAACATCGGTATCTGCCATTCTGTGCCAAAGTTCTTCCTGAAACGGTTCGCCCGGTCTTATACTATGCGTATCTATAAACACATCAAAGCCATTTTTTTCAAACTGTTCAAATAGCTGTATTGCTACGGAAGTTGATTCATCTCTCTTGTAGCTAATAAATAATCTTCTTGAAAGTCTTAATAAACTTAATCCTTCCAAAATGGAAGAAGTCAAACGTTCAACATCTTCTTTTGTTGTTAGCTGAAAACCATTGATATTATGTAGTTCTTTGGGAATTTGTTGTGTGAATTTCGTCAAATCTGAAACAATAGGTAAAAGCAAAGTAGCATCTTCTAAAAGATTATTTAAAATATCTTGGTTTGGGAAAATACCTGAAGTACTTCCGAAATAAAGACAAAAGGTTGGTGCATTAGCTTTGTATTCTGCTGAAAAATTATTTTCATCTATTTCAATAATACAATCTTTTTGAAGCCCTAGTTCTATAATATGGAGATAAAAGACTTCTAATATCTCACTATAAAATGAGTTATTTTCTCCAATTTTTATGAGTTGATATTTTGTTGTCATTTTGAAAAACAAGCTTTTAGAAGTATTATATGACGAGTACTTTTTTTATTTTTTGCCTTATCATATGGAATTGTTTGAAGCTCTCTTCGTATGAATATTACCATGGTAATTATGGTCTAATTTGTTAATAATATCTATACTAAATTGACATCAAATAAGATACCATTGATTTAAAATGTTGAAAAGTGACAAATTGTCTTGCCTCCTCCTTCCTATACTCGACTAATTGGCAGTAAAGTAAAAAGGTAAAAGAGCCTTCAGCTGTGCGTTGAAAAAGCGAAAGGAAGCCATTCGAATAAATTAGTATTAGCATTTCAAAATAACCTCATCAGTAGAGATTTTTAATAGATATGATAATTGGCTTCCTTGAGTGTGGGTAGCAAGTGGAATGAATGCCAGGCGGAATGCAATGGAGACTGGCTGAATGGAACGCCGCGAGCCGACTGCGAGTTGAGCGAAGGTGGGAGAGGAGAACAGCTGGTAAGCTGTGGGAATGACCTATGCAGTATGCACAAGGGTTTGGCGGAGTTTTTGATTTTCGAAGAGGGATTGTTTCAAGGGTGTGAAATGACTGAAACGTCGGAACAGAGTGTAAGGAATGAACACGCTTGACTACTGTAAATGTGTATCGAAGGGGGAATTGAATATGCTTTGTGACTGGAGGCACGAAAGGAACAATGCATACTTAAGGAGAATCTCTCAAAAACTGTGACAAACCCGTAGCCTGAGCGATTTAGCAGGCGAGCCAAACACAAGCGGCGATGACACCCCATTTAATTCTCAGGAATGGAGTGAGGGACGAGCTGCCATGACTACCTTATTGGGGTTTTGGGGTGGCAAAGTAGCCGCGACTGACGACGACGAACGAACAGGCGAGGAAAACAAGTGAGCAGACTGAGAGTGAATTCTGAACGAACGCCGCCGAACGTTAAAAACAAGGGCAAGGACGATAGGACGCAGCTTGTATACCCTTGTTTTTATGTTTTTCCGAAGCTGTGAGGGCTAGGAGGAAGACCTTTTTACCTTTACGTAAAAAAAATATTATATTTGAAATGTATTATTAATTACTAGAAATTATTACATTGTTAAAATAAAAAGAGTAACTATTATGAAAATTTCAGATTATCAAAAAAATAGAATTGAAATGATACTTCATGATTGCTATAGTAAAACATCAGAGTTAAATTTAATAAACTATCCTAACAGTCTACTTGATGGGGGAATAGGAATATGCCTTTTTAATCTAATGTATGAAAAAAGTTATTCAATAAAAAAAGAAACGGGTTTAATTAACCTTGAGAAAATCCTTGAGGAAAAAGAAGTGACAAATGGCAGTCTTTGCAGTGGAAGCGCAGGAATACTCTGGCTACTTTCCAAAATAAAACTAAATAACATAGTAGATTTTGAAGATTGTTTATTGCAAGATCTTAAAGATCATTGTATAAATTCATTTATATTCGAGATTCAAAATGAAAATAATGATTTTTTGTATGGTTCATTTGGAATTCTTTACTCTTTAATAATTTCGAATGTTCTAACAGACTCTGAATTATCATTATTAGTTACAGAACTAGAAAAAAACCGTCCAATTACGGGGATATATAAAACTAATCTAAAACCATCATATAGGCCTGAAGGAATTAATTTACATTTAGCTCATGGAATAGCTAGTTATATTATTGTAAGTTGTGAATTGTTCAAATTGACAAAAAGCGAATTTGTTAAAGATATGATTGAATCACATATGGACATACTTGTATCAAATTTTAAGTATGGTGAAAAATCTATTTTTCCCAGCGAAGATGGATTTAAGGATAGAAACATTCGAAATGGCTGGTGTTATGGTGATATTGGCATAGGTTTGGCTTTCTATGCAGCAGGAAAAACTTTAAATAAGTCATATTTTATTAAAAAATCTATTGATATTTTTCGTTTTACAATAAGCAAAACTACGTTAAAACAATCACAAATTTATGATTTTTCAGTGTGTCATGGTTTAATGGGGAATTTATTACTATACTACAAAATATGTAACCATATATTAAAAGAAAGTAATTCTTCGATTATCAATGTATATCTGATGAAAGTTATAGCATTTTATAACCGTTATGGGGTAAAAAGTATGGATTATAAAGATATAGAGGGATATTGTGAAAAAAATGGAATACTTTTAGGTTATTCAGGTATTGGTTTGGTATGCTTAACTTTATTAGAAAAACAAACATTTAATTGGGAAGAGATCCTTTTGGTGTAAAATAAAACAGTAATTTATGAAAATATAAAATATTATTTATATATTTGGCTATAATCTTAAATAATTTATATTATGAAAAAAATGAAATTAATGCAAATCACAAAAATGAAAGTTGCAGCAGTTCAAAATTTGGACAAAATTATTGGAGGTGCTCCTGTAACAACTGGAGGTTGTACACCTTATATTACTCAAAATTGCATTTCAAATGATGGAAAATGTACCATCAGAACTAATGGGTGTTGTGATAATGTTTAAACTACTGTTAAAAGAGCTAGCCTTAAAAAGGCTAGCTCTTATTTTTTTTATCTAAAAGTCTCCTTAAAACAAACAAAGTATTAATCTTTGTTAAGTCAAATAAATATCTATAAATTAAATTCTTATGGCAAAACTTAAATTAATAATATTAATGTTATTTTACACCATTTTGTTTAATTATTCATTTGCACTGAAACCAAGTGCTGACTATGTAGCTTTACCTGATACTTCTTTAGTGAATTATGAAGAACACTACATAAATTATGAAGGAACAAAAGATTCGATTATTTCTTGGTATTTTACCCCTAAAAATAATGCAAATTCGTTAAATAAAACTATAATCTTGTCTTATGGCGATTATGGAAATATGAGTTATTTTATCAATAATGCTACTATTTTGACGCAAATAGGTTACAATGTTATTACATATGATTATAGAGGTTTTGGACATTCAAGTTTCATGAATTTAAATTCTGATTTTTTATATTACGAGGAATTTGTTGAAGATTTGAATAAAGTAATAGACTATTATTCCGAAAAGAAAACAAATCAATTAATATTATATGGACTTTCAATGGGTAGTTACATTTCATTAAGAGCATGTACTGATAATATTTCTCATAATAAAAAAGTTTCAATAGATTATCTTGTTATGGAAGGTATTATGATAAAACCCCAATTAATAGTTGAAGAATTAAAAAGTCTTGGAAAAAACACGTTGATCCCTTCAAATAGTCCAAATATTGATCTTAAAAAACTTAAAAAACTTAAAAAATTAATTTTTATTGGAGAAACCGATTATATGATTAATAAACAATTTGATGAAAAGACACTTGGCAAATTTAATTGGAAAATAAAACATTATAGTGGTGGACATCTGCAAGGGATGGAAAGTTTAACGCAAAATTATTATGGAGATTTATATCTAACTGAAATAATTAAGCTTACAAAATAATGTCTATTTATACACTAAAACCTTATGTAGATATAAGAGAGAATGAATTATATTACGTACTCTCTGGTGGTGAAAAAAGTATAGTTCTTGATAAAAAACAAGCGTTTCGAATGATGACATTAATTATTGACAAAAAGTCTTTTGAATGTAATACACCTTATGAAAGCGAAGCATTGGAAGAGTTAAATATTAGTGGTTATATATGTAAGCATGAAGATGCAAATGAATCAGGTGATCGGTTATCATATTTCTTTGAAAGTTTAGGTATTAATTTTCAAAAGGAAGAAGTTCAAAAATCAAAAATATTAGTACTTGGAGCAGGAGGAGGAGGAGGGACAATTGTATATCTTCTCGCACAAATAGGTATCTATAATATAAAATGTATTGATTTTGATAAGGTCGAAATAAGTGATATAGAAAAGACTTTTGTTTATCGAAATAATAATATTGGAGAGTTTAAGACAATTGCTCTAAAAAAAATAATAAACGAAAATTTTTTTAATGTGAATTTTAGTTATGAAAATAGACATTTAAGTAATGACAGTAATTTAGAAAAAATAATAATAGAATATAAACCTGATATTATAATAAATGCTATAGACCCAAAACCTTCACATAAAATGTGGTTAAATAGACTTTGTTTTAAATTAAAACTGCCAGTATTTTTTATGGCATATTCATATGAAACTATAATTCTTGGTCCATTTCTTTCATATAGGACTAATGTTTGTTATAATAGTTATAATAGGCATGTGAAAAATACCTCACATAATGTTATTGATTTTGAAAAAATAGAACCCTTAAAAATACAAGGAAACATACATCCATCTACTTCGTTTAATATCAACATATTAGGGGCGTTTTCTCTAAAAGAAATTCTACTATATTTATCTGGTAATACTGAAAAAATGCTAAGTCATAACAAAATACTTTTTTTAAATTCAATGACCATGGAAGCAAATCAGTTGGAGCTCTTGTGCGATGCGGATTGTGAATGCTCAGAGTATTTATAATTAAATAATATATGTTTAAATTATATAATAAAATCATAGTCAGAACCCCCGTTTTTAAAAAAGGTTTTCTGAATGAAAGTAACATAATTAATCTTTTAAAAGATACTTTTTTTATCACAGCTATAAAGCATTCTTCAAAAAATTTATACGAACAAGTATCTTTAAATCAATCAATATCAAAAACTGAGGAGATAGCATTGTTTACATATGCAAAAAGGATGTCCAATAGATGCACCCCATTTGGTTTTATGGCGGGAACAGGCTTATGTGATATAAAAACTTCTGAAGATAATCAATTATTAATTTTAAATCGTAAGAATATAATTTATAGGTTAAATGGTCAGTTTCTAACTGAAAATAATACAACTGAAAATAATAGAAGTCTGTATCTCAATTCTACAATTAGATTTCATAATAATAGTTTATTCTATTATGAAATCCATGGAAGTGAGCCACAAGTTACGTATCAGTTATCAGAGATTGAATATGATGAGGTATTATTCGATTTAATAAACAGTCTTAATAGTAAGGATTGTTATAATGTAAGGGAAATCACTGATTATTTTGAAAAAATTGGATATTCGAAGAAAGACTCTATCGAAAGTGTCAATTTACTAGTAAATATCAACATCTTCATTTCGGATCAAAGAACATCAGTATATGAAGACATTCAAAATCATTCTGTTGACAATGAAAACTCACACATTATTTTCAAAGACCTAAATTTACATGAATACCATGTAGATTTAGGTCTAAATATTAAAGATTTTTCAATAACTCCTAAGATTAAAAAATCTCTTATTGAAGGAATAAAGTTCATGTTGAATAACCTAAATATACCAACAGCAGAATCATTTGAAGATTTTATTGATTATTTTGAAAGAAGATACGGCAATAATACTATATCAATACTTGATGTATTTAATCCTATTATAGGTATGCCTTATAAATCGCAAAGTGACATAAAAGAAAGTCATAGTTTACTTGATATACATAGAAAATCAGACAATGAACTATTGATAACTAAGGAGGAGTTTAAATTAATAAATAAACTTAAGAATATCAATATTGAAATAGATACTTTTGAAATAGATACTGATTCGTTAATGAATTTAAATGAATTTAAAAAATTCCCTAGCTCACTAAATGTAAGTTTTAAGATAGTAAAAGATAAAGGAGAAGATAAAATTTGGATAAAGTATATATCTGGCCCCACTTCTTTAAGGCATCTTAATAGATTTTCAAATTCATTTAATGACTTTCAAACTACCTCTCAAAATATAGCTCGCCATGATAAAGAATATTTTGGCGAAGATTATCTTTTATGTGATCTCTCATTTTTACATGACAAAAATTCTTTTAGTGTTATTAACAGAAAAAATTTCTATGACTATTATATTGATATACTTGGTGGAATGGACAAACAATCCAATAGTACTAGAATTCCTTTAAATGATATTTTCTTAAAAATGGAGGATAAACAAATTGTAATTTTTTCAAAGAATTTAAAAAAACGTATTATACCTATAAACTCAACAGCTTTTAATTCTAATATTACTAACTTCCCTATTTATAAGTTTTTATGTGATTATCATAGTTTTTATTATAAAAATAGTTTTTATTTCAATTGGGGTAGCCTGTCAGCTATATTTCAAACTCTACCTAGAGTTGAATTTCACAATATAATTTTATCACCAAAGAAATGGAATATCAAGTCTAAAGAACTTAATAAACTAGAAAAATTATCCGATTTACGACACTATTTATTAAAGTTGGGCATACATGAACAATTTATTTTAGAAGATGGAGATAAAGAGTTTCATGTTAACACTCTAGAAGATTTATCACTAGAATCTTTTTTAAAAAAAATTAAAGCAAATAGAACGTTAATATTAAGCGAATATCTAGAATCTTCAATTACAAAGGATGAAAACGAGGACAAATATGAAAGTGAATTTATAGTTCCTATATTAATGAGTCCAAACAATATAATTAATAATTCGAATTTTGAATTTTCTGATGATGATATTGTAATAGAATCTATGTTTCCATTTGATAAAGAGTGGTTGTATATACACATATATCTTACAGAAGAAATTGCAAATAAATTTCTTTTTGAATTTCAAAATCAATATTTGTTGAATTTTGAAATTCAAAATTTCTTTTATGTTAGATATTATGATCCCAAATTTCATCTAAGATTAAGAATCCAATTTATAAATCAAGCTGTTTTAATTAAATTTTTATCTCAATTTAATAAATATATTAAAACAGATAAACCAATTTATGGTATATATGATTATCAAATAAAATCTTATCAACAAGAAATAGATCGTTACGGAGCTATTAATATGGAGCTAATCGAAAACTTATTTAGTAATGATTCACTATTTCATATTAATAACTTTAAGTTTTATAATAATAATAATAATAATAGTATTTGGATAGCCCCAATACATATAGTAGACAATTATTTAAGTTTCTTTAATATTAATGACCATGAAAAAATTGATTTTTTGAACCGATGGATTAATAATTTACTTATAGATATTAAAAATCAGAAATATTTTCGAAAAAAAAGCAGTGATATTTTTAGAGTACTTCAAAATAAATTATTGTTTGATGAAGATTCTAATTCATACAAAAAAAACTTAACTGAAATGTTAGAAAAAGCTAATATTAAAAAATTAGTAAATAAAAATGGTTTATACAGTAGCATAATTCATATGTCTTTAAATCGGTATTTTGAATTTGATCATTTAAATAATGAACTTATGACCTATCAATTGGTTGTAAAATATTTAAAAAGAAAAATTGCTATTAAAAAGACTATAAACTGATGAAAAAATTCCCCTTCTATCAGCAACCTGACCAGATGAATTGTGGTCCAAGTTGTTTACGAATGATTGCAAAATATTACGGTAGAAGTATCTCATTGGAAAAACTTCAAACACTCTCTGAAACAACTCGTGAAGGTAGTAGTATGAAAAGTATTGCTGATGCTGCTGAAAAAATAGGATTTCGCACATTGGGAGTGAAAATAGATTTTATAAAGCTTAAAGAAGAAGTACCGCTTCCTTGTATTGTTCATTGGAAACAGGAACATTTTGTCGTTGTTTATAAAATAAGAGGAAAAACAGTTTATGTGGCTGATCCAGGTCATGGATTATTAAACTATTCAGATCAAAGTTTTATTGAAAACTGGATAGGAAAGGGGGCGGATATAACAACAGATGAAGGTATTGCTTTACTATTTGAGCCGACACCACGTCTAAGAAAAAAAGAGGTAGACGATTTGGAAACAGCGAAAGGTTTTTCTTTCCTTTATCAATATTTATTTAGATACAAAAAGTTTATTTTTCAACTATCATTAGGTCTTTTTATCGGCTCTTTAATTCAATTGATCTTTCCATTTTTAACACAAAGTATAGTTGATATAGGTATTCAAAATCAAGATGTTAATTTCATCTATCTTATTTTAATTGCTCAACTTTTTTTATTCTTGGGAATAACAAGTGTAGAAATTATACGCGGTTGGATATTGCTTCACCTAAGCACACGCATTAATATCTCGTTAATTTCCGACTTTTTTATCAAGTTAATGAAATTACCCATAGCTTATTTCGATACGAAAATGACTGGCGACATTATGCAGCGCATCAACGACCATCACCGCATACAAAGTTTGCTTACCTCTACTTCGCTCAACACTTTATTTTCATTTTTTAATCTCATTGTGTTTGGAGCAGTTTTGGCGTGGTATGATGTCAAAATATTTGCTATTTTCTTTGTGGGAAGTATTTTGTATTTTATCTGGGTGGTGTTATTTTTAAAACGGCGTAAAGATTTGGACTATAAGCGGTTTTCTCAGATGAGCAACGAACAAAGTAAGGTGATAGAACTTATCAACGGAATGCAAGAAATAAAGCTTCACAATGCCGAAAAACAAAAGCGCTGGGGATGGGAGTTTTTGCAAGCACGTTTGTTTAAAATCTCTATCAAAAGTTTGGTATTAGAGCAAACACAGTCCATCGGTTCAGGGTTTATCAATGAATTAAAGAATATTTTGATTACCGTATTTTCAGCTAAATTGGTTATTGATGGACAGATCACACTTGGGATGATGATGGCAATTTCGTACATTATTGGTCAATTGAATAGTCCTATCCAACAACTCATCGGTTTTGTATATTCGGTACAAGATGCAAAAATAGCATTAGAGCGATTATCTGAAATTCACAACCGAGAGGATGAAGAAGTATTGGGCGATGAAAAAAATGATGAAATCCCCGAAAATCCTGATTTTACGTTATCTAATGTACATTTTCGCTATACTGGTAGCCATGAAGAAGTACTTAAAGGCTTAAATTTGAATATCCCTGCCAATAAGATAACTGCCATTGTAGGAACAAGTGGTAGCGGAAAAACTACTTTGATGAAAATGCTGTTAAAGTTTTACGAACCTTCGGGAGGAGAAATCAAAGTAGGAAAATTGAATTTAAGCAGCATTAGTCAAAGAACATGGCGAGGCAATAGTGGTGTTGTTATGCAGGAAGGATATATTTTTAACGATACCATTGCCAACAACATTGCTGTGGGAGAAGATATCATAAACAAAGAACGTTTGCACCAAGCGGTTAAAACAGCGAATATTTTGGAGTTGGTAGAAGAATTGCCTTTGGGTTTCAATACCAAAATAGGCATGGAGGGCATGGGATTGAGTACGGGACAAAAGCAACGGCTTTTAATTGCCCGAGCGGTGTATAAAAATCCGAAATTCATCTTTTTTGACGAGGCAACAAGTGCTTTAGATGCGAACAATGAAAAAGTCATCATGGACAATTTGAATAACTTCTTCAAAGGACGCACCGCAGTTGTGGTAGCACATAGATTGAGTACCGTAAAAAATGCCGATCAAATCGTTGTTTTAGAACACGGAATCATTGTTGAACGAGGAACTCACAAGGAGTTAGTAAATCTAAGAGGTAAATACTATGATTTGGTAAAAAACCAGTTGGAGTTGGGAAACTAATTAAGAATGGATAATGAACAATAAAAACCATGAGTGAAATACAAAATAATAACGAACATACTGATTACAAATCATCTATCGAATTAAGAAGTGATGAGGTACAGGAGATTATGTCTCATCCACCTGGTTGGATGGTTCGTTGGGGTATTACGCTTATTTTTGTTTTGTTACTGTTATTTATTTTCTTGTCGTGGTTAATTAAATACCCGGATGTTATTAAAGGAACAACGACACTCACAACAGCTGAACCGCCGATAAAATTAGTGGCAAAGTCGGCAGGAGAAATAGAACTTTTGCAATACAAAGAAAATTCAGTTCTTCAACAAGGACAAGTGATAGCAACCATTAAAAGCACCCTTTCGGATAGTGCCAGAGATTTCTTAACCCTTGAACTTTCTAAAATCAAGAAAGCATATCAAAACAACTCATTGGAAAAACTACAACTTAGATCTACAACGCTGGTTTTTGGAGATGTGCAACCGAATGTTTCTGCATTAACGACAGCTCTCAAGAATTATCAATTCCTCATCAATGAAGATAACACGGCTTTTAATATCGCCAATACATCCAAACAAATCAACAATCAGAAGGCGTTACAACAATTGATTGCCAAACAATTAAACAGTAGCCATAAATTACTAAATAATGCGGAAAGTAAGTTTAGATCTGATAAAACGCTATTTGAAAAAGGTGTTATTTCACAAACTGATTTTTTTGAACGTGAACGAACCCACGAAACAACTATCAATGAAATTAATAATTTAGAGAAAAATAAAATTTCAACAGCTATCTCAATCACAGATTTAGAAAAACAACTCAATGATTTGAAATTTACTTTTGAACAAAAACGAAAATCATTGCTGATAGAAATAGAAACCCAGCTTTCTACTATTGAAAACAGTTTACAAACATGGACACGAACCTATCAATTAACTGCACCAATCAACGGAAAATTAAGCTATTTACAGATACTATCAGAAAATCAGTTTATTGAATCGGGAAAAGCATTGTTTGCCATCATTCCTTCCAATCAATCGTATATCGCTCAACTGAAAATTCCCAAAAGCGGTTATGGAAAAGTAAAAAAAGGGCAAAAAGTCATGTTGAAAATTGACAATTTCCCCGCTCATGAATACGGTCAATTAATCGGAAAAGTAAAATCTATTTCCTTGATTGCCAATGAGGAAAATTACCTGGTTAAAGTAGAACTAACCAACGGATTAAAAACTACTTACAACAAAGAATTGAATTACACCCCCGAAATGAGCGGTACAGCAGAAATTATTACAGAAGATTTACGGATTACAGACAGAATATTTAACCAGTTCAGAAAGATTTTTGACCGATGAGATTAGCAATATTATTTATTCTTTTTCCTGTCCTGGTGTTCTCTCAAAATTGGACATTAGACAACTGTATTGATACTGCTTTACAAAATAATCTGACGTTGAAATCAGGACTTATCCGTTCACAGATAGCTTCTGTTCATCTTAAAAACTCAAGACATAATTTATTACCTTCTTTGAACGCAGGAGTAACACACGGTTATAACTGGGGACAAACGATTGATTTGTTTACCAATCAATTTGCAACAAATAGAGTTATGTTTGACAATTTTTATTTAAGCAGTAGTATTACATTATTCTCCGGGCTTCAAAATTACTACACAATAAAATCCAATAATGTTGCTGTTCAGGAAAGTTATTTGGAACAGGAAATTTTTCAACGGAATGTGAAAATAGATGTTGCGGCTGCTTTTTTACAGGTTTTACTTAACAAAGCAATTGTAGGATTATCTAAAGATAATTTAGAAAAGACAAAACAGCAATATAAAAGAATACAAGAGCTTCTTTTAGCTAATCAGGCAACACAATTTGAAGTATCGGAAATAGATGCCCAACAGCATTTGGATAATTACACCATAACCAAAGCGGAAAACGATTTACGCTATTCTAAATTATTACTTCAGCAATTGTTAAACATTCCAATCAATGATAGTTTTGATGTTTCTGCGTCTTTTTCGGATTCGTTAACATACTCTCTTATATCTGATACAGCTATATCCACACTGCCCGAAATAGTAAAAATAGAATTAGGGATTCAAAAGCAATTATATTTGATTAAATCAATAAAAGGACGGTATTACCCCTCAATTCTGTTAAATGGGTCAATCGGAAGCGGTTATTCTGGAAATAATAAAATGCTCAATTCCAATGGAGATTTTGTTCCAAGACCATTTGGAGAACAGTTTAACAATAATTTGTATCAATCCATTTCATTTTCATTGAATATTCCCATTTTTAATAAAAACGCTACACGCAATCAGGTGAAAATACAGGAACTGGAATTACAATCGTTATACATCAATAAACAAAACGAATACAATCAACTCAAACAAAAAATAGAACAGCTTTTAACGGATATTCTCAATACGAGTTCCCAACTAGAGGCATTAGAAAAAGTACATTCATCTGCATTATTGAATTATGAAAATTTCCAAATTCGTTACGAAACAGGTAATGCAACCTACACACAATTGATTGAAGCTAAAAACAAGCTGTTTCAAGCCGAATCGGAATTGATACAAGTAAAGTATCAATTATTGTTTAAACAGACAGTGTTGGGGTTTTATTATTGAATACAAATTTAATCATAGAATTTTATTGTTTACTATGTTTATTATTAAACATTTTATGATTGAAAACGTATAATAGTTAAAATAAAATAGTAATGAAAATTTCAGAATTAATTAAAATTGGTGTTAAAAACGGGCAATATCCTCAACACTTATACCGATTTCGTCAACTTGACGATAAGTTTAATGGGATACTAGAAAATAGTGCAATGTGGTTTTCTAGACCAAATTCTTTTAATGATCCATTTGATTGCACAGCTAATTTAGAACATGATTATCCTCAAAATACAGTAATTAAATGGTTTGAAAAACAAGGAATGAGTATAGAAGAATTAAAAGATTGTTCCATTACAGAGAAACAATTAAAAGAAATTATTGAATCAACCGTCCAAGAAAACATTTCAAAAAGTTATGTCTGTTGTTTTGCTGAAAAGAATGATAATTTATTAATGTGGTCACATTATACAAATGGTCATACCGGGGTATGTTTAAAATTTGATATAACAGAAGATACTGATTTTTTCTGTACTCCTATTCATGTCAATTATAGTGAAAGCTATCCAAAAGAGAATTACATTAAGAATGAAAATAAAACTATTAATTCTATTCTTACAACCAAAGCAATAGATTGGCAATACGAAAAAGAAATAAGGGTGATTAAACCCTCTTCTAATCAAAACAAATTTACATTCAAAAAGACAGCTTTAAGAGAGATTATCTTTGGATGTAAAACAGAGCCACAAAAAATAAATGAAATAATAGATTTAGTTAATAAATCTGGATTTTCTCATGTGAAGTTTAGTCAAGCCATAATGGATTCGAATGAATATAAGTTGAATTTTAAATCAATTTGATTAAATATTAATCACTTCCTCAAATCTTCTGCATTTTCAGGAAATGTGATGAGGTTAAACATTTCACGTAATCGAGAACGAACTCTGTTGCCGTACAGTTTTTCGAGTTCGTTGGCGTTGAGGTTGGTGGTGGCGTGGGTGATAATTCCTCGGTAACGCAACAAGTCATAACGGCTTAACAAAATTTCAGCCATTACGTTTGATTCATTACCAAAGTGCTTCATATTTTGCTCAATTCCTAAATCATCAAAACAATAGATTTTATCTGTGTTTCCATATTTGTGAATTGCTTCATAACCGTTTTGTAGAAACTCTCCAGCAATGGTTCTGGTAGGCTTGACAATGTGTCTTCGGTGTGGATGTGTAAGAATATTGAAGAGATGCATCAAAGAGGTTTTTCCGCAACCAATGGTGCCAACGAGTAGAATCCCTTTTTTGAGATCAATGTTATGTTTCTTGCAATTCTCTTGATCTTGGATGGCGTACATCATTAGTTTTTTGAGAATGATTTTGTTTACTCGCATGATGCGGAAGTCACTACCAAATCGTTTCTGTCCGAAATGAGATAAGTATTTCATTGTGAGCATAAAATCGTAGATGATTTCGTTGTCTTTGATGATGTAATGTTTTTTCTGTTCCATGGGAAGAAAGTTAAAATGAAAAGTTAAAAGTGAACCGCAATGCACGCAAAGGAGGCGCAATGTTCGCAAAGGTTGGGAGAAGATAGTATGGCATCTGTTTTCATAAGGAAATTAAAAGTGAAAAACTAAAAGTTAAAAATGAATCGTAATGGGAAAAAGTAAAAAATTATAGGGGAATGTCGTAACGTTTGTTTTCGTTTACGTGGAGATGTGATGAGGTTTTCTGTTCGGGTTTTTCAAAACGTTTTGTATTGAGCATCCAGTTTCGTGCAGCTGCTTTCCAGTCTTTCATTTTTGTTTTTCCGCCGACCAACCAGCCGTTGGATTGGTAATAATTGAGAAAGCGCTCGGCTTCGGTTGTGGTGTTTTCTTTTTCGAGGAAGTAATTTTTGATTACCTGTAAATCCGGAATGGACATTTTTTGACCTGCTAAGCAAGCACCGGAGGTAATTTTCATATTTTCACTTTTAGGAGGGAAGGAAAATTCGTTCGACGAATTTCTCCTCACTATAGTTTTAATGTTTATATGTTTATTATTGTTTATACTGTTTATAGAAGGTCGCACGACCTTTTCACTACCCTTATCAGTACCTTTATCACAACCTTTACGATAACCTTTATCAGTAGCATTATCAAAATTATACAGGTTGACTAAACTTCCTTTCATGGGGTTGAAGGACGGTAAATACTGGATATATCCGAACTTGTCTAATTCCTTCAAATACTTTGTGTAAGAATTAGTGGAACCTATTTTTGAAACTGCCATTACCTCTGTGCGACAAATTGAAACAGGATTTTGAAACCTGTTTAGATTCCAAAACTGAAACAGAGTCATATACAAGGTAATATGCCCCATTGATAAACGGTTGTCTTGGGCAACCGTTTCGAAGAAGCCTGTCAAGTGCTGAATGTAGTTGACAGGCGTTTGTGAATTGTTCATCATCTTACAAGATATTACGTTTGTTGATCTCTAGTACTTTTAAAATCTCCTGTTTATCATAGAAAATTACGCCTCCTATCTTGGAGTAAGGCAGTGTTCCGTTGATGCGCAAGTTTTGTAATGTGCCAGGAGAAATTCCAAGCATACGTTGCACTTGATGTGATTTGAGTAGGCGAATCTCTTCTTCTTGTACCTTTTTAGGTTGAGTTTCTGTTAATAACTCACGAATTTCTACTATTAATTCCGTGCGGAAATTCTCCAAATCTTCCTGTGTAATAATTTCTGTTGCCATATTTATTCTTTTAAGTATTTATGGAACAAAACTCTGACATTTGAATGAGTTTATTTATAAAGGTGTTATCAAGATGATAGTTTTTTCTTGAAAATAAAATACAACTAACTGATTATTAGTGCTAAAAAAGTGTTTTTCATTAAATTTGATGCCAAAACTATAAAGGTGGCTATTTTTTTAGCCACCTTTTGTAAATTTTGTTGAATAGGAAGAAAACAACCATCTATTTACTTTAAAATTAAGGTAATTCCTCTTGTTCATTCATGTACTGTGTTAGGCTATCCGTAAGGGATTCAAGGAATATTGCCGATGACTTTTTACGCTGTTTAATATTAGTAAAATGACGGTAAGGATCACCCAATTCGATGTTGAAAAAGAGTTCAAATTGACTGATTAATTGTTTGATTTCAACGTCTCCATTATTGATTGCACCTTTACAAAAAAGTGCATAGGAAAGCTCTATTAATGCGGATTTCGGAGCCGTCCAATTTAATCCCGACTTTATAGTTTTGGTATTTTCTTGGTGGAGGCTTTCTTCCGTGGGGACGATTAATTCTTTTTGAATGAATTTGTAGAGTTTTGCATTCAAAAGTAATTTTGTGACCAAGTAATCTCCGTTTGTGGTGTGTCCTAAATCATCTCTTAAAAGAATATAGGAAGGAATAGTAGAGAGGTCTAAATTCTTTCTCAAAAACAAAATTTCATCAAAATTAGTTTGTCCGCTATTGTAATAACTTATAAAATCGAGGTGCTGCAAATGGAATTTTTCTACTTTCTGCAGTTCATATTGAAGGTAGTTTTTTGTAATCTCAGAATCGCTAAAAAAATGCTGTTTGATGATTTTTGATTTTTTGTAGTAGAACGTAAAAGTGGCCACCAGTTCAGGTTTTAAATTTCTGAAATAGTTTATTTCTTCCTGTTCGGATTTGAACTGGTAGTTGGACATAAATTTACGTAATTCTTGATAATACTTAAAAATCAATAATCTACAAGATTCACACTTTTGAATTTCTGTCTGGTCTGAATTACTAATTTTAGTAATTTCATTTTCCAGTTTTTCGGTTAATTGACTAAAATATTTTTTCATAGTATATAAGTTTTATAATTCCTTCCTTTTACGTCCAGAAAGAGGAAGTGTTTGGGGAAATGAAAAGTGGAAAATTTTGGAGAAAGTGGAAAGTTGAAGATAAAAAAACCACCTAGCTTATGCCAGGCGGTTGGTGTATGTATTTTCCCTAAATTAGGATTATCCGATGTTGGTCAGAGATTGTTTATTTGATTGTGCGAATAGTTTTTCTCTGAGCAGCTGCATATCGTCACTTACTTTTTGTTCTACGACTTTTGCATAAATCTGCGTGGTGCGGATGCTGCTGTGACCAAGCATTGCACTGACGGTTTCAATCGGAACTCCGTTTGCGAGCGTGATGGTTGTTGCAAAGGTATGGCGTGCAATGTGAGAAGTCAGCTTTTTGTTGATTCCGCAGATGTCGGCTATTTCTTTTAAATAGGCATTGTAACGCTGATTGCTATTGACAGGAAGTAACTTGTCGTATTTAGTACAATATTCGTGGTTGCGGTATTTCTCAATGATTTGCAAGGCCACAGGAAGCAAAGGAACACTTTCTTTTGTTCCTGTTTTTTGACGGAGTGTTGACAGCCACAGATTACCATCCAGTCCTTTCATGATCGCATTTTTTCTGAATTCATACACATCGGAATAGGCAAAGCCTGTGTAACAGCAAAAAATAAATACATCCCGAACTTCTTCCAAGCGTGGAGCGTGTAATTTTTTGTTGATGATAAGATTGATTTCGTCTTGGTTTAGAATCTCTCTTTCGGGATTGGAGTAGGAGCATTTGAACTGGTTAAACGGATTACTCGGAATCCAGTCTAAACCTACCGCCATGTTCATAATCTTTTTTAGATTCTTGATGTATTTGTGGGCGGTATTGGATTGGAGTTTGTCAACTGTCAATAAATAGTGTTCGAACTCTGTTACAAATCGCAGCCGCATTTCGGGTAGGGGCATGTTGTCTTTTTTGTACTGGTGCTGCATAAATGCTTCTACCTTGTTTTTGGTAATGATGTAACGGGTGTGCGTTTTTGAAACTATTTTGCTGATTTTGACTTGTTCACTCATTTTTAGATTGTGGTAGTCGAAAGCTTCGAGGATGGTTTTGTGTTTGGATTGTTCTTCGATGCCTAAGAATTTATTCTTCAGTAGTTCCGAAGTGATTTCTTTTCCCTGACTTCTCAGCTCGTAAAATTGGTTTTGAACTTTAGCCTTCAAGTTGTCTAAATAACTGTTGATGTAATCTGCTTCTTTACAAGCTGACTTCACTTTCTTAGCATTATTATCCCAATGTGCATTTGAGACATACTGTTCTGTAAAGACTTCGGACTTCTTGTTATCTACAAATATTCGCATGAAAACAGGATGTTTTCCGTTTTTTTCTTTTTGTGTATTTAGACGATACACAACTCTTACCTTTTGTTTTGTAACCATAGCGTTGAATTTTTGATGTTTTTTTGTATCAAAAAATCATTCAATAAATGTGACGAACGAAATCAGAAAATAATACTACACAGGTGTATCTGTGTATTCTGTCACCAAAATAAAGCAAAAAAACTGGTGACAGAATAGGTGACAAAAAGTTTCTATTCCAATAGTTTTATTTGTTTTCACCTCTTTTTGAAAGAACCGCTAAAGTGTCGATTTTAGTAGGATTTGACTGTTTTTAACGAAAAAAGCCACCTTGGAGGTGGCTTTCAGTGATCCCGCTGGGATTCGAACCCAGGACCACTTCATTAAAAGTGAAGTGCTCTACCAGCTGAGCTACGAGATCAACCTAATTTCTTCTGGAATATCGCTTTATTCCTAAATGCAACTAATTGCGGGTGCAAATATAGCCTCATAATTTTAATTGACAAGGAAAAAAATAAAATTTTTAAAATAAAATAAATTATTTTTTTCAAAGAGACTGGTTTATAGTTGATTCCCAGAAATAAATTATCCGTTTATTTCAACCATTTCTACCTCAAAAGTCAATTCTTTCCCAGCTAACGGGTGATTTGCATCTACGATAATAGTTTCTTCTTTCACTTCGGTAACAACAAATTGTATTTGCTCTCCTGTCGGTGTAGTAGAAACTAATCCCATTCCAATTTCTGGCGTTAAATCAGGTGGTAAATTTGTTTTTGGTACCTCTACAATTAAATCTTCACGAGCTTCTCCATAAGCATCTGTTGCAGGGATAACTATGGTTTTCTTTTCATTGAGTGCCATTCCAACTACTCCGTTGTCAAATCCAGGTATCATTTGTCCTGCACCTACAACAAAAGCTAAAGGCTCTCTTCCTTCTGAACTATCAAACACTTCTCCACTAGCTAATTTACCTGTGTAGTGCACTTTTACGCTGTCATTCTTTTTAACTTGACTCATTTATTCTTTTTTATTTATAATGAGGGCAAAGGTAGAGAATACCTGAAACTGACCAAATAATAGTTGGTGTTTTTAATTGTAAAGATTTATCTCACTCCACCACAACCTTCTTTTCTGTGCTTCCATCTGAATACACATAAATGTATAAATGATTGGGACTCACTTCACTTTCTCTTCCTAGTATATCCACAATCTTCACCAATTCACGGGTGGTAGCTACAGTAGTGTTTTCCATTATCCCTGATAAACTATTCCCCCAAATTTGCATAGCATATTCGGGATGGTCTATAAATGGATTTCTGTTGTGCTGGTAGCTGTAATAAATGACATCATTTCTATTTCGTTCAAAGTCATCCACCGGATCTAAGTCATTCCAAGCTAACAAATCGCTTAAGAGCGCATGAATGGGTTGTTTTGTGCTCTTATTCGTAGGGATATAATCAATGATTTCTAAATCGGGTTCTCCGTTATCTCCTTCATACCTAACAGCCATATAGAAAATCATGCGGGCAACGTCTCCCTTCACTTCATCCAAAGGCTCCCACAACCAATTATCTTCATCTATATTTGCAACTAAGGCTCCATTATAGTTGTAGGGAGTAGAAGCATTTCCAAACCAACGGTTACTTCGCGCTGCGTTTACACTCTCGTTTTCTGGACGTATATGGTGTACATCTGTTCCGGGACCTTGAGCTGTTCCAAAATCACCTCGAGACTTAGCCCAAACGTGTTCTCGGTTCCATCCATTTCCTCCGTTGTATTCCTGTGTGGCATTTACAGATAAACGTGAATAAATTAAAATAACATTGTTGGGATTATTAGGGTCTTTATCGGTTTCTTTTAAAATATCCCATACATCTGTGCCGCTACTGGTATATGGAAACTTAGTATGTCCTTTAATGATAGTGTGAAGAGCAGCTTTTAAATCACTTCCATCTAAACCTTGCGCAGCATCATAATACCCCATAGGGATTTGAGAGAAAGTAGCGGTGATAAATAAAAAACCAAATAGGAGAGAGGATATGATTTTGTTATACATATATGATTTTTTTTTTGTAAAAGTAAGAAATGTTTTAAAATGGAACAACAGATGGAACACTGATTGCACTGATTTTATTAGCTACGCTAAATTAGAACACTGATAACACTGATTTGACTGATTTTCACTGATTTTTTAAGAGTGGGAACCTGTGTGAATCTGTGTCATCTGTGTCATATCTCGGTAAACTCGATACAGCGTCTGTGTGCTATTTTAGGAACACTGATTATACTGATCTGACTGATTTTCACTGATTTTTTAAGAGTGTGAATCTGTGTGAATCTGTGTCATCTGTGTCATCAGTGTGTTATTTTAGGAACACTGATCACTCTCTATTCACACTGACTTAGCACAAAACTCGTTGACCAAGCCGCTTGAAAATTATACCCTCCCGTAACTCCATCTATATCCAAACATTCTCCAGCAAAATACAAATTAGGAACAGTTTTACTTTCCAAGGTTTTGGGGTTAACCTGCTTCAAGTCAACACCGCCCGCTGATACAAACTCTTCTTTAAACGTGGTTTTCCCATGCGCTTGAAAAGGATGATTAGTGAGCAATTCTGCTAGTTTAAATACTTGTTTTTTATTGCAATCCGACCAGTTTTTATCTTGAATCTCAACTGTTTCAATCAAATAATTCCAAAATCGTTGAGGGAGCTCTGAAAATACTTTCTTTTGTACTGATTTCGAGGCATTTTTTTGTTTATAATCCATCAAAAAATGTCCCAATCCATCGGAATGAAATTCGGGTAAGAAATTGACATGAAAATCAAAATGATAATTCTTCTGGTGCAATTCTTTCGCTGCCCATGCACTCAACATCAATACACCCGGACCGCTCAATCCCCAATGTGTAATCAAAACAGGTCCAGTTTGTTCCATTTTTAAGCTCGGTATCTTAACGACAGCATGCTCAATGGCAATTCCCATTAAATTGGTAATGGGGTGTTTTTTTAAATTAAATGTGAACAAAGATGGATAGGGCGCTTCTATGATACAAGGGATTTCCTTAATCCAATCGTAGTCTTTCTTTAAGTGATATCCTCCCGTTGTTAAAACTACTTTTTCTGACTCAAAGACCTCGTTTTCCGTTGTTTCAACATGAAATCCAGTGGCTACTTGCTTTACCTTTACCACATTCATCTTCGTGTAAATTGGTATTCCTAATCGATCACATTCACCCAATAAACAATCAATAATTGTTTGAGAATTATCTGTAACAGGAAACATCCGCCCATCTTCTTCGGTCTTTAATTTCACTCCTCTTTCTTCAAACCATTGAATGGTATCTGAAACAAAAAACGTGTGAAAAGCCTCTCGCAACAACTTACTTCCTCTGGGATATCCTTTTAATAGTTCGGAGATTGTATCACAATGATGTGTGATATTACATCTTCCACCTCCACTGATTTTTACTTTTGAAAGGAGTTTTGTCGTTTTTTCTAAAATAATAATGGCTCTCTTTGGATGCTTTATTTTCATATTGATAGCCGCAAAAAACCCAGCAGCACCGCCTCCAATAATTACCACGTCATATTTACGATTCGATTGCATAAAAAAGATATTTGGTGGAAAGGTAAGAGGAAAATGGGAATTTGAGAGGATTTAAAAAGAAGTTTTGAGAGGGGAGAGGGTGTTATTAGCTTGCTGAAGGTACATTTTTATCTTATCCCAACATCCGCTCCAACTTCATCTTCCACTTCTCCCAGTTTTCCATTTCCTTCTCTTGTAAATCAAAAAACTTTTGTGTGTGGTTATAATGTATTAAATGACATAATTCGTGGGTAATTACGTATTCTATGCACCCCTTCGGGGCTTTTATTAGTTCCGGGTTTAACGTTATTTTTCCTTTTGATGAACAACTTCCCCAACGCAATCGCATCGAACGCAAGGAAAATTGAAAAGGAACGTCATTTAATCTATGTCGCTCAGTAAAAGAAGAGAATAAGTCAAGAGTAAGTGGACGTATCTTTTCTTCGGCCTTTTGTTTGTACCATGCTTCCAATAAGGGTTTTACATTAGTTTTTGTGTTTGTATACACTTCGATAAATCCCCCCTTCAACTTTATACTCTCGTCAGGCGTTTTCTTGGATAATGGCATTACCTTAATTCGATATTGTCTTCCAAGATATAAGTGTGTTTCGCCATTGATAAATTTACGAGCTGACATTTTAGGCTGAAAAGACAAAAAGAAATTCTGCTGTTTTAAAATCCATGAAGCACGTTTTTTAACCTTTTCCTTTATTTTTGGAAGAGGTGCGTTAATAGGCGCTTTTACCAAAACATCCATTTCAGGCGTAACCGTAATCCCCAATGTTTTTCGCTCTGCAAATACTAGGTTAAATTCTATTTTTTTTGAACCAAATTGAATGAAGAATTTAGGTAATGGAGAATGGAGAATTTCAGAATTTGTCAAAATATCTGAATTCTCCATTCCATCATTTTCCACTCTATCATTCTCTAATTCTACCATTCTCAATTATCCATTCTAAAAATTCATTTTTTCTCTTTAGCAGTTTTAATACTTGACACCAATAACCGAAGAAGTTCATCAATATCATTAAACAAATGATTTATACTCCTTTTCCTCTAAGTACCCAGACTTAAACAGTAACTCAATCCAGTAGTCAGTTTCATTAGCCTCTTTTAGTGAAATCGATAGTTTATGAATAAAATCCGCTCTACTCTGCGCATGTTCCGACTCACGAATATTTGCTCCAATAGAAGTTCCACTTCTTAATAATTGTTTACTCAATACATATTCCTTTTTATCTTCACTCAAATACTGAAACAGTTTGATGATCCTTAAAGCAAAATCAAAACTTTTTGTTCTCAAAATATTTTCTCTCATATTCTTTCTATTTTATTTATTCAAAATTCTAAAATTCTAAAATTCTTCATTCTCCCATTCTCCATTCTCTCATTCTCCATTCTCCATTCTATAATTCATCTATACCTTATCTTAGCCACATCAATACATTCTTCCGCTATTTTATCCATTTCACCAAAAGATAATTGAATTGAATGTTTATCTCTCACTTCATCGATTAAATAGTCCCCAATATCAATTTGTAATTTACCTGTAATGTTGGTTTTTGTCTGCCAATCAATAATGAGCTTATCATTGTCAAAAATGGATTGATAAATGATGTTCTCAATTTGTAAAGCAGTTTCTGTTGAAATGCTTTTAAGTGTTGGTAAGTCATTTGTTTTTCCTTCTAAAGCGGTCATTGTTAAACCGTAATAGGCTTTTGCAACATCTTTATTTTGCAGTACTTCAGGAATATCGCTATCCGTGTGTGATAAGACATTATCCATAATTTCCTGTACCCGTTTAAGGTATTGTATTTCGTTAATTCGTTTTGCGGTGTAATCATCAATTACGTCTTGAAGCAAGCGAGAAAACTTTTTATAAAAAGCTGGGTCTTCCTCCATCTTTTCAGAAATATGCTTAGCCGTACGACTGGCTATTTTGTCCGCTCGTGCCACCTTACCTACGGTGTTTTCAATTTCCTCTTTAAATTTCTCGGTATCGAAGATGTTGACCAATTCCGTAATAACTTCTATCTTTTCCGTAGTAATGTGCGTATCAATTAATTTTTGGATTTGTCCTTCGTACTGACTGTAATCTACAGTATCACTATATCGTTGGATGACTGCACTTCTCAAATCTAAGAACATTTTTAAATCTTCCTTATATTTCTTCCTAGTTTCCTCATCCACACGGTTATGAAAGTCAATAGAAGATAGTGCCACTTTCAATGATTGGGCAAATTCTCTCAACTTGTCGTAAAACACGTTACGAATGGCTTCGTCTCTAAGAATTACTTTGTATGCTTCTGCATCTAGCTTATTACGAACGGTTTTGAAAATATCCCACAATTCGGCGTGTCGTTGTGAGAGTTTATTGATTTCTTCCGTAATGTTAATTAGCGTACCTTCCAAGTCTTCCATGTCAAATTCATCGAGAGAAGAGTAGAGGATAAGCGCATCATCCAAATTCTCTATGACACCATAATAGTCAATGATGTATCCAAAGTCTTTATCTGGACAAACTCTGTTAACTCTTGCAATTGCCTGTAAAAGTTTATGTCCTAGCAAGTTACGAGTTAGATACAATACTGTGTTTTTAGGTTCGTCAAATCCGGTTAATAATTTATCTACAACAATGATGATTTCGGGATCAGAAGAATGCTTAAAACGATTAATGATATTGTCCTCATATTTTTTAGGATTTCCATGTTCTTTCATCATGCGTTCCCAAAATTGATTGACAAGTTTGGACGATTTCTCAAACACTGTTTCTTCTCCCTCTCTATCATCAATAGAAGAAATAAGCACCTCACTGCTTACAATTCCTATTTCATCCAATATCTGTTTGTACTTGATGGCGTTTACTTTCTTATCGCAAACTAATTGCCCTTTAAATCCTGTTCCTTTCCAATTATCTCTAAAATGATAACTAATATCCCAAGCAATCATACGCATGGTTTGTTCAGCTGCATTTAAGTGATCGGTTCGGGCAAATTTTTTCTTTAAATCTGACTTTTGGAATTCTGTTAATGGCTCTGAAATCATTCCAAAGAATGTATCAAGGGGATTTTCATTTACTGTTTGATAAGCTAATCTACCTTCATATAATAGTGGAACAACAGCTTTGTCTTTTACTGCTTGGTCAACTGTATAGGCATCAATAATCCCTCCAAATCGCTTGGCAGTACTCTTTTCTTTTTTAAAGAGCGGTGTTCCTGTAAATGCAAAGTAACACGCATTGGGCATGGATTTTTGCATTTCAATATTGAATGCTCCATGTTGTGAACGATGTCCTTCGTCCACCAAGACAAAGATATTTTGATTACCTAATGGTTTATTTATCTTTTTTGTGGCCGTGATAAACTTATTGATAATCGTTGTTACAACAGCATCACTACTACTTTCTAATAATTCAACTAGGCGAGTACCTGTTTTAGCATTCTCTACAAGTTTTCCACATTTTTTAAAGGTACCGGTAATTTGTCTATCTAAATCTGTTCGGTCAGTTACTAATACAATTTTAGGATTTAGAATATCTTTATTGAGAACAATTGCTTGTGCCAACATCACCATCGTGAGGGATTTTCCACTTCCTTGGGTATGCCATATCACACCACCTTTTCTTCGTCCTTCTTCAATGATTTCTAAATGTTTCATTGCTTTTTTAACAGCAAAGAACTGCTGATATCGAGCTGCTTTTTTTCTACCATCATCATATAGAATGAAATTGAAGACGAAGTTTAATAATCGTTCTGGGCGACATAAACCATACAAGTAAATATCTTGTTCTGTTGGTAGAATTTCCTCGCACTCCAAATCATCAAAATGTTTTCTGACATAATTGAACCGTTCAGAAAATAGATGTTTTTTATCCGATTCAGAAAGTGGTGTGTTTTTCAGTTGCTTTATTTTTGGATTGATTTCCGTTGTTGTTGCACTAGATGTACCAATCACCTCACTATTTTTATTCTCTCTCCACTTGGACCAAAACTTCTCGGGAGTTGCATTGGTAGCGTAACTTGCCTCTTGTGAAGCGATTCCTAATAAAAGCTGCGCATAAATATATAAATGTGGTATTCCATCCTCTTGTTGGTTGCGCAAATGCTGGCTAATAGCTTGCTTTATCGGATCTTTTAAATCCGGGCGTTTACATTCGATAATTACTAATGGAATTCCATTAACAAAAAGTGCTAAATCTGGGCGATAATGTTCCTTGCTCGTAGTTCGCATTACACTGAATTCCTCTGTGACATGAAATACATTGTTTTCTATGTTTTCCCAGTCGATATAGCGTAGCGTAAAGCTTTTTTTATCGCCATCAATGCTTTGTTCCAGTGCTTTACCTAATGTCAACAAATTATACACTCGTTCCGTAGCCGAAATATAGCCGTCGTTCATCGGAATATCCTTTAGGATTTGTATTCCTCGCTCGATATTTTCATCAGTGAAATAACTGGTCTTGGTAGAACTGATTCGCGTGCTGTTAATCTTTTTTAATTGCTTACGCAACACATCTTCTAATAAGACATTTGTCGTTTTATTCCCTCGTAATTCATCAGTCTCCGTTGGACTCAAGTACGAGTAACCCATTTTTATTAGCATTTGTAATGCTGGAATCTGACTAATATGATCTTCTTTAAAACTTGGTGTTTGCATATCGTTTTTATTTAATCATTTGACCGCCCATTTGACCGCCCATTTGACCGCCCCCTTGTCGTAATTACATATATCTGTATATCAAAGTGTTACATGGTTTTTAATTTTCATTTGACCGCCCATATGACCGCCCATTTGACCACCCTTAATTATCATCATTCTATTTGACCGATTTTGACCGATTATTTGACCGATTTTATTTTGTTGTTTTTAATTCGTTTTTCATATACTGCTGTCTATCAACGTGTTGTTAAATATATATTTGACCGATTATTTGACCGATTTTGACCGATTATTTGACCGATTAACCTTTATAATCTACTAATACAACCCAATGACTCCCTCTTGTTTTCCCTTTTCGTTTAATATATCCATTTTTCTCTAAGTTTTTAAGATACACTTGAACAGTAGATTGAGCGATTTCTAGTTGTTCAGATAACTCTTTTCTTGTGATATAATTATCTTGAATAATAAGTTTTAATATAGTGGATTCTATTTCTAATAATTGAGAAAAGTCAATGGTTTCAGACCTCTCTGCCTTTTCTATTTCTCTTTCAATCCTTTCAAATTCATTAGATAACTTATAATCCCCATCATGTTCAACTATTAACCCTGTAGCCAACAATCCCTCAACAATTCCATCGTTCAAATGATTAAAATTCTGCGTGTAAATTAAATAAAGCGTAATAACTTGTTCCACGCCTAGTTTTGGTTCGCGCTCACCGCTTTGATATTGATTGATAAAAACATGAAAGGCTTTATTGCTAATCTCCGTTTTCAAAACAAGTTCAACTTGAAGCATATCCGACCTTGAATAATCGGGTGCTGCTTTTCCTTCCATAAGTGTGATGGCGTAGATTTTATCAACTCCCTGACCACTGCGTTCAACTAAGCCTGTCTTTTCTAATACTTCAGTCATCAGGCGACTTCTCGGAGTACTGCTAACTGTTAAGATATTTTCTGTGGTTACACCTTTAGGAAAACCTCCCGGATTGATAATAGAGATTTTATTTGGATATTGCTTAATGACTACTTCGCTGGTAATGGTATAATCACGGTGAGCGATTGCGTTAAGAATAGCCTCACGAATCACTTCTTCGTTAAAATCAAATAAATCAAAAATGTAAGCACCTGATTGCACCGGATGTTTACGGTTTAAATTAGGCTGATTAATCAATCTCCATATTTTATCAACACCAATAAATAAGGGGTCTTCTATAACTATTCTTGTATCGTGATAAATTTGAGCTTCACTATTTCTAAACTCCCATATTGTACGACTTTGAGGTAGTTTTTCTTGTATTACCTCTTTTTTAGCTAAAAGAATAAGTGCAGCGTAATTTAATTTACCACCTTTTAATAAATGTAAATCAGTTAACGCTTGCTCTGTACTCAATTGGATAAAGGCAGGATTGTTTTGTTTTAAGGCATAACTTTCTTTCATCTTCTTGATGGCCTGCTCGTCTAAATCTGAAAGTGACAATCCTTTACAAACCTTGGCAGAAAAATCAGGTTCTTGCTCTTGCAGAATTTTATAAATCTGTTCATCGCTCATTGGTAGAAGTTCTTCTCCCACACGCATTAGGGGAACATCTTCAAACTTTAATGTTTTTCCAACTGGACGAGAAGGGACGTGTATGACCAAAATACGATTTTCTCCTTCAAACAATTCTTCTGTTGTCACCCTCACTTTTATATCACGGTAGATATCTTGCTCCAGTTTTCCTTCTTGCCCTTTCCAAGCCAAAGAACCTACAATTTCATGTGGAGTATTTTTATTTTCTTTAACCCCAAAAATGAGTTTTCCTCCGCCTTCATTGGCTAAGGCAACAACATAACCTAGAACACTATTTCGACTTCTGTTGTAAGCGTATTGTTTTTTAGCTTCTTTGAACTCAACCTTGTCTTCGGTTTCTTTGAGGTGTTTTAATTCGTTTGTTGTCATATTGCCTATGATTTGAATTTCTTATTGGTAAGGCGTTTAAAATTCAAACTCCTTTCTCCAAAATTAATTAGTAAACCAATCTCTAAATTGTAGGCCTCTAAATAATTTATAGCTTGTGCAAAATGCACATCTTCTAATTTAGTCAATGCTTTTAATTCAACAGAGATTACACCTTCTACTAAAAAATCAACACGCCTTGTTCCTATTTGTTCATTACGATAGTAAATAGGCATTTCAAACTCACGGTTAAATTCAATGCCTGCTAAATGCATTTCTATTTCTAATGCACGTTGATAAATAACTTCTTGGAATCCGTTGCCCAAGGCACTATGAACAGTCATTGCACATTTAATGATTTTTGAAGTTAATTCTGAATATTTATATTGCTCGTTTATCATATTATTTATTTTTTAATCATCTAATCAGTTGTCTGAACGGTGATTTGTATGATTTGTATGATAGCCTTGATTTCTTTTTTAATCATACGAATCACATCAATCAACCAAATCATAGTTCAGACGTTTTCTCCCCGTCAACAACACCTGCATCAACCCTTTCTTCTGCTCTCTTAACCACTCTGTTTTTTCTTTTAACAACTGAATTTCTTTGTCGGCAGCTTGAAGGATTTTAGCAATGCGGTTTTGTACTTCAATTGAGGGAACTCTAATCTTTAGATTAAAAAAATCAGTAGGTGTTACGTTTAATAAACCATGAGCCCTTCCACCTTCATGAGCTATTTTAGTCAACCCTCTGTCTAATAAATTTGCTTCAAAAAATTGTTCGAAAAAATCCACATTAGTTAATGATTTATCTTTTATTCCAAAACATATATATAACGTAGTAACAACGGCTTTATCAAAATCTCTCAATCTTTTAGTTGCACCCCATGGGTATCCATTAGAATAACTTTTATTATAGCAAAATTCGTCTTTTTCAACTAAGAAGTAATTATCTAGCTTTTTACTAGCGATTGATTTATTGAAGAAATCGGTTTGTTTAACAAAGCCACGTTGCGCTGAAATAGTTACTACATTTTTATTTTCTTCTTTATTTTTTCTTGTAACACGTTCAAATAAATCCCCCAATCTCACCTCCTCCCATTTTTCATTTTTCTCTTTAAACTTTTCACTCAACAACCTCTGCATCAATCCTTTCTTCCTCAATTCCTTTTGTGCAATCAATTGTTCGTGTTTTTCAATGGCTTTATCCCAAGTGGAAAGGACATTGGCGATGGCTTTTTGTTCGGGGAGGGGAGGGATGGGGAGTTTCATCGAAGAATATTCCTTTGAATTGATTCCGGGCTGTCCACTTCTCATAGAAACCACTTTCACCCAATGCCAATAAGATGATGTTTCGGTATAATATTTCAAAAAACTTGGATTTAGACTATCTTCATCAGTTTTAAAACGTATAAGGAATCCTGCAAAAACTAACTCGCCATCCTTTTCCTTATAAAGATAACTCTTACCAACAGTAGCCCCTGTTCTTGCAAATACAATGTCATCTTTGTTTAAATAGAAATTGTTAGAATCTTTATGATTAACAGATTTTTTGTCCACTTGAATGAAGTTACCATCATCATCTATATCTGTAATCCTTAAATAAGTTGGTAATGAATCAGAATACTCGACCGCAGGAGCATTTATGCCATAATCCCCTTTAATTATAGATAACTCTCCCAACTCTTTCACTTCCCAATCCTCAGGAATCCTCCCAACGGCTGTATCTTTATATTTTGTTTGTTGTTTCATTTTTTCTTAGGTAGTTTTTTTACTTCTTTCAACAACTTTTTGTCTTCGCTTTCCAATTTGCGTTTTAGCTTTTTGGTGTCTTCGCCTGCTGGTAAGTTTTCAGGTTTTACGCCACGTTCGCCTAACATTTTGCGTACGGCACGGTTGTTTTCTTCGTGTTCGGTGCTTATTTTTTGTACGCCTTTCAAATCCTTTTCTACTACGTTGTGGCTGGTGAGTTCATTAGCAAAATCTTTTGCTTTTATGGCTAAGGTATTTAGTTGGTCAGCTAAAGGTTTAGTTTCGGGTATGCCTAATTTCTTTTTCATCATTTGGGTATTGTAACCACCAAAAAGAATTTGGTCGCCTTTAGAGCGTATAATGGCAAAACCTTTGTCATCCACACCACGTTCGTACAAAATCCCCGAAAGTTTTTTCTCTGATATGCTTAATTTTTCCCGTGCAGAAACTCGTGCTACATCAATTAAGCGTTGCTCAATAATTTCCTGTTTGCGTGTTTGTACGGCAAAATAAGTTTGCGCAAATGCAATTTGTGTTTTAGAAGCGTCGCCATTTTGAGCAATGAGATAACAAGCATATCTAGTGAGTGCTACGTCTTGTATTTCCCGACTTACTCCGCTACCAATTTCTACCATTTTTCCGATGTCGGAAAAATGGTTTTCAATTTCTACATCGGCATTTAAACAAGCTGTTTTGGCTTTGTCTATTACTTTTTCAAAGTTTTTCCATTGTGCATATCCCAATATGTCCTGCATATCTCTTGCACTCCAAAACTCTATATTGTTTTGAATTTGTTTGGCTTGTTCAAACTGCAAAAACAGTTCGTTGATGAGTTCTTTTTTCATATCTTATTTTCTTCATTAATCTAATAATAGCAAGTTGTTGAGTGGTGTGTCGGGATTTTCGACATACTGAATTTTTAGTGGCATGTGCAAAATTTGCACATACTGAACTTTCATTAGTCAACAATACAAATTCGCTGAATTCCTGTAATTCATTTTTATTTGCGCTATTTTCTTTCTTTTTTGTCATGTCATTCAATTTATACCCCAGTTTATACCCAACCCATTTATAACTTCGATTTTTCACTTTAAAATCCTGAGCTTGCCGAAGGATCACTTTTCGTTTATCACTTTCCATTTTATGATATAGTCTCTTAATCGTTCTGTAGCCCAAATACGAAATTGCGTAGCCTGCGAAGAGTTTACACGATAACCAACGGAAATGATAGCGTCGAGATTGTAATATTTTGTTTTAACATTTTGAGTTTTTCCTTTCATAGCGCCGTGTTGGGTGGCATGTTCCAAAATGGAACTAACCACTTCTTCATCCAATTCGCCGGATTGGAAAATATTCCCCAAATGTTTAGTAATAGCTGGACGTTGTACGCCAAATAACTCAGCTATTTGCTGTTGCGTAAGCCAAAATGTATCATCCTCGTATCGCACATCAACCTTTATGTCTCCTGTTGGTGTTGTGTATAATATGATATCGTTTTCTTTCATACTCTATTTCTTATCGAACTTGTGCAATTTTTGCAATAGTTGCCATTCTCCAATTCTCCATCGTCATCCTGAGCTTGTCGAAGGACTTCATTCTAAAATTCACATCAATTCCTTTAAATATTTCTTCATTTTCGCTTACACTTCTTTCAATTTAAAACTTTTAATCAGCTGTTCTAAAATTAAGTCTGAAGTTAAAGTGGGTAATCCCATGTCTTTATAAATGACCTTATCAGGTAATTGTTCTTTAATTACAACTAAAAACTTATTGAGGTCTTGTCTTATGCTTTCAGGAAGTTCAAATTCGCTATTCCCAGGAAGCATTGCTGCTAATTTAAACACATCATTCTTATGTTTTCTTAGGTGTTTTGTATCTTCCTTCTTGCCATTTGAAATGCGTTCATTAATCTCTAAAAAAGCTTTGGATTTCAGGCAAATAAGCGCATCCAGATTAGCCAATTGCAAACCATCTTCTTGTACGCAATTTCTTCGCAAATAGTTGTAGTAGTCATCACTCATTAGAATAGCCGAAAGACTGGATAAATCGTCATCTACGGGTATTGGAGTGAGGTGTGCAGGTTCTTGAAGTTCAACATTATCCGGAGTTCTAGAAAACAATTCTATCTGAAAAGGAAAATTTTTATTATCAGGTTTTATGAAACGGTAGTATTTTCGTTCATCGCTGCTTTTTTCCTGACGTTCGTACGCACCATCTTTCACAAAATCCCAGAACTTCTTCACGAATTCAGGAGTAAGCGCCTCTACAATTAGAATGAGATCAATATCTTTTGTAGCTCGTGGATTAAATCCCGCTTCTTCCATCAAAATATCGCAAGCCGTACCACCGATAATCACGTAATTTTCGGGATATGCTGCAAAATAGCGTTTAAATATTTCTATTCCTCTTACCATATATAGTTCTCAATAATTTGATCAAGTGCCATTTCTATTCGTTCATCGTGTTCGTCTTTCAAGCTTAGATACAGTGATAATGGGTCCACGACACTTCTGTCAAGGTCAAGTCCTTCCATTAAAGAAATGGGATTATATTTCCATAATTCTAGACAGTATTCTCCTTCGTATTCATTTAGATTGACCAATTCGTTGTTGCGTTGCAGTGCATAAAATAAAGTTTTTTCAATTGCATAAAATTGTTGTCTGCTTGGATTCATATCCGTGTACTCTGGAAGAGCCGAAGTGTTAGTCTTTAAAACAGCCTGCTTCGGCAATTCATCTACATACACTCGCCTAAGTACAGGAGAGATGAGTAAAAGTTTTTCATTATTTACGAAATGCCATAACTCGGTTCGTTCCCGATTAAACACAATACGCTTTTCTTTGCTACCTTCTACGCTAATCAAGTCATGGCTTTTTAAGTTGCCAACCGCTTTACTGATTGCCATAGGAGTGTATCCTAATTTTTTTGCCAAATCTTTGAATGCATAATGTTCAATACTATTGTTGTCGTTACGATGTAATAAATGATAGAGCAGAAGAAATTGGGCAGTTGGCAATAATTTTTCCTGTTCACGTTGGGTTTTCGGTCTATTGTAACTTTCACGTAGGTCTATAAATAGTTCCGGGATGAACAATTGCTTATCAGGTACAATGAAATTGAGGTGCTTTTCAATGAGCCTTTTTCGATTAAATGCTTCGATGTTATCAAATACGAAAACCACTGGCTTTCCTACCGTGTTTCGGAGTATTTTATTGTGTTTACTGAGCTGTAGAATGCTTATCCTATCAACCATTTTTGGAAACACTAACAGGAGGTCTTGTTGCATTAATTTAGCATCAAAAAAGCGATAGCCCTCTGTTAAGTATAAAGGTAATCTACCGAACTGACTAGCACGAACAGGAGTAGGATTCATAGTCTCCCCAGTTATTTCTTCTATGTATTGTTTTAATTTACTCATATATAATATAATAAATGCAATTACGCACAATAAACAAATGCTGTTTATTATGCAAATATACGTTTATCATTCTAATTTCGTTACAATTAATTGTTTAGATTTAAAATCTATATGCTCATTGCAACTCACATACCCCATCTGATTGGTCAACAATTCTGTATTTCCTATCTTGAATGAAGGAACATTTCTGTGATGATGCCCATAAACCCAATAATCAATGCCACTATCTTCAATAAAGTAATCTAGGTCAACCGCAAAAGCTTCGTTAATGATGCTATCCTTGTATTCATTCGGGTAATGCTGAAGTGTAGGTACGTGATGTGTGACAACAATACACGTATCACGCTCATTATTCGCAACAGCAGTTTTAATAAAATCAAAATTTTCTTTGAATAGCTTTGTCGAGCGTGATGGCGTAAACAATTTTCCGTTATCCTTGATTGTGCTGTAGTCGTTTAATCCGTTTTGGACATGCCATGCTTTTTCATTTGAGATAGGAGTCCATAGAGTTGAAAAGATTAAACGTGTATTTCCATGATGAGCCCATGTATTATTTACCAGATGGACATTTTGTTCAATATTTTCCATGAATTGTCCAGTACGATTCAACAGGTCTCCATTATAATATTCATGGTTCCCAGGCACCCAATAAGTAAATTCGAAATGATCGGAGCAGAATTTAAAAAAGTCACGGTGTTGGTCAATCAAATGAAAGGGCACAATGTCTCCTGCCAACAAGAGAATGTCTCCTGAAGGGATAAGAGGATTCTTCTTAATGAATGCGTCATTCAACGAAAACTCTAAATGCAGATCGGATGCATATTGAAACTTCATACCTTTAATTCATTAATTCCTTTAAATACTTCTCCATTTCCGCTTGCACTTCTTTCAGTTCCCCTTCCAGTTTATCAATTTCTTTTTGTACTTCTTCAATATCCACTTCTGGTTCTGGTTCAAAAGTGTCCACATAGCGAGGGATATTTAAATTAAAGTCATTTTCTTCAATTTCCTCTTTTGTCGCTACATAACTGTACCTCTCTTCAGCAACTCCTTGTTTTAGTTTTCCTTCAGTGAAATCACGATAGGTTTTTACTACGTGTTCAATATCTTCATCACGCAGTTTATTTTGATTTTTCACACTTTCAAAATGCTCGCTTGCATCGATAAACAGCACATCATTGTTTGTTTTCTGCTTATTTAAAATTAAGATAGCAGCAGGGATTCCTGTTCCATAAAACAAGTTGGCAGGCAATCCAATTACTGCTTCCAACAGATTTTCATCGATTACCTTTTCCCGAATATTTCCTTCACTAGCTCCACGGAATAATACACCGTGAGGAACAACCACACCAGCTTTTCCATTCTCGTTAAGCGTTTCAATCATGTGTGAAATAAACGCCCAATCTCCTTTGCTTTTCGGGGGAATTCCACGCCAAAAACGATTGTATCTATCACTCTCTGCTTCTTCTGCGCCCCATTTATCCAAGCTAAATGGTGGATTGGCTACAACGGTATCAAACTTCATTAATGAATCACCTTCTATTAGTTTAGGATTGCGGATGGTATCTCCCCAACGAATTGTAGCATCGTCAAATCCATGTAAAAACATGTTCATCATCGCTAAAGCCCAAGTACTTCCATTTGCTTCTTGCCCGAAAAGAGAAAAATTAGACGAACCTACTTCTTGCGCTGCTTTAATCAATAAAGACCCTGAGCCACAAGTTGGATCACAAATACGTGCTCCTGGTTTACTTTTGGTTAGCTTTGCTAGTAAAGAAGATACTTCTGAAGGCGTGTAAAATTCCCCTGCCTTTTTTCCTGCGTCGCTAGCAAATTTTTCGATTAAGAATTGATAGGCGTTTCCAATAATATCTTCTCCATCAATGTTGGAAGGTTTTAAGTCTAATCGGTCATCATTAAAATCTGTAAGAAGCGTCTTTAATCGTTGATTCTTATCCTTAGGCTCACCCAAGATACTACTGTTGAAACTGATATTTTTAAAGATACCTGCGCCATCTTCGCTATATAATTTATCACGGTTTGCATCTTCTAAATCGGCAAAGGCGATATCAATTAACTCTCCGATATTAGTGTCGTTTCGGTGTTCATATAAATACCCAAAATGACTATTTTCTGGCACATTAAAACGCTCGAATTGCATAGCACGTAATGCACGCTCTTTGTTTCCATCGTACTTTGCTAAATACTCATTCATTTTGTCATCATAAACATCACTCAGATATTTAAGAAAGAGCATTGTAAGGACATAGTCCTTGTAAGTACTCGGGTCAATTGTTCCTCTAAAGGTGTCGCAGGCATTCCATACTGCGTTATTAATGTCGGCTTGTGTTACCATTTTTTTTAAATTAAAAATTAACAATTAAAAATGAAAAATTGTGAAATCAGATCACAATCATTTCATTTTTATCTTTTCACTATTCATTTTTCATTTCCCACTTCCCATTTATCACTTTTCATTTTTCATTTTTCATTTATCACTTTTCATTTCCCACTTTTCATTTATCACTTTTCATTTATCCCCTTCGACGTTTTTATCGAAGAAACAAGCATTGCCATAAGTTCCTTATTCTTAGCAACCAAATCATCATAAGCACTATCTTCCAGATAATCTGTATCACGAAGTAACATCAACCAGTACTCCGTTTCGTTTGCTTCTTTCAAAGAAACAGTAAGTTTATTTACGAAATCCTTTTTACTTGCTGCAAATTCTCCCTCACGAATCAAAGCCCCGATTGCTGTACCAGAACGTAAAATCTGTTTGCTTAATACAAATTCTTTTCTTTCAGACACTAACTTTTGACTTAGTCTTACAATCAATAGTGCAAAATCATAACTTTTAGTTTTAAGAGGATTCTTTTTATTATTCGCCATACTTTTTAAATTAAAAATTAAAAAATGAAAAATTGTGAAACTCAATTACGACTTTTTCACTTATCATTTTTCACTTATCACTTATCATTTTTCATTTTTCACTTATCACTTATCATTTTTCATTTTTCACTTATCACTTATCATTTTTCACTTATCACTTATCGCATTAATTAATTGTTGTTCTATCATTTTATCTCGAAGCATTTCAATCTTCGTTCTTATTTTATTTTCTTTTTTTCGTAGCGAAGCAATTGCTACTATTTTTCGTTGTATTTCAATCGTTGGAATATCAATTTCTAAATCTCCTAATATTTGTTTAGAGATAGAAATCATCATTTTCCCATTATTTAAAGCAGTCATTTTCCCAATAGAATCAGGTCTATTGATAAACCACGCTAGATATTCAGGCAATACATTTTCATTTTTTAAAGTTAATACAAAAAACGATGTGGAAGCTACAGCAGGAGGGAGGTCTTCTGTATAGACAAACGCAAAGTTATAATCACCTTTAGCCGCGAAAATCACTTCTCTTGGTGTTAAAACATGACTTTCTGAAACATTTTCTTTTTTAATATCCAAAAATAGGTTTTCTCTGTCGAGTGTTCCATCAATAAAATGCTTGATTTGAAGATAGAGATAATCTCCTGATTGCTCTGGTTTAATATAAGCTCCAGACCTTATTCTTGCTATTTTATTAAGTTTAACTTTCATTTTAAGATATATTTTTTATATCACAACTTCTACAAAATTAAAATAATTTCTGAAAAAACCAATAGATTATTGATATTTTTTTTTAAATCAGAAGATGTACAAAAGATTGAATATATGAATTTTATTGATCTCAGTTAATTACCTACTCATCACTTTATCATATAATACTTTTTTCTTTACTTCCCATTTATTTTCTCTAGTTTGAATAAGGTAAATAATATTTTTTTCGTACTTTTTTATTTGGGATTATGTTATTACAAATAGTAAACAAACTGTCAAATGTAGGGTGGTATGTATTATCAATATAAAAGGAGTATGAAGATTTGTCTAATTCTATACTTATCGAATACTGATAGCCATCTATAGTAGGGGTCACAAGTTTTTCTGGAATACTTGCCCAGTTTGTTCTATTAAGAAATGAAATTAGTTTTTCCTTGTCAAAATTTTGAAATGATAATTTATTAAAATCTATAAAGCTATCTTTTGTAATGTTGTAGCGTGTTAGGTAAACCATTAGTATATTATTGTCAATAAAGTACTTTGTTGTTGTAAAACTAGGAAGTCCTGCATAAGAGATTTCAATTTTAAAGTTTTGCTCAGCCATTTCTTGTCTGTCAGCAGTTGTAAAACCTGTCGAAAGCAATATTGATAATATGATAATTAAAACTTTCAATGTTGTATTATCTCTCTTCGTTCTCATTATATTCAAATAAATTCTATACTCTAAATTTCTTTGAAATTAATATGGAAAATACTGGTAAACCTAATGTTATCAAGAGAGCAGTTATCCAATCGTAACCATTAAAAATGTAAGGAATCCATATAATTACTAAAAAAATCATTATAACAACCGTTGTTTTAAAATATTTCATTTGAATTTTATTAGCTAAATAATCTTCCTATTCTACCAGCTATTCCAATTGAACCTCCAACGGTTTAGCTGTTTTAAATTCGACTTACTTATCCATTAAACCTAAACACGAAGTTAAGACTTTTTTATTTACGAAATCCCAACAGCAATCAGGATTAAAATAGAACATTTCTCCCGCCTTGCTTTTTTTAATGTCTTTATTGCTGGTAAAGAAATTATGAATTTACAAGTTTTTATCTTCGATAAGGAAGTTCATTTAGCTCCTCTCTTGAAAAAGTTCGTCCTTGAGCTTCTGGACTGTTATTAAATCTTGGATGAATATTCCTTAAAGGATTTCCACATATTGTTTGAGGGGGAGATAAAGAAAAATCTGTTAAATCAATATTTTGCCCGGTCTCAATTTTTATATTAACAAGCATTACGGTTTGATATCCATCAAGTACAAACTCCATTTGATATACTCCTTCCAATAATCCCTTAAAGGAAAACTCACCGTTAGAGTCACTAGTAGTTGTTTGTATCAAAGAATCTGTCAAATAAAGCGAAATATTAACGGCAGGAAGCGCTTCTTTGGTCTCTTCGGCAATTAAATTCCCCACGATTGTCCCTGTTTCCTGGCTCAAAGAAGCAAAGGAAAAAACAAAAATTAAAATTATTAAAAATACAAATTTCATCATAGGACATAGTGTTCATCAAAAACCTTTAATTTGTTTGAAAGGCAAGGCGTCAAGTAAAATAAACAGGGAGCATACTCCTGTATGTAACCGCATTTATTTTACGCTGACAACGCAGCATTCTCCCAAAAAAACTTTAAATTGTTTGAAAGGCAAGGCGTCCAAAAAAATAAACAGGGAGCATACTCCTGTATGTGACTGCATTTATTTTTTGCAGACAACGCAGCATTTCGAACAATTTGTGGAGCTGGAGGGGTTCGAACCCTCGTCCAAACAAAGCAATAAAAAGCCTTCTACATGTTTAGTTTACACTTCGGTTTTCGACTCAAAGCTGGAGGTAAACACCCTACTTTAAGCTTATCTTCATTTAATTTCGCTCGCATTCAGAAGCCGTTTGCAAGCTATTCCCAACTTTGTAAACTCCCGTGATCGGACCTCTTAGGAAGGGAGTTCCGCGAGAATCTCGTCCCTCTTACTATGCTTCGGAGTGGATTAAGCAAAATCATCTAATGATCATGCTGCGAGGTTATATGACATATTGTTGTCAATTATTGTTTGTGACCAGAGATTAACGAGTCTCACCACATGACTCGACATGCTTATACTATTCATCATCAGTTGCTGTCAATTCCAAGTCAGCCCCATATAAATTTAGTCTTACAAAGATAAGCGAAAAATTGAAAAGAAAAAAATAGTTTTTTTATTTAACCGCAAAGAGCGCGAAGATTTTTTTCGCGAAGGACGTGAAGTTTTGTGAACTTTGTGCTTAAAATAAAGTCTAGAGAGTAGTTAACTTATTATTTATTGTACATGTTTTATTTCTAGAAATTTAAATGTAATACTCTCCTTGTCAACTTCAAACAATTCAGGTAATGAAATTGCTATTCCATTTTTAGTAGGATAGAGCTTTAAAATCATTTGTCTCCTTACCGGTATTTCAATTTCATCAAGCAACTCGAAATCCTTATTCAAGATCATTAATATACTTTTTTTGTCAAACTCAGTGTTTAACCTACCATTTTCGTTGTATTCATCTATTGCAGTATGGAATATGCGATAATAATATTTAGTCCATGGGTTGTAAAACAAAGCCTCATAATTAGCTGAAACTAGAGCGTGTTTCGTTTTGATTTCATTTATATTCTCATCATCTTCTGTATAATGAACTCTTTCAATCGGTGTAGTATCATATTGACTTTTGACTTCTTTACTGGTAAGCATACCATCTATCGTATTTATGATTTCAATCTGGCCATTTATAGCTGTTGAAGTGATAATGGAATCTCCCACATAAAGGTCATAATATTGGCTGTTCAAACCATACTCATAGTACAATGAATAATAAGGTGTTTTTCCAAAGAAATCTATTTCTTTAGATTGAACATTTAGTTTTGCAAATGCAGGAAAATCAACATCATAATTAGAATATACTCCCAAAGAATCATCATAGTTCTGATTTACTCGGAAATATAAAATATCTTTTGGGATATTTACATTTTGATCACTTCCTGTTTTATACCATTCAGCCGTAAGACCAGAGTTTTTAAATTTTTCAATTTTCATGAGATCGAACGATTCAAGCTCTTGACCACAATCATCGAAAATACGAACTTTGTTCCGTGTATCAACTACATAAAATTTATCACCAATTATTCGGGTGTAATTTGCTTCACAATTCATATTATACTGAGGTATTATATTCACTGAATCGTTAAAATGATTAATGATTTTAATTGTATTGTCACCACAATAATTATAGGCAACAAAATTGTTTTCACCTATAGTTAGAATATCAATTCCTCCTGTATAATTAGCTGTGAAATCATGCTTATATGTTTTTAAAATAGTATCAAACTCATAACTAAAGTTGGGTTTCTCTGCATATTCTTTTGACGTTTCACAACTTTGAATAATCAAAAAACATATTCCTAGATATATTAGAAGCAAAATAGTTGTTGGTTTTCTCATGCTTTATTATTTTTTAAGTAAGTTATAGCATTGAAGATACAATGCTATAACTTTTTATGAATTATTTTTAGTATGGACTAGCAATTGGTGTACATCCACAATTCATACAGGGAGCACAACTAGTAGCTTTATTGCAGTCACCTCCTTTTCTTGAATAAACGCACATTAATCCGCAGCTAATGGTTTCTGTAGTACAAGATACACTTGTATAACCACCCGGTCTCTCTTGAGGGTTTGTAGAGGAGTCAGAGAAATTGTTTGCTACATATTTTTCCCAATCATGTCTCTCTACTGCAGGAATAACATGTCCATCTGGTGTAACCCATACCATTTCACTCTCAGAAAATTTAACTTGCTCAGAAATATTATCTTTACTACAAGAAAACACCAAAAATATTATCCCTAAAAATAGAGTTCGAAAAATTATTTTTTTCATCTTACTTAAATTTTAATTAATAATTTGCTTCATCATTGAAGCGTTAATTTTTGTAAGCTATTCTTAATTTTTCTTTGTGTCAAACAGTCGGTATTCTAGTTGTTTTTTAGCCTAAGTTGCTATTCTTTACCGCTTTTGAGTCAAATCACCATTACTCATACTTACGTGTTCGCCTCACTCAATAATCCTTATGTAACATATTCCTGTTGCACAAGTACAGTGAACCGTTCTTTTATTTATTTAAATATGATGTTGACTTTTCTTTTATATAAACCAACGCAACATTCATAAATAACCTAAACTTTTTGAAGAGCAAGATGCCAAGAAAAATACGAATACATTCATGTTAAATTTCGAAGGCAACACAATGTTCATCAAAAAAAAAGAGGAGCTGGAGGGTTTGAACTTTCTTCTAAATCTAAATCAGCCCCCTATAAATTATAGTCTTACAATTATAAAACGAATCTTAAAAAGAAAAAAATGTTTTTGGAAAATCGCATGAAATGCATAAAATGCATATTTATTAGGTGAATTAACCGCAAAGAACGCGAAGTTTTTTTTTCGCGAAGGGCGCGAAGGTTTGGTGGAGGGCGTGATGAATACTCAGAGATCTCAAATCTATTTTAAATCCAAACAAAAAACATTAAAATAATGAAGATTGCCAATCGCAAGGATGCGCATTATATTTTAACGCAGAGAATATGAACTAAAAACTGCTAATAATGGAGGAGAAAAAGCGAAGCTTTTGAAGACCAAACGGTAGTGCAGGGAGGAGCGAGCTTTAGCGAAGGAAATCGCCGACATTATCAGTTTTTAGAAATATTATCAAGGCAAAATATACAGCGCTAGTCCCGTACAGCTGTCGGGATTTTTTGTTTCTTTTTTGGGGCGATGCCAAAAAAGAAAGTAGATAAACCCTCTGCGACCTTTGCGGTTAAATCCGACCTTTGCTGTTAAACTGCGGTTAAATCCTACCAAGTACATTGTTAAAAACTTTCCATCTTTTCTTTTGTTATTCTCTTCGCATTTCAATTCCCATTTATAACTTTGGAACATGCCGAATAGAAAGACCTATTTTGTAGATGTGATTTTACCTGTGCCTATACACAAGGCATTTACCTATCGTGTTCCTTTTGAATTAAACGAGTTTATAAAAGAAGGGGTGAGGGTAGTAGTTCCTTTTGGTAGATCTAAACTACAGACAGGTATTATTACTAAGATTCATGAAAATGTTCCAGATTATCAGGTGAAATACGTGGAGTCTGTGTTGGATGAACAGCCGATTATTACTGGAAAACAATTCAAATTGTGGTCTTGGATGGCAGAATATTACATGGCTGCTCTTGGCGACGTCATGAACGCTGCTTTGCCTTCTAATTTTAAATTGGGAAGCGAAACAAAAGTGGTACTTCACCCAGATACAGAGGTGAACCCAGATTTTTTGACGGATAGGGAATATCAAATTTACGAAGCACTTCAGATTCAAAAAGAGCTGGATTTAAAAGAGATTTCCGAAATCGTTGGCATTAAAACGATACAACCCATTATCAAGGATTTGATGGAAAAAAGAGTGATTATGACGCTCGAGGATGTACAAGAAAAATATACGCCTAAAACACAAATCTTTATTGAATTAACCAGCGAATATCAACAAGAAGATAAGCTCAAAGCCTTGATGGATGCATATTCGACGGACAAAAAGAAAAGCAAACAATTGGATGTTATTCTCTTATTGATTCAGATAGGTGGTCCGTCTCAATCTGCGCTGCGCAGTGAACTTACGGATAAAGGAGCTTCTGTTTCTGCACTCAATACGCTGGAGAAAAATGGAGTTTTAGTGGCTCAACGGAGAGAAGTCTCTCGGATTGAGTTGGAAGACGCGAAAATTAGTCAAAGCAAAACGCTGTCTGAAAGTCAAGCCACTGCGCTCAAAGAGATTAAAGATTTATACACAGAAAAAGATATTGTACTCTTACATGGAGTAACAGGTTCGGGGAAGACAGAGATTTATGTAGAGTTAATCAAGGAGCAATTAGCGCAGGGAAAACAAGTACTTTTTCTTTTACCTGAAATCGCTTTAACCACTCAATTAATTCAGCGTTTACGCAAGTATTTTGGTGCTAAAGTAGGCGTATATCACTCTCGATTTAATCAAAATGAGCGTATAGAAATCTGGAATGCCTTATTGCAAAATGATACCTCGCAATTCCAAATCATATTGGGGGCTCGAAGTTCTGTGTTTCTTCCTTTTCGCAATTTAGGACTGGTTATCGTGGATGAGGAACATGAATCTTCTTTTAAACAGTACGATCCGAGTCCGAGATACAACGGAAGAGACGTTGGGATTGTGCTAGCTTCCATGTTTAAAGCGAAAGTACTCTTAGGTTCAGCGACACCAGCCGTGGAGACGTATTACAACGCGACTACTGGGAAATATGGCTTGGTATCCTTAAAAGAACGCTTTGGAAACCTTATGCTTCCTGAAATACTGACGGCTAATATCAAGCAGGAGAAGAAAAGTAAGACGATGCAATCTGATTTTTCCAGCTTTTTAATGGATGCCATGAAAGAAGCCTTGGATAATCGCGAGCAAATCATTCTATTCCAAAACCGAAGAGGATATAATCCCGTTTGGGCATGTGAGGTGTGTGGATGGAATCCTTTGTGTAAAAACTGTGATGTTTCCTTGACCTATCACATGCATAATAATATTTTAAAATGCCATTATTGTAGTTACTATGAACCTCCTATAGGTACCTGTCCCAAATGCAACAGCAACCGTTTAAAAATGATAGGCTTTGGAACAGAGAAAATCGAAGACGAATTGACCATTTTATTCCCAGGAGTTCGTGTAGAACGCTTGGATTTTGATACCACCCGTAAGAAAAATAGTTACGAGCGTATTTTAGAAGACTTTGATAAAGGAGCTATTGATATATTGGTGGGTACTCAAATGGTTACCAAAGGGTTAGACTTTGATAATGTGAGTTTGGTTGGGATTTTAGATGCTGAGCTTTTGCTCAAACGTCCCGACTTTAGAGCGAATGAACGGAGCTATCAATTGATGTCACAAGTTGCCGGGCGAGCAGGGCGAAAAAACAAGCGTGGTAAAGTGATTATTCAAACCTATGATCCCGATAATTGGGTGATTAGACATGTCATAGAACACGATTATGAAGGATTGTACAAACATGAATTGATAGAACGCAAAAACTATTTCTATCCACCGTATTACAAGCTCATCAATATTACCTTAAAGCATCGAAATCCCATTGAATTAGACGTGATGTCCTTTGAATTAGCTGAAATGATGCAGCAAAAATTTGGAACGCGTGTATTAGGTCCAGAATTTCCCATTGTAAAAAGGATACAGAATTATTACCTGAAATCAATTCGTTTAAAAATAGAGCGAGAAGCTTCGCAGAGCAAGGTAAAAGAAGTCTTGCAACAACTCATCGATGACTTTTATACCAAGCCCCGTAATAAATCGATACGTCTTGTCATAGACGTCGATCCTTTGTGACGCTAACAATTCGTTGTGGAAATCAATTTATGTCCTCTGTTTCCCTTTGGAACATTTTTTGAATCTTTGTTGTTCCATGAAAAAGCCATTATTCATATTTCTAGTAAGTGTACTGACCAGTTTTAGTTTTTCTCAGAATCTAAAAGGGAATTGGGCAGGCATTTTAATTCCAAATGGACAAAGTTTTGACAAAGCAAAACCTATCTATCTCAACTTTGAAGATGAAGATGGGAGCAAAGGGAAAACCCGCATTGAAATCATGGATGGAGTTGACTTTTCAGTAAAATCCATTGATGGAAAGAAGGATAATAATCAAATTAAAGTCACGGAAGGAGTTATCAATCGGAGTTCAGGTACTCGTTTATCACCAAATTGTAAATTGATTTACACACTAAGTTACGACAATGAGACCGGTTATTTATCAGGTGACTATTCAAGCAGTGATTGTCGCGCAGAAATAGGAAAAGTTGTGCTATTCCGATCCAAATACGAAGTAACAACCGAAAAAGAACCTGAAGCCACGCATTTGTGGACACATTTATTTATCCGTAACTATAAGAAAGGCTATCCAGCTCCAGAGATTCTCAAAAAGGAACAAGAAAACTTTCAATTTCAGACCATTTACTTTGATTTCGATGAGGCTGATATACGCCCCGAATTTCAAGATTACCTCAATCGCATGGCACGTATCTTAGATGCTATACATGATTTACGTGTTAAAATCACAGGACACACCGATGGTGAAGGAACAGATGGATATAATATCGGTTTATCTGAACGTCGTGCAGATGCCATCCGAGATTATTTTAAATCCAGAGGAGTTGAACCTGAAAAATTAGACATTGATTTTAAAGGGAAACGTGAACCCACGGCAACCAATGAAACTCCCGAAGGAAGACAGCTCAATCGAAGAGTTGTGTTTGAGTTTATATAAGGGAGGTCCCGTACTCCGCTATTACATCCAAAATCGAAGCATAGGTGTTTTCTTCTACTTTACTGATTTCATCAGCGTCGAGCCATTCTATGCTTGAAATTCCTTCTTCGCTTTGTGGGTTGACTTCAGTTTCTTCCGTTTCTAATACGTACCAATATGTTTTTTTAATCCAAAAATCTCCATAAGCGTGGTATACATGATAAGTAGGAGAGAGCTCTTTGGTGATTTCCAAGTGCTGGATGCCACATTCTTCAGTGATTTCACGCTTTGCAGCTTCTTCAATGCTTTCACCTTCTTCAATCTTCCCTTTTGGAATATCCCATTTTCCATGACGAATCATGAAAAGAGATTTGTTGGTCTTTGTATTTCGAACAATTCCACCAGCAGCTTCTATCCAACGAAAATTTTTAAAAAAGGAACGTAGTGCATGTGAAGGATTTGGAGACAATGTTAAGATAGGCTCATCACTTGCCTTACTGTTTATATAATTCAAAAACTCTTCCAGTTTTTCTGTTTGGAGAGCAGGGAGAAATTCTTCTGGGATATCTGTTTTATAAAAGAAAGATTTTCGAAAAGAAATAAACGTATTATCAATAAAAACTTTATACATTTGCAACCATGATTAACGACATTGACAAAGCCGCAAAGATAGCAGAATATTTGTTACAAATAAAAGCTGTCAAATTACAACCTGAAGATCCTTTCACCTGGTCATCCGGTTGGAAATCACCCATTTATTGTGATAATAGAAAGACCTTATCTTATCCAAAAATCCGAACTTTCATTCGTCAGACATTCGCAAGCGTAATCGATGATGTGTATGGAAATCCTGAAGTTATTGCAGGTGTTGCAACAGGAGGTATTGCTATTGGAGCCATTGTAGCGCAAGAATTAGGTTTACCATTTATTTATGTACGTTCTTCAGCCAAAGGACATGGTTTACAAAATAGAATAGAGGGTGACTTTTCTACAGGAAATAGCGTGGTTGTGATTGAAGATTTAATCTCCACTGGTGGAAGTAGTTTAAGTGTCGTTGAAGCATTGAGAGAATCTGGCTTGGATGTAAAAGGAGTTGTTGCAATCTTTAATTATGGCTTTGAAGAATCAAAAGTTGCATTTGAAAAGGCAAAATGTCCTTTAAATGTATTGTGTGATTATGAAACATTAACTAAAGTTGCCTTAGAAAAACAATACATCGCTGAGAAAGACTTGGAATCATTATCAAATTGGAGAGTAGCACCATCAACTTGGGGTAAATAAGAGATTATGAATATAGATAGTAACAAAGAAATTGTAAATGCACCCGTAGAAAAGGTGTATGAATATTTAACAAATACAGCCAATATCGGTGAGTTATTACCTAAAGGAGAAGTGAAAGATTTTGAAGGGGATCAAACTACATGTTCTTTTAAAGTGCAAGGTGGTATCACTATTTCATTAATTCAAAAAGAATTATTAGCTCCCAACGAAATTCGTTTAGTTTCAGGTGAAAAATCACCATTTCCTTTCAAATTATCCGTTTTACTAAGCGAGAAAGACGGGAATACAGAAGGCTATATTGCTTTTGATGGTGAAGTGAATATGTTTTTACAAATGATGGTAAAAACTCCTTTGACCAACTTGTTTAACTATATGTCTAAAGAACTAAAGAAGGTTTTTGAGAATTAATTGAATGCTCATTCTTCTGTTTTTGTTGGACTTATAAAGGTTAATAACAATCTTCTTTTAATTTAATTCCTTGGATTCTCGCGAACTATTATGAGATTGTATTAAATTTACCTACACAATCTTATTGTATGCAAAAGGAAAACAATCATTTTTTATTTGTAAAGAATACGCCTCGTTGGGTAGTCATGCTCATTGATTTGGCTATTTCTCTTTTTGCACTTGCTTTGGCTTATGCTATTCGCTTTGATTTTCAAGCTAAAGGTTATAGTACTTTCAAGCAATGGGAATACGTGAGTACGGTTATTCCTATTTTCCTCTTTATAAAATTTGGCGTTTTCTATCTCTTTAAAATACATAAAGGTTTGGTCCGTCATACTTCATTAGAAGATGTCAAACGTATCTTCTTTTCTTTGCTAACTTTCACTCTTCTCATCTTTTTGGTTGGTGGTATCAAACGACTTTTTATCGATGATGAATTTTTATTACCGACTTCCATTGTAATTATAGAGTTTCTCGTGTCCTTAGTCTTAATGATAGGTTTACGATTCTCTCTTAAAATCTTTTTCTATGAAGCCAATAAATCTAAATTGGACAATAGAACAAATGTAATTATATACGGAGCAGGGGATTATGGAGTAATTACAAAACGTACCATAGAGAAAGATCCTACGATTAATTATAAGTTGATTGCATTTATTGATGAGAATAAAAAATTAGACAAAAATCGTTTAGAAGGTCTAGATATATTCCATAGTAGTAAATTAGAAGAACTCATTGTTAAGCATCAAGTTTCAGAACTCGTTGTGGCTATTCAATCACCAAACAAGAGTAAACTAGCTAACATAGCTGAAATCTGTTTAAAGCACAATGTCACAGTCAAACGTGTTCCAAGTTTTTATAAATGGATTAACGGAGAATTTAGCATCAGTCAGGTTCGTAAAATAAACATTGATGATTTATTAGGAAGAGAACCTATTTCACTCAATTTAGATGAAATAAAGAGTGAATTGACAGATAAAGTAATTATGGTGACTGGTGCTGCTGGTTCTATTGGAAGTGAAATTGTGCGTCAAGTCATTGAATACAAGCCTAAACAAGTTATCTTATTAGATCAATGGGAATCAGGTTTGTATGATTTACAGATAGACTTAAGAAATAGTGGAAAAGAAACATTTATCGAAGTAGTTATTGGCGATGTCCGTGATTACGATAGAATGTACAACGTATTCAATAAATTACAACCCAACATCGTATTTCACGCAGCTGCGTATAAACACGTGCCATTGATGGAGGATAACCCTTCGGAATCTATCAAAACCAATGTCTTAGGCTCTAAGAATATTGTGGATTTATGCGACCAATTTAAGGTAAGCAAAATGGTAATTATCTCTACGGATAAAGCTGTCAACCCAACAAATGTAATGGGAGCATCCAAGCGTATAGCAGAGATTTATGCCCAAGCGAAGAATAAAACTTCTGCAACACAATATGTGACTACACGTTTTGGAAATGTGTTAGGTTCGAATGGTTCCGTCATTCCTTTGTTCAAAAAACAAATAGAAAAAGGAGGACCTGTCACCGTAACAGATGAACGTGTTACGCGTTTCTTTATGACAATTCCTGAAGCCTGTCAATTAGTTCTAGAAGCAGGAGTTATGGGAAAAGGAGGGGAGATTTTTGTGTTTGACATGGGAGAACCAATTAAGATCATTGACTTAGCTAAAAAGATGATTCAACTTTCAGACCTTACCATAGGTAAAGATATTGAGTTGAAGATTGTAGGTTTACGTCCCGGAGAAAAACTCTATGAGGAATTATTAGCCGATGCAGAAAATACCATCCCTACAGATCACCCACAAATCCTAAAAGCAAAGAGTTCAGATACTCCCGATTCTATTTTGGAAGATATTACTGAGTTAATTGAGCTTTTCAAAGGACAAGACAACGAACAAATTGTTGCTAAAATGAAATATATCGTGCCAGAATATGTTAGCAATAACTCCATATTTTCAAAGTTAGATAAATGATAGAACCAGCAAAGATACAAGTGAGATTCGCAGATTGCGATATGATGGGACATGTTAATAATGCCGTATATTTAAGCTATTTCGAACAAGCAAGATTGCATTACTTTGAAAAAATGGCTGGCAATGAATGGGATTTTCAAAAGCAAGGCATGATTTTAGTTAAAAATGAAATCGAATATATCAAACCTGTCTTTTTACATGATAAACCAGAGATATACATTCATCTTGTAGAGATAGGCACAAAAAGCTTTACATTGGGATATAAAGTAATGGTGGGAAAAGAACTTAAAACGACAGGACTTTCTGTGTTGGTATGTTTTGATTTTCACCAAAATAAGAGTGTTCCTGTATATCCGGAATTTGTCAAAGCTTTCTCACAATTAAAAGAATATTGAAATGAAAAAAATATCTCTACTTTTTGTTTTTGCTTTTAGTCTCACAGTATCTTTTACTCAAGGTAATTTACCTTCTACTATAGGGATTAAACGAGGGCCTTGTTTCCAGAAATCCCTAGATAGAATAGGGAAAAAGTATGTAGATTGGGAATGTGATCAAACAGGTAAGGTTGTAGATTGCAATGAAAAACTAGAGTCAGACCCTGGCTCAAATATGGTATTTAGCCGTTCTAATGGAAAGCCCTTTACAGGTGATTGTGAAACATGTCACAACAATGGTTTGCGTGAACATGTAGTTCATTTTGTTAATGGAAAAGTAGATGGAATTGATTCTACATATTACAAATCCGGTTGCCCTCAAGTTGTTAGAAGTCACATACAAGGTGTAGAAAATGGAACATGGACTTATTTTAACGACACAAGTGGACTGATTGCTTGGCAATTAACTTATCAAAATGGTGAAAAACATGGGCAAGCCATTTATTATCAACAACATAAAGTAGGAACAGCTTCTGTCAAAGTAATCGTTAGAGGTGCAGAAGAAACCATTACCTATCCAACGTATGATAATGATACATTAAAAATCGAGCAATATCAGTACGGGCGCTTACATGGTACTAAAAAAGAATATTGGCCAGGATCAAAAATCAAGAAAGAAGTTGAGTATTTAAATGGAACAATGAATGGAAAATTCATTCAATATGATACGAAAGGAAAAGTAATGGAAGAATTGCGATATGTAGCTGGTAAAAAGGATGGAAACCAAAAATATTATTACAATGATGGCAGTTTATTACGAACAGAGAACTGGAAATTGGGTGTAAAAGATGGTGAGTTTAAAACCTTTTATATTCAAGGGTTTATTCAGACATTGGAGACATATAAAAAAGGTCAAAAAAATGGAAGGTTCATAGAAAATTATCCTGATAATAAGATAAAACGAGAAGCTATCTATAAGAACGATGTACTCGTTGAAGAACATGAATATGACAAATATGGAAATGAAATTCGGAATGCTGGGGAGAATGCTTTGAATCAGAAGGATGAAGATGAAGATGTTCCAGTTGCTAAAGCAAAGGAAAAACCTAAGAAAGAACCAAAACCTAAAAAAGAGAAAAAACCTAAGAAAGAGAAGAAACCAAAGAAATAACCTTTTTTTATAGTTTCATTTCAAAATCACTTGAACTGAGTTTGTTATAATGTGTCTAGCGTGAAATCTGAGTCATAAATATTCCCTTTACAATAGATAATATCCACTTTTTCTTTAAAAAATGATTTATATCTTTTTTTATTATTTTTTATATTATTAACTTTATTTCGGATAAAAATATCCTAAATTTGAAAAATTAAAAATTAAACTAAAAGAAAATGAATAAGATTTCTGATTATTATCCAGCCGAACCATACCGAATCAAGAGTGTAGAACCAGTTAAAATGATCTCTCGTGAAGAGCGTGAACAAAAAATTAAGAAGGCTGGCTACAACACATTTCTATTAGACTCTGAAGATGTTTACATCGATTTACTGACGGATAGTGGAACAAATGCCATGAGCGATAAGCAGTGGGCAGCGATGATGGTAGGGGATGAGGCGTATGCTGGAAGTCGTAACTTCTATAAATTAGAAAAAGCAGTTCAAGAACTATTTGGGTTTAAGCATATTGTTCCAACGCACCAAGGTCGTGGAGCTGAAAACTTATTATCTCAGATAGCGATTAAACCGGGACAATATGTGCCAGGAAATATGTATTTTACAACTACTCGTTACCACCAAGAAAGAAATGGTGGAATTTTCTATGATATTATTAAAGACGAAGCGCATGATGCATCCTTAAACGTTCCTTTTAAAGGAGATGTTGATATCAATAAATTACAAAAATTAATTGATGAAAAAGGAGCAGAAAATATCGCTTATGTTTGTTTAGCTGTTACAGTGAACTTAGCAGGAGGACAACCCGTTTCTATGGGAAACATGAAAGCTGTTCGTGAACTAACTAATAAGTACGGTATTAAAGTGTTCTTCGATGCAACAAGATGTGTTGAAAACGCTTATTTCATTAAGGAACAAGAAGCAGGATTTGCTGATAAGAGCATTAAAGACATCGTATTAGAGATGTTTAGCTATTCAGATGGTTGTACCATGAGTGGTAAAAAAGACTGTTTGGTAAATATCGGTGGTTTCTTAGCCATGAACGATGAGGAATTATTCAACGATTCAAAAGAGCTTGTTGTTGTTTACGAAGGAATGCCATCTTATGGTGGACTTGCCGGTAGAGATATGGAAGCAATGGCGATAGGTTTGAATGAATCTATGCAGTTTGAATACATAGAACATCGTGTAAAGCAAGTTAGATATTTAGGAGATAGATTGAAAGAAGCAGGAGTTCCTATCATTGAGCCTATTGGTGGTCACGCTGTATTCTTGGATGCTAGACGTTTCTGTCCACATTTAACTCAAGAACAATTCCCAGCACAAAGTTTAGCTGCTAATCTTTACTTAGATTCTGGAGTTAGAAGTATGGAAAGAGGTATTATCTCTGCAGGAAGAAATATTGAGACAGGAGAACACCATAAGCCAAAATTAGAGACAGTGCGTTTAACTATTCCTAGAAGAGTATATACATACCGTCACATGGATTACGTGGCAGACTCTGTGATTCATTTATTTGAAAACAAAGAACAAATCAAAGGTTTAGAATTTGTATATGAGCCCAAACAATTACGATTCTTTACTGCAAGATTTAAAGAGATCTAAGAAATTATTTAGATTCAATATGAAGAAGGGTGGAAACAATAGTTTTCACCTTTTTTTTGATAGATATACATCATATTCCAGTAAAAATTCAGTACTTTTGCAAGCTATTAAACAGATTATTAACTATAAAATTTAATACAAGTATGGTTTTCGACTTAGACATGATAAAAAGAGTGTATGCACAATATCCTGCAAGAATTGAAGCTACACGTAAAGCATTGGGAAATAAACCACTTACATTATCTGAAAAGATTTTGTATTCTCACTTATGGGAAGGAGCAGCAACTTCTGCTTTTGAAAGAGGTAAAGATTACGTAGATTTTGCTCCAGATAGAGTAGCGATGCAAGATGCTACAGCTCAAATGGCTTTATTACAGTTCATGCAAGCTGGAAAATCAAAAGTAGCTGTTCCTTCAACAGCACACGCTGACCACTTAATTCAAGCTAAGATTGGTGCAGATGTGGATTTACAAAACAGTTTAAATAAGAACAATGAAGTTTTTAACTTTTTAAGTTCTGTATGTAATAAATACGGTATCGGTTTCTGGAAACCAGGTGCTGGTATTATTCACCAAGTTGTATTAGAAAACTATGCATTCCCTGGAGGAATGATGATTGGAACAGACTCACATACAGTTAACGCTGGAGGATTAGGAATGGTAGCTGTTGGTGTTGGTGGTGCTGATGCAGTTGACGTAATGGCTGGAATGGCATGGGAATTAAAAATGCCAAAACTAATCGGTGTTCATTTAAAAGGAAAATTAAACGGTTGGGCTGCTCCTAAAGATATTATCTTAAAAGTAGCTGGTATCCTTACAGTAAAAGGTGGTACAGGTTGTATCGTTGAATACTTCGGAGAAGGTGCTCAATCACTTTCAGCAACTGGAAAAGGTACTATTTGTAACATGGGTGCTGAGATTGGAGCAACAACTTCTACATTTGGTTACGATGATTCTATGCGTCGTTATTTAGCTGCTACTGGAAGACAAGACGTAGTGGATGCTGCTGATGTAATTGCAGAACATTTAACAGGTGACGCAGAAGTTTACGCAAACCCTGACAAATATTTCGATCAAGTAATCGTCATTGATTTAGATAAATTATCACCACACGTAAATGGTCCTTTTACTCCAGACTTAGCCACTGAAGTATCTGAATTAGGAGAAAAAGCGAGAAAAGAAGGATGGCCATTAGATGTTGAATGGGGATTAATCGGTTCTTGTACAAACTCTTCCTATGAAGACTTATCAAGAGCAGCATCTATCGCTCAACAAGCAGTAGACAAGAAAATCAAAAGAAAAGCAGATTTCGGTATTAACCCAGGATCTGAACAAGTTCGATTCACTGCTGAACGTGATGGTTTATTACAAGTATTCAAAGATTTAGATGCTCGAATTTTCACAAACGCTTGCGGACCTTGTATTGGTCAGTGGGATAGAGAAGGAGCTGATAAACAAGAAAAGAATACTATCATTCACTCTTTCAACAGAAACTTCTCTAAAAGAGCAGATGGTAATCCAAATACACACGCTTTCGTGGCATCTCCAGAAATGGTTGCTGCAATGGCTATCTCAGGAAGATTAGATTTCAACCCAATTACAGATACCTTAATCAATGAAGATGGGGAAGAGGTGAAATTAGATCCTCCATTCGGTGATGAGCTTCCAGCTAAAGGATTTGATGTTGAAAATAACGGATATCAAGCACCTGCCGAAGACGGTAGCGGAATTGTTGTAGATGTAAACCCAACTTCTGATCGTTTACAGTTATTATCTCCATTCCCAGCTTGGGATGGAAAAAATATTTCCGGTGCTAAATTGTTAATTAAAGCATCTGGAAAATGTACAACAGACCATATCTCTATGGCTGGTCCTTGGTTACGTTACAGAGGTCACCTAGATAACATTTCTAACAACTGTCTAATTGGAGCTGTAAACGCATACAACAATAAGACAAATGAGGTTGTGAATCAATTAACAGGATCAACTGGTGAAGTTCCTGCAACTGCAAGAGCTTATAAAGCAGCTGGTATTCCATCTATAGTTGTGGGTGACCATAACTATGGTGAAGGTTCTTCTCGTGAGCATGCTGCCATGGAACCAAGACATTTAGGAGTGATTGCTGTAATTGTAAAATCTTTTGCAAGAATCCACGAAACAAACCTTAAAAAACAAGGTATGTTAGGGTTAACTTTTGTAAATGAAGCTGATTATGATAAAGTAAGAGAAGATGATACATTTAACTTCTTAGATTTAGATCAATTTGCTCCAGGAAAACAAATTACACTTGAGTTGGTACATGCGGATGGTTCAAAAGATGAAATCAAATTGAATCATACGTATAACGCACAGCAAATAGACTGGTATAGAGCAGGTAGCGCGTTGAATTTAATTAAACAACAAGCTGCAAACGCTTAATACATTTTAAAATAGTTAAAGAAGGGATTGTGAAAGCATTCCCTTTTTTTTTTGTGGATTTTTTTCTGAAAACGATTGCTTCAACTCATTTTATTTCTTAACTTAAATAACCTAAATCAAAAAATATGTACAAAAATACCACCTCAATTAAACAATGGGCGGAGGATGATCGTCCACGCGAAAAAATGATGCTAAAAGGAAAAGCAAATCTATCTAATTCAGAGTTATTAGCTATTGTAATAGGTTCAGGAACAAAGAAGAAATCAGCTGTACAAGTGGCATCTGAAATATTAACGACTTGTGACAACAACCTCTATTTGTTGGGAAAACTGACTCTTGCTGATTTGATGAAATTCAATGGTATTGGAGAAGCTAAGGCAATCAGTATTTTAGCTGTTTTAGAATTAGGCAGAAGACGAAGTAATGAAGATACACCTAAAAACCCTATCATGAATACAGCAAAAGATATTTATAACTACGTAAAGTCAGATTTTCTCGACTTACAACATGAAGAGTTTCGTGTGCTGGGTTTATCTCGAAGTAACAAAGTACTTGGAAATATCCTCATCTCCAAAGGAGGTCGATCGGGAACTATTGCCGATGGGAAATTGATTTTCAAAGAATTGCTAGACATCAAAGCTTCTTCTTGTATTTTATTGCATAATCACCCTTCTGGAAAATTGGAAGCCAGTGTGCAAGATGTGAGCGTTACAAAACGTATTGCAGAATTTGGTAAGATGATAGATTTACCCGTGTTAGACCATGTCATCATTACAGACAATGGATACTACAGCCTTTTAGAGAATGGTCGTTTTTAAGGAGGGTTACCAAGCTATAGGAGTTTTTCCTAACTTTTGAAGTAGCTCATTGGTTTTGCTAAAGTGCTTGTTTCCAAACCATAAACCTCTGTTAGCACTTAATGGAGAAGGGTGACCTGTTTCCAAGATATAATGCTTTTCTTTATTGATTAATTGGGCTTTTTTTCGAGCGAAACCACCCCAAAGAAGAAAGATGAGTCCTTCTTTTTCTTTGGAAAGAATGCGTATCACTTCATCGGTAAATTTCTCCCAACCTTTGCCTTGATGAGATCCTGCTTGATGAGCTTCTACAGTAAGCGTTGCATTTAGAAGGAAAACGCCTTGTTTTGCCCAGTGAGTTAAATTCCCAGTTGTTGGAATTGGCTTTCCAATATCCTGATTAATTTCCTTAAAGATATTGATAAGAGAAGGAGGGAAGGCAATTTCATCGTTCACAGAGAAGCATAAACCATGCGCTTGATTGGGTCCATGATAGGGGTCTTGTCCAATGATAACAACCTTTACTTCTTCAAAAGGAGTTAACCTCAAAGCATTGAAAATTAATTCTTTAGGAGGGTAGCATGTACTTGATTGATATGATGTATCTATAAACTCTTTTAAATGGATGAAGTATTCTTTTTTAAATTCTTCATCTAGGATTGAACTCCATGTTTTATTTAAAGAACTCATCAGATGATTACTTTTAAAGATCGCGGAACACATTTCAAGTGAATGGAAGTTTCTTCGTACAAGACAGGGTCACCATCAATATGACCTATACGATAGGGTACAGATAAGACAGCCTCGACTGTGCTTACAATTTCTACATCTTTCAATAGATGGAGTTTTTTTCTATAGGATGAAATAACCATACGAATAAAGCCAAATAAGTTTGGGATTTTTACAAATACTAATTCTATAGTTCCATCTTGATTATTAGATTCAGGAGATATATGAAAACCATTACCAAATTGAGAAGTATTGGCTACACTACATAAAAGTAAGTTTGTAAACTCCTTCTTGTTGTCTAACATAACCTTTATTCCTGAAAAATGACGAAATTCTCTTGCTATAACTTGAATATATCCAAAAATACCTCGCGTATGATGCTCATCAAATTCTTTAGAAATAAGAGCATCAAAACCAAATCCTGAAACACCAATTGCTTTTTTATCATTCAATAAAACCGTATCGATTGTAATTGTTCTAAATTGATTAATTTGTTGGATAGCTTTATCTATTTTTAAAGGTATTCCCAAGTGGCGAGCCACTCCATTCCCAGATCCGGCAGGTAAAATAGCAAGTATGGTTTCAGAGCCTATAAGAGCGCTTCCCACTTCATTTACAGAACCATCACCTCCTGCTACACAAACAACATCTATGTCATCCTTCACGGCTTGTTTAGCCAGTTCATGAGCATGTCCACGATGTTCTGTATATATGATTTCATAATCAAATTGAGAATGATCAATATTTTTCTCTATGAGAGAAGGTAAGATATTTTTCTTTCCTATCCCTGATATTGGGTTAATTATGAATTGTATTCGTTTTTTCATTTAAGGGTCATAGAATTGTTAATCAGGTCTCTATTGTAACGTTGTATAAATCCTTTCAAATTAGTCTCCATCTCTTTTCCGATATTAGCGTATTGACTCAACGAATCATAATACATCATCGTATCTATTTTGTAATTATATAAAGCATTTATCTTATCTCCTATGAAGTTTATCATATAATTGTCTTGGAAATATAAAAAAGTGTTTTCAATGTAATTAATTGAAAATGACTTTTTATCTGAATAGTAGGAATTTCCGAAGGAATATACATCTTTATTATATCCGAGTAAATCAAGCACAGTAGGCATTATATCAATTTGATTGAATATTTTCTCCTCTTGTTTTGGTTCAAGTTTTCCAGAAGGGTCAAAGAAGGCAATAGGGATCTCAAACATTCCGATTTGTTGTGCGAATCTTGAAGTAACTCCGGTTGGTGTATGATCAGCTACTAATACAAAAATTGTATTGTCATACCAAGGTTGTTTTTTTGCCTCCTCAAAGAATAAACGCAAACTCATATCTGTGTATGCTACAGCTTGTGCCATTGGGTGTTTTCCTTTTGGGAGAATATTTCTATATTTTTCAGGAACATAAAAAGGATGGTGAGAGGAAAGAGTAAAAACACTAGCAATAAAAGGTTCACGCAATTCTTTGGTTATAGAGCGTACAGTCCAAGGTAGAAAATATTCATCCAATATTCCCCATGTTCCATCGCTGTGCGCCTCATTGTCATATTCATTTCGCCCAAAATAATGGTCGAATCCTAAATGAGATGTAAACACATCAAATTTCATGGAGCCATTTGTTGCCCCATGGTAAAAAGCAGAGGAATAACCTTGATCTTTTAAGATGCTTACAAGTGAATTAATTTCATTTGTCTCATATTTAGATGAAATATATGGATTATCAAAAAGACTTGGAATTCCTGCAAAAATGGAAGGTAGAGACTCAATAGATTTTTTACCATTCGCAAAAGCATTTGTAAAATAAAGAGATTGGTCTAACAAAGAGTCTAGAAAAGGAGTGTAATTTTTTCCATTCTTTTTACCAAGCCATTCATTACCAAAGCTTTCCAAAATAATAACCATGACATTTGCCTGTGGATTAATTTGATGCTCTTGTGAACCTTTATGTATAGGTTGATAAATGATTGGGCTATTTTCAGGAAAATAGTTCTTCTCTTCTAAAGAATGTTTTCCCATAGTCTTTATAATAGATAGCGGAGTGTTTGTTACTAAAGCAATTTTTTGAGGAGTGGTGAATTGAGAAGCAGTAAGCATATCTGCAGGTCGTATTCCAATTCCCCCTCGACCAATTATGATAAAAATAGCAACCCCCAATCCGCAATTTAATAGTTCGAGAATAGGGTAGTAATTTAATTTTTCTTTAGGTAAAGTTTTGTTAAATAGATAATTTATTAAAATTATAAAGAGGATAAGTAAGATAATCAACCACCAAAAATCTATTATAAAGGTTGTAATCAATTGATTCACATCATTTCCAGTTGTAATCATTGTAAATAGATCTGATGTACTTCGTTTAGATGTATATTTATAATATTCAACGTCGATTAAATTAAACACTAAAATAACAATCGAAGTGACCATAAAAAGTACTTTCAAAAAAAGCTGAAACCATCTAAAATTTATGAGAGGGAAGGGTAGAAGTGAGATACAATAATAGGGAAGGAAATATATTCCTATCGTAATAGCATCAATCCAGATACCAGCCAGAAAATCAAATAAGACAACATTCTCAAAAGAGTTGCGATTGGCAATAAAAAAAACAATTCGGGTAATAGTCATTACGAGAAGAATGACTCCCAATTGTTTTAGCAGGCTAAAATCTTTTTTCCATAAAGTCTTAAGTTGTAACCCTCCCATTATAAATATACTTGACGAGTCTAAAATAATAAAAATGAGAGTTCATTAAGTATGTATTCTTCTTTTTGTGAAAGATTTAACCTAATATTAACAAATATGAAATAAATAGATTATTCTAATCTTTAAAAAGAGTAGAGATATAAAAATTGAATAGATCCATAATCTTCCTAAAGAAGTTTATATATAAGGTGATAAAGAAGAGTAGAATCATTCCCCATAATACAATTAGATTGGCAAAAAGAGTATCAATATAGAAGCCAAATATCTTTTTAATAGGAGCATAAAAATGATTTTCGAAAAATCCTTTATCACGAGATATTTTATATACAGGGTCTGCTTTTTGAATTAACTCATCATCTTCAATAATGATTTTGTTTAGTTCTCTTCGGTTTGTAACAAAATCTGAAAGAGATTCATTAAAATAATCGCTTTTCATTTGTTGGAAAGTGGAGTCTCCAATTTTAACAATCAATTCATTTTGCAGCTTGAAGTTGGTATTAACACCTCTCGTATAAATAGTTTTGAGCTTAGCGAGGTAATCGGTTAAAATAGCATTTGTTTTATCATTCCAAGTTTTGTTCTCCAAAGCTTCAATACATTCGTCACTCTTTAACTCTGGAGTAGGATTATATAAATTTCTTTCCTTCTTTAATTCTTTTAACAAGATCAATCTAGCATCTTCAGCTACTTTTACTTTATCTTTTTCTAGTGTATTAAAATAAAGAGAATAGATATTTTGTTGATTCTTAATTTCTGTCAACCAATAATCTCTCTTCCATGAAAATTCACTAATTTTTTGATGTATATCAAAGAAAGGGGCTTCGTATCGATTATCTTTAAATTGAGAAACAGCGAGAGCTTCGTATGACCAGCGGGAAGCCATAATATTTCCAATCCATGGCACACTTTCTTCTTTGGCAAACCAAGGATGTAACTTATCAAATTTCACGATAACTCCACTAAACATTAACTGAGGAATAATCATTAAGGGGATAAGAATATAAATTACCTTAGCTGAATTAAATGTAGCTGATATGTTGAGACCCAACAGATTCGCAAAGCAAGAAGTTGAGAACAAAATTAGCCAATATTCTAGCCACATTCCTTTTATTTCAAGTATAAAATTCCCAATTAAAACAAAAGAGGCAGATTGAATTGCTGAAATGGTAAACATAATTACCAATTTAGACATGAGGTAACTACCTCTAGATAAATTCAAGAAGGATTCACGCTCTAGTATGCGGGCATCTTTAATAATTTCTTCTGATGCGACTGTTAAACCGATAAAGAGCGCAACAATGGAAGACATAAATAAAAATTGAGGTAGATTTTCATTGTCTTCAAAGGAATAGGCTAATTGACCAGTTGTTGAGAAATACTTAACAAAGAATCCTAATAATATTGCTAAAAGCGGAGCTTCTAGGAAATTGATAAGCACATATTGTTTATTAGATAATTTGGAAAGCGTATCTCTTTTTAGAAAGACAATAAATTGCTTTATTCTTCCAGGTATTTTATTTTGCTTATTTAGCTTATCCGTATATCTTTCTACTTCAATTATTTTTCTTTCTTCTAAAAATCGCTCATTCCATTCCTTAGGCGAAATTTTTCTAACATCTGTAGCAGAACCATATTCGTCAATCACCTTTGACTCGATAATCTTAAATATCTGTTCAGGGTTTACATTTCCACATACAGGGCAATACCTTTCTTCACAATTGGCGTGTGCAATAACCGTTTTAAAATAAACAACGCTGTCGATAGGATCGCCGTAAAAAATAGGATAACCACCCTGATCCAAAAGGAGCAATCGATCAAACATCTTAAAGATATCTGAAGAAGGTTGATGGATAACTACAAAAATCAACTTTCCTTTCAAAGCTAACTCTTTAAGTAGGTCCATAATATTTTCAGAATCTCGAGAACTTAATCCAGATGTAGGTTCATCTACAAATAATACGGAAGGTTCACGAATTAATTCTAGTGCAATATTTAACCTTTTTCGTTGACCGCCAGAGATTGTTTTAGAGAGAGGGTTACCAACCTTTAAGTCTTTGCTATTATACAGCCCAAGAACTTTTAATAGTTCTATTACCTTGATTGTTATTTCTCTTTTAGATAATTCTTTAAAACAAAGCTGTGCATTGAAATAAAGGTTTTCAAAAACTGTAAGTTCTTCAATTAACAAGTCATCTTGAGAGATATTACCTATAACCCCTTCAATTTCTTTTGGATTTTGATGAATATCAACCCCATTTATTACTACACTTCCTTCAGTTGGTTTTAACCTACCGTTTAGTACACTTAGTAGAGTGGATTTTCCAGTTCCAGATCCACCCATGATTCCAATGAGTCCACCTCCATTTTCTTCAAAATGAATATTGTGGAGGGCAGTCTTGTGCCCCTTAAATCTGTACACTATATTATTACATGAGAAAGTTATTTTTTCCTCAGAGATATTGTCCAAGAATTTTGTAACAACATCAGAATAGTAAATTGTGCGTGATCTGGTAGTTTTAATGGAAGAACCAGGCGTAAACATATGTTGCCTTTTTGAAGGAACAATTTGCCCGTTTAAGATAATTTGGTCAGTTCCGAGATACTTGAGAAAGAATGCATTTACACTCTTCACCTGTAAGATGACGATTTCACCCTCTAAACCTTCAATAATTATTTTTTTTGATTTCTCCCAATTTACCTTTTGATCTGTAGTGATATATAAGAAATCTTCAGAATCTTTAGTGGATATCTCATCAGAAATTACAAAATCATAAATATTTTTGAATTCAGTATCTGTAATATTAAATGATTCAGCCACCGTTTTAATAAATTCAAATTCAAGTTCAGTAATGTTTTGATTAGAATTTGCAAACTCAATCAAACGTGTGATAACAATAATCTTTTGAATTTGAATAAGTTCTTTATTAATTTCCGCACAAATTCTAAGGATTTTAACAGAATTAACAGAAGTCTTTTTCTTTTTTGAGTTTTCGTCTTGTTTTTCGTGATATGTTTCAATAAATGAATCAAATACAGCGAGGTATTTATCCACTAATTCTAAACCAATTTCTTGACCAAGAAATTGCTTTACAATTTTTCTTCCTTTATTTTGATCTGTAGAGGAATCGGGTGTATCATCAACTAATGCAATGATTGCAAATAATTGCATTAAAATCTGAAGTACCTTCTCACTCATTTAAAAAATCTAAACTAAAAAGTTATTTTAAAAAACCAATCATCATAATGATACAACCTGTAATTCTTTTGTTTGTATCAAATTCAGTTTGAATACGAACAGGAATGGTATTTTCTACTTTAAAATCCCAATAAGGACTATTTGCTTGGTCAGCATTTGTAAATAAAACATTATCATCTATGTCATATATCGTGAAAATTGCATAATCATCTTTTGTTCCAGCGGAAGCAGCAATACGATAATAAGAATTTCCATATAATGTAGCATTAAATTCTGCTTTTTCATTATCTAAGAAAGCAGCATAAACTTGTCCGTCAGAAACAAATGAACGTCCATCCTTTGATGTTGACATGTATTTCTCAACCACGCGATAAATAGAATCACAATCCTGTGTGTATCCTGAGAATGCACTAAAGGCTATAAATAAAAGTCCGAAAATAAATCCTTTTTTCATATAAGTGTTTGTTATGTTATGAAGTGTGTATTAAATTAAATATTATCCCATTACAATCGTAGATCTGATTGATTGCATCTTCTCTATAATTTCCGTCATTAATTCGTCTGAGATTACAATTGTCATTTTACTTTTAATGGTTGTTAATTTTTTTGCCTTATCAGTTACTGGTTCAATATATTCATAATTTGTCTCGATTTGAGAAAAAGAAGTTTGTAAATCATTAAAAAGAGTAATGTATTTATCATTCGCTCCGTCTGAATTATATCGTTCTAATAATTCTAAAATAGTTGTTAAACTCTGTTTTTGTTCTCCAATTCTAATTAAAATCTCATTATTTTTTGAAGAGTTATAGATTTGAGTAGCTAAATACATAGACTCTACCCAACCACCTGTTAAGATAAGAGCAGACATATTCTTTCTATCATTCTCTTTTAAGAAATTATCTGCTTTACGTAAACCATGAGAGATGAGTACTAATAAGCTATCTTCGTTACTTGTATTATTCTCAAAACGTTTAATGAAATTTTTATCAAAAGCACCAGAAATACCTAAATCATTTGCTAAAGATTCCACTAAACTCATATAGTTAATAGATTTCGCGCTTTGGTTATATAAAGATACATATCCTAAGTCTGCACTATAAACCCCCAAATTGATAGCTTTCATATCTTCTTGAACATATTTACTAATGTTATCTTTGTTGTTTAATAATGTCTCATTGAATGGGAGTGACAAAGATTTTATCAATAACGCTGTTTGTATAGGAGAAGGGATAGAAAATAATTTTCCATCGAAATTAGCATTAAAAGAACGATCTGGATTAAATACTTCTTTAATCGTATCATTTATTGAATTTCCATTAGAATTGTTATCATCTTTGCATGAGTTAGCCATCAATAAAAGTGTGATAAGTCCAAAAATCAAGTATATTTTCTTATAGGTCATAGTAAATTTGTTAATTTTAAACGCTAAGATATAAAAAAAATAGAATACAATCTTTTTTAGACAATAAATTTATAACAACTTATTTTTATAATTTTGTATCTAAATAAGTAATGTAATACTAATTTATTGTTAAATTAATTAAATTGATTAAATGCAAAATATCCTAAGAATTAGTTGTGCGCTATTTCTTTTTTTCATTTCAACAATATCGCTAATCAACGCTCAAAAGATTACCATCAGTGGTAGGATTACCGATGGCAAAAGTGGTGAAGATTTATTTGGAGCAACTGTAGTTGTGAAAGAACTTTCAAATACAGGCGCTAGTACTAATGTATATGGCTTTTATTCCCTTACGATTCCATCTGGAGATTACACACTGATTTATCGCTATTCAGGAATGGAAAATTTAGAAATTCACAAGAATTTTTCTAAAGACACTACTATTCATATTGAATTATTTACCCCAAAAGATGTACAACAATTAGAAGAAGTGAAAATCACTTCCCAAAAAGGAAACCATAATATTACTTCCTCTCAAATGGAGGTGACCCGACTAACACCTGATGAAATCAAAACAATTCCTGTTATTTTTGGAGAACAAGACATTATGAAGACACTTCAACTTACGCCAGGCGTAAAAGGGGGAGGCGAAGGTAGTTCTGGTTTTTACGTGCGCGGTGGGGGTGCGGACCAAAATTTAATTCTTTTGGATGAATCTATTGTATATAATGCTACGCATTTAATGGGATTCTTCTCTGTATTTAACTCTGATGCGATAAAGGATGTTGCCCTTTATAAATCTGGAATTCCTGCTGAATACGGAGGAAGGGCTTCTTCTGTAATGGACGTATATATGCGTGATGGAAGTCTAAAAAATTATTCGGCCACAGGGGGAATAGGATTGATTTCTTCGCGACTAACCGTGGAAGGCCCTATAGTGAAAGATAAAGGATCTTTTATAGTATCGGGAAGAAGAAGTTATGCTGATATTTTCTTAAAACTTTCCAAACAAGATATGCTTAAGAAAACCAAACTTTACTTCTATGATGTGAATGCTAAATTGAACTATAAAATTGGCGAAAAGCACCGTATTTATTTGTCTGGATATTTTGGAAGAGATAAATTTGATTTTAATAAAGACTTCAGTTTGGATTGGGGAAATAAAACGGCAACTCTTAGGTGGAATGCTGTGATTAGTGACAAGATGTTTGTGAACACTTCCTTTATATTTAGTCGCTTCGATTACAAATTTACAGTTACCCATAATGAATTGAAAATAGGAATGCATTCGTCTATAACAGATTATAATCTAAAACAAGATTATACTTACTATATAAATACGAACAACACATTGAAATTTGGAGTAGTAGGAATACACCATACATTTCAGCCTGGCTCTTTAGAAGGAGATGGATTGGCTTATGGAGTAAATGAAATAAAACTAAAAGATAGACATGGACTAGAACTTGGCGCATATATCCAAAATGAACAAAAAATTGGAAATAGGATTGCATTAATGTATGGTTTACGTTATTCTGGCTTTAACTATATGGGTAAAGGAACAACCTATGAGTTTGATGAAGAGGGTAATGTTACCAAAGAC